>DASYQS010000049.1:0-315928 GCA_036005185.1 Chitinophagaceae bacterium | reverse complement strand
GTAAAAACAATAAAAAATCCCAGAAAATTTACCTTTTTCTCTGGGTTATCAACAGGTGTGAATAAGAGGCTTAGAATCTATATGCAAGGCGTACTAAAAAATAAGTTGATTGACATGGAATTTGGCAATGGTCTTCAAAGGATAGTAGAAATTAAGTTATGGACGGTTTTAGGACATTGGATGACTGAGGGCCTATCCTCGTCAATCAACTTGTAATCAAAAATAGGCGCTGATATATCCCCTCGCAAGAGCATTAATGCCTGATTTTATTTATTCGGTTTTTACTTTCCACATCGTAGGTTGCTAAAATTATTCTTAGTAATATTACGTCGAATTTTGCGCAATAACACGTTGATCAAATTTCAGTAAGGAACTAACGGTTTGAAAACCAAGTTTAAAAAAATAATAATACCAGGACAACTGAAAACGACTATTTTCGTTATTCATCTTGCTTTACCCATTAAATTCAATGAATAGCCAAGCTATGACTGCCCAACAAATCCGTGTTGCCATTGCCGACGACCATAAAATATTTCGTGATGGCATTAAGATGGCCCTAAAGGATAGGGAATACCTTAAGATCCTTTGGGAAGCCGAAGACGGCAAGGACCTGATGCACAAATTACAGATCAAACAGCCCGATGTTTTATTAATGGATATTCGTATGCCCGAAGTGGATGGCATTAACGCCATTGGCATGATACGTAAAGAATATGAAGACGTAAAGATCATTGTGCTCACCATGTACGATGACCAGGAAATGATCACCAAGATGATGGAAATGGGAGCCAATGCCTATCTCACCAAAACAACCGACCCGGAAGAGATCTACCAAGCCATTATTACTTGTATGAATGATGATTTTTATTTTAATGACCTCGTGAATAAAGCGGTGCTACTAAAACTGCAACATAAAAAAACCATCAGGCAGTTTTACCCCAATCCGGTAAAATTTTCCGAGAAGGAAATAAAGATTCTAAAACTGATAGCAGAGGATAAGACCACTGAGGAAATTTCTAAAGAAGTGTTCCTTAGCCCGCGTACGATTGAAACTATCAGGCAAAACATGAAACAAAAAGTGGGCGCCAAAACCATTGCCGGTCTTGTTATGTATGCCATGAGAAATAAACTGCTTGAATAAAAAGATCTTTACTCACAATATATTTCATGCAATCCAGCAAGGCTGAAAATATCAATAATATTTTTTTTGACGGCTATTATAAACAAATTTGGCGAGGCCTTATTCCGGAAGGACTTACAAAGGCCGAAATAGATTTTGTTATGGAAACAGCCGGGCTTCGGTCGGGAAGCAAAGTGCTTGATCTCATGTGCGGTTACGGGCGCCATGCTCTGGCTTTAGCAAGAAAGGGAATCGAAGTAACAGCAGTCGATAATCTTGCAGATTATGTTTATGAGGTGAAAGAAATTGCAGAAAAAGAAAATTTACTGGTAAGCTGCATTCAGGCAAATGTGATAGAATTTAGACCTGTAGAAACATACGACTTGGTTTTATGCCTTGGTAATAATCTTTCTTTTTTTAATGAGCAAGACATTGAAAAATTATTTTCAACGATTGCATCACACACAAAAAAAGGAGGACTTTTTATTTCGAATACTTGGACAATTGCAGAAATTGTTTTCAAAAATTTTACAAACAAATCTTGGTCCGAGGTAAAAGGGTTAAAATATTTGAGTGATAGTAAAATTTTCTTCAGCCCTTCGCGTATAGAAACGGAAGTGACCATTGTTACGCCCAATGGTCTTCAGGAAATCAAAGCAGCTATAGATTATATTTATTCTCTTAATGAAATTGAATCTATGCTGAAAAAAGCCGGTTTTTTGCTGAAAGAGACATGGAGCATCCCCGGTAAAAAGAAATTTGCGATCGGAGAACCGAGAGCTTATCTAATTGCTGAGAAAATATAATTACTCAAAAGGTAACCACCCCATTTTTTATCGCTACCATGGCCAAGCCTACTCTGCTTTTTACATCAAATTTCGTAAATAGCTGATCTCTTAGATTATCTACTGCGCGAGGATTCAACGTCATTTTTTGCGCAATTTCCTTATAAGTAAGATCGGAGCATGCCAGCCTTAGGAACTGTAATTCTTGATCCGTTAGCATAGCATTTTGCAAAGGATTTTTTTTCTCATTACCAGACCGGAAAAGATTTGCAAGTTTGTCCGTAGTATGATTGGAATAATAGTAGCCGGCCTTCATCACAGATTGAATGGCAAATTTCAATTCCGATGGATGAATGTCTTTTTTTAAAAAACCCTTTGCCCCTGCTTGCAGCAACCGGATCAGCGACAATTCTGAATCATACATGGTTAACATCAATATGTGCACTTCGGGAAAATGTTTTTGAATGAATTTGGCAGTTTCGTACCCGTCCATTTCAGGCATGCTAAGATCCAGCACAACAACATCCGGAATTGCTCCATTTTTAAAATATTCAATCAGCTCTCTTCCATTATTAGCTTGGTGAATGACCTTGCAGCCTTCAAAACCGTCGATCAGTGATGCAAGGGCATTTCTTAAAAGAACATGATCGTCTGCTAAAGCGACTTTTATGTATTTATCATTTTGCATGTAATATCAATAAGGAATAGTTATAAGAATAGTTGTCCCCGCGCCTATAGCACTGTCAATAATTGTTCGTCCATTAAATAGC
This sequence comes from Chitinophagaceae bacterium, assembly GCA_036005185.1. Lineage (GTDB taxonomy): Bacteria > Bacteroidota > Bacteroidia > Chitinophagales > Chitinophagaceae > VBAU01. The sequence continues at coordinate 313,253 of DASYQS010000049.1, read as the reverse complement.
GATGCTCTTTTTTGCATATTGTTCAGACCCGCTGTTGACCCTTTGCTCTTATTTTTTTCGACTGATTCTTTACAAAATCCTTTTCCATTATCAGCGATTAAAATCTTAACATGATCGTGGTTATAATGCAATTCCAGCTCAACTGAAGTTGCTTTTGCATGCTTAATGATATTATTAAATGCTTCCTGTATTATCCTGAAAATAACTAGCTCTTTTTGAGAATCCAAAAACACAGGGGTACCGGTTATTTTGTAATTCAATTTAAACAAATTCATTTGCTGGAGTTTATCAGTTTCTTTCTCTACAGCTTGAATCAATCCTTGGTTAATAATCAACTCAGAATTTAAACTTTTAGAAATATCACTTAAATCAGTAAGCGCTTTGCTTATTTGTTCTAAAGATGAATCAGTTTGGGATTTTGCTTTTGCCAAATTATTCCAGTCGAGTGTATTTAAATTTAGCTTGGCAAGAGTAAGGGAAAGACTGATGTTATCATGAATCTCTCTGGAAATATGTTGGAACGTTTGTTCTTGTATCTCAAGATGAATATTTAAAATATTTTTCTCATGCTCGAGTTTTAATTTTTCTATAGTTTCAGAATGCGCAATTTGTTTTTTTTGATAAATAAACAAAATACTCATAATAAAACAAGTTAATAGTAACAGGATAAAAGTTATAAAAATTATAAGGCTAGCCATTCGTTTTTTTGATTTTTGTGAAACTTGCTTTGGCTAAAAATAAAACTAGCAGATCATATCCAAAAAAATCAATTAATTGCATTTCCGGTATATTTTTAAACAAATCAAAAACCGCATAAAATGGGGTTATACAAATAAATAAAAATAAAATCCCTGTGGTAATCCAAAAAGACGGTTCGTCAGTTAATTTTAAAAATCTCGGATTATTCAATAACTCAACGAAATAATATAGACAAAATGGGATAAGCGAAAGGCTTTCGATTGTTGTTATAATTGACATTGCCGTTCTATACCGATTATTTGAGTGCCATATAATGATGGAAAGAACTGTGAAGGGAATACACGAAAAGATTAAATATTTTTTTACAAAGTCTAGTTTAATAAACTTAGAAAGCAGCGTGGCAAATATTAAGTATTCCAGGATTGTAAAAACATACGCTGAAATGTTGATAGGACTTTCTTTTCCTCTAAGAGTTGTTTTTGTGAATATGAAATAGCTGGCAAAGGCAACTTGAAGAACAATTAAAAAAATGTATATGGGAATCAATTTTAAATAAGGTATAGTTTTCTTGTCAAACATCTTTTTGGTAATAACAAATAAAACTATCGAGCCAAGAAGAAAAAGAATAATGGCGTTTAGTTCTCTGATCTCTATTATAGCTAGTATATCTTTCAAACACATTCAAGTTGTAAGTTCAAGCTACTGTCATTTTTCAGAAATTTTTTCCGAAAAATCACATAAAAAAATGTTTTTTTTCCCATTTTCAGAGTATAAGTAAAGAGCAAATTTGTATCAGAAATTCCAAAACCATTAACCATAACCTTTCCAATGACTATTCTAAATTCAAAGGTTAAGGCTTTGTTTTAAATCGGCCAGCCGTCACCATCCTTTTTCCCTGATTCATCAATGTTTTATTCTGCGGGTGGATAAGGGTCATTGCCGTATGTCCATTCATCTTGAAATGTACCATCGGCTTTTTGTACCCTTATGGATGATATCTGCCCTTCCGCCAATTGCGATACGATTTTTTTGGCGTGTCTGATCGCCTCTTCTTTGGTAACGAATACCTTACCGTATTCGTCGTGCTGCCAATGAACCTTCCACTGGGTTCCTAATGGTGATACGTAAAGGAATTTTCGCATAAAATCGGCTTTTATGGTTATCAATAGAACTAATTGCGGAGCTATGATATTAATCAACCAGAAACGGTTTTACTAATGCCTCGTCAATTCTATAATAGCTACAGAACTCGGTGATCGTGATAAAATCATCTTCTCCTTTATGGTAATGCGCTTTAATCTTATTCAATATTTTGTTTGCCGTGCGCCTGCTCAGTCCCGTAATATTTTCAACATCTTTTGAATACAACATGATACGAGGTGGAACTTTCTTCATAGACAAGGTTTTAAATTATGCCATCATGCCCTTTGGTTAAAACTTAGTCGCTAAGCAGTAGTAGTAATGACCAAAAGTTTATGACGTGTGACATCACCAGGCCAGAGCCCTTCATAATTTTTTTACCTCATAATCACGGAAATTGGACCTCGTTGGTATTTGCAAATTAATAATACAAGTCAATAAACTAATGGCTAAAACCCCGCGCAAGCGGGGTTTTTATTACTCATTTCTTCCGTTTTTTTAACGCCATTTGAAGAAGTGCCGTAACAACAAAACTTACCGCAGTACCTACCGCACTTAGCACAATTGTTTTTTGAATGTCAACCCAACAAATGGATGTGAAAATGGAAAAAATGGTTCCTCCTAGTCTGGCTGCTTTAGCTGAAAAATGATTCATACAATTTTGTTTGAAATCATGTTTGGTTATCCGATCGATCTGCAGATAAGCTTCGATCCATTTTACCTGTGGGGAATTCAGCGATTTCCTATTGTAACTTATTATTAAGTTATCATTTTGCCGTTAGAGCGTGGCCTGCATCCGGCGCAGCAATGGAATTTTACTTTCTGAAATCAATCCGGATTTTATAAACTGTCATCAATCCACTGTCACCACACCCGTGTAAATACTCGTGGCGACATCTTCACCTGTCTCTGAAATAAAAGCCAGCCAGGTATGCACTTGCTTTCCGGAGAAGGCAGGAACATTTAAACTGTCTGTTCCGGCTGCCCGGTTTGCACCGGCGAGTTTAAACTGGCATTGATTCAGCTCTTCACAATACGCAACCATAATTGCCTTGTCATTGGGTTTTGCAAACCCACTTCCGCTGTTATCCATCCAGTTAAATTTTATTACACCTGTGCCATCTTTTACTGCAGATGGCTTTTCTGCATTTGGAAGACTGCCTTTTGCAATAAGTGCCAGGTTGTAGTCCAGCTTTAGGTCAGGATAATCGCCCGTCACCACATTTTCCATGGTGTACGAAAAGACATAGTTGGAACCTGTCATTTGATTTGCATAGTCTTTAAAAGTCACAGGAAATAATCCGCTCATAGACTGAATGAATTTTCCAACAAGGGAAAATTTAGCTCTGTGAACTTCTTGCGCAGGGGTTGGTGTGGAATTTTTCTTTCCGCTTTTACTGCGCATATACTCGATCCCTTTCCATTTGCTGCCGACTACCGTGCCAACAGTTCCTGAAAAAGCTCCAAGTATTCCTTTTGAATATCTGGCCATAAAAAATTGTTTTTAAAATGAAGAATATTGTTAAACATCAGGCCGTGCACGTCAACTAGTATAGGACCTACCTGATGCACTCAAATGTAAAGAGAGGGATAACTCAAAACCAAATACAGCAGCGCGTTTTGAAGTGTTTTGAAATATAATGCTCGCAAAAAGTGAGACTGAATGTATAATGTCTTTTTTTGCGCGTTTTGTACTTTAATGTAATTACAGGCAGTTTGTTTTTATGGAATTTGCTGTGTCCTGGTTGTGTATTCCTAGTATACTTGTTTTAGAATTGTTGTGTCCACACACAACAAACTTACTAGTAGGATACTCTTTGAAACAAACCGATGCACACTCTTGTTTTTTCCATCGTTGGTGTGGCTACGGCGATTTTAGAAGAAAACTTAGAGGATTAATAAGTGTATAACCATGGGGTGAAAAGTTTTTTCAACTTATTTCTACAGTATTTTTCACAAATTTTCACCGTGAAAAAACGGCTTTTGGCAACCAAAAATATTTCATCTTAGCTGTGAATTCTTTGTTATTCCCTTAAAGTGGTATTGGATATTCCAAAATAAAATGAAGATTTGGTTATTCAGTTTTGAGAAAACGAAGATCGCGCGACTTACCATTAACCTGCACCAAACCCAACTAACCATGCGTGCGTACTTATTTTTTAAAACGATTGACTGTTATTACAAGGTCAATTTTGCAGATATCCTTTATATACAAGCAGAAAAAAAATGTGTGCATGTGATCACTACGACCAAAACACTATTTGCGTTAAACCCATTTAAAGAGGTTGAAAAGCATCTTCCGCATTCCATATTCTTCAAGGTTCATCGGTCATTTATTATTTCATTGGATCACACTGACAAATTCGATAATGAATTCGCATATATCCTTGACAAAAAAATACCCATTGCCGAACAATATCGAAATCTGTTAAAACATGCGGTTGGAATTGTTTCTGACAGTGACGCTTCATATCAGCTAGACAATGGGGACGTTGACAATCTTCTGCGAAATCTGAAACCATAATATCTTACTCATTCCTGAAAAAAGACTATTCATTCCTAAATAAAAGGTACTGGTGATTATTTTTAAGAAGGGGTGTCTTTATGTATTAGCTTGGTGTTCATCAAACCTTTCATCCTTGAAACCAAACGCCCTGCTGATATTGCTTCTTTCGTTCGCTGTGACATCTTACTCACAGTCTCGCCTTGATTCAATACTCAATAAGATTGATCCACAAAAATGGTCTGTTGTTGTTGAAAAGAAATTAGGCAAGTTGGAAGATAAGATCATCGCAAGGTCTGAAAAGACTTTGCAGCGACTGCAAAAGCAGGAAGAGAAAATTTACAGAAAACAGCTCGAAACAAAAGATTCGCTACTCGCCAAGGCCAAGCTTGCAGAAATTGAAACCAAATACAAATCTTTACAAGATCAATTAAAGAACCCGACTTCTGTATTGCATAATACTGCCCGCCAATATATTCCCCATTTAGATACTTTAAAAACGGCTTTCAAATTTTTAGATCAGAATGGGACGACAAAAAATATCAAAGATGCCCTCTCAAAAATTGAGTCATTCGAAGACAAAATGCAGCAGGCCGAGGAGATCAAAAAATTTATTTGTGAACGACGTGAACAATTAAAACAACAGCTCGAACGGTTGGGATTGGTAAAAGAGCTAAAGAAATTCAATAAAGAAGTTTATTACTATAGCGAGCAAATAAAGGAATACAAACAGATACTAGGCGATCCGAAAAAAATTGAAAAGAAAGCCATTGAACTGTTGAGCAAGACAAAGCTGTTTCAAGATTTCATTAAAAAGAACAGCATCTTGGCTTCACTGTTCAGAATGCCCGGTGATCCGAATGACCCGGCATATATCGCAAGTCTCGCAGGATTACAAACAAGAGCGCAGGTAAACAACTTAATTTAGCAACAAATTTCAACTGGCGGACCAAACGGCCAGGCGCAATTCCAGCAAAATATCCAGCAGGCACAATCGCAGTTAAATCAGCTAAAAAATAAGATCACAAAATTTGGCGGAGGGAATAGTGATGACATTATGCCGGAAGGTTTTAAGCCTAATAATCAAAAAACAAAAAGCTTTCTTCAACGACTTGAGTATGGAACAAATTTTCAAACGCAAAAAGCAACAAATTACTATCCCGTTCACACTGACATAGGCCTTTTTATTGGCTATAAGTTAAATGACAAAAGTGTAGTAGGAATTGGGGCAAATTATTCAATTGGCCTTGGCCGAGGCTGGAACAACATTCAATTCTCCTCACAAGGTGCTGGTGTTCGCAGTTATGTTGATTGGAAATTGAAAGGCAGTTTTTGGATAAGTGGAGGATATGAAATGAACCACAAGGCTGCATTCAATCGCATTGCTCAATTGCATGATCTAAATGCGTGGCAACAGAGCGGACTTTTGGGATTAAGTAAAATCATCTCAGTGAAAACAAAATTTTTTAAGAAAACAAAGGTGCAGTTGTTATGGGATTTTTTGAGTTACCAACAAGTACCAAAAGCACAACCCCTAGTTTTTCGGATTGGGTATTCTATAAAATAGCTGGGGTTGCTACAAAGTATAAAATTATAAAACGTAACCTATCATCTAATTAATTAAAAATATGAAAAGAGGAGCCATTTTCGCAGCTATTCTTTTTTTATCGGGCAATTTTTTCTTTTACCGATCGATAGCCCAGCAAACAAGTACGATCATTCCTCCATCTCCGGATGCTTCAGCCTTAGGCGTGTATGGTAACATTCCTGTAAGTACATATACTGGCGTACCCTTTATTAGCATACCGCTATATACCGTCAGCTACCGTGATATTCAAATCCCAATAGAATTGAGCTACCATGGTTCCGGTGTCACTGTTGAACAAGATGCAAGCTGGGTGGGCCTTGGATGGACCATGAATGTTGGAGGTGTCGTTACCCGAACAATGAGACATGGGGACGATATGCAGACATGCAACGATGGTTTTTCCACATTAGGAACTTATTATAGCAAAGGGTACCCTTTTGATAATCAGAATGAGGCTTCAGGAACATGGGAGAATGACATTTGCAACGGATCGATCGATCCCGAACCTGATATATTTTACTTTAATTTCTTAGGGAAAAGCGGAAGCTTTATTCTTGAAAGCGGCCAAAGTCTTTCGGCGAATTTTATCCAGGCTACTCCCTTAAATGCAGAAAAAATAGAAATTAAATATGATAAGGCTAATCAAAAATGGCAGATAAGGACTTCGAATGGTTACGTCTTTTATTTTGGAACTAAAGAAATTACGGAAACTGTGCCCGGAGGTGCGCATTATGGTGAAGGCCCTGAATCAGTGCAGTTCCCTTCCAGTGCGCAATTGGCTGAAATCGCTTTAGCAGCAGATAACACAATAGTTTCAGCATGGTATCTGGACAAGATTGTTACTCCTTTAGGTGAAGAAGTCAATTATATTTACGATTCAAAAGTACCCAATGTTAGCCAGAGTAATTATCTGTACGGATCAGCCAGAATTTCCATAACAGAAGTTAAACAAAATCTTCTTATTGACCCAGGATCTCAAGGAAGTTGTTATGCGCCGCCTTCGCAAACTACGGCGGCCAAAACGTTTACATTTCATGTTTATTTAAAAGAAATAAGCCACCCACTGGGGAAGATAATCTTTAATAAGTCTTTAAGGGATGATATGATCCCGGCAACAACTCTAACATCAAATCTTCCCTATTTAATCCAGGGGCCGGCATTTTTTATGAACTGGTCACAATATGGGCCTCAAAAACTGGATAATATTATTGTTCAGGACAATACTGGCGCTACAATAAAAAAATTTGAATTATCATATACATATTTTAATGCCCAATTCACCGGTGAGGACAGGTATAACTATAAAAGGTTGAAACTCGAAAAAGTGCGAGAGTGTAGTCAGCAAGATTGCAAACCTTATTACCAATTATTTTATAACGAATCTTATGCATTGCCTTCCAAATACTCAAAAGCACAGGATTTCTGGGGCTATTACAATGGTGCCAGTAACAATACTTCCCGCATTCCCTACGGCACTTATTACTATAATAATACTTACTATTCGTTAGGAGAGTCCGATAGACAACCCAATTCCTTGTTTATGACTTCCGGGACTCTAAATAAGATTATTTATCCTACCGGAGGCAGTACTGAATTTGAATTTGAACCACACGACTACTATTATTTTAGCAGTGATGCTTTTGCTTTAACTGATTTTGTAAATAATAGCCCTGTTCCCACTGGAATGCCACCAAGGGTAGTTCCACAAAATGCAAGTGGTGTATATGCCAAAACTGCCGGTGGGCTGAGGATTAAAAGGATTATTACTAAAGAGAGCGCTGCTGCTACCCCGCAAATAAAAAGATATGACTATACAGTAGTTCAGAATGGTGAGAAGTATTCAACCGGAAGCCTTTTGTTAGATCCACGCTATCATGTGCCCGCTTATTGTGACGTCTCGTCTCCGGGCCTATTAGTATCGATTATGGGTCGCTCATGGATAAATAGTCCACTTGGTACGTCAGGATCGGGAAGCATTGTGGGTTATGACAGAGTCACGGAAATAAATGGGGAAAATGGAGAAAACGGAAGAACAGAATATTATTATATCAATCAAATAGAGGAGGCCACAGGATTTCCAACGCAAATTGAAGGATATCCAACTGTGAAAAGAACTTCCAATGGCTTGCTACAAGACCTTAAACATTTCAATAGTTCAGGCACAATATTGAGCTCAGAAAATTATGAATATACAAAGCAGCTAACCAAGGATATTAAAGGTACGGCTACTCAACATATGCTTCATAGAACCTACAGTTACCAGGGAAATATATTCGTTACGACCTGTTACCCCCAAGCAATGGCCACACAGCCTTATACAATCGTTTCAGACAGATGGGCATGTACCAAGAAGACGGATAGGCTATATGCCCAAAACTCTGGAGACTTTATTCAAACTATAACCGATTATGAGTTTGATACACAAACTCACCTGCAACTTAAATCTGAACAAAGTACATCTAGTAACGGAGATTTAATTAAAGCAACTTATTTGTATCCTCCTGATGCTGCATGGATACCCACAGCAATGTGGCAGGATAAGTTCATTTATGATAAAATCGTAGAGAAAAAGACATTCCGAAATAATAATCTCACTAGTACTTATAAAGCATTCTTTAATTCTGGAGCAAACACTTTTTTGCTTGATAGGGAAGAAGCATCCGTTTATTCAAATACTCCGGAGTTGTTAAGAACTTACAGTTATTCAACAAATGGAAATGTTCAGGAAATAACCGGAAGGGATGGTGTTGCTCAATCATACATTTGGGGTTATAATAAAACTTATCCTATAGCAAATGCTATCAATGCCAAAAGCAATGAAATCTTCTTTAACGACTTCGAACAAAATGGATGGGATGGTAGTGGATTGGACGCCTACGATAATTCAAAAAAACATACAGGCAAATACTCAGGAAGAATTGATAATGCAGGACCAGGTGAAAAGGTCGTTCATGCTAATGACTGGTTAACCTTTTTACTTACGCATCCGACAAAGTTTAAGTATTCAGGATGGGTATACAGCACCGGACCGAGTGCGGAAATTTTTCTATTCATGAAAACAGCCACTGAGCAAAATTATTATACTTATGTTTCTTCCGTTACTGCTTATGAAACTAACAAATGGGTTTATATAGAAGGCGAGTATACCGTACCAACCAACATTACAAGATTGAACATACGTATTGACAATAATGGCGCGGGTACTGTATGGTTTGATGACATCAAGCTTCATCCATCCAATGCAGAAATGATCACCTATACTTATGATCCTCTCATAGGAATGACGTCTCAAACGGATGTGAACAACAGAGTATTATATTATGAATATGATGGATTTGGCAGGCTTTCTTTGATCAGAGATGAAAATAAAAGCATCTTAAAAAAATTCTGCTACAACTATAAGGGCCAGCAAGAAAACTGCACCGTCAATACAACACCACTGTGGCAATCAACCGGTAATTACCGTTGTGTCATAGATGGCAGCGGGAACAATACTGGTTATCAGGAAAGAGAAGAAAGAGATAACAATCCCAATAGCGCCACAAACAACCAATTGCGTTGGGTTGACAACGGTTACAATACTTCTGCTTGTCCGCTTCCCTGCGACTATTCCATCTGCGCTGCTCAAGGTGAAGGATACGCTTGTATAAATGGACAATGTGAATACGGCTACCGAGTGAATACAGGGTCTTATTATGATTATGGGACAGGAATGTATGAGTGTGTTTATCATTACGAGTTTTCCGATGGAAGCTGGTCACAGGATTATTCAGAATATTCTTATTACCCATGCCCTTATTAAAAAAAAATTTTTATGAAAAAAATAATCGTCATACTACTTTTTGTTTTTGCAATAAATCACTTAAAAGCCCAGGAACAGAACACTTCCGCTGCAAAACTGGCTCATCATATAGCTGATAAGATGAAGGACACACTTGGATTAGATAACCAGCAAAGGGCAAAGATTTTCCAGGTCAATATAGACTTATATAAGCAAAAAACAATGGCAAGAGGTAGCTCACAAGACAGGGTCGTTGTAGGCAGGGACCTGCAAAGAATCGAAGGCACAAGAGATAGTTTATACAGAGTCATTCTTACCGCGACCCAGTATGAATTGTATCTGCAAAAGAAAAGACACCTTATTACTAACAATTAGCGCAAGACATTCAACAGTGGCAAATCATATCCATTCACCCAAGATAAATGATTATATGAACGCTATAAATCTGATCGGCGTTATAAAAAAAAGCCTGCATTTATTTATCTCACTATTGCTCATTATAGTGATGTCGCTTTTACCAATGCGTTCCCATGCGCAGGGAAACAATATGAGTAATCCTATTGTAATGGGTACATACGGTGAAGGCACTTACAGCTATAGTGACAGCAGAAATAACAGCAGCTACGGTAATGATTATGGCCAGCCCAGTCCGGATATTTTTTACAGGTTCACTGTTCAAGGAAATACTCAAATCAGCATCTCCACCTGTTCATCGGCGTTTGATACCTATTTGCATTTGTTAGATGGTAGTGGCGGATTAATAACGTTTGACGACGATAATGGACCGGTTTGCTCAGGACTCACTGCGTCAATTTCTATTCCCAACGGTTCCATCACTTCTCTTGCTGCAGGCACGTATTACATAGTAGCCGAAGGTTACAGTACCTATACCGGCATCATTAACCTCACGGTGAACCTTACCGTGCAGCCATCTACTCCAACCGTTTACGATACACGCAACTTTATTCGTACCTGGGAAGCAACTGCACCAGAGACTGATCAGAATAATTTAATTACAAAACCTCTTAGTGATGTAAAACAATCCACCACTTATTTTGATGGCTTGGGCAGACCAGAACAATCAGTAATTAAAAAAGGCTCTTTGAGCAGCGCTGGTAACAGTGATATTGTCAAGCCTTTTGAATATGATAATTTCGGGAGAGAAGTGAAAAAATACCTGCCTTATGCAGCTGGCAGTTCAGACGGCCTTTATAAGGATAATGCCTTCGTTGACCAAAATAGTTTTTATACGGGTACAAATAGCCCTATTTCAGGGCAGGGGGAAAACAATTTTTACGCACAAACTAATTATGAACCCTCGCCTTTAAACAGGGTAGAAAAGCAAATGGCGCCGGGCATTAATTGGGTGGGAATGGGAAAAGGAGTTCGCTACGAATATATGTCTAACGATCAGTATGAAACCAGTGTAAAGATTTGGAAAATCAATAGTGCTCCTGGCAGCTTGCCGTATGTGGATGGTATTTATGGGCCGGCACAACTTTACAGAAATACAACATTTGATGAAAATAATAATTTCACATTTGACTACATCGACAAAGAAGGAAAAACAGTATTAAAATCGGTTTACAATACAACAGAATGGCTGCTTACTTTTTATGTGTATGATGATCTTGGCAATCTTCGATGTGTCATTCCTCCAAAAGCCATTCCTGCAATATGGAGTAACTGGGTGATGACTCAACAGGTGATGGACGAACTTTGTTTTCGCTATGAATATGATCAGCGCAACAGGATGATCATAAAAAAAGTACCGGGAGCCGGTGAGGTATGGATGGTATATGATGCAAGAGACAGACTGGTGCTTACCCAGGATGCAAATATGCGCTCACAGAACAAGTGGATGTATTCACAGTACGATGAATTAAACCGGCCAACTTCAACAGGTCTGTGGAATAATACCCAAGATCGGGTTTATCATCAGGGACAAGCATACTACAGTACAACCTATCCTGAGCTGTCAGGCCAAACCTACGATGAACTGACCCACACTTTTTATAATGATTATACTTGGCTGAATCAATATTCAACAGGCTTAAGCGCAAACTATAACAATAGTTATGATGTTTATTTCCAAACACCTTCCAATACCTGGCCGTACCCACAAGCAAACGCGCCATCATCTCGGTTAAAAGGGCTGGTAACGGGAACCCGAATGAAAGTGCTTGGGACATTTGGAACCACGATTTATTTATACACGGTGAACTTTTATGATGATAAAGCCAGGTTGATACAAGTACAGAGCTCCAACTATGCCGGCCGGATAGATATAAGCACTACCCAATATAATTGGGCCGGTCAGCCGCTGGTAACAATTAATAAAACAGAAATAGCAGGAGCTCATCCTCAAACGAGCATCGTAGTCACCCAATTTACTTACGATGATTTAGGCCGACTGACCAAAACTGAAAAGAAGCTCAGCAACACGCTGGTCAATGGCAACAGCATGTCTTCTTATAAAACAATTGCACAAAATGAATATGATGCGTTAGGTCAGTTGAAAAAAAAGATTCTGTCACCTACAGGAAGTGTCGGAGGTGGCCCGCTTGAAACACTTAACTATGATTACAATATTCGCGGATGGCTATTGGGTGCAAATCGCGACTATGCAAAAGACGCCAATAACAACAATTGGTTTGGCTTTGATCTTGGTTACGACAAGGCGAATAATGGCATTATTGGCAACCAGGCTTACAACTATCCACAGTATAACGGCAATATTGAAGGCATGGTATGGAAAAGCAAAGGCGACGGAGAAAAACGAAAATATGATTTTACTTACGACGCGGCCAACCGGCTGACTGATGCGAATTTTAAGCAATATACCAATGGCAGCTTCAATAATGATGCGGGCATAAATTTTAGTGTTAACAACCTTAGTTACGATATGAACGGAAATATTCTTTCCATGAATCAACAGGGACTGAAGATCACAGGTCCTTCTGCAATAGATCAATTAAGTTACACCTATCAAGCTAATAGCAATAAACTGGCTAAAGTTACAGATGCGGTAAGCGACCTTGATACCAAGCTTGGAGATTTTCATGATGGCAATAATGGAACGAGTGATGATTATGGCTACGGTGCCAATGGCAACCTGTTGTACGACCGGAATAAAAAAATAGACTGGATCAATTATAATTACCTGAATTTACCGGAGGGAATCACCATACGAGATAAGAGTGATGTTACCAACGCCATTATTTATAAATACGATGCAGCCGGAAATAAGATCCAAAAGGAAGTGTACGTAGGTGGTGTTCCGCCAGGTAAGGTAACACTGTACATTGCAGGGGCAGTTTATGAAAATGATGTTTTGCAATTCATCAGCCATGAAGAAGGCAGAATACGATTGGAAAATAATCAGTTTTATTATGACTATTTTATAAAAGATCATCTTGGTAATATAAGAATGGTGTTAACAGACGAACAAAGAACAGACGCTTATCCTGCGGCTACTATGGAATCAAATAGCGCAACAACAGAGGAAGCCATTTATTCTAATCTCAATACAACAAGAATCGATAAGCCCTCAGGCTATCCTTACGATCCTTATTTGGACCCTAATTATAAAGTAGCCAAGGTTAGAGGTGATGGAAATAAAATAGGGCCAGCAATAGTTTTGAAAGTAATGGCCGGAGATAAATTTAATTTAAGAGTGAGTAGCTGGTATCGCTTAAATGGAGCGTCAATACAACCTCCTAACCCATTAAATGAATTAGCAAATGCTTTAGCTAATAGTGTTGCAGGAGTGTCAGGAGGAAAGGCTACGGCGGCAGAATTGAACAATAATGGCTTAAGCACTAATGCGGCCAATAGTTTTTTGTACAACCAAACATACACCACATCCAAACCAAAAGCTTATGTAAGCTGGATATTGCTGGATGAGCAGTTTAAAATTGCAAAAGATGCAAATGGTAATATTATAGCAAATGGCTACAGTGGCTTTGACCAGGTAGGCGATGACCAGCAATTTAAGACGCATTCATTTACCGATAAGCCAATTAATAAAAGTGGTTATTTGTATATTTACGTAAGCAATGAAACACCCAACATTGATGTGTTCTTTGACAATTTACAGGTAACCCATATTCGAGGCCCGTTGGTTGATGAAACGCATTATTATCCGTTCGGACTTGTGATGTCCGGCATCTCATCTAAAGCACTCAACTTTGGAGAACCTCCTAATCATAAAAAATTTAATGGTAAAGAAGAGCAACGACAAGAGTTCTCTGATGGGTCTGGCCTTGAATGGTTAGATTACGGCGCAAGGATGTACGATAATCAGATTGGGCGATGGCATGTTGTTGACAAATACTCGGAGAGATACTATGGACTTACCCCCTATAATTATGGAGGGAATTGTCCCGTTAACATTATCGAATTAGACGGTAATCTTTTCATTTTTGCAAATGGGTTTATGTTGCATCAGTGGGAAGCGGGTCAACAAGATCCATACGTAAAGCGTCATAACCATGACGACGATGGCATGGAACGCAATCCATTATACAAACCATACAACCCGGATAGACATTTTTATAGGGATGGTCCTAAAAATAATGGAGAGACTTTCAGTTATTGGGATGGTGTGGATAGAGCCTATGAGAAGGCATATAATGACAAAAATGCCTATTATACAAACGGCTCTTTTACACCCAGGGCAACTGCAAGTGCGAGATTTAAAGAAGGGGAAAAAGCAGGAGAAGAACTGATTGAAAAGCTTGAATCAGGGGAAATAACTTTAAAAGAGGGAGAGACAATAAAAATAGTTGGTCATAGTCAAGGTGCAGCATACGCTGCAGGTATTGCTACTGCATTAGCAAAAGTTTCAAAATACGGAAGCAGAGTAGAATTTGTTGATTACTTATCTCCACATCAACCAGAAGGATTTACTCATCCATCAAATGTAAGAGGGAGACAGTTTTCCACCCAAAGTGATAGAGTAGCTTCGAGAGGTGGCGTATTAGGGTGGTTAATTACTGTTTTGAATATAGCTGGGCGTTCTGAATTAGACCAAATAAAAGGCACGTCTGACATAACTATAAGAAAACATCATACCGGTGGCAGAGGCGGTCACAGTGTAGATACATGGTTAGACGATTTAATTAAATATTGGCGAGACTTAGGAATTACTGTAACTGTGCATAATTAGTTTATGAAACGACAATTTATTTTGTTTCTTCTTTGTACGTCATTTTTGATGTCTTGCGGGCAGTTTAATCGACTCAAAAAAGAAGATTACGAATGGATGCCATATCAGGGAGGTGAAACTCTTGTATTTAGATCCAACACAGGTGACGTAGATACGATTTTCCTTCTGAAAAAAGATACATTAACAGCATATCCGGAAGCTCAGACTGTAAATGGAATAGAGTACGAAGTTTTATCGGTTTTTTGCAAACACTCCGATTCCAATACGCCAAATAACACTCATCGTTACCTAGAAAATACATTCCTAGAAATAAAAAAAGCGAAGGACGATCGAGCGGAGATAGTAATAGATTTATCAGCGAAGGACGCTGAATTTTATCGACTTAGTCCCATTAAAATTGACAGCCTAAGCAGGGAAAAGCAAATAGCCTTGCAAACAGCATTCGGTCAATATACTGATGTGTATGTAATCAATTCTGAGGATTACTTAGGCAATTTTCATCAGCGAAGCAATTTTATAACAAAAGTATACTGGAGTAAGTCACAAGGATTAATTAGATTTGATAAAATAGACAGTACGTTTTGGGAATTAGAAAAAAAATACTGATGAGGTAAAAAATTGAGGAAGCCCTGTTGGCGCGGATGGGCCGACAGATGAATAATGGATAGAAGCGTCCAGATCAGGGGCAGAACCTGATGCGGCGAAAAAGTATAGAAGCGAAAACGCTGATCAGGAGATTCAAGAACGAGAAAAAAATCGGGAGACAGCTAGAACTATCACAGCGATTGCCATGGGGAGGGGGATCATGGTAATACATTTACAAATGATGAGTTAGTTTTAATAGGATCTGTTTATATCAATATACTTAGGGCAGGTGGATCATTGAGCAGTTCGTTTGTCTATGCAGATAGGAAAAAAAGTAACTGGAATGGGAAAAACTACAGAATGTATATATACGTCTTAGGCAGTTCCGATTTTTTTCCTCACCGAGTCTCCCAGCCGAGCTTTGCGCGGAGCGGACTCGGTGAATAGTTATTTGTATTTTTACTCATGCCCGTTCGCAGAGAAATTCCATATAAACAAGGTATTTACTTCATCACGTTTACCTGCTATCGATGGTTGCCTTTAATTGAATTATCAAACGGATATGACCTTGTTTATAAATGGTTCGATTACCTAAAAACAAAAAATCATTTTGTGACAGGATATGTAATTATGCCCAATCATCTGCATGTACTTATTTCATTTGATAAAACATAAAAAAGCATAAATAAAATTATTGGAGATGGAAAAAAGTTTATTGCTTACGAGCTCATTGCCAGATTGGAAAAAAATGAAAACATTGAATTGATCAAAGAATTGCAAAAAGCAGTAGAAGAGAAGGACAGAAAACGAGGGAAAAAACATGAGATATGGAAGGATTCTTTTGACTGGAAGTTCTGCGAAACGGAGAAGTTTGTTAATCAAAAACTTTCCTACATCCATAATAATCCATGCTCCGGCAAGTGGAAATTAGCTGAAAGCCCCATTCACTATAATCATAGCTCAGCTAAATTTTACATTAGCGGGAAACATGCGGCTTTTGAAGTAAAAAATGTGGAAGAGTTGTTTAAGGAGAATTTAAATTTGAGCGCCGAGTCCCTGCCTACCGGCAGGCAGGCACGGCTAACACACAAGGCCAATCGTGAGACTCGGCGAGGAAAAAATTGGAACACTCAGAAGAATGAGCGGACTCGGTGAATAGTTATTTGTCTCGCCTTGAAATAGGTTTATATATGTTCTTGTCCAACGAGCAGCTAATCGTTAATCATTGAAGATTGTTATTAATGCGGAATCAGCTTAAAAATTCGAGAGGGTAAACAGAGAAGTTTTATCAGGATCAGACGTCTTCATAGGGACAAATTAAAAATATCATCTAAATTACCTTGGCCTTTTTATTATTGGATTTTTAAACGGGGAGCAAAAAAAGAGAAAGTTGATTGAGGGTCTGTCGTCAGTTTTTCAAAGGATTGGGTTTAAAAAACTTTCTGGACGGTATTCAGGACATTGGACGGTAGGGAATATGACGAGTTCTCCGTATCAATCAACTTTCGATAACAAAAATATATTCACATTCAAATGTGGACAAGAGCAGTATTGACCGATTTTTTCGTTATGGTTTTTACTGTATTTATCGTAAAGCTTCTTTTTTTCCTTAGTAAGTTTTCCTTTTTATAATGTGTCCGGTACTTTCCACAAAGCATAAATCACGTAGTTCTACTATAGCACATTCAACAGGATTTTTTCAACTTGCACCGCAAAAGCAACAATAAAAACAACTATTTATTCGTTTTCATGTTAATTAATATCCCATGAAGAATCTCGACCCAAACACCGTAATTAAAGTAGCTATTGCCGATGACCATGCTCTTTTCCGCACAGGAGTAAAGACTTCATTATCGGCCCGCAAGGATATACAGATGGTAGCCGAAGCGGAAAATGGTATGCAGCTACTCAACCTTCTCAAGCATATCCAACCTGATGTAGTTTTACTAGATATTCAAATGCCTATCATGGATGGACTGACCACCTTGCCTGAGATCAAAAGATTATACCCCGGTATTAAAGTGATCATGCTTTCCATGCACAATGATCATTCTATGATCAGCCGTATGATGGAGATCGGCGCTAATTCCTATCTCACCAAAGAATCGGATTCAGAAACGATCTATCAAGCTATAAAAACCTGTTATCAGCAGGAATTCTTTTTCAACGACCTTACCAATAAGGCTTTGCTGAGCGGCCTTCGCACAAAAAGAACGGTTGATTCAAACACACCGCATGATGTGCAACTGACCGAAAAAGAAATCATCATTCTCAAGCTTATGTGCGAAGAAAAAAGCACGAAGGAGATCGCCGATATTGTTGACCTTAGCCCCCGTACTGTAGAAGCAATACGTGATAAATTAAAAACAAAGACCGGCACAAAATCAATGGCAGGCCTGGTAATGTATGCTGTAAAAGCTGGAATTGTAGAGCAACCTCACTAAATATATTCCATATTATGATGAAGCCTTCCGATTTATCGGGAGGCTTTTTGTTTTATTTTTAGACAATGGAATTTGTGAATGTCAATGGCGAAATTTTAAGCTCAGGTTTTGCTTTTGTGAGAACAGATAATCGTTCTTACCGCTATGGGGACGGCTTATTCGAAACCATGAAAGCAAAGAATAAAAAAATAATATTGGGTGATCTGCATTTTGAACGGTTATATAAAAGCCTATCGCTTTTAAAATTTGATATCCCTGCTTTTTTTTCTCAACAAAATTTAGAAACGCAAATACTTGAGCTGTGTCAGAAAAATAATTGCGAAGAACTTGCACGTATCCGTTTATCAATATCAAGAGGCAATGGCAGCTTGTACAAAAGTGACGAAAAGTTTCAGTATATCATAGAATGTTCGCCTTTGAAGCATGAAACGGATGAATTAGATGAGGGGGGATTGATCATAGATGTTTTCCCTTTTGCTAGAAAAAGCTGTGATGCTTTTGCAAATATTAAATCTGCCAGTCATTTACCTTACGTAATGGCCGCTCGATTTGTGAAAGAAAATAAACTGAACGACTGTTTGCTGCTGAATACTTACGAACGAATTTGCGACTCAACTATTGCCAACCTGTTTTGGGTAAAGGATGAAATGATATCGACACCGCCATTGAGTGAAGGTTGTATAGCAGGCGTGATGAGAAGATATTTGATGCAATGTGCTCAAGGCACAAGATACAAGGTGCAAGAAAAACCATGTGAAGTAAAAGATTTGGAAAATGCAGATGGAATTTTTCTTACAAATGCGATTCAAGGAATAAAACAAGTAAAGCGATTCAGAGATAAAGTTTATTCAAAAAAAATTAAAATTTATAACGACTTACAGCAGTATATTCTAAAAAGCTAGTTTAATCAAGAAAAAGTCTGCTTCATCCAGCCTGATCGGTGAAAAAATTTAAGAAAGAAATAAATGGTTTCCTGAATTAGCTTGTTCAGAAACCATAAGTTGGGATCTAAAAACCTGGTAAAGAGTTTCAATAGCTTTTTTGCCCTCATCCCCCAGGTCAAGTGAATAATTATTTACGTATAATTCAATATGCTGGCGCATTACATCCTCACTCATTTCCTGTGAATGTTCTTTTACAAATTCAGTGATCAACGGATAGTTGGCATAAGCATATTCAAGACTTTGCTTGATCAGTTTATCTATTTTTTCTGATATGCTTTTTTTAATTTCTCTTTTTATGGCAATTGCACCCAACGGAATAGGTGTTTTAATTTTTTGCTCCCAGTATTCACCCAAATCGACCAGTTTATGAAGGCCTCTTTGCTGATAAGTAAAACGGTTTTCATGAATAATAACGCCCAGATCGGTTTTATTTGTGAGCACAGCATTTTCAATTTCTGAGAAGATCATAGGAATCTTTTTCTTAGCATTTGGAAAAGCAAAGCTTAAAAGAAGGTTTGCTGTTGTGTTTTCCCCCGGAATTGCAATCGTTGCTTGTTCAATATCGTAAGTTGGATATGACTCTACATCAGGTAGCGGGATATTTTTTTTTGATATTAACAATGGTCCCACCCCCTTTCCTAATGCACTTCCTGAATTCAGTAAAGTATATGTACTGATAGATTGGAAAAAAGCAGGAAAACTGAGTTTAGTTAAATCAAGCTTGCCTTGCAAGGCCCATTGATTAAGTGTTTCTACATCTTCAAGCACTGCATCAAAATCCAAACCTTCCGTATCTATTTTTTTATTGACGAGTGCGTCAAAAATAAAAGTATCATTAGGGCAGGGAGAAAAACCAAGTGATAGTTTCAAAAGTTTATAATTTATGTTTGTATTATTCTTCTATCCTGGATTCTTTTATTCGAAATTCTTTATTTACCATCTCAACCAGTTTTATCAATTCTTTATTCAAGTTGATGATTGATGTTTTCATATCCCATTTCTTCTTATCTCTTTCAGCTATATAATTTGAAACGCTTCGCAACTGAATAAAAGGGATCTTTTCCATCAAACAAGTATAGTGCAAAGCGGCCCCTTCCATCGATTCAATGAGTGGTTTAAAAGCGTCCTTATAAAATTTTATTTTTTGCTTTGATGTAGTTATTTCATTTACCGAAATAGCTTTTACTTTTTTCAGCTCACTGCGCTCTAGAATTCTGTGATTATTTTCCAGCCATCCCTTTGTAAAAGGAAATTGATCATGGGGCACAACTTCCAGATCAAAAAGAGTTCTTAGCTTCTTTAATTCCACCACGCTTTGGTCAGCTATGGTTTCTTTTTTTACAACAACCACTGTGCCCAAAGAAATCTTTTTGTTAAAACAACCGGCAACACCCGCCTGGATCACTAGGTCGGGCTTCTTTAAGTTTATTTGTTTTAAAAGATGATAGGTGGCGGCAATAAGTCCAACGCCTGTGATAAGTATTTCAATATTCTGAGACCTTTTTGTATTACGGTAATACTCAAAAAAAGGTTCTATTTCTTTTGCTGTTGCTGCGGTTAATAAAATATTCATATCGCCAGAAAAGGACTCAAAGTTATTGATTCATTATATATCATGACTTCATTTGTTCTTACCTTTGCCCCTTAGTTTTTATGATCTACCTGACAAGAATGGAACATTTTAATGCGGCTCATAAACTTTATAACCCCGCATGGAGCAAAGAAAAGAATGATGTTATATTTGGTAAATGTGCTAATGATAACTGGCACGGCCATAACTATGATCTCTATATCACGGTAAAAGGCGAGCCTGATGCTGATACCGGTTTTTTGTTTGACGTAAAAAAATTAAGCGTAATCATTAAAGAGCATGTGATTGAAAAACTTGATCATAAAAATCTGAACCTTGATGTTGACTTTATGAAAGGAAAAATGTGCAGCTCGGAAAACCTGGCCATTGGTATTTGGGATCAACTTCGACCACTACTACCCAGCGGAGTACAATTGCATTGTGTTAAGTTGTATGAAACTCCAAGAATTTATGTAGAATATTTTGGTGAAAAATAAGATGATGATTTAAGCCAACTGTTTTTTATTTTTCACGTTTTAATAAAATATATGTCATTTCAGGAAAGTCCAAAAGGGGCTAAATATTAATTTCGTAATTTGAAATCATGAGTGAAAGGGTGTCAGTTTTTAGAAAAGAACATTTTAATGCGGCCCATCGTTTATACAATGCTGCGTGGGATGATGCTCAAAATGAAAAGGTCTTTGGCAAATGCGCTTTGCCTAATTATCATGGGCATAATTATGAAATGGAAGTAAAAGTAACGGGCGAGCCGGATAAAGAAACAGGTTATGTGATCGATCTCAAATCCTTATCTAATCTTATTAAGAGGGAGGTTGTTCAAAAATTTGACCATAAAAATCTTAATCTTGATACCATAGAGTTTAAGGATTTGAACCCCACAGCCGAAAATATTGTTATAGTAATCTATAAATTACTAAGACCCCATATTGATAGTAAGTTTGATGTGCAGGTAAGATTGTATGAAACACCAAGGAATTTTGTAGAGTATCCGGTTTGAGAAAGTTAGCTTAAGGCTATTGTTTGGTTGAAGCAAAAGATAATCGACAATTTAATTATAAAGCAATATAACAATTCAACAATGTAACAATTCAAATCTATGGCATACAAAAGAACAGAGCAATATGAAGACAAAATCACTTCGGGATTAATTGAGAGCTATAGGGAAGCATTAGCGTTGCTTGGCGAAAATCCTGAAAGAGAGGGTTTGTTAAAAACTCCTGAACGATTAGCAAAGGCCATGCAATTTATGATGCAGGGATATAATATGGATGCAAAGGCCATTCTTAACTCTGCTAAGTTTCATGAGGAAATGAGTGAGATGATCCTGGTAAAAGATATTGAATTGTATAGCATGTGCGAGCATCATATTCTACCATTTTTCGGCAAGGCCCACGTGGCATATATACCCAATGGTTGGATAACAGGGTTAAGCAAAATTGCCAGAGTTGTTGATGTGTATTCCCGCCGCTTGCAGGTGCAAGAACGATTAACCACACAGATATTAAATGCCATAAAAGAAACGCTCAATCCTTTAGGCGTGGCTGTGGTCATTGAAGCCCAACATTTGTGCATGATGATGCGCGGAGTGCAAAAACAAAATTCAGTGACAACAACATCTGCTTTTGACGGTGAGTTTATGAAGAATGCTACACGCAGTGAGTTTTTAAAATTAATTTCTGCAAAGCTTTATTAAATCCAGATTTTTTATTGGTTTACTTGTTTATTTGTTTATTTGTAAGTTGCGGCTTGTAAATAAAGGAAATCTTATTCTCGAAGAACCAATAAACAAATAAACGAATAACTTCTTCATGAAGCATGCATATGTTTTTCCGGGTCAGGGTTCACAATTTCCCGGTATGGGATTGGAGCATTATGAGAACAGCGCTTTTTCAAAAAAATTATTTGAACAGGCAAATGATATTTTGGGCTTTCGGATTTCAGATATTATGTTTCGAGGCACTGAAGATGATCTGAAACAGACTAAGGTAACGCAACCAGCCGTTTTTCTCCATTCCATTATTGCATACAGAAGTATTGAGAATGCAAGGCCCGATATGGTGGCCGGACATTCACTGGGAGAATTTTCCGCACTGGTCGTAAACGGTACCTTAAGTTTCGAAGATGCTTTGAAGCTGGTTTCTATTCGTGCACAAGCCATGCAAAAAGCCTGTGAACTAAATCCATCAACCATGGCTGCCATACTTGGATTGAGTGACGAAAAGGTGGAATCTATTTGTGATCAGGTGCAAAAAGAAACAAATGAAGTGGTTGTTGCGGCAAATTATAATTGCCCGGGCCAGTTGGCAATAAGCGGATCGCTACGCGGAATTGAAATTGCTTGCGAACGGATGAAAGCCGGAGGCGCTAAAAGAGCAATGGTACTTCCCGTAGGAGGCGCATTTCATTCTCCTTTAATGAAACCGGCTCGTGAAGAGTTGCAAGCAGCTATTGAATCCACAAGGTTTCATACTCCTGTTTGTCCGGTTTATCAAAATGCAATTGCAAAAGCTGTAATGGATGGAGAAGAGATCAAGCAAAATTTAATCGATCAATTAACAAACCCTGTACGATGGACACAAAGTGTACAAGCGATGGTTGCAGACGGAGCATCTACATTCACTGAAGCTGGCCCTGGCAAAGTATTACAGGGGCTAATCCTAAAGATTAATAAGTCAGTTATGGTTGAAGGTGTAAGTTGAAGAATTGTCTAAATTGTTTTTTTAGATCGATGAGAATTCTTTAACTTAATTAGCTAAATGCTAACACATGAGAAAAATTGTACTCGCTGCAACCACCTTATTTTTATTTACCACCGGAAAGATATTTGCTCAACGAACCTGCGCTTCTTACCAAGTTATCCAGGAGCAAATGAGAAACGATCCCCAATTTGCCCGCAAAGTCAGGGAAAAAGAAAAAAGTTTTGAGAATTACGTCCGCAAATTGGACAAACAGAGAGGGAAACCGACCACGATAACTATCCCTGTTGCTGTTCATGTCTTGTATTCTTCTCCTGACCAGAATATTTCTGATGCTCAGGTACAATCGCAGATTGATGTATTAAATGAAGATTTCACGGCTACCAATCGTGATTACAACAATTATGATGCGGGCTATGGAGCAGTAAAAGGTGATATGAATTTGAAATTCTGCCTGGTTCAAACTGTTCACAGGCAAACCAGGATCAAATCATTTGCGGTAACCGACAATATGAAGTACAGCAGCAGGGGCGGTGACGATGCCATTGACCCAATACATATTCTGAATATTTGGGTGTGCAATCTAAGCGGTGGTGTGCTGGGTTTTGCCTACTACCCGGGAATTAGCCCCGAAAAATTTGGAGTGGTGTGTCACACCAATGCTTTCGGAAGAGGGTCACAGTATAATTTGTTTGCTGCTTTCAATCTTGGACGAACGGTAACACATGAGATTGGTCATTGTTTCGGGCTTGTTCATATCTGGGGTGATGCTCACTGCGGCAATGACTTTGTTGATGATACTCCTCTCCAAAACGACCCTAATTTCGGTTGTCCCGGCGAAGGACACCTCAGCACATGTACAGGAACACCGCTTGAAATGTGGATGAATTATATGGATTATACAGATGATCGTTGTATGTATTTCCACAGCGACGGACAGGTTGCCAGGGCTAATTTCTTTATTGATACCGATCCGCAGCTGCAAAGTATTGTAAGCTCAACATGTACAACGACTGCATCAAGTAACACAATTGTTTCATCAAGCAACGCGACTACTTCTACTTTGTCAAGAATAACTAATGGAGAATTTGCAGTATATCCTTCTCTTACTCAGGGTAGAATTAATATAGAACTAAGCGCAGATAGAAACGGAATAGCTATGGTTAATATCTATAACGTGACTGGCGCTTTAATGATGAAGCAACAAATTACAGTTACTGAAGGAATGAATATAAGAACCATGGATTTAAACCGCTTGCAGAATGGAGTCTATATTTTGCAATTAAATCGAGATAACACAAAAGCAATAAAGAAATTGGTTGTTCAACACTGATAAACAAATTTTTTTCAACCCCCGTAGAGACAACACATGGAGAGACAACACATGTGTTGTCTCTACGGGTTTACATAAATGCTGCAGTTCAGCCAGCTTGAATCAATTTCAGCATTATATTTTTTGTAAAAATTAATAGCGGGTTCATTCCAGTCCAGCACCTGCCAAATGATCCGGTTAAATTTTTTTTCTTTTGCTTCTTCAATCAAGCGGTCAAACAATAATTTTCCAATTCCCTCGCCTCTCATTTCATTGGTGATAAGAATATCTTCAAGATACATGGCTTGCCCCTTCCAGGTTGAGTAGCGAATATAATAAAGGGCAAAACCAACAACCTCACCCCCTCCTGAAGGCGAGGGGACTTCCGCTACAAAGGCCCACCACACGGGCTTTTCGCCAAAACCACTTTCTTCAAAATGTGCCAACGTAACAGTTACTTCATTCGGGGCTCTTTCATAAGTCGCCAGCTCTTGTACTAATTCAAGTAATCTTGGGCAGTCTTCCCTTACAGCTCTTCTTATTTTTATTTCCACAGTAATTATTAATTAATAATTATTAATTCATTTTAAATCCAGGTCCTTTCACAAACCTTCCCGGCTTTGCGCCAGTATGTTCTCCATCTTTTAGCACCTGCGTACCATTTACAAAAACATGAATCACTCCTTCCGCATATTGATGCGGCTTTGCAAACGTGGCATTGTCTTTTACTTTTGCAGAATCAAAAATCACTATATCAGCATAATTCCCCACTTTCAATTCACCTCTCTTTTGAAGTTTTAAATCGGTGGCAGGCAGCTTAGAAAGCTTACGCACTGCTTCCTGCAAAGAAATAATATTTTCATCTCTTGAAAATTTGCCAAGTACTCTTATAAAACTTCCATAAGCCCTGGGATGGGGATTCGTGTTTAAAAACACTCCTTCAGGCGCTTCGGACTCCGCATCAGAGCAAAAACTCATCCAAGGAAGTCCCACTTCTTTTTTTATGTTATTTGAATCCATTGAAAAATATGAAACATCAATGCGGGTGCTATCCTGCACAATTAAATTCATGGCTGTTTCCTCTGGTGAGCTGCCTCTGATCTTAGCACATTCTTCCAAAGTTTTTCCAATATATTTTCGAAGTGAATCTTTTTTGAAACCCAGCAATAAAACTCCTTTTGCACCTCCTGCACCGTAATAAGTATTTTCCCAATCCTGTGCATTTGTATTCATTGCTTTCTTCATTTTTTCACGCACATCTGGTCTTTGCAACCGGTGCCAAAGACTGTCAAAACCGCCGTCTTGTAAAGAGGGTGGAAAGGATGCTGTGAGTCCTGTTGCACTTGCATGATAGGTGTACATATCGGCCGTGATCCTTAACCCATCGGCTCTTGCTTTTTCAATAATTTTTACAAGGCTATCAATCTTCCACCAATTATCTTTTCCGGCCGCTTTTAAATGATAAATCTCTGCCGGTATATTGGCCTCTTTTGCAATTCTTATTAGTTCATCAACCGCCTCAAATAATTTATTGCCCTCATTGCGCATGTGTGAAATATACATTCCGCCATACCTCGACGCTTCTTTCGATAATTCAATCAATTCATTTGTCTTTGCAAAAAAAGCGGGGGGATAAATGAGTGAAGATCCTACTCCCATGGCCCCTTCTTCCATCGCTTGACGAACTAATAATTTCATGCTATCCATCTCAGCAGGTGTGGGATCACGATCATCCTCGCCGATCACATACTCACGCACTGTTGTAGCTCCGATAAAAGAAGCTACATTACAAGAGATCCCTTTTTTCTCCAACCAATTCAAATATTCTCCCAACGTATTCCATTCCACTTTGTACTTAATATCAGCTTGGCCTTTCTCCATTTCATTTTTCATTTTAGCATTCAACGGCCCCATGCTGCTTCCTTCTCCCATTACTTCTAACGTTACTCCCTGTCGAATGTCACTTTGTGAACGTCCATCCTGTATCAATGATTCATTGGCCCAGCTAAGCATATTGATAAATCCAGGTGAAACGGCCATCCCTTTTGCATCTATCTCATTTTTTGCTGTTTCATTTTTCAGATCACCAATAAATGCAATCGTATCTGCATGGATGGCAATATCAGCCTTGAGTGGTTCACCGCCATTGCCATCATAGATCATTCCGTTACGGATGATTGTATCGTACTTGGGTTTTTGCTTGCAGGAAATAAATATTACAGCTAGAATGGTCAAGGCAAGAATTTTTCTCATTTCAGTTGATTTAAATGTGGCACAAAAATAAATTACGTAACCAATCTGCACCGTAAAATTTATATCACCGTTTTTGGTATGATTTCGTGATCACTATCTTTTGCAATTGGAGCTAAAAAATTTGCAAATCAAGGCTCTATCCCCCGGTATTCGAGAGTTTCATTATTCTCTACGGAATCAATATCGATTTTTCAGCCGTGGCCAGTACAAATAATATTCGACATTTCCATAAGGCGTTACGATTACAAAATAAGCACATCAGCAAAACCACACCCCATAATTCACTTATAAAATAGAGAACGGTTTCTTTTAAAATAGGTAAAAATTCTTAAACTGCTAATTGCAATAAAAAGTTGTTTTGTAAAGGAATATCGATTCGATTTTAGCTGTGAAGTTTTTCGCTAAATACCTCAATTTAAATTAATATTTCTCAAGGGCCGTAAAGAAAAATTCAAATCCTGCTCCCTTTTTTTAAAATAATACGACAAATGATATACGTCTCTGTCTAACAATCTCCGGAAGGTGGCGTCTCGAACTGCCGGATGATACTATAAGACGGACGGGCTTAACCATTAAATCTTTTTTGTGAAAAAAATTCTTTTTCTTCTTTTCCTGTTTGCGGTAATGAAAGCTTCAGCACAAACAAATCAAAAGATTTATTTTGCAAACAGCACGAACAAGCCTCAGAGCATGGCCATAAAAAACAAGCAAGAGATAGAGGCCAATGGATTTCTCAATAATATAAACTCCAGAGCAGCCAGGCATTTGATAATGACCTTTGAGAATGCAACAAATATCCAATGGCTTATTGATGAAAAAGAGATTGTTGCTTATTTTACTCAGGATGAAGAAAAAGTAAAAATCTGCTATAATAAAAATGGATATCATCTCTCTATCAGAAAAATATACCCTGCAGATAAATTGGATCCCCTTATTGCACAGATAATCAAGAATGAGGTAAATGACGATTTTTCGATCTATATGGTTACGGAAGTCACTAGAGGCGATAATAAAATTTACGAGATCACCCTTCAAAACCGGCTATATTGGTGCATCATGCAACTCTTACAAAATAAAGAGGGCTCGCTTGAGAAGCTTTGTGAAAATATGATGTTGACGAAGAGTTAAATAGTACCAAGCGCTGTTAGACTAGGCTAAAGCCTGATCAAGGTCTGAAATAATATCTTGTACATTTTCTATTCCTACATTCATTCTGATCAAACCGTCGGTAATCCCATATTTATCTCTTTGTTCTTTGGATATACCTGCGTGTGACATGGAAGCAGGATGAGAAAGAAGTGTATCACAAGTGCCTAGTGAAACTGTTCGCACACACATTTTTAATTTGTTCATAAAATCAATTCCTGCCTGTAAACCTTTTTTCAATTCAAAGCTCAGCATACCACCGAAATGGCGCATTTGTTTCATGGCAACCTTGTGATCGGGATGTGAGTCAAGTCCTGTATAATTCACCTTTGCCACTGCAGAATGCTTTTCTAGAAAATTGGCCACTTCCATTGCATTGTAACAGTGTCTTTCTATTCTTAACTCTAATGTTTTTATACCCTGTATCAATAAAAAAGCATCAAACGGATTCGAGCATCCACCCAGAAGGCGATGCATTTTTGTTACATGCGTTTTCATAAATTCAACATCTCTTCCCAAAACAATTCCTCCGATGGCAGTGCCGTGCCCGTTTAAAAATTTTGTTGTGGAATGAACAACAAAATCAACACCATAACGAAAAGGTTGCTGAAGATAAGGAGTGGCAAAAGTATTATCACAGACAACGATCATTTTATATTGTCTTGCCAACTTACAGAGTTCTTCAAGATCCACACATTGAATGGTAGGGTTTGCCGGCGTTTCCAAATAGAGCATTTGAATACCGCCTCGCTTCATGGCTTCTTCCGCCTTATTTAAGTCTCGCAGATCAATAATCTCTGCTGTAATGTTTAGTGACGGCAATATTTTTTGTATCAATTCATCTGTACCACCATATAAAGAAAAATGGGTAAGAATTTTATCGCCGGGTTTTAATGTAGCAAGCATCAAAGTCGAAATGGCTGCCATGCCAGATGAATGCAGAATGCCTTTAACCTCTAAATGTTTTTTATCATGGTCATAAAGCTTGAAAGTTTCAAGTGCTGCAATTTTTTCTGCCGCTTCTGAAATGGTTGGATTGCCCCAACGTGAATAAATGTATCCTTCCTCTTTTCCGCTGAAGCGGCGCATACCTTGTTCTGCAGTATCATAAACATAGGTGCTGGAAGCATAAATAGGCACCTGGTGTGCATACATAGGATCTTGCTTGTGACCGCCATGCACGGCCAACGAACTCCATCCAGAGACAGGAAAGTCTTTTTCCATTTTAAAATTTTATAGTGACTAAATTTCCAAATTCAGATTTCAAATGTAATGAAAGGCTGGTGTGTAAAACCAGATTAAAATATCTCCTGGCAAAGTGTTTCATACCTTTATTTAAAATACCATGATATGAAAAAAATATTTCTATCTGTGTCGGGGCTTTTCTTTGCCAGTTTAATCTTTGCACAGCAAAAGCAACATAAGATTGTTTTTGATTTCACCGAGTCAGATACTGCCAGTTTTGCTACAGTGGTAAGGCATGCTAAAAATATTATGACTATGACTGGTAACGCACAATTGGAAATAGTGTGTCATGGACCCGGTTTAGATCTTCTGGTGAAAGACAAAACAACTGTCCAAAAGGAAATAGAAGAATTATACAAGTTGAATGTAGTTTTTGCAGCATGTGAAGCCACTATGAAAAAGAGAGGAATTGATAAAAGTCGGCTAATATCACAAGCTATAACTGTGCCTGCAGCTATTCTTGAAATTTCTTCAAAAGAACAAGATGGCTGGAGCTATGTGAAGGAAGGTTATGATCCCACACCCTGAAGCGATTTTTCAAAAAAACTGACAAGTTGTCCATGCACACGCAGCGAACAGAAGTTTGAATGAGATGAGCATAAACCTTTTCATTGCTAAAAAAATAATCAAAGTTTAAATGAAGCGCCAATAAAAATGAGGTAATCAGCAAAGCCACCCTGCAACAAAGTATAGCTGCCTGTTTGTTCCGAAGCTACCTTATCAGGCACAGTTTGTTTAGTGGCTCTTTTAATCATAACAGGCAGATAAAAAATTACAGATGTTTTTTTGAAATTATAGATTACTCCCGGTTCAATAGAAATATTGTAACCCGCCCGGCGATTCCCATCGCTGCCGCCCACTAAATCATGAACAGGAATACCTTCTGCACGGATGCCCACGGAAGTAATCAATCTATTAAAGCTGCCATTAACCCCGCCACGAATAGTATATTGATCCGGCACACTGTTTACAGTACTTCCATTTTTGATTTGAACTGGCGTTGGAAATCTTCCCAATAAAGGCGATGTTCCGTTTTGTTCCCTTGGATTGATGAGATAATAAAAGTTAGAATATAAACTGAGTACCTCGTTGAGAATATAATAACTATTTAATTCGGTAATTATACCTGTACCTCCATCACCTAGTTGAATGGATGGATTAACTGGCGCCAGTACGGCACTATCCTCTTTTCTATAGAAGTAATCCTGGTATTGATAATTGCCAGTAGGGAATTTTAACCCCAGGCCAAGTTGTATATTTCCTTTTTGCCTAATAGCAGGTTTTATTACCCACTTGTAAGCTATCAAACGGATGTCGCCAATGCCAAATGATTTTGTAGAGTGCCTGGGTTTGCCAGCCCCGCCATGTTCAATCGTTGTAGAACGATCATTGGAGGTTAAGGGAAGATTGAACGAAAGGGACCAGCCGTTTTTCAATATTCGGGATGCGGTGATATCGAAAGTGAACACACGATTGATTGATCGATCGGAAACAGCAGTTTTCTGATCTTCACCTCCTTTGAAATCTCGAAAGGATTTAAAATAACGGCTATTCACATCTAACACCCATTCACTCATGGAAAACGCATGATCTTTAAAATTATAATGCGCGAAACCGGAGATATTACGCACAATAACACAACCTTGTGTATATGCGTTAGCGACAAATACCTGCAAAAGAAATAGCAGAATGAAAAGCTTTTTCATAACTAGAAGTTTTGTTTGCCACTAAAATATTATTGAATGTCTTCTCTGGCCTCTTTATTGCCAATGTCAAATCTTCTTTTTAACTGACTCTCCTCAGCATTTTTTAAAGCAGGCAAATTCAGAACCTTGCTTGCCTCATGCCTGAACAAACGACCGATGGGTATTTCTTTTTTACCAATTTCAATTGTATCCGTATTGTACGAATCAATTTTGTTGACTGCAATGATATAAGAGCGATGTACTCGTACGAATGAATCTTTGGGCAACATTTCCTCGAGGGAAGAAATAGATTGTTTGGAAACAATAACCTTCTGTGTTGTTACAACTTTTATGTAGTCCTTAAGACTTTCGATAAATAAAATATCTTCCAAAAACACCTTTACCATTTTACGGTCAGCCCGGAAATATAGAAAGGGATGAGATTGATCAGGTAATGATTCGCTTAAAGGACTTGTATTTCCGGTAACATGAATGTTCAATTGCATCACTTTATTTACAGCCTGTAGAAAACGCTCAAAGCTGATGGGCTTTAATAAAAAATCTACTGCATTCAAATCAAAACCTTCCACAGCATATTTCCGGAATGCCGTAGTGAAAATTACTTTTGGAGGATTTTTCAGTGTTCGTAAAAAACTGGTGCCGAGAATATGCGGCATTTTAATATCGAGAAATAAAAGCTCAACTGAATTATTCTGTAGAAAAGACAAAGTTTCTACTGCATTCGAACATTCGCCGGCTAACTGCAATAAGTCAACCCCCGCTATATATTTCTTCAGAATGTCCCTGGCAGGAGGCTCATCATCAATAACCAGGCATTTTATTTTTTTAGACGGCAACATAGGTTGTTTGTTGAGGGGTATAAATGATGTCTTCGTTTTCATTCATCGATTCATCGAGCTCAATTTTCAAACTCGTCATCATGATTTCCGGTTCGACGGTTGTTTTCAATTCATAGCGTCCGTGATAAAAAAAGTCAAGACGTTTTATTGCTTTGGCCATTGTCTCATCATTTAAAGGTGAGGCTGCAGGTTCAGCTGTTTTTCCATGGATAAGCTTCATCGTAAACTCGGTATTTCTAACATGGAACTCCAGATTGATCCAGGTTTTTTCAAGTTTCTTATTATCGATGTATGAGAAACTGCTTTCAATAAATGGGAACAATAAAAGTGGCGCAACCATTTTGTTCTCGGTTTTTCCTTTTACAGCTACATCTATCTCTAAACGATCGCCCATCCTGGTCTTTTCTAATAGCAGGTAATCTTTGATTATTTTAATTTCTTTATCCAGCAATACTACTTTGTTGTCACACTCATATAACATGTAACTCAGGATATCAGCCAGTTTCAGCAGTAATAGAGAGGCCTTAGCAGCATCCTTTCTTTGTGTAAGAACATAAATACTATCTAATGAAGAAAAAAGAAATCCCGGATGCAACTGTGCTTTTAATAGCTGCAGATCGGTCATTAGTTTTTCTTTGTCCAATCGTTCTTTTTCTTTTTGCTTTAACCACCATCGTTTTATCAATTTAATGGCAGCCGCAGCAGATATTACCTTGGGTGCGCTTAATATACCCGAAGTAATACTGGTCCACCAGATATTTTGATTAGCAATGGCAGGGGAGTAGTTAAATGCTGTATTAACAAAATCAAATACTGTCTTATGAATAAAATAGCTTGACAGAACAATGAGAAAACCTAAAATGAGGGTTCTTGTAACAAGCGCTGAATATTTCCCTTTGAATAGATATTGTGGCATCAGGTAGTTTATGAAATAGTAGCATGCGATTACATGTATCGAAAGAAGCAATATTGATTTTATAAAAAATGGATAACTCCACGGTTCGAATTGTATTTTTTGTAAACCTGACTGTTGGTAATGATAATAGCTTGCAGTAAAATATAGCCACCATAGCAACCAGAACACCAGGTGACGCCGCAGCCGATGCCATTTTTTATCAGAGAATATAAAACTATACCAGTTCATGTGCTGCTGTTTCTGTGATCAATTGCTGCAGATTTTCATTGGGTTTAAAAAGCGGAACTTTCAATGATACATTAAAACTCATTACATTTTCTGTAATATTGAGCGAATGTGTTCCCGGATAAAGAATAGCTAATCTTTTTTTTACATTGTTCAGTCCCAGGCCTTTTGTAATAGTGTGCTCAGCAGTTGCTGTTGGTTTGCTGTTGGACAGATTGAAATACAAATTCTCTTCTTTGGTCACAATCTCAAGATTAATCCATGGATGTGTGAGCATCTGACTAGCGCCATGTTTAAAGCTGTTTTCTAGAAAAGGTATTAATAGAAGAGGGCAGATCATTTTATTGGAGGGACTTCCCTGGATTTGCAAACTCATATTGAAACTTTCTCCGTAGCGGATCTTTTCCAGGTCTATATAACCTCTTAGCATTTTTAATTCCTTTTCCAGCTTTACCAGCGGTTGATTGCATTCGTAAATGATGTAACGCAACAGGGTGGAAAGTTTTTTTAAAGCTTCGGGTGCAGCAGGAGAATTGTTAATGATGAAAGAATAAATATTGTTGAGCGTATTAAAAAGAAAATGCGGATGCACTTGAGCTTTTAATAGTTGTAATTCGGCATTAATTTTTTCGCGGGCAACCTCGGCCGTTTCTTTCTGCTTGAGATACCAGTCTTTAAGAAGTTTAATCGCCAAGGCAAATCCAACAACCGTAGGATAATTAAACAAGATTTGACGCCCCCAACGAGGGATAATATAATCTATGCGGGGCATGGTAGCGAAATATCCTACTCGAGTGCTTAAATAAAACGATAAAACAAAATTGAAATAATTTATAAAAGCGATAACTGATAGAAGTAGCAACAGCATGCTTGTTGTAACGAGTGGGTTTTTATTCTTTGAAAGGTAACGTGGTAATATAAAATACAGGATTCCATACACCAAGCCCATATGCACAACCACAAGTAATATAGCAGCCGATAGAATTCTGAGACAAGCAAGGGCAATTCCGTATTTCTCAATGTGCGGCACTGGGCCTCGAAGGTTCCATGCCGGAATCCAGTTAGTAGGAATTAAATAAGTTAGTATAAGATAGATACACCATGTGGTCCAAAATACCAGGTGTCGCCGCAAACGATAAGGACGTTGATTGGAAAAAACAAAATCGTAAAATTTCATAAGCCCGATTTTATGATTATCGATATTCAACAAGTCGTCATCAAGGCTTTGTGTTCATTTCCCTAATTCTAATTTACTTCTTTTCATTCTCGGGTCGGGTTCTTTTTTCACTTATTAGACAAATGGGTTGTTTTTTTCTCTGAGTGCTGTTTGGCGTCGCTAAACGGCTGAATGAATAATTGTGCAGATGAATGTCATTCATCTCTTGTTATAAAGCGAAATGAAAGTTTTCATCTTCGACCATTAGGTAGTTTTAGCTGTTATGCATTTCTCACCATCAAATTTTTGTTATGAAACACTCAATTAATCTCATATCAGGATTAGCATCACTTTTATTCTGCCTGATTATTCTTAGTTCCTGTCAAAAGGAAAGAGAAACTGAAACAACACATCAAGATGAAATTCAATCATCGGCTCTCAAGAATAACGGTCATTTAAAACAGACTAAAACTTTTTCTTCTGAGGTAGCTCAAAAATGGCTGGAACTGCAGGTAAGAATGTTGCGTTTGCCGGCAGGGCCAAATATTTATGGCCGAAATGGGCATCGTTACTTTATTTACTCCGGCTTAGCCTTATATGAGTCAGTAGTTGGAGGAATGCCTGCTTATCAATCATTATCAGGGCAACTTAAGGATATGCCTGCTATGCCCGCTACAGAACCAGGTAAGTCTTATCATTGGCCTGCATCTGCTAACGCTGCCCTTGCTTTTTTAACCCGGAACTTTTTTACTGCTGCACCTGCGAACCAAAGAGCCGCAATAGATTCCTTGGAGAATGCATTGAACCAACAATACAAATCCGATCCCAATGTTGAGCCGGCTGAATTCGATCGCTCGGTAATCTTAGGAAAGACCGTTGCTCGACTGATTTTTGGTTGGTCAAAAACAGATGGTTCCGCTACCGTTTATCCTACTTATATTCCACCAGTTGGTCCAGGTCTTTGGGCGCCGACACCTCCTAATTTTCCACAAGCTGATGGACCTTATTGGGGCCTCAACCGGCCTATGGTAGTAGGTGGTCTGGATGGAACATGGCCGCCCCCACCGCCTGCATATTCAACCGATCCTAATTCGGTTTGCTATAAAATGGTAAAAGAAGTATATGATATTTCTCAAACCCTGACACCAGAGCAAACAGCAGCGGCTTTATACTACCGCGACAATCCAGGATTTGTGAGTGGTACGCATTATATCTATATGTTCCATCAAATATTGCGTGATGAAAACCCACAACTCGATTTTTATGCATTGGCGCAAGCTAAATATGCTATATGCTATTATGAATCATTCAGGGGTTGCTGGACTACCAAATACATATATAATGTAGAACGACCCATCCGATATATCAGGGAAGTATTAAACCATCCTTCATGGAATCCTCTTTTCAATACACCTGGACATCCGGATTATCCTTCGGGCCATTCTACCAATGCAGGATTATTCGCAGCAGTATTTAAAACTCTATTTGGTGCCGATTATTCTTTCACATTGCATACTTATGATAACCTGGGTATGGCGCCACGTCATTATAGTTCGTTTGATGATATGGTAGACGATATTGCAAAGGCAAGGGTATATGCAGGCATACACTACACTTTGTCTTGCGAAGAAGGAAACAAACAGGGAAAAAAGATAGCTGAAAAGATTTTGAGTATTGTAAAATTTAAAAAGGACTGATAATTAGACTAGGAGTAAAATTTCTGGTTCTTCAAATTATCAGTCATGAAAAAAATATTCCTTTCTTTTCTGACATTATCGATTGCAGGGATGGGAATATTTTTTTCCTGCAAAAAAGAAAAATCTTGTGAAGAATGCAAAGAAAATAACAAACCACCCATCGCTGTTGCAGGGCCTGACCAGGTAGTCACTTTACCAACCGATAGCATTTCGCTGGATGGCAACGCTTCTAGTGATCCGGATGGGAAGATAAGTGAATGGCTCTGGACAAAAATTGCAGGCCCTGCTTCTTTATATTATTGCTAATACCACAACAAAAAAAAGTCGTAAAAATAAAGACTTCCAAAATCAAATTGCAGAAACAACAATAACCTTGCACGTGAAAGAAAAAAAATATACAGATGAAAAAATATCCAAATGCACAACTTCATTAAGTATCATTGGCATATAAAGCGGCCTTCTTTTTGTAATTAACCCTATTGTTATTTGTTTATTCATTAAAAACGTAAACTATGAGAAAGGCAATACTTTTTTCATTGGCATTGACATTGTTCTCTTCAATTGTTTTTTCGCAACAAGTGCGTTTTGGAATTGATGGAGGAATGGCTCTTTCAAGAGGCAGTTATAAATCTTCTGAAGGATTCGAACGCCGAATTTTTGGTGGTTTTGATGGCGGTGCTCTTCTTGAAATTGGAGTAACCCAAAAATTTATGATTCAACCAGAGGCAAATTATTCAATCATTGGTGTTGAATTAAATGATGGTCAAAAAGAAGCAACAATAAAATTGAGGTATGTTGATTTTCCTGTTTTGGCGAAAGTAAGCGTATCGCCAAAAGTTAATTTGTTTGCAGGCCCTCAACTAGGATTTTTAACCTGGGCAAAAAGAGATTCATCATTTACCAATGAGATGATCGAATTAAAGCAGGATTTTAAAAAAGAAGACTTTGGGTTAGTGTTTGGGGGGGATTATAAATTTGGCCGACATATTTTTTTAGATGCACGATATTATCTTGGTTTGCACCAAATAGCTGAAAGCTGGAATGACTTCGAAATGAGGAATCGTTACGTCAGCTTCAGAGTGGGATATATTTTTTGAGTATGTGTCTGACGTCTCGCAGAGCGTCTGACACATCTGTTAAAGGATATTTTTTAATAAACCGGTTTCAATTTTTCTCATTGTCTCGTTATAAAGATCAATTTCATTCAAATTGAGCAGTTCACCTGCTTTTTGCTTATTGCATAGAGTTCCGTTTCTTAAACCCGCATAATCTTTATATGATGAATAGCTCCATTCTTCAGGAGTATTGGCTAAATGTGCTGAAACCGGGTTTTGATGGATGTAATGAAATGCTGTAATGGAATAATCTTTTGCTTCATTTGTAAGTTTTGCCTTTGTTTTTTGTTGAAATAAGTTTCCGCTACGGTTTAGCTGCTTATTAACTCCTTTGGCATAAGAACTTTGCAATAATCTAAAACCGTTGGTTATTGCGGGCATAATTATTCCTCCGGACTTCGCAGGTTTCAAACTTTCTTCCGTCACATTTATTAAGAAATGAAAGTGATTTGGCATCAAGCACCATGCAAGAATGTCACTACATGACTTTATGTAATGGCTGCACTTTTTTAAGAAATAGAGATAATTCTCATCGGAGAAGAAAATTGTTTGTTGATTGTTGCCTCTGTTATAAATATGATAGATGCCTCGGTTTTGAATTTTCATGTTACTGCGTTTTACTTATAAGGTGTCAGACGCTCTGCGAGACGTCAGACACCTAGTAAGCCCATTTTACCAATGTGGCTCCCCAGGTAAAACCACCGCCAAAAGCAGCGAGCACAATTAGGTCACCTTTATTTAATTCATGTTTCCATTCCCATAAGCAAAGAGGGATAGTGGCTGCAGTAGTATTACCATAACGTTGAATATTCAACATTACTTTTTCCTGCGACAGACCCATGCGATTTGCCGTAGCATCAATGATTCTTTTGTTAGCCTGATGGGGAACAAGCCAAGCAATATCATCTCCAGTTAAGTTATTTCTTTCCAATAATTCAGCGCTTACATCTGCCATTCCTTTTACAGCAAACTTAAAAACAGGTTGACCATCCTGATAGATAAAATGTTCTTTGGCGGCAACAGTTTCCATGCTTGGTGGCTTTAGAGATCCACCTGCCTTCATATATAAATAATTCCTGCCAGATCCATCACTTTTTAACAGGCTATCCAAAATTCCGTAACCTTCTGTATTTGGCTCTAATAAAATAGCCGCTGCTGCATCACCAAACAATATGCAGGTTGTACGATCGCTGTAATCTGTAATAGCACTCATTTTATCAGCTCCTACTACCACTACTTTTTTATAACGACCGCTTTCAATTAAAGCGGTACCAGTTGTAACTCCAAACAAAAAGCCAGAACAAGCAGCTTCAAGATCAAATCCCCAGGCATTTTTTGCGCCAATCTTGTCGCAAATGATATTAGCAGTGGCGGGAAATAACATATCGGGAGTAACAGTGCAACAAATCAGGCAATCAATTTCCATTGGGTCAATACCTCTTCGCTGACAAAGATCCTTTACAGCCGGGGCACCCATATCCGACGTTGCTAATCCTTCTCCTTTCAAAATACGTCGTTCTTCAATTCCTGTTCTTGTACGAATCCATTCATCATTTGTATCAACCATTTTTTCCAAATCAGCATTCGTCAATTTATCTTCAGGTAGATAGGCTCCAACAGCTGTAATTGCGGCATTGATTTTTTTATTCATCTAATTGATTTTAAAAGCAGCCAAAGGTAATAAAATGAGCAATAGTGAATAAGCGATCGACAATTAGCAGTAGCTAATGCGAAACTCATAGCGAACATTCATCACAAATTGCTTATTGCGTATTGCCGATTGAAACCTACATTCGCAGCTATGATTGCTTTTTTGAAAGGCGATTTTTTAAATAAAACCCCTGCCTCTATAACTGTGGATGTAAATGGGGTAGGATATGAAGTGCAGATAAGCCTGAATACCTATTCAAAAGTTCAACACCTCGATAAAGGGCAGCTTTATACTTCTCTGCTGATTAGAGAGGACGCCCACGTTCTTTATGGCTTTTTTGAAATAGCCGAAAAAGAAATGTTCATGCAATTGATTAATGTATCAGGCATCGGAGCATCAACCGCTAGAATAATGCTTTCATATATGAAGCCTAGTGAACTGGCGAGGGCCATTGTGCAGGGTGAGATAAGAACACTGGAAGGCATAAAGGGAATCGGAAAAAAAACTGCCGAACGAATCGTAGTTGAGCTTAAAGATAAACTTGTAAAACATACCCTTGAAACAAATATTTCTACTATGAAACACAATACATTGCACTCCGATGCGTTAAATGCCTTGCTGGCATTGGGCATAAACCGCCAGGCCGCAGACCAGGCCATTCAGAAAACCTTGGTGCAGGAGCCAGGCCTGCCACTTGAGGAATTGATAAAAAAAGCACTACGTACCTTATAGTTCCATTTCTACACAACTAATTGGTTAGGAAAAAATTGAATCGCAAGACTACCCATATCTTCCGTGCGCTGGTAGCTACATTAATATTGTTTGCTATTTGGCTTCAGGCAAATGCCGGTTTTTATCCTGACCCCACACCACGAAAAATTTTCTTTGATTTCTTAAATGCAGATACGACCCGTTATCCCATTTACGACAGATATGGTGACCCATACACCTATCCAAATCGCAATCCGTTTGCATTAAAGGATACCTCCTTCATTAAAAAGAATATTGTTTATGACCCTGTAACAAAACAATATTATATCGAGGAAAAAGTTGGTAGCCAATATTATCGTACACCTGTGAGCTTTACCATGAAGGAGTTCCTCGAAATGCAAGGCAAGTTGGATGAGCAGGAATATTTTCGCAAAAGGGCCAATTTACTGAGCACAATGAACCGGCGCAGCTATAAACCCAAATTCCAATTCTTTAATAACTGGGTAAATCGCATTACAGGCAATGGAAAAATTGACATACGACCTAATGGTTATGTGGATATCATGGCTGGCTATCAGGGACAGAACAGTAAAAACCCAACTCTTCCTGAAAGAGCTAGAAAAAACGGCGGCTTTGATTTTAATATGAACTCACAATTACAGGTTGATGCCAATATTGGCGACAAACTGAAATTGCCGATAAACTATAACACCTTAGCAAATTTTGATTACGAGAACCAATTGAAACTTGATTATCATGGCCAGGATGATGAAATCTTGAAATTATTTCAGGCCGGTAATGTAAACTTTAATTCAAAAGGAACTTTAATACCCGGAGCACAATCTTTATTTGGCATAAAAACAGAATTACAATTTGGAAAGCTATTTATCACAACCGTGCTGGCTAATCAACGTTCTACCAGACAATCCCTCGGTTTGCAAGGTGGCGCAGCTACGCAAAAATTTTCTATAAAGGCCGATGAATATGAAGAGAACCGCCACTTTTTATTAGCACAATATTTTCGCAGCCACTTTAATGAGGCCATGAAAAAGTTACCTATTGTAAGTTCTGCGGTTCAAATTCAACGTATTGAGGTTTGGGTAACCAATCGCACCGGCGCAACTACTGATACAAGAGATATAGTGGCATTAGCTGATCTTGGTGAAGGAGGTGGTAATACACTACCCGATAATGCTGCCAACTCACTTTATTCAAATATTCGAGCTACCAATAATAGAAGTTCAACGGAGATAACCAGCATTTTAACCGGTATGGGTTTACAGCCCGTTCAGGATTTTGAAAAAACATTTGCACGAAAACTTCTGCCCACCGAGTATTATTTTAACCCGCAGATCGGTTTTATTTCTTTGAATCAACAATTGCAACCCGATGAAGTGCTGGCTGTTGCATTCCAATATACTTACAATGGTAAAGTGCGCCAGGTGGGTGAGTTCTCACAAGATATTCCACCGGACTCAACTGGTAACTCACAAAAAGTTTTGTTCCTGAAATTACTCAAAGCAACTTCTCAAAGACCTGCATTACCCATTTGGGATTTGATGATGAAAAATGTGTATTCGGTAGGCTATGGTCAACTGGACAGGAAAGATTTTCAATTAGATCTTTTATATGAAGAGCCGAGCCTGGGCCAAAAAAGATATTTACCCGCTGATTCAGTACTTCAACAATACAAAGGTCAACCTATTCTTTCTTTGGTAAATCTTGACCGTTTAAACGATCAAAATGATCCACAGCCTAACGGTTTTTTTGATTATATAGAAGGCTTTACGGTTATTTCATCACAAAGCCGTATTATTTTTCCCGTACTGGAACCTTTTGGCCACGACTTGGATTATATATTCAGCAACCAAGCGGCTCGTGACAAATACTTGTATTATCCTTTGTACGATACTATCAAGGCCATTGCACAAACCTACGCCAACTTGAACCGCTTTAAAATTGAAGGTCGTTCTACATCGGGAGTTAATTCCGATTATCAATTAGGATACAATATTCCCAAGGGTTCAGTGACGGTAACTGCCGGCGGACAAATATTGAGAGAAAATATTGACTATGAGATCAATTACGATCTAGGAACTTTAAAAATAATCAACCCTTCTATTATTAGTACAGGCTTGCCTGTTCAAGTGCAGTATGAGAACAACGCGACATTCGGTTTGCAACAAAAAAATTATATCGGTGTACGACTTGACTATTTAGTAAACAGGCATTTGACTTTAGGAGCAACTATGGTTCGCCTGGGGGAAAGACCATTTTTTACAAAGACTAGTTATGGTGAGGATCCTATCAAGAACACAATGATAGGCGCTGACTTTGACTATCGCAACAACATTCCACGTTTATCAAAATGGCTTGATAAGCTTCCTTTCTATTCTACAAAGGCAATGTCAAGTATTAATGCGTATGGCGAGTTTGCGGCATTAATACCAGGTCATCCA
This sequence comes from Chitinophagaceae bacterium, assembly GCA_036005185.1. Lineage (GTDB taxonomy): Bacteria > Bacteroidota > Bacteroidia > Chitinophagales > Chitinophagaceae > VBAU01. Next base: position 271,681 of record DASYQS010000049.1, on the reverse strand, counting down.
AAACAGATTGGTAAAGGAAGAAATGGACAGAGTTATATTGATGATTTCGAAGGAACCCGAAGCAGCATTGATCTGCGGTTTCCTCTTATAAACTGGACGTTGGCTTCAGTGCCTCAGGGTAATGGACTTTTTCCTGAATCAGCTTTGAATAATGATCTTGCAAGTGGTTTTAATCGTGCAAAGATTGCCTGGTATAATATTGAGCCGGTGTTGCAGGAGCGAAACAACCCAAATAACCCTTTGAGAAATAACTTGACTGAACTATCAAAACCTGAGTCAAGACTTGTACTGCAACAAGAAATTTTTCCTGAAAAAACAACTAATCTCGGCCAAGGCGTACTCACAACATTTGATATTGCTTATTATCCACGTGAGAAAGGTCCTTATAATTTCAGAACAGATTTGAACCCTGCAAATGGGCAATTGCTGAATCCCAAAAAAGCATTTGGCGGCATCATGCGCAATATTGATCAAACTGATTTTGAAACCAGCAATATTGAATATTTGGAATTCTGGCTGCAAAATCCATTTATAAATAGACCTGGCAGTTCAGGCGGTCAATTATATTTTAATCTGGGAAATATTTCTGAAGATATTTTGAAAGATGGAAAGAGACAATACGAAAACGGCTTGCCAACACCGCATAATCAACCACGCCTTGATCAAAATACTGTGTGGGGGCAAGTACCAAGTAATCCGTTGCAAGTTACCAATGCCTTCAGCAATGAACCCGAGGATCGGCCCTACCAGGATGTAGGGTATGATGGCTTGATCGATACTGCTGAACAACGAAAATTTGCTGATTATCTAAATACTATTTCATCTACTTATGGAAACGGGGCTATTTATCAAAAAGCTTTAAACGATCCGTCAAACGATAATTTTAAAAACTATCGTGACGAATCGTACAGCAGCAATGATGGCATACTTGCACGGTATAAAGATTTTAATAACCCGCAGGGCAATTCGCCAGTCGCCGATAATAATTCGCAATTCACCAGTGCCTTTACACTTTACCCTGATCAGGAAGATCTGAATCGCGATAATACAATGAACGAGGCCGAAGAATATTTTCAATATCGTGTTGATCTAATGCCAGGCATGAATACCAGTAATAATCCATTTATAACAGATGTGCGGGAAACAGATGTTCATTTACCGAATGGAAGCACACGAAGGGAACAATGGTACCTGTTCAGAATCCCCATTCACTCTTACCAAGATAAGATTGGAAATATTCCTGATTTTAAATCCATACGGTTCATTCGAATGTTTCTTACCAATTTTGATGATACAGTCGTTTGCCGGTTTGCAAAACTGGAATTGGTAAGAAATCAGTGGCGCAAATTCAATTTTAATCTTGATACAACTGGGTTATACACAACTTTGCCCACTAATGACCCAGTGGCTACAAATATTTTAGCTGTAAATCTTGAAGAAAATGATTCTCGCGAACCGATACCATACAGAGTTCCTCCCGGCGTTGACAGACAACAAGAACTGAGTAATAATAATGTTCAATTATTATTAAACGAGCAATCGCTCAGTTTTAAGGCGTGCGGGCTTAGTAAAGATGTCCTAAATAATAAAGTACGCGGCGTATTTAAAACAATGAACCTTGATTTACGACAGTATGGAAGAATGTCAATGTTTATTCACCTTGAAGATGTTTATAGCCCAGGTAGCAATTTTAACGATGGAGATGTAAATGCCGTAATAAGAATAGGAAATGATTTTGCAGGCAATTATTATGAAGTAAAGATTCCACTAAAAGTAACGCGATGGGGCGCAACAGATTCATTAGAGATATGGCCGGCTGAAAATAATCTTGATTTTGATCTGCAAGATCTTGTAAAGCTGAAAAAAAATAGGGATAAAAACAGTGTTTTACCCACGCATTATTATAGTGAAACTCTTCCAAATGGCCGTGTCTATGGCATTTTAGGTAGTCCGAACTTAGGAGAGGTGAGAGGAATATTGATGGGCTTAGAAAATGTAGGACAAGAAACTGTTTGTGCTGAAGCGTGGTTCAACGAGCTTCGCTTGTCACGGCTGGATGAGAAAGGAGGTTATGCAGCAATAGGCAGGGTTGATATTAATCTGGCCGATTTAGGAAATCTTTCTTTGGCTGGTAGCATTAAGAGCACAGGATTTGGAACTCTGGAACAAAGAGTAAATGAGCGAAGCCGGCAAGATGACTATCAGTTTGATGTGGCTACCAATCTTGATCTTGGAAAATTATTACCAAAGAGAGCGGCTATACAGATCCCCATCTATGCTGGTATCAATCGTACATCAAGCACACCCGAGTATGATCCTTACGACCAGGATATAAAGCTCAAGGATAAATTAAAGGAAGCCTCTTCAAAATTCGACAGAGATTCTATTCGCAATAATGCCGAAGACATTACTACAACCAAAACGGTTACCCTTACCAATGTAAAAAAGAACAGAACAGGAACTGGCAAGCCAATGTTTTGGGATATTTCAAATTTCGATTTTAATTATTCTTATATCAGCATTGACCACCACAATCCGCTCATTGAAAATGAAGAAGTGCGCAGGACAAGAGGAGCTGTTGGTTATACTTATTCACCAAGGGTAAGGCCGGTTGAACCTTTCAAAAGACTTTTCAAATCAAAATCTCCATGGCTGGGATTGGTAAGAGATTTTAATTTTAATTACACACCATCGCTAATTTCTGTAAAGGCAGATGTGTTTAGACAGTTTGGCGCCATTCGACCACGTAATGTAGGTGGCGGACCTTATAAGATCCCTGAAACCTATAATAAATATTTCCTCTTCGACAGGTATTATGTGGTGAATTGGGATATCACAAAATCCATCCGGTTAGATTATACAGCTGTAAATCATGCCAGGGTTGATGAACCTGAAGGCAGAATTGATACAAAAGAAAAGAAAGATTCTGTTCGTAAAAATTTCTTTGACGGTGGCAGAACAACGCATTTTGGACAAGATATAACGGTGTCCTATGTTCTTCCTATGCAAAAACTTCCATTGCTTGCTTGGACAACTATTCGCACAACCTATACAGCAAGCTATGACTGGAATGCAGCTTCATTGTTGCCAGAAGCCCGCTTGCAAGGCAATACACTTATCAATGGACAGACAAGAAATATAAATGGTGAATTTAATTTTGATCAGTTGTATAACAAATCAAAATTCTTAAGGCTCATCAATAATGATGGTCCAATTCAAAAAAGCACTGAGCCAAAACGCCTGCAAGTAAAAGTAAAACCGAATGATACGGCAAGCAAAAAAATGAAGTGGATTCGAAATCCGAAATGGCAACCAGCGCCAGGTAAGGCAACGAGATTTTTCGGACGAATGTTGCTTTCATTAAAAAGGATCGGCGTTGACATTAATGAAGATATGGGAACCACCTTACCGGGTTATCTCGACAGTACGCAATTTTTTGGACGTAATTTCAGAAGTAATCAACCAGGTTGGGGATTTATTTTTGGCAGACAACCAGATACAAGCGAAATCAATAAATTTGGTGACAAAGGACTGTTGACACGTGATTCATTATTCAACACACTTATTCAACAGCGATTCAACCAAAAAATAAGGGTTACGGCGCAGCTTAGCCCTATTCGTGATCTTAATATCGACGTCAATCTGGAAAAAACTTTTGACAAACAATATTCCGAATTATATAAAGATACTAGCGCCTTTGATAATGTTGGTTTTACCAGATTGAACCCTTATGCTTTAGGTAGTTTTAATATCACATACATTTCGTATCAAACTTTGTTTAAGAAGTTTGACCCAAACACTGTATCAGAAACCTTTAAGCAGTTTGAAGCAAACCGTACTATTTTATCGCAGAGGTTAAATAATAAAAACCCTTATTCGCCTGGCGGCGCTTATCCCAATGATCCGAATTATTATTTAGGCTATGGCCGCTATGCACAAGATGTTGTGATACCAGCATTTCTTGCGGCCTATACCGACAAAGATCCTTTAACTATCCCGCTTATAAAAAATTCAAATGCTAAATTGAGATCAAATCCATTTTCAAATTTACTTCCAAGACCAAACTGGAATATTACCTACAGCGGTCTTAGCAAGATTAAAGCCTTCGAAAAAATATTTACCAATTTTACGATTAGGCATGGCTATCAGAGTAATCTAAGCATGAATAGTTTCAACACTGCATTGCGTTTCACTGATCCATTTCATTATGGATATCCTGAATTTATCGATACAAGCAACGGTATAAACAACTTTGTTCCTTATTTTCTCGTGCCGAATGTTACCATCTCGGAACGATTTAATCCATTGATTGGTTTTGATATAAGTTTTGTAAACCAGCTGTCTGCAAACTTTGAGTACGGTAAATCCAGAACGCTAAGTCTAAGTTTGATCGATTACCAGTTAGCTGAAACCCGTTCTACCGAAGTTACTGTTGGTATAAACTGGCGTAAGCGCGGTGTTCCAATACTAAAGAATAGTTTTAGATTTGGAAAGAAAGAGATCAAGCTAGATAATGATGTCACATTTAAATTTGATTTCAGTCTGCGTGATGATGCCACTGCTAACAGCAAGCTTGACCAGAATACTGCTTTTGGAACAAGAGGTCAGAAAGTTATTAATATTTCACCTTCGATAGATTATGTAGTGAATAGCCGTGTAAATGTGAAGCTATTTTTTGAACAAAATAGGGTAATACCAAAAATTGCTACTACTGCACCCGTTACCAACACCAGAGGCGGGGTTCAAATAAGGATTTCACTAGCTCAGTAATAAAGAATGTATCCAAATAAAAAGAGTTCTGATTAAAGAACTCTTTTATTATCTGTTTTCGTCCCCAATTGAATTACTTTGTACTCGATGTGTTCGAGGATGCGCTAGGTGGAGCAGATTTTTTGAATAGCATTACATAGCCGCATAGATTACTCTTCTTTTGCTTATTTACTTGCACAGGCTTGATCATGTGATATTCAGAAAATTTTGGTATGTAAGAGTAAGAAATAATATTACCGTCAACATCACCCCATTGTTTTTTTTGATACACAACCATTTTTTCATCCCAGTCATACATACGAACTTCATATAATTTGGAAGTATAATCACCTACAAACACAAATTGATACCAGCTTCCTTGTGTCAGAGGAACAATGACAGGTAATTCATATTCGCTTTGCATGGCTACAGAGGCTTCCTTTAAAAGTATGTAACCATCTTTGGAATATAGATTTTTCAGGCTATCAACCTGATGCTGGATAAACGAATTGCTGCAGGATTCAAGCTTAATTACATCTTTTTGGGCAAAGCTTGCAGACGAAAATAGCAAGGTTAAGAGAAGAAGGCACGGTTGTTTCATAAGGGCTTTTAAATAGTATTGGAATAACTTCATAAATTTAAAACTAACTATCCTGATTTCTAAATTTTTGCATCAGGATTTTTTGAAGCTAAGTATTTTTTCTAAGGACAGTTACGGCTTGAGTTTTGACGGATATTTAATTGGTTCTTCGGTTAAAATAGATCGTGTTTGCCTGCTGAACACAAGTTATCGCTACTTCATTGATGCAAACATGTTGAGGAAGCGTAGTGGTATAATAAATAATATCGGCTACATCGTTAGCTGATAAGGGTGTAAGGCCATCATAAACTTTCTTAGCTGTTGCCTCATCACCTTTAAAGCGTACAATGCCAAATTCGGTTTCGGCTGCCCCAGGCTCAATGTTGGTTACCTTGATGCCATGACGTAACAAGTCAATCCTCATTGATTGGCTGATTGCATCAACTGCAAATTTGCTGGCACAGTAAACATTTCCTTTTTCATAGACCTCATTGCCGGCAATAGAGCCCAGATTGATAATGTGCCCCTTATTATGTTTGATCATAAATGGGATCACTGCCTTGCTCACGTATAATAACCCTTTCACGTTCGTGTCAATCATCCTATCCCAATCATCTATGTTTGCTTCATCAAAATAATCACGGCCAACCGCCAGCCCTGCATTATTAATTAGTACATCAATGCCTTGCCATTCTTCCGGAATGTTTTGAATTGCAGTAATAGCCTCCTCCCGATTTCTTACATCAAAGGGTATCAAACAAACAGCAACATTGAATCTCCTTTCCAATTGGGCTTTTATTTCTTGTAATCGTTCTTCTCTTCTTCCGTTAAGAATAAGATCGTAGCCTTCAGAAGCAAACTTTTCAGCACAAGCTTTTCCAAAACCAGAAGTAGCGCCGGTTATAAAAACAATTTTAGGCATGGTTGTTAATAGTGAATGGTCAATGGTGAATAGAGAATAACAAATTTTAGCTTATTTAAGTAGTCCCGTCAGCAATTTAAAACATCTTATCATTTTTTCACCCAATGCAGACAAGTCAATTTTTTTTAATAATTCAGAGAATCTGCAATATCAAGAGCAGCATCAATTTCAATTAACGAGCCTCTTGCCACCTCATAATATCTTTTTCTTTCGGTTTCTGAACGTCTTGAACAACCCTCTGCAATATTCAGATGTACAGAAAGGGCAGCTCTTCTTATCTGGGAGGCCATGCTATATTTTTCATCTTTCGGCAAGGACTTGACTATTCGATAACATTCCATTACAAATTCTTTTGAAGCAGAAAAAACTTCAAGCTTTTGATGATTAAGTCGCAGGAACATAAAATTTTTTAGCGTGAAGATACATTCACTATTGACCATTCACCATTCACTAACGGATCAGCGTTACATTTCCTTTTCTGAAGAAGGGTTTGTCGAGGTAATCAATTCCTTTAACGATCCAGACAAAAGTATTTGTGCTTTGCAGCTTACCGCCAATCTTTCCATCCCATCCATTACCGTTAACGGTAGTGCTAAAAACTAACTGACCCCAACGATTATATACCCTAAAGTATTCAATGGTTTTAATGCCCACTCCAATTGGCCTGAATTGATCGTTTATTCCGTCACCATTTGGACTAAAGGCAGTAGGGACAAAAATTTGCGGGTTGGTCTTAAATATTTTTACAGTCATAGAAGCGGAGTCAAAACAATTTTTCTCATCACTGACACGTACAGTGTATCGAATGCTGTCGATGCTTCCATCATATACGGCAGTGGGGTCTGCAATTGTAAAATCGCTTAGTGCAGTGGGCGGCGACCATACATAGTTTATTCCGCCAGTAGCTGTTAAATGTAATGGCTGGCCTACTACAACCGCTGTATCATTGCCCGCAAATGCATTTACTTTTGGTAATACAGTTACAATTACCGTATCGCTTACCGCTTTTGGACATCCTAAAGTATCTCTCACAGTAAGAATATAACCAGTAGTTCGCGAAGGTGTAGCAATAGGATTCAATATAGATGCATTGCTCAATGAGCCTGCAGGCGTCCAAGTAAATGATGATGCCACTATGCTTGCTTGTAATTGTGCGGTTGCATGGTAACAGATCGTTGTATCCAATCCCGCATTGACTTTGGGGTAAGGGACTGTTTTTACCGTTACATTATCAGTAGCAGAGCAATGGCCAATTGTAGCTGTAACCTGGTAAGTAGTATTAGTATTGGTAATTGCAATGGGATTAGGCGAAGTGGGGTTATTCATATTTGCCGAAGGCATCCACAAAAAATGTAAGCCATCTCCGGTTGTATATAATTGTGCACCATCACCCTGGCAAATAGTAGTGTCATTAAAAGCTTTTAAGGTCACAAAATCAACTACTCTCACCCGAACCGAATCTTTATTAATACAGCCATTATCATCCAGGTTTACGTAATAAGTAGTTGTGGTGGGCGGATTAACAACAGGGCTTGGCGTATTTGCATTTACAATATTTGTTGAAGGCGACCAATTAAAATTGCCGTTGCCTGCTGCTTGCAACTGAAGATTATCACCATTGCAGATCAGTGTATCGCGGAACGGAAGTGTTATGGGTGGTTTGTCAATAATTGTAATGGGTGTTGTTATTGTATCAACACAACCTTTGCTACAAGTAACAATAAGTTGCACATTGAATGTGCCTGTTGCTGTAAAAGTATAATTGGGGTTTTGCAAATTAGATGTGTCATTGGAAAGAGACGGAACCCCGAAATCCCAATGCCATGAATTTACAAATCCATATTGTGTGGTTGTGGCATCAGTAAATTGCGATGGTTTATTTACACAAATTCCTTTGCTGCTGAAATTAGGAAAAAAGCCGGGGTATATTTTTACAATGGTTGTTCCAGTATCGGTACAAGGTTCGCCACGATTTGTGATCAGCGTTACAGTATATATTCCCGTATCGGTAAAAACATGTGTAGGGTTTGCAAGTGTTGAAGAATCATTTGCACCGCTGGCGGGATCGCCAAATGTCCAGAAATAAGAATGAATGAGCGACTGATCACCACTGTTGATAAAGCCGCTTGTAAAACTTTCGCAGTTTACAGCTTGAGGTGGCAGATTGGCCGCGGCAATAGAACAATCGCCCACTTTTATTTGCAGATCCTTGCGTTGTGTAGCAATCAAAAATCCATTCCGGTATTCATACACACAAACCGTCATTACATAAATGCCGGCATCAGGAGCTAACCCTGTCACTAATCCTGTTTTATTGTTTATAGTTACACCACCACCCATTGGTTGGCCTGCTGAGAAAGGAGGGGCATAAGGAACTGGTTGGTAAGGCGGAGCCGATGGAGGATTGGGAGCAGGTGATCCGCTGGCTGCACCTAAATAAGCCTCACAAAAAGAATAAGACAAAGAATCGCCGTCAGCATCAACAGCATTAAAACTATATTGAAATGAGTTATGCTGGCAAACAATTACGGTATCGGGTCCAACAAAATGTGCACTGTTATTAGCAGGCGCAGAAGGCAAGGGGTTTGTGCCGGGTATTTCAGCTATATAAGTGGCTCCTACGGAACTGGAGCCAAACAAATTATTAATCCCCGCAATTCTGCAACAACGCTGATACACGATTATGTAACCATTTGCGGAAGCAGGAAGAGTTACATTGAAATTATAATGGCCCACATCATAATACACAGGTGGTGGGTTGTTGATGCATGGACCCGGAGAAATTAATTGTAAATATTGAACGGTTGATATGGCAACAGTACTAGTCCAAATCAAAGCACCTGTTACTTTATCAAAAATGGCAATAGGGGCGGCATTATCGAGTTGCGCACCCGTTGAAAAATGATCCCTATAAAGTTTTAATGTAACTGAATATGTGTAACTGCCTCCTGATTGTCCTGTTAATGTATAAAATATTTCTCCTCCTGTAATATGATTAGCCTTAGCAGATAGTAATCCAAGTGAGAGAATGATTATTAAAGAGGAACGCTTCATTTACTACAGGTTAGGATTAAATCAAGACAAGTTTATTAGATATTCGTTTAAAATTTTATTGCACTTTTCTGCTTCTTCAATCATACCCATATGGCCAGAATTAGCAAGAACATGAAAATACGATATTTCAGGCAGATGACATTGCTTAAGAACATCATTTAGAGGGACGGCATTATCATATTTGCCAGCGATAAAAAGCATGGGAATTTGGAGGTTTTTTATGATGAATGTACGGTCAGGGCGCCTCATCATTGCTTCGTAATAAGAAACGAGTGCATCACCCTTAAAGTTGCGCAAGCTGTATATAAATTCCTCGATTAATTTGGGTATTTTTTCCTTTGACAGTTGTGAAAACAAGTTATAAGAGGATGTTTTTAAAAACTCAAATGCTCCATGTTCTTGAATAAATCGAATCCCTTTTTGTCTGGCTAGTTTTTTTTCTTCCGTATCAGGGAAGGCCGTAGATGGAAAAAGAGCCAGCCCATTTAAATATTGAGGATATTTTTCTGCAAAAGCCAGTGTAATATAGCCTCCCATGCTGTGGCCGATGAGGGTTCCTTTAAATCCATCATTAAAAGAAACTTTCGCAAACTCCGTGTCAATAATATTCTTAATTACTTCAGCCATCCCTTCCATGCTCATGTCTTCAATCATTTCCGATTCGCCGCTTCCAGGCAGGTCAGGAATTATCAATTGAAATCGTGTCTTGTTGCCAGGTGGGCTATCCTTCAAAAAATCAATCTGATTTTTCCAGACATTTCCATCTTCACCAAATCCATGAATAAAAACTACAGGGTTACCTTCTCCGATAACACGATAAAAAATTGAATGATTTTTATAGTCTAATGTTTTTTCGGCCAGCATAATTTAAATTTTTATACCGGATTACGCTTCTTAAGATCAATAAGCATATGATTGGTAACAATGCATTATTCATTTCCTGCGGCAGCCATTTCCAGGTAATCAATAACAAAACCAATACAATGGCATTGACAAGAAAATAATATCTAAGCCAATCCGGTTTTTTGAAAATAAAAAAAACGACGAAGAAGTGGAACGGAAATGCCCAGACTAGATTAAAGTTATTACGGCAGGTTTGATGATCGGTTCCAAACCACATAAATAAAATCAAAATCCCTAAGGCGCCACAAAAAAAGAAAAGAAAAAAATCAAAAACGGCCAAAAACCTATCCGTGCTTTTGATAACACTTAGTAATGCAATCACTATAAACAGAATTGCAAAAATGCCAAAGGGAGAAAGTAAAGGGCTTTTATTTGACTGTAAGGTGGGTTTCAGGATTTGCTTTTTTTCTGAGACCAGAGGCACACCATTAACCTTTGTGCTGTCAAAACCTTTTAATAAATAATCGGGAAGGAACATGGCTTCAGAATTACTGAGCTTTTTATCTAAAGGGCTTCCCAATAAAATATCAATGCCGAGCTTACTCCAATATTGGTAACTTTTGTCGAGGTATTCATGAATAAGATTGCGAAAGCTGACCCCGTTTTTAGAACGAATATTTTTTGTTTCGACAGCTCCATTTGTATTTGCAAAAACTATATCTCTCAATCTTGTTGTACAATTATCATACACAAAATCATACTTATAATATTTGTTTTCCTCTTTTGCATTTTCCCGTAAAGCGGCTACCAGTTTTTCTTTCTCTGAGCATGATAAATGAAGTATCTGTTCAGTTATTCCTCTCTGCTCATATTCATATTGTTGAAGGAAATTGCCAAACTTATCGATGGAAACAAAATATAAAAGCTTGCCGCGGGTAAATTTGGAGTAAAAATTGGGGTCATCAAAATCAAATGTGCCGTAGTTATAAATAATATCCGTACTTGCGGAACTATCAGTTACTCTCAGGGCGCTATGGCCAAATGTAGAATACAGTTCAAACCCCGGAGTACATGTAAGGAGGCTGATACGAAGATGGCAGGAATCTGATTGAGCGAAAAGAAAATTAAAACCGATACAAGCTAAAACAAGAGTAAAAATTTTTTTCACCTAGCGAATTTTTTACAAGATCGCTAAAAATTAATGCAATATCACTAAGTAAATATTAAAATTTGCCGCCGGGAAAATCGTAATTTGTTTTCGATGAGCAATGAACAAAAAATAAATGAACTGCAGGAGCAAATCAATCAGCTTTCTTCGGAAATGCAGCATTATCAGCAACGACTTTTTTCATTACAGCAGGAATTGAGCAGATTACAGAATAAAGATACAGTAGTCATTCCTAATGATGCTCCGAAAACATCTTCTCAAAATTTCAGGCTTGAAAATTTTATCGGGCTTCGCATTATTCACCTTGTAGGAATTGTTGTATTGGTTATCGGGTTATCCATCGGCGTGAAATACGCCATTGACCGCCAGTTGATTTCTGAAGCAGCAAGGATCATCCTTGCTTATTTGGCAGGGATCATTTTGTATTTGTTATCGTGGAGTTTGAAAAAAAAATACCAATTATTTAGCGCTATACTATTTAGCGGCTCTATGGCTTCTCTATATTTTACTACCTATGCTGCCTTTGTGTATTATGGCTTTTTTTCTTTTGGTGTTACTTTTTTATTGATGGCTGGCTTAACTGTTTATACGGCATTTGAAGCCATTCGCTACAACCGGCAAGAGATTGCTGTGCTTGGAATGGTTGGAGCCTATGGAATTCCATTTCTCATTAGTCAGAATGCGGAAAGAGCTGATCTTTTCTTTTCCTACATCATCTTCATAAATGTGGGTGTAGTTTACCTTTCTTTCAAAAAGAAATGGAAGATAATGGGGCAACTAGCGCTTTTAATTTCGTGGGCATTGTTCATTTTTTGGGGTTTTTTTAGGTACGAGACAAAGGATTTTTGGACAGGCTGTATCCTAATGGGCACTTTTTATTTTTTGTTTACTGTAAATGCTCTGGCTTACCGCCTTGTGCGGTCAGAGCCATTAACCACAGGCGATATTCAACAAATAACAACAAACAACATTGCTCTTTATCTTTCTGCATTGATTGTGTTTGGTTATGGCGAATTTGGGACACACTTAGCCTCAATAACCGGTGGCATATTTATATTTATGTTATTGTTTGCGTTACTTAATTATGTCTTATTCTCTTCTGAAATTGTTTTACAACAGACGCTAGCTATGCAAGCCGTTATTCTTCTTTCTATGTTTATTGGCTTTAATTGGAGTGGTTTGACGGTAACCTTGCTTTGGGTAACGCTGGCTGTAGTTTTATTTATGTTAGGCATTTACAATCATCGGTCGTGGCCAAGGCTTGCAGCTATTCTTTTATTAGCAACGACATTGGGTAAGCTTGTTATTTTCGATAGCTCGAAATTTACAACACTTCAGAAGATCATTGCATACATTGTTATCGGAAGCTTACTCCTTGTGCTGTCATTTCTTTATCAGAAGTATGGAAAAAGATTGTTTCAGAATGAGAGTTCCCAAGATTGACAAAATTGAAAACGATAAGTAATCAAATAAGAAAGTAATTCTTATAACATATTCTCACTTAGGGAGGGAGATTTTATTTTCGGCTATAATTCGGCGCTTCTCTCGTTATCTCCACATCATGTGCATGACTTTCTTTCATGCCCGCGTTGGTGATCTTGATAAATGTTGCCTTTTTTAATTCATTAATATTTGCAGCGCCGCAATAACCCATGCCTGCACGAAGACCACCGGCATACTGATAAACTATTTCTTTTACCAGGCCTTTGTACGCCACTCGGCCTTCAATACCTTCAGGTACATATTTTTTTACATCATCTTCTACATCTTGGAAATAACGATCGCTGCTGCCCTGGTTCATGGCGCCTAATGAGCCCATGCCTCTGTATTCTTTGAACTTTCTTCCTTCATAAATGATCGTTTCCCCCGGACTTTCTTCTGTGCCTGCGAAAATGCTACCCATCATAACACAATCAGCACCGGCAGCAAGTGCCTTCACCATATCACCAGTATAACGAATACCACCATCAGCAATGATGGGGATATTTGTTTGTTTCAAGGCAGCTGCTACTTCCATAACTGCAGTAAGTTGCGGCACGCCAGCACCCGCTACAATGCGAGTAGTACAAATAGAGCCAGGTCCGATACCAACTTTTACTGCATCGGCGCCGGCCTCAGCCAACGCTTTTGCTCCTTCACCAGTACCGATATTGCCGGCAATTACCTCCATTTTTTTAAAGTTCTTTTTTATGCTTTTTAATGCATTGATCACTCCCTTGCTATGTCCGTGAGCACTATCAAGTGCAATAATGTCAACGCCCAGGTTTTGCAATGCATCCACACGATCCAAAAGATCGTTCGTAATACCCACGCCGGCACCCACGAGCAAGCGTCCAAATTTATCCTTTACCGCATTAGGGTGGCTATAGAGCTGAAGAATATCGCGATATGTGATGAGCCCAATAAGCTTACCATTTTTATTTACTACAGGTAATTTTTCAATTTTATAATTGCGTAAAATAATTTCCGCTTTTTTCAGATCAGTTCCCTCCGGTGCTGTGATAAGATTTTCTTTTGTCATTATATCACTGACCTTTCTTTCAGGATCATCTTCAAATCGAAGGTCACGATTGGTTAAAATTCCTACCAGCTTGCCATTTTTATCAACGATAGGAATACCTCCAATTTTATTTTCCCGCATCAGCCGCATGGCATCTCCAATAGTGGCATTTTCGAGCAAGGTAATAGGATCAATGATCAAACCGCTTTCGCTGCGTTTTACTTTTCGCACCTGCTCCGCTTGCATAGCAATACTCATGTTCTTATGCAAAATTCCAAGGCCACCCTCTCTGGCCAAGGCAATAGCAAGATTGGCCTCGGTTACGGTATCCATAGCTGCGGACAGCATAGGCACATTTAACTTTATGTTTTTTGTAAGCCGAGTGGTAATATCCACATCCCGTGGCAATACCTGGCTGTATGCCGGCATCAGCAGCACATCATCAAACGTAAGACCTTCACCAAAAAAATTACTGGACTTGTTTTTAGAAGAAGCCCGTCCTGATGAACGGGTATTTATTGTTGCCATGTGCAAAGATAGGCGGTTTTAAATAATAGATAAAAGATAATAGGTAATAATGATGATCAATAACGGACTGGATGCAGTTTGGTGTAAGAAATAATTATTTGTTCATTTAGTTAGAGTCTAAAAAGTTTTACTGTTAATGATTATTCTTTTTGAAGATCGCTTAATTTCATTTTTAAAAACTGTTTATGAGAAAGATTTGCTTTCTATTTTGTATTCTTTTTTCAGTATTTTTTAATTCCTCTTTTGCCCAGGATCTCAAATACTATTTACCTGACAGTGTTTCTTATAATCCCGCTATTCCAAAACCAAAAGATATCATCTATCATGAAGTAGGCGAGTGGCACGTAACGCATGACAGGCTGGTAAATTATATGAAAGCCATTGCAGCGGCTGCGCCAGATAGAGTGAAAATGGAAACAATGGGATATACGTATGAAGGCCGCCCACAAGTTTTACTGATCATAACTTCTCCTAAAAATCATCAGAGGCTTGAGGAAATAAGACTACAGCATGTTATGCTCACCGATCCCGCAAAGTCTTCCTCATTAAATATCGATAACATGCCTATTGTGGTTTGGATTGGTCATTCCATTCATGGTAATGAACCAAGTGGGGCAAATGCAGCTTTAGTAAGTGCCTATTATTTGGCGGCTGCGCAAGGAAAACAAATTGATGAATTGTTGGAAAATGCAGTCATCCTTTTTGATCCTTCTTTTAATCCCGACGGACTACAACGGTTTTCAACCTGGGTTAATCAGCATAAAAGCAAAAATCTTGTAACTGATCCAAATGATAGAGAGTTCAACGAAGTATGGCCCGGCGGCCGTTTCAATCATTACTGGTTCGACCTGAATCGTGATTGGCTGCCCGCCGTGCACGTGGAAAGTCAGAACCGGCTAAAATGGTTTCATCTCTGGAAACCGAATATTTTAACCGATCATCATGAACAAGGAAGCAATGCAACATTTTTCTTTCAACCGGGTGTGCCATCGCGGGTAAATCCTTTAACACCAGAGAAGAATCAGGAACTGACAAATAAAATGGCAAAATTCCACGCACAATTTTTAGACCGTATCGGCTCCCTTTATTTTACAAAAGAAAACTATGATGATTTTTATTACGGCAAAGGATCAACTTATCCAGACATCAATGGAGCAATTGGAATTTTGTTTGAACAAGCCTCATCCAGAGGGCATGCCCAGCAAACTGCAAATGGAATTCTGACTTTTCCATTTACTATCAAAAATCAATTTACTACGATGTTATCAACGCTTGAAGCGGCGAAAACTTTGAGAAAGGAATTTCTTTCATGGCAGAGAGATTTTTATAAAACAGCCATGACCGAAGCGGGTGTTGACCCGGTTAAAGCTTATGTGTTTGCAGAACCTGATGATGACAATAAAATGGCCCAATTTGTTCAAATGCTCAATAGGCATAAAATTGAAACATACTTTTTGGCAAAAAATGTTCAGGCGAATGGAATTAAATTTTCTGCTGATCATGGAGCAATGATTGTACCTCTTAATCAACCGCAATACCGACTTATAAAAGCGATATTTTCAAAAACCCTTTCTTACAAGGATAGTCTTTTTTATGATATCACATCATGGACTATGCCATTGGCATTTGGCATTCCTTATGGGGAGCTTAGTGCGGCGAACTATTCCTCCTCTTTACTTTCAAAAGAAATTCAGGCCGCTACTCCAATAGTACAAAAAAGCAATTATGCCTATGTCTTCGAGTGGACCGATATAAATGCTCCTGCTGTTTTGTATGAATTGCTGAATAAAGGTATTAATGCGAGAGTGGCTACAAATGATTTTGAAACTATGATTTTGGGTAGTCCGCAGAAATTTAATTATGGTTCGTTGATAATTCCTGTGCAACAACAAGCAGTCGATGCTGATAGTTTACTTAAAGTATTGAGAGCTTTAGAGTCAAGATATCACATTTTTATAAGAGACATACATTCCGGCGCTTCAGTTTCAGGTATTGATCTCGGTAGCAGCAAATTTATTTCCGTTACTAAACCTTCTATTGCGATGCTCGTTGGTCCCGGCGTAAATGCAACCGATGCAGGCGAGGTTTGGTACTTACTGGATCAACGGATGAACATGCCGGTTACTCATTTGGAAATATCCACTTTCAATCGGGTCGACGTTTCAAAGTATAATACGATCATTATGGTGGGCGGAACTTATACTGATATGAATAAAGATAAATTAAAGACTTGGGTACAAAATGGAGGAACGTTGATATTAACTGAAGAAGCTGTGACTTGGGCTTCACAAAACGGAATTACAAATGTGGCGTTCAAAAAATTAAAATCGCCGGTCGATAGTTCAGGAATGTTGCCTTATACAACAAGAGAACAAATAGATGGGGCTCAGCAAGTGTACGGAGCCATTTTCGGTGCAGAAGCCGACCTTACTCATCCGCTGGCATATGGATACAATCAAAAAACAATCAGTCTTTTTAAAGCCAATAAAGTTTTTATGGAGAAAAGTAAAAATCCGTATGCCTCTCCATTTTATTACAAGGACAAACCTTTACAAAGCGGGTGGGTAAGCAAAGAAAATTATGATGCAATTAAAAATTCTGCCGCTGTGATTGTAAATACAGTTGGTAATGGAAGAGTGATCAATATTGCCGATAATCCAAATTTCAGAGCATTCTGGCTTGGGGGAACAAAACTTTTTATGAATGCTATTTTTTTTGGAAGAATTATTGATGCCGCCTCTGCACGTGCTGAAGATGAATGATTCAAAGAGGTAAAGAGATATTGAAAGAACGGCTGTAGAGTTGCACGTTACCAAAGCGCAAATATTTTATTCACAAGCCTGTCACATATTATAGGTACCCACAAAATGGTATTGGAAATGGCCTAATGAATACCTTATCTTGCACTTGTTAATAAAATTACGCACGTTTAAATTTGAGTACTATGATCAAGTTACAAGTTATCGGAAATTTAGGAAAAGACTGTATCGTGAATACAGTGAATGGTAAAAATGTAATCAACTTTACAGTGGCACACACTGAAAAGTTTCGTGACAGCCAAGGTAATAATCAGGAAAGAACAACCTGGGTTGATTGCGCTTACTGGACTGATCGCACTGCGATCTCTCCCTACCTTACAAAAGGAAAACAGGTTTTTGTTGAAGGCACGCCAGAAGTAAGAACCTTTACGAGAAATGATGGAACAGCAGGAGCTTCACTATCATTAAGGGTACGTGAAATTCAACTGCTTGGTGGACGAGGAGAAAATGGTGGAGCTACAGCAATGGCTAGTGCTGAATCGTATTCTTCATCGAAAACATCTATTCCAAATGCGGCTGACATCAATGAACCCGTTGATGACCTTCCGTTCTAAAACTTACAATTAATGTTAACAAAGACCTCTCATTTTTGGGAGGTTTTTTTATTGAAGGAACAAGGTACTAGACACAAGATTTATACAACCGCTTTCCTACTTTGTACCTTGAATCTTGATCCTTGTGCCTTGTATCTTATTTTTGCTAATGCCTGAACAAGTTTTTGCTTATCAACAATTATTCGATTTCACAAAAACCATCCTACAAAAAATTGGCTGTCCTGCAAACGATGCTCAAACGGGGGCAAAGGTATTATTGTCTGCCGATCTTCGTGGCATTGATTCGCACGGCGTAGCAAGATTAAGCGGTTATGTTAGGTTATGGGACGTGAAAAGGATCAACACAGCTCCAACTATAAAAATTATTCATGAAACTCCCTCAACAGCCGTAATAGATGGAGACAGTGGATTGGGATTAGTTGTGGCTCCGGTTGCCATGCAGGTAGCTATTGAAAAAGCTAAGAATGTTGGAACGGGTTGGGTGAGCGTACAGAACAGTAATCACTTCGGAATTGCTGGTTACCATGCCATGATGGCTTTGCCTCATGATATGATCGGTATTGCGCTAACAAATGCAAGCCCTTTGGTAGCTCCAACATTTTCTGTAGAACGTTTATTAGGAACAAACCCAATTTGTGTGGCAATACCCGCCGGCGATGAACCTGCATTTGTGGCTGATATGGCAACTACTACTGCGGCAAATGGTAAACTTGAAATTCTGCAACGTAAAAATGGTGTAGCTCCACTGGGTTGGATACAAGATAGGCAAGGAAACCCCTCAACTAATCCGCATGAATTAAAAGCTGGAGGTGCACTATTGCCACTTGGAGGAGACAGAGAACATGGCAGTCACAAGGGATATGCACTGGGAGCCATTGTTGATATTTTGTCGGCCGTACTAAGCGGCGCTAATTATGGACCATGGGTGCCGCCATTTCCTGCTTATGTGCCTTTGCCTGATGAACAGCCCGGTAAGGGTATTGGCCATTTTTTTGGTGCCATGCGAGTTGATGCTTTCAGACCAGCCGATGAGTTTAAAAAAAATATGGACAAATGGATAAAGCGTTTTCGATCAGCTAAAACAGTCGAGACCCAACAAAAAGTTTTAATACCGGGAGATCCGGAAAGAGAAATGGAAAAACTAAGAATGAAAGATGGCATTCCATTATTGAAACCTGTAATACAAGATTTAAGATTTCTTGCCGAAAAATTTGAAATCACATTTATTGATCTGTAGCTGAATCAAACAAAAACCATTCTCTTTATCTTTATCCTATAGCTAACTTATGAAACTCTTTCTATCTATTTTCGGCATTACGCTGCCCAGCCTGTTATTTTTTTCTTGCCAAAAAGAAATTGCCAGCGATATTTTATTAGGTACTGTCAAAAATGATAGTACGGTTTTATCAAAATATATTGAATTAGATACAGCATTTCCATCTGGGCAAGATACTACAAGCATCTATACATTTTCTTATGATAATTTAAAGAGGATAAAGCAAATTACTCAAGTGAAAAAATTTCCCGGCCAACCAAGCACGACTGTATATAATATCACTACAGAATTCTTTTATTCTGGTAATGAACGTTTGCCATATAAAACAATCGAGCTTAACCAGGAAGGAGTCACGTATGTAGACACAAGTTTTTATACTTACAGCAATGGACTTGTCCGTTCAGATTCATCAGTTAATTACAGAGTAGATAATAATGAACTTTTATTCACAAACACCGTTTCTTTTTCCGTTAGTGGGAGTAGCGTTTTTGTGAAGTTGAAAGAGATTAATGGAACAAGCATTTATAGTGATTCCGCTACGTTAACGATAACTCGTCAAAACGGAAACATTATTAGTCAGTATGATCCCCAAAATGCCATAACGGATAATATCCAATTGAAATGCGACAATAAAGTAAATCCCTTGTACAATGCAGATATTCATTATCCGATTATTTACGAACATTTATTCAATTCTTTTAATGCACAAAAAAATAATATCACTGAAGATACCCGCTTCACAAGGCTGGTAAACCCCAAGCAACATCTTCAGTATTCCTATAGCTATCGCCCGGACGGCTACCCATTGACAGTAAAAAAAGATGATTTGCTTAATTTAACTGCGAGTCGAAAAGGGTTATTCTTTTACACCAAATGATCGAACAGATTAGTAAAAGATTGTTTCTGCCATTATCTTTGCACTCCAAAAAATTTTAATTAACTCCCTTTAAAGGAGCCGGAGCAGTTTATGAAAATAATGAAGTTTGGAGGTACTTCCGTCGGCAAACCTGAACGGATGCATCACATTGCGTCACTGGTTACCTCCCAAAAAGAGCCTATAATTATCGTGCTATCCGCGTTGTCGGGTACTACCAATGCATTGGTAGAAATTATTTACAACATTGCTAAGGGCGACAGGACTACGGCCAAACAAAATATTGATAAGTTAGAGCAGCATTATCATGACTTTATAAAAGAACTAGTCAAAGAACAAGCTGCTATTCAAAAGGCAAATGCAATTATAGCTGAGCATTTCGAATTTCTAAATATTATTTTAAAGATTTCTTTTAGTGAAGCGTTGAGTAAAGATATACTTGCTCAAGGGGAATTGCTTTCGACAAAATTATACTCTACTTACTTGGAAGAGCAAGCCATTGATCATGTATTACTGCCTGCTCTTGAGTTTATGACCATTGATTATAATGATGAACCGCAGATTGGCAGTATTAAAGTAAAGCTGACGCAGTTGCTGGGTCAATATCCGAAGAAAAAATTGTTCGTTACTCAAGGATATATATGCCGTAATGCAAGAGGCGAAGTTGACAATTTAAAAAGAGGAGGAAGTGATTATTCAGCTTCATTAATCGCTGCAGCCATTAATGCTTCTGCTTGTGAAATCTGGACAGATATTGATGGCATGCACAATAACGACCCCAGAATTGTAAAGCGAACAAAACCAGTGGAACAATTGAGCTTTGAAGAAGCGGCTGAGCTTGCTTATTTCGGTGCTAAAATTTTGCATCCTGCATCCATATGGCCGGCACAGCAGTATAAAATTCCGGTAAAGCTATTAAATACAATGCAACCTGAAGCAAAGGGAACATTGATTGTTGAAGAAGCAGGTTCAGTTGGTGTAAAGGCGGTAGCTGCAAAAGATAATATTATTGCGATCCGCATCAAGAGCAGCCGCATGTTGCTGGCTTATGGTTTTTTGAGAAAAGTATTTGAGGTGTTTGAAAAATATAGAACGTCTATAGACATGGTCACTACCTCTGAAGTGGCCATATCATTAACGATCGATAATGCAACGCATCTGAAAGAGATTCAAAGGGAGCTTGATCCGTTTGGTGTTATTGAGATAGATGAGAACCAAGTGATCGTTTCAGTAGTTGGAAATGAGATTTCTCAAACAACCAATATTGTGAAAAAGTTATTTGAATCAATTCAGAATATACCGGTGAGAATGGTTTCTTATGGGGGCAGCCCGCATAATATTTCATTATTGGTTCCTGCCGCCTATAAAACACAAATACTTCAGCAGTTGAATAAAGGGATGTTTGATCTTTAATGTTGTGAGTTTATTGCTGTCATGAGGTAGAAATTAGGCAGACTATTTTTCTGGTTTAATTTCTTCTTCCTCTTCATCATCGCCTTTTATTGTGTATATGGCTATAGTTCCGCCTCCGCCATTACCAATCGCTCCCGCAAAGGGCTGTTTAATGATTTTTACCATTGCGATATCAGAAACAGGCAACATTTTTAAAAAACCTGGATCAACAGGTATCTCATCTACAAAAAGGCTGGCCCTGCTGTTGCGAATAAATGGTACGGGAGTTCCAAAGCGAGTATAATAAATCTGCAATCCAGCTATTCGGCCTTGTAACCAGTCTAAAATATTTAAATAGCTATTTGCACTTTCATTATCATTCAACAGATCGATAATAGTACCATCGTAAGCTTTGAATAGGCCGGTACAATATTCATTGTTCAATTTTTCCTGTGGAGATATATTATTTTTTCCTGTATAACGTTGTGCGAAAGTGGTAATGCAACAAATGAGAGCAAAAATTAAAATGCTTGTCTTTTTCATATCCTTTCCTCCTTATTCAAGTTACAACAAGATAGTGTTAGCAGATAGTTAAGTTATTTTAAAAATAAGAAAGAAACATGCCGGAATAAAAGGATTACTTTAATATTCCGTTATAATAAACGGGCTCACCATTTATAGAAAAACCAATAATGGTCACGCGAAATTCTTTAGCTCTATCATTATTATAAAAGCGAATTGGAACACGGAATTGGCCATTTTCTGAAACGGCAAAAGCATTCCAATATAAAATGTCTCTTGTATCTTTTTTCGTTTGGCGGTAAATATCTTCGCTATAATCAGGTAATGGAAAAGTTTGAAATTTATCATAGCCTTTTAACACACTGTGATTTAAAGAAGGTTCATGATTTGCCGTTCGCAAATCTCCTCTTTTTGTATAAATAAGAACGGCTCCGCCCCCGCCTCCACCGATTCCTCCAGCAAAAAATCCTTTAATCACTTTCACCATTGCAATATCGCTCACTGAAAATCCATTTAGCATGGAGGCATCAGATCGCATTTCATCAATGTAAATGCCTACTTGCGATCCGCGAATTACCGGAACGAGGTCTCCATTATCACCCATAGTTACCTGCAATCCTGCCACTCTGCCTTGCAGCCATTGAAGAATATTTGTATATCCTTCAGCGTGCTGTTCTCCATTCACAAAATCAAAAACAGTTTCATTAAAACTTCTGAATGCACCACTGCTTAATTGTTCTTCTAGTTTTTGCGTTGCATTCTTTGCTTTAGCCTTCACTTTTACTTCTTCTAAGAGCTTATACTTATCATCAATAAATTGGCGATTATTTAATGTGTTTATTGCCCTGGTTACTATTTCTGGCTGCTGATCATTTGCTTGTCTGTCAACAAGAGCATAAGTTGTTGGGGGAAAAAATTGTTGATAGGGGACTGGCTTATTCACCATTTCAAATTGTATATTGATATCTTTTGCAGCTTCTTTTTTTTGATTAAGTTGATAAAAAACTTTAGCTGTGTCATAGAAAAAAAGATGTGATAGGCCAAAGCTTCCCATATTGTCAGTTTTTGCTTGTACAAACTGCTTACTGCTATCGGGGAAATAAAAAAAGAGATTTACGTTTTCATTTGTAACCAGTTTTTTATTTCTAAAAACGGTTCCCTTATAAGAAATATAATTGTCGGGCAAATGTTTTATTGAAGGAAATTTGTGATTAAGGATGTCTTTCCAGCTAAAACCTTTCCATGTTTCTGAAATTAGCACCGCATCCAGTGCTGCGGCAGAATGAGGGACTGGGTTCTTAAAATATTGTGCAGACTTCTCGATTGGTTTTGAAAGATCGCCATTGAGCCATAATGCACTTAAAAAATTCTCATCTTCAAGTGGATCTTTCGTATCTGCATCAAGAACCACTACTGAAAGGGGATTTTCAACTGTATCGGACTGAAATTGCAACACATTAAAGCTTCGCGGTGCCCCATTTAGTTTTTTATCAGTAAAAACCGGCGTTTTTATTGTGAGAGTTGTTGGCTTTACAAAGCAAAGCCTTTCAGCGACTGCATGATCTTCCTCATCAAATAATGTAATACGTAAAATGCCATTATAGAGATTAGCCGCAGGTATAAAGCGACTCAAGGCAGAATCCGATCGTCTGATCATTGCTTCATAAACTATTTCATCATTTATAGTTCCAATCAGTTTATATCCTTTGCCCGAACCGGGAATATTTTTGAAGCGTATAATATATTGAATTGAATCATTGAAATTATAAACTTCTAAGTGAGCGCCTGATGAAGCTGCTGGCGGTAAATTGATGGTCTGTTGTTGACCGGCTTGATCTTCTACTATTATTTGATATTGATAACCTGCAAAAGGAATAAACTGTGTAAGAGCAACATTTTGATCAAGAGAAGTAAACTCGGCGATCTTTTCTTTGCTTACGGTTTCTGTAATATATCCCGACCAGCTTTGTGGCAATGGCGAAGGAGAAAACAATCGGACCGAAACTCTTGTTGGGATTCCATCAACCAGGTTGCCTCCCTCTGGAAACGCATCAGCTTTCCAGGGAACGGCTTGTGCTTGCAATTTTTTTGCAGACTTAGGATTTAAAATCGTTATTGCATGGATATATTGTTCATCTTCCGGAAAATTTAGCATCCACTGGGTATAGGCGCGGATGAAATAGATATTCTCATTTAATTTTTCAGATAATTTTATTTGGCCAGAAGCTTGGCCATTCAGTAATGGAAGCTGTTTAACAGCCAGTAATTTTTTCTCAGTATCGTATAATTCTACAAAAAGATTACTTGAAATAGGAGAGAGCTCATAATTTGAAAGCACGAAAGCAGAAAACCACATCGTTTCTCCTGCTATGTACTCCGACTTGTCATAAAGAAAATAAATCTTCTCTCTGGGATAAAATTTTTGAAGTGTGTCTAAAACATTTTGTATCCTGCTTTGTGCGAGAAGAGAGGAAACACCGAATAAGATAAATAATAAAAGAAGTATGATTTTTTTCACAGCATGGTTTACTAACTAAGTTAGAAAAAAATAATTCTTCAGTGAATGGTTCATAAATTTATGAACTTCAAAAACCAACCTGCTACATGCTATCTACACCACCAGCATCGCATCTCCATAGCTAAAAAAGCGATATTTATCCTTGATTGCTTTTTTATACGCTTCCATAGCAAGATCATAACCGGCAAAGGCACAGGTCATGATCAGCAAGCTTGTTTTAGGCAAATGGAAGTTTGTAACAAGAGCATCTGCAATATTAAAATCATAAGGAGGGTGAATAAAAATATTGGTCCAGCCCTCTGAAGGCTTTAAGAGTTTCTGTGCAGTGAATGATGATTCAATAGCTCGCATAGTAGTAGTGCCAACTGAGCAAATCCGATGTCCGTATTCTTTGGCTCTATTTACAATTTTGCAGGCGGTATCCTCAATGCGGTAATATTCAGCATCCATTTTATGTTTGCTGAGGTCTTCTACTTCAATGGGTCTGAAAGTTCCAAGCCCGGTATGAAGAGTAACTTCAGAGAAGCGAACTCCCTTTATTTCCAAGCGCTTTATTAATTCGCGGCTAAAATGAAGACCCGCCGTTGGGGCAGCCACTGCGCCTTCATGTTTTGCATATACTGTTTGATACCGTTCCTTATCTTCTTCATCAGGTTTGCGTTTTATATATTTTGGTAACGGTGTTTCTCCTAATTTTTCGAGCATCAAACGAAAATCATCCTCGCTGCTTTCCCACAAAAAACGAATGGTGCGGCCGCGGCTGGTTGTATTATCAATCACTTCAGCCACCAATTCTTCTCCCTCGCCAAAATAAAGTTTATTGCCCACGCGAATTTTTCTTGCGGGATCAACGATCACATCCCAAAGGCGGTTTTGCTTATTGAGTTCACGCAAAAGGAACACTTCAATTTTTGCTCCCGTTTTCTCCTTACGCCCATACATGCGGGCAGGAAAAACCTTTGTGTTATTTACAATAAATACATCCTTATCATCAAAATAATCAAGAATGTCGCGAAAATGCTTGTTCTCAATCTGGCCCGTGTGCCGGTGTACTACCATCATTCTGGAGTCTTCTCTTTTTTTCGTAGGGTTCTGAGCAATAAGATTTAACGGAAGATCGAACTTGAATTGTGAAAGCTTCATGGATTAATTTTCTTTTTAACAGGTGCACGCTCCGATTTATCATCGCAATGCTCCGCTCGTCTAATGTTTTATTTATTTAACCCTATGACATAACCAGATGAAGAAAGATCGGAAGGAGATTGAACCAATCCGGTCTTACGGCACCGGGTCAGGTCATTAGGTTTTTCCCGTTTACAGGGACTTTTAAAGTGCGCAAAGGTATAATATTTATATCGGAAAAACCGTTTTATTGCTCACAATCTTTCAGTCACATCAAAATTATAATAATTTGTTACGATCCATTTTATGCTTTACCTACCCTTCGGCATCCTTACATTTGCTTAATTGATTCATTGAGAATAGTGCTATAGCTATGAAAAAAATTTTATTGTCTGTCCTTGTCCTTAGTTCGTTCTTGCTTTGTCGTGCGCAAACAAAATCCAATTCAACAAAATACCCCAGCCTTTTTTGGGAAATTACAGGCAATGGGCTTTCCAGGCCTTCCTACCTTTTTGGAACCATGCATGTAAGCAGCAAAATGGTTTTTCACCTTCCTGATTCTTTTTATTTGGGAATAAAAAATGTTGACGTTGTTGCCCTGGAAACAAACCCCGAATCGTGGCAGGAAGATCTGGTAAAATATGAGGTAGATGCCAATTCTTATCGGAGCTTTCGCTATCTCATGAATAATTTCAGGCAAATGCCAGATGATTACTTAAACATCCGCACCCTGCAGTTCAATAAGTATGAAAAGCTAATTGAAGCAGCATTGTATAGCCGGCCATCAACCATTAACAACCTCCTGTATCGCAACTATTCCGATTATTCAAGTGATTTTGAAGAGAACACTTATCTCGACATGTACATTTATCAGGTGGGCAAAAAAATGGGTAAGCGGGTGGCAGGCGTAGAAAAATATGATGAAAGTATGAAATTGATGATGGAAGCTTATCGTGACGCTGCGAAAGATAAAACCCGTAAACAAAGAAGCTACGATGATGATGATACCTATTCGGCTGATAAACTGCAGGAAGCTTACCGCACAGGTAATCTTGATCTGCTGGATTCGATCAACCATCTGAATAGTTTTTCTGATGCCTTTGATGAGAAATTTTTATATAGCCGTAATTTTTTACAGGCAAATTCCATTGATTCCATACTAAAAACAAAATCTTCTTTATTCGTCGGTGTCGGAGCCGCCCATCTTCCGGGTACAAGAGGGGTCATTGAAATTTTGCGAAGGAAAGGTTATAAACTGCGTCCTATTTTAATGCGTGAAAGAGATAGCCGGCAAAAAGACATGGTCGAAAAACTTCGGGTGCCTGTAAATTTTACTACTCAAGCTTCTGAAGACGAATTTTTTAAATGCGACATCCCTGGCAAATTTTACCGGTTTAATGAAGAAGGATTGCTTGATCAATTACAATATGCGGATATGGCCAATGGCAGTTATTACATGGTAACAAGAATAAAAACGAACAGCCAATTTTGGGGTCATAACGAAGATATAGTGAAGAAAAAGATCGATAGTTTATTATACGAAAACATTCCCGGCAAAATTTTAAACAAACTCGAAATTTTGCGCAATGGGTATAAAGGCCTCGATATTATGAACCGCACCCGCAGGGGAGATATTCAGCGTTATAATATTTTCATCACTCCTTACGAGGTGATCATTTTTAAAATGAGCGGGAATGGAGATTATGTAAAGGATGGAGAGGAGGCAAAGAAATTTTTTGGAAGCATTCAGCTAAAGGAATATAAGGTTGATCCCGTTACAGCATGGAAAAAATATCAATCTTCCTGGGGCGGTTTTAGTGTTGATTTCCCACACGAACCTTTTATTTCAAAGAGTGGCAATTGGCAATACGAAGCAAAAGATAAAATTTCAGGTACAAATTATTCTGTTCTTCGAACTGATATTCACAACTATAGTTTTGCCGAAGAAGATACCTTCGATTTAGGACTATTGGATGAAAGTTTCTCTAGTTCTGAGTTTATTGAAGAACAATTAAGCCGCAAACAAATTATTTGGAAAGGGTATCAGGCGTTAGATTGTAAATATCTCCACAAAGATGGGTCGGTATTCTTAGTAAGATTTATCATTCAAGGACCACATTATTTTACACTTGTTGCTCATGGCAAAAGAGAAAGCCCGAGCATGCAGAATTTTCTGAATTCTTTTGAAATAAAACCATTTGTTTATAGGGAACCGTTTGAGAAAAAAGATACTTCCTTATATTATACGGTTACAACCTCATTCTATCCGGAAGACAAAAAAATAAAATTAACCATACCAGGCAATGATAATTCTTCATTATACAGTGCAGATAGTGACGATGATGATGATGATGAAAATAATTTGTCAAACTGGGGAAGTTTCAAAAGTAATATTATTGAAAATGATTCTACCGGTGAAAAGATTTACGTATCGTTTTATAAAAACGGACGTTACTATTACAATGATGACAGTTCAGGCTTAACTAAAAACAGAATAACGAGAAATGGTTCATGGATCATTCGCAGTGAAAAAAAGATTGAAAAACCGAATAATTGGCGAATCAATGAATGGCAGTTATCAGATACAAACAGCAGCCGTTTGATTTGGACAAAATCTTTTTATAAAAATGGGATTGGTTTTTTCCTCGTTGCGGAGGGTGATACTATTACAGGACCCAGTTCTTTTGTAAAGAGTTATTTTGAAACCTTTGTTCCTTTTGATACATTGAAAGGTTTTAACCCTTTTGAGAAAAAATCGACTGCATTTTTCAACGACTTTTTTTCCAGTGATACGACAATACATAAAAGAGCTGTAAAGGCAATCAACCAGCTTCGATTGGATTCAACAGATTTTCCGCAGCTAAAAAAAGCGATTTACTCCGTTAAGTGGTCTGATAAGAAATATCTCGAAACAAAAAAATCATTGATCAATAAGCTTGGTGATATAAATAGCAAATCGAGTTCTGATTTCTTAAAAGAACTTTATTACGCAGCGGGTGATACTGTGGAAATACAATATGCGGTTTTGGAAAGCTTATTGCAACAACAAACACAGTACGCTTTTAATGTTTTCAAGAATATCATTACAATAGAGCCTCCGGTATTAGAATCTAATTCTAACAGTTCTTATAGTGATTTCAATTTGAATCGTTTTCGATTTAATGTCAATTCCAGATTTTGGAACAACAGTAATTATGATAATGGCGATTTTTGGGATGAATTATATGATTCCGTAAAACTAACACGAACCATTCTGCCCGATATTTTGCCTTTGCTCAATTTAGATGATTATAAATGGAGAACAATGCGATTATTGGAAAGAATGATCGATAGTAATCTTGTAAAGTCTCAAGATTATGAAATATACTTTAGTAAGTTTTTTATTGAAGCAAAACAAGAATTAAAAAAGCAGGCTATTAATGAAAAGAAAAAATTAATAAAGAAAGCATCCCGTAAAAATTCGACAGATAAGGATGATGACGATGATGACGTTGATAATAGCAACGGGAATGAAAAATTAGGGTTATATGCTAAATTATTACTGCCTTTCTGGAAGGTCAATTCAAATGTTCCAGTCTTGTTTCAGCAGTTGCTGCAATCAAATGATAAAAAGCTTCAGTATAATACGATGTTGATGATGATACAGAATAATAAAGCTGTATCTGATAGTCTCTTGAGTTATTTTGCAGCCCTCGATGAGTACAGATATACTCTTTATCATGATCTTGATGAAATAGGACAATTGAAATATTTTCCGACGAAATACAATAATCAAGTTGATCTCGCAAAAAGCAAATTGATCGATTCAAAATCATACGGAAAACCGGATTCTGTTTTATATATAAACAAATTATCGACAGAATTTAAATCAAAGCAGGGGTATGTTTATT
The DNA here is from genome assembly GCA_036005185.1 of Chitinophagaceae bacterium. GTDB lineage: Bacteria > Bacteroidota > Bacteroidia > Chitinophagales > Chitinophagaceae > VBAU01. The sequence continues at coordinate 242,370 of DASYQS010000049.1, read as the reverse complement.
TTTTTAAGTACAAAGAGAAAAAAGATGACTTGGTATGGAAACTCGCTACTGTTGGTCTTTTATCAAAAGACCTAAAACAATTTGAGATCAGGGACACTGATCAATCAACTTCAGCAGAAAGTTTTATTGATGATGACCGCTCTTCATACAATAACCGTTATAATTTTACATCTTTTACTGATGTTAAACTGAAAGAAGACGAACCGATTTCTTTACAATTGAACAAGCTTCTGAAAAAAATGATCTATTCTCGTAGGAAAAGTGCTAAAGAGTTTTATGATGTTTCAAAAACTGATTTTGATGAAGTTTTTCCAATGAAGCTTAGGAATTAAACTAGGAGCAAAAAGAGAAAAAAAGACAAAAGGAATTAATGTCTATAAACGAGCTTACAGGTATTGTTGTTGATCTTTGTATTAAAATACATTCAAAAATTGGTCCTGGCTGTTTTGAAAAGGTTTATGAAGAAATCTTATACTAGAACTAAATAAATTGGGAATAAATGTACAACGTCAAGTGTTCCTACCAATTGATTATGAAAGCTTGCATTTAGAAAATGCGTACAAATTAGATTTGCTAATAGAGAATATGCTTGTAATAGAACTGAAAACTGTTGATCCACTACCACTGGTTTATTTCAAACAAGTAAGAACTCATCTTGCTTTATTAAACTTAAAATATGGAATGTTAGTTAACTTCAAGGTAGAACTAATGAAAGATGGGATACATCGCGTTTTAACAATTTTGGCAAGGAGTCACTGACTTGAATCTCTTTTCTCTCTTTGTTCTCTTAGCCTGGAATAGATGCTATCAGTTTTTTTGTGTATTCTTTTTGAGGATGAAAATAAATATCATCAGCATCTCCGTTTTCTTCAATTTTTCCTTTATTCATTACCATAATTCTATTGCTGATATAACGAACTACTGAAAGGTCGTGCGAGATAAAAATGATAGTAAAGCCAAACTCTTTTTTCAAATCATTCAATAAATTCAACACTTGCGCCTGTACGCTTACATCCAAGGCCGAAACAGATTCGTCGCAAACAATGAATGAGGGATTTAGGGCTAATGCTCTTGCAATGACTATACGCTGTCGCTGACCTCCTGAGAATTCATGAGGATAGCGGCTAAAATGTTCCGCTCGTAAATCCACTTTTTCTAATAGCTCGATCACTTTCTCTTTTCTTTTTTTTGCGTCAGGGAAAATTTGATGCACTTTCATGGGTTCTACAATAGCAGAGCCAATTGTTATTCTGGGGTTTAGAGAAGAAAAAGGATCTTGAAAAACGATCTGAATTTCTTTGCGTAAGGGTTTTAACTCATCGCTTTTTTTCGCTGTCAAATCCCTGCCCGCATAAATGATTTTACCAGACGTAGGTTCTATCAATCTCAGCAATGCTCTTCCCAAAGTTGTTTTGCCGCAACCTGATTCACCTACCAAACCTAATGTCTCACCCTTGTAAACTTCAAAACTTACATCGTCAACTGCTTTTATGAATTCAAGCGCTTTACCAAACAGATTTTTCTTGGATGGAAACCAAACAGAAAGATTGTGAACTTCAAGTATTTTTTCCCCAGTGAGTTTAGGAATTGGAAATTTGGAGTTTGGTTCCTGTTGTTTATGTCGTATTTCATAATTCGTGGCCTGAAACTTATCTTCCTTTAAAAAATCACTAACCACCGGCAACCGTTCCCCTCTTGGATGATTAACAGGCCGGCAAGCCAGCAATGCTTTTGTATATGGATGTTGAGGATGATTGAAGATCTCCTTTACAGTATTTTGTTCAACGATCTCACCTTTGTACATCACGATAGCTTTATCAGCTACTTCTGCAACCACTCCTAAATCATGAGTAATAAATATTACTCCAATATTTTGCTCCTGTTGTAATTGCCTGATAAGTTGCAAAATGGTTTTTTGCACAGTAACATCTAAGGCTGTAGTCGGTTCATCACAAATCAATAGTGAAGGATGGCAACACATAGCCATGGCAATCATTACCCTTTGTTTTTGACCACCGCTTAATTGATGAGGATACCGATTGAAGATTTTTTCAGGATCAGGCAATTTTACTTTTGAAAACCACTCAATGGTTTGCAGCCTTGCCTGCTTCGCCGAAACTCCTAAGTTTTTTTTATGAGTACGAATGGCTTCCATTACTTGATGACCACAGGAAAACACAGGATTTAATGAGCTCATAGGTTCTTGAAAGATCATAGCTATTTTGTTGCCACGAATATGCCTGAGGTCGTCATAATTTTTTTTCAAAAGGTCGTCACTCGTTTCTCCATTCTCAGAAAATAATATTTCACCCGAACTATACTTAGCCGGTGGTGAGGGCAGGAGTTGCAAAATTGAGAGTGAGGTCACGGTTTTTCCCGAGCCGGATTCCCCTACAATAGCTGCAATCTCGCCACGATTGACGCTGAAAGAAATATTTTTAAGAGCCTTAGTTATTCCACTTTCGGAAATAAAATCAACCGATAAATTGTTTATGGCTAATAATGGAGTCATTATTTTTCGATAACCTTTATGGGCAATTTTTTCGGAGGCTTGGGATAGTAGGCCATACAGGTCATACATTCTTTGCTCGAGGATGTATCAATTGAAAAATAAAATTCATCCCCCTGTTTAATAGAGGTAGGAAAAGAGCAAGGGTTTGCTAAAGCAAAAACATTTGTATATGCTTTACCGGTTACTTCATCACGCCAGCTCGCTGAAATTTTTGAAGTATCGATATTGCCCTCCAACAATTTAATCGTATAGTTCATGCAAATTCCTGCAATTTCCAACCGCCCTTTATACTTCACTTTTTTTACTTTACTCTTGCAGTTATCAATTGAAGTTGACAATGATATGGTATACAGCAAAAGAATTAGCTTCATAAGAAAAGAAATTAAAATCTTAAATGTCGCACTGTTAATCCATCATTGATCAGTTGCTTTAAAGAATCTATGCCGATTTTTAAATGCCGTTCTACAAAATCAGCGGTTACATGTTTATCGCTCTCTTCAGTTTTCACTCCTTCCGGTATCATGGGCTGATCGCTTACAAGTAGCAAGGCTCCCGTTGGAATTTTATTGTAAAAGCCCACTGTGAAAATGGTCGCCGTTTCCATGTCGATGGCATAGGCTCGTATTTTCTGCAGGTATTCTTTAAATTCATCATCATGTTCCCACACCCGGCGGTTAGTCGTATATACAGTGCCTGTCCAGTAATCTACTCCCGAGTCACGGATGGTTGTTGACACTGCCTTTTGCAAAGCAAATGCAGGCAAAGCAGGCACTTCCTTTGGAAAATAATCATCCGAAGTTCCTTCACCGCGAATAGCAGCAATAGGCAAAATAAGATCACCGAGCTTGTTACGCCTTTTTAAACCACCACATTTACCTAAAAACAAAACTGCCTTCGGTTCAACGGCGCTTAACAAATCCATCACCGTTGCTGCAGTAGGGCTTCCCATTCCAAAGTTGATGATAGTAATATCGTCAGCTGTAGCACATTGCATAGGTTTATCTGTTCCAATGATCTCAACATTATTCCAATCAGCAAATAGCCTTACATACAGGCTGAAATTGGTGAGTAAAAAGTATTTGCCAAAGTTTTCAAGCTTTTCACCTGTATAGCGAGGCAGCCAGTTGTGTACAATTTCTTCTTTAGTTTTCATCCATTGTTCATTTAAATTCTGCTAATTTAAAAATTTATTTTTGCTCGATGATTTCTATTAACTATCCCGAGCCTGTTTTCAGGCTTAAAAAAGAAAATAATGTTGAATTTATTTTCGACACGATTCGCAAACAATGGCTGGTTTTGAATGAGGAAGAATGGGTAAGGCAAAATTTTATTCAATATCTTATTCAAACGCTTCATTACCCCGCAGCGTTCATTGCCTTAGAAAAAGAAATCATGCTGGGCGAATTAAAAAAAAGGTTTGATGTTTTGGTATATGACCAAAATCATCATCCTTGGATGATGATCGAATGTAAAGCTACGGCCATCAACCTGAATGATGATGCTCTTCAACAAGTTCTGAGGTATAATATCAGCGTACCCGTTTCTTTTCTGATCATTACTAACGGACATTATACTTACGGCTGGGAAAAGATAGGTGCGGATTTGAAGCTTATTCCGCATCTGCCCCCATGGGAATGATAGAATTTAAAAAATTGTCTTGACTTGCTGAATTACTGGCATAAATTTTATATATATTTTGAGAGCATGGGCAATCTGTTCTTTATAAAAACTATAAAAGAAAAATGGAAAACGAACAATTAGAAAAATCAGCAACCATTGTGGGGTTAGCTTTAATAATCGCAACATTTTTGTTTGGAATATTGGACTCACTCTGATAGTATCAAAAAAATTAGGCTATGATTTCAACTTTATCTCAGCCTTTGCGCATAATTATTTCTGACATATTTATTGATGTATGTACTTAAGCCGCTTCTAAGCCGCTTCCCGTGCTGCCAGTATTTTCATCTTTTGATATATTACTTTAGGCTCTTAATGAAAAATTTTAGCGGGGCCAAAAGCCCCGCTGTTTTTACTGTTATTTAGTTACTGTCTTTTGTTTGATGATATTTCCATTTTCATCAACCAGTAATTTTGTTTTACTATCTCCATTTTTTAGCTGTATTTCATATGCAATCCGGTCTTTTTGCATTTCTCTATTTACACTTGTAATAGTATAGCCGGGAAACTTATCAACGATCATTGTGTTAATGCTTGATGGTAAAGACTTATAATCGGTAACAACATAAGCCGTTCCTATCCAGTCGCCATTTGCATCATACCAGGCATAATACTTATCGTTGTTCATATTAAATGTTACTACATAATCGCCCTCATCCATAGCAGGCCATCCATTCAACTCTAAGTCAATAGGTACAGCATTAACATCGTAAGTTGACCATACAACAGTAGTGGCCGTCGGGTATTGTGTAGTGAATGATTTTTGAATTCCTGAAGGAACATCCACTACCAGCGTGGACCCGTCAGTTACTCGATAGGAAGGCCCGCAAGAAGCAAGCACAGCTATGCTTGCCGCTAACATCAAGGTTTTTAGTTTCATATCATTGCGTTTAAATATGAGATAATATTTTCACGATATTATTACTCCAAACATATTGCCAGACAGCCATCAACTGTCCGTAGAATAGAAAAGATTAATAGATACTTACTAACGCAGTTTTTGATAATAGCTTGTATTTTCATAAGTAATAAATTAGTTAAATTATTCTTTTTTCAAAATGCTATCATGAAACTTAAATTAATTCTTATACCGGCTTTTATACTTTCCATATTTGCAGCAAGCTCACAGGAAAACAATAAAGAACTCGAAAAATTCTTTCGTAATTATTCAGAAGAGTCATTAAAACTCTTTCCTTTCAACGCAACATCTATAGGTGATAACAGGTATAATGACCTGTTATATGTTGATTTTACAAACAGCAACCGGGCCACCCTTAAAGAATTTTACTTGCATTATCAAGACGGTCTTAAACAATTTAAAAGGGAAAGCCTGAATAAAAATGATCAGATTAGTTATGATATTTTTAACAGAGACATGGAGATCGCTCTCACAGGACTTACATTCAAAGATAACCTAACACCTTTCAGCCAATTTACGGGCATGCCTTTAACCATTGGCCAATTTGGAAGCGGTACCGTTATTCAACCATTCAAAACTGTAAAGGATTATGAAAACTGGTTAAAACGCGCAAGCCGTTTTTCAGCTTGGGCTGATAGCGCGATCGTTTATTTTAGAAAGGGAATGGCAGAAGGGATTGTGTTGCCGAAAACACTAGTGATTAAAATGATCCCACAGATGGAGGCTTTTGTTACTACTGATCCAACAAAATCGGTGTTTTATGGACCTATTACAAATATGCCTGCTAGTTTTGATAGTGTTGATAAAGAAAGATTAACTGCTGCGTATATAAAACTGATCAATGAACGATTAATGCCTTCCTATCAAAAATTAGCTGATTTTTTGAAGAATGAATATTTGAAAGCCGCAAGGCAAACAAGCGGTGTAGGTGCGCTGCCCGGTGGAAATAAATTTTATGATTATCGTATTCAATTATTGACTACAACCAATAAAACTCCTGATGAATTATTCAATACGGGTCTTTCGGAAGTAAAGCGAATAAGAGAACAAATGGAAAAAATAAAAAATGCTGTTGGATTTAAAGAAGATTTGAAGGCTTTTTTCGATTATATGAGAACTGACCCAAAATTTAAACCATATAAAACACCTGAGGAAGTATTGGATGCTTACAGGGCTGTTGAAAAAAGGATTCAGCCTTTTATGCCGAGATATTTTACTCATTTTCCCAAAACGCCTTTTGAAATACGGCAAACAGAAGCTTTCAGAGCGGCCTCAGCAGCTGCGCAATATTTCGCTGGTACCGCTGATGGTACTCGGCCAGGAATTTTTTATGTACCGATTGTTGATGCTACAAAATATACAACCGCAAAGACAAATCTTTTTTTACATGAAGCCATCCCGGGCCATCACTATCAAATTTCTCTTCAACGAGAAAATGCGAGTCTTCCTGACTTTCGTCGTTATGGCGGCAATTCGGCCTATGCTGAAGGCTGGGGCTTGTATGCTGAAAGCCTCGGGTATGAAATGGGCTTATATAGCGACCCTTATCAAAACATGTATGCGTTGGGCGATGAAATACACCGGGCGATCAGGCTAGTGGTGGATGCGGGCATGCATGCAAAAGGATGGACAAGAGAACAAGCTATCGAATACATGATGAACAATGAGCCCATTAGCGAACAAGGAGCTACAGCAGAAATTGAGCGTTATATGGCCATGCCAGCGCAAGCGCTTGCTTACAAAGTGGGGGAGCTTAAAATAAAAGAGCTGAGAAAAAAATATGAAAAATCATTAGGTAAAAAATTTAACCTGGCTGCTTTTCATGATGAGCTACTGAAGGACGGGGCTATGCCGTTGAATATTCTCGAACGGAAAATGGATGAATGGGCAAAAGTTTTTAATTGAACCTGCCTGGGCAGTTATTTAAATTTCTCAGGAAACTGTTTTACAATTCCGTCCGTGGGCATATCTGCATTTCAAGAATTTCATTGTGCACTTTATCGTATGCTGCTACATCAGCTTGTCAATTTAAGATGGTCATGCATCATTTTTTTCATGTCGTCCAATTTCCAATTTTGATTTGCTTTGCTAAGAAAAGCCGAGATTTCATCTGCATTGGCAAACCACTTTGCATTTGCAGCATTCAATGCTTTATTATCCGAAACTTTAGCTGCCTTCACTACTTCTGCTGCGATAGTAATATGGTCATGCAGTAACCCGGCCAGTTTGTTGCCTGCTTCTTCTCCATAGATGGGTTTGATAGCGTTCCCAATGTCATCCTGGTTTTGGAACAATCTTTTTATCGCCTGATCAGTTCCGGGAAGATTATCTACAAGACAGCATATCACATTCCGTGTCCAGGTTATGTGATCTTCCCACAACTTGCGCATATTTGAACGAAGCTCATTTGATGTAGTCGAGGAACTCATTTTCATTTGTGCAAGTGAATCAAATGAAAAAAGCAGTGTCATCAATATGGCAAATACAGTACAAATGTTTCTAAGCTTTTTCATAATGATATTTTTTGAAGAATTGAATAGGTCTTTAAAGAGATACATCTATATCATATTGAGTTACCTGAGCTACCATTGGTTACAGGATTTTTGAATTAGAATCCTAATGATACCCGCTTGTAACCTTTTGGTCCTTTATTTACTCTAATCGAAAAGATAAAACGTTGTCAAGGCATAGTCTTTGTGGCTCAAATCCAAGCTTACACAACGAATCAAAGGTCTTGACATGCTTATCACAAAACAATTTGAGGCTACTACCGAAACGGAGATCATTAAAAGGATCAAAGAAGGCGAAATTGACCTTTTTGAAATTTTGGTAAGAAGAAATAACCCATTTTTGTACAAGATAGGTATGTCGTACGGGTACAGTCACCAAAACGTGGAAGACTTAATGCAGGAAGCATTTATAGCAGCCTATCTTAATCTCAACAAGTTTGAACAACGTTCTTCATTTAAAACATGGATTACCAAGATAATGCTGAATCAATGCTATCATAAAGCTCAGCGCATGAGCTTTAAAAAAGAAAAAACCGCAAGTACGAATAGCGAAAAAACGATTTCCGACTTTGAAAACCTGCAGTCAGTAGATGGCTTTAAAAAAATTATTAGCAGGGAACTCAGCCATGTAATTGAAGATGCAATTATACACATGCCGCTAGATTACCGCATGGTTCTTTCATTGCGAGAATTGAATGGTATGAGCACAGCTGAGACAGCTGAGGTTCTTGATATTTCGGAGGAGAATGTAAAAGTAAGACTGAACAGGGCAAAGCAGTTACTAAAGCAAAGACTAGAAAAAATATACGAACCCAAAGAGATTTTTGAATTTAATCTTGTTTATTGCGATGCTATAGTTTACCGCGTAATGAAAGCGATTACCGCACGTAGCTGAGCCTAAAAGGAAAAATCATTGGGCATTAATCTTAAGCAACTGATTCAAAAACAGATTTCATTTTTTTGACGGCTTTTGACATGTCAATTCCTTTGCCCAAGACTCCTTTAAAAATATCGCCTGTCTCTTTTAAGCGTGGTATGGCATTGCGCAGGTTATGATCCTTTATCTTCAATCCTTTTTTTACCTCTTCCCAATAAAGTGGCATGGAGACGGGAGCAAATGGTCTAGGACGAACAGAATATGGTGCTGCCAGGGTTGCCTGTGGACGGTTTTGTAAAAAATCAAGATACATTTTTCCTTCACGGTCCGCAGTTTTTCGTTCGATGCTGGTAAATGAGGGAATTTCTTTGTGAACAAGCTTTACAATAAGGCGGCCAAATTCTTTTGAATCATGATAACTGTATTTAGCTCCGAGAGGAATATAAATATGAAGACCGGTTGAACCGGAGGTTTTGCAATGAGCAGGCACATCAATGGCGCCCAATATTTCTTTGGTTACCTGCGCTGCTTTTATTACTTGTTCAAAAGTATTTTTATCCGGATCCAGATCAATGATGCACCAATCGGGATTATCGGGTGATTGTGTTCGGCTGCTCCACGGATTCATTTCAATACAACCAAGTGAAGCGATATACAGTAAACTTGCTTCATTTGTACAAACGAGAAATTCTTTCTCTTCATCATCTATTTCGCTGAAATAGGGAAAGGTTTCTATCCAATCAGGCACTTTTCCTTTTACATTTTTCTGATAAAAACTTTCGCCAGTAATACCATGCGGATGACGATTGAGAGTTTGCGGCCTATCCTTCATGTAGGGCAGCATGTATGGAGCAACTTGATAATAATAATTGATCATATCACGTTTCGTGATTTTTTCTTTTGGCCAGAATATCTTGCTAAGATTTGTAAACCGCAAATCGAGACCACCGATACTTCTTGTCTGCGCTTCTTCTTTCGGGTTCAATAAAGTTTTTCTTTCTTTTTTTGGAGGCTTGGATATGCCTTTTATAACTTGATTTGATTTCTCGGCTATTTCACTTGTTTCCCTTGGAATCTCTCGAACAATACTCGAAGCTTTTTTATCTTCTCTCAATCCTTTGAAGGAAGGGTGGCGAATAGCCCCATCTTTTGTCACCTCGCGATAGCTGACCTCGGCAACAAGTTTTGGTTTTACCCAAGTCACCTTTGCTTTTGGAGGGTTAGGACGGAAACGGGAAGGTTTATTATACTCAGGCTCTTCAACAAAGGGACAAACTTTTGTTTCGTATGGTTTTAATTTTTGAATGATATCTTTTTGCATAGCGACATTAAAACCAGTGCCAACAGGAGTTACAAAATGAAATTCGCCATTCTCATATAGCCCAACAAGCAAGGCGCTAAAAAATTTGCTTGTGTTTTCGTTCCTCGTATAGCCGCCGATCACAAACTCTTGACGTTTTTCTGTTTTTATTTTTAACCAGTCTTTTGAACGGACGCCTGGAGTATAAATGCTATGTGATCTTTTTGCAAAAATCCCTTCCAGGCCAAGCTGTTCAGCCAATGAAAAGAATTCCTTGCCAGAGGTATCGAATTGTTCACTCATCTTAATGATGCCATTTCCTTGCGGAATGATTGCCTGCAATAATTGATGGCGTTCCTCGAGAGGAAGATTCATCACATCATATCCTTCCAGCCAAAGGATATCAAAAACATAAAAAGCAAGTTGACCATCTGCCTCGCTTCGCCATAGTTGCAGATCACCGAAATCGGGGATGCCTTCATCATTCACCGCAACAATTTCTCCATCCACTACTGCATTGATCTTCCATTTTTTCAGCGCTTCATAAACGGGATAAAATTTTTCATTGAAGGATTTATTATTCCGGGAGCGAATCTCAACTTTTCCTTTGTTGATATATGCAATGGCTCGATACCCATCCCATTTTATTTCATAAAGCCAACCCTTTTCATCAATAGGATCATTGACCAGAGTGGCAAGCATAGGTTCAATATTTTTAGGGATTGAAGAAGGATGCCCTTTTTTTAATAGTTTTTTCGCAGTTGTATTCATAAAAAATAAAAATCACAGAATCGTGCCAAGCTGATCAATCGAACGGTTACTCATTGTATTAAGAATGTAGGGAGAAATTGAGTATCTTAATCGATCATAAAACACTCTTTTGCAAATGGCCGATATAAAAATCGCTTTGATCTTATTCTTATTGCCTGTGAAGGTTTTTGCACAAGACATAACTGGTGTGTGGACAGGTTATTTGCAAATTGGTGACAATAAGCTGCCGTATGAACTGGTGATTAGTGGAAGCGATAAAAAGCTAAGCGGCTACTCACTTCTTGTATTTACGTTTGATGGGGTTGAAAATGTAGGAGTAAAAACAATGGTAGTGAAAATGAAACGGGCAAGCATATCAATTGAAGATGGTGAGTTGATCTATGATAATTATACCACACCTCCTAAAAAAGTGAAATTTTATGGCAGCTTGGTTTGGGTGGGCCGAGACTCAAATATGACGCTTGCCGGTACGTTCGCAACAAGGTCTCTCGATATGAGAGCATTGAATGAAAATTCTTTTAAAGGAACTATTCATCTACAAAAGAAAAATGCTCGAGTACAAACCAAATTGGTTTCTAAGCTGAGTGAAATGGATTTGCTTAAAGAGCTTTCTTTCGGGCAACCAAAGAAAAAAGAAGAACAAGCGGGGTCAACAAATGTCAAAATAAAAGAACCTGATAAGGGCACAAGAACAACAAAAACAAAAGAAACAACTCCGGCAAACGAAAAGCAAACGGTAAAAGCAACAGAAATATCTTCAGCAAGGCCTGCTAAACGTGAAACAGAGATCATTCAAACAGTTTCTTTTAGATCAGATAGTTTAAAAATCAGCTTGTATGATAATGGCGAAGTTGATGGAGACACGGTAAGTGTTATTTTAAACGGTAAACTCATTCTATCAAAAAAGGGATTATCGACAAATGCCATAACAGAAACTATACGTGTTTCTGATCTTGGAGATTCGCTGGAATTGATCATGTATGCTGAAAATCTGGGTAAAATTCCGCCCAATACAGGTTTGCTTATTTTGCAGGATGGAAGCGATAGGTATCACATTCGCTTCTCAGGCGATCTTCAAAAAAATTCAGCTATTATTTTAAAAAGAAAACCTTGAACAGCTTAAGCACAAAGCTCAACTTTAAAGGCTAAGCTGAAATAATTGTAATAATGGCCATTCTGGTCTCCTGAGTCCGCGTGCCACTCTTGTCCTGTAAAAGGGTTTAGCCTGCCTGCAGCAGCTTCACCAATGGCTATCAGGGCATCGTTGGCATGGAGTCGAAAACCATAGGTTTCATATCTATGTACGGGCATGGGTGGTAGCCCAAAGCGTATCCATTTTTCTTCATCGCTTTTTCCGATTTCCTTTATTGCGCTGGCAAGAATTGGCCCCCAAGTTTTATTTTCTGCATCAAAGACATGTAAGGTGAGTACCATTTCACCCGGATTTTGCACAGCAGCAGAATAAACCTGAATATTATCTAGCTCACCATTGGCCGGACAAATAAAGGTTTGCCCCGCAAAATGATCGGTGGGGTCTGTTTGTAAATGGCCAATCCAGAGTGTCGTATTGTTTTGTACCTGAGTAATAACGGGGCGGGATCCATGACTGCTTCTATATGTTTCCATACAATAGGAGTTTTAGTTGTTCAAAGTTTACGGCAGCAGTTCTGGATATTTTAACTCAATTTCTTTACTGGTTATTGTGTAAAATGAAGTCTGTGCAAAACTTTTGAAAATAGACGAAATATTGTACCAGATGAGTGAAAGAAAAGGGGTTTTTAACAAACTATATAAGATTAAGAATTTTTTTTAGAAAGTATAAAAACAAGTTTTTTGAAAAACAGTACAAAAATGTTTACTCATTAAATTCTTTGAAATTAAGGACTGTGCTTGTTCAGCAACGAATAAGGCGCTGAAGAGTGCGACGCAACCAAAGCAAAATAGCAGTACTGAAGCCCGTTTCAAAAAATCGGCCCATTTAATAGAAATCCGCAAAAGCCCATTGGTATTGACTTACACTTGAAAACCAACGTGGAGAATATTCCCCAAATCAATGAAAATGCCATTCTGGGGTTTTGATATACTAACCAAAAAAATGAGTGATTTTTTTTAATCACAGAATGTGTGAATTTAAATGACTGCTTAGTGCTTATTTTTTTTAAATTGTGCATGACCATGGAAAATTAGGTGAATAACGAAGGAATTGATGTGAACAACCCTGTGAATGCAGCGTGAATAAGAAAAATTTTTTTTACCGAACCTTCTCCTTTTATATTCGCTTCACTGACTGCAGGGAAACATTCCGGTAACACAGAGATAAAAATTTCTTAATACAAAACAGGAATCTAGCCCATGGTCATTGATAGAAAAATCGATGGTTTAACCCTGTCTGCCGTCAAGGCAGGCTTTATTGTCCACCGAACCTAAAATGGATCTTACTAACCTAAACAGAGATAGGAAACGGCGGAAATCGTCGCTTGACCTGAGCACCATGGTCTATGGCAAAGTGCCACCGCAAGCCAAAGACCTTGAAGAAGCTGTACTCGGCGCCATTATGCTGGAAAAAAATGCATTTGACATTGTTGCCGAGATTCTAAAACCCGAGTGCTTTTATGTTGAAAGCCACCAGCGCATATTCCGATGTATGCAAAGCCTGGCGCAAAAAAGCCAGCCGATTGACATACTTACCGTAGTAGAAGAATTGCGAACCAAGGAAGAGTTGGAAATGGTTGGCGGTGCTTATTACGTAACCAAGCTCACCAATACAGTTGTTTCTTCGGCCAATATTGAAACGCATTCAAGGATTATTCTTCAAAAATTCATTCAGCGTGAATTGATACGCATCAGTGGTGAAATTATCGGCGATGCTTATGAAGACAGCACCGATGTTTTTGATTTGCTTGATGATGCCGAAAGCAAATTATTTGAAATAACCAATAACCATTTACGCAAGAATTTTGATACGATTGATTCAGTTTTAGTGAAAACCATTCAGCGTATTGAAGACTTGCGTCATAAAAATGAAGATGTAACAGGTGTGCCCAGTGGCTATGCTTCGCTTGACCGCGTGACATATGGATGGCAAAATACAGATCTTGTTATTCTTGCAGCAAGACCTTCGGTGGGTAAAACAGCTTTTGCATTGAATCTTGCACGCAATGCTGCTTTGCATGCCAGCAAACCAACCCCTGTTGCTGTGTTTTCTCTTGAAATGAGTGCAGGGCAGCTAGTACAACGCATTCTCGCGGCCGAAAGCGAAATATGGCTTGAGAAAATTGCAAGAGGCAAACTGGAAGAGCATGAGATGAAGCAATTGTATGCGAGAGGCATTCAACGCCTGGCTCAGGCCCCGCTATTTATCGATGACACTCCTGCTCTTAATATTTTTGAATTAAGAGCAAAATGCCGTCGCTTAAAAAACAAGCATAACATTGGAATGATCATTATTGATTATCTGCAGTTGATGAGTGGCACTGGTGAAAACCGTAACAGTAATCGTGAGCAAGAGATCAGCAATATTTCAAGAAACCTGAAAAGCCTTGCCAAGGAATTAAGCGTTCCCATTATTGCTCTTTCGCAATTAAGCCGTGAAGTGGAAAAAAGAGGTGCCAAAGATGGAACAAAAATGCCTCAGCTCAGTGACCTTCGTGAATCAGGCGCTATTGAGCAGGATGCCGATATGGTGATGTTCCTGTACCGGCCGGAATATTATGATATTACGGCGAATGAAATGGGCGAGAACAATCGTGGTGAAACGCATGTACGAATAGCAAAACATCGTAATGGTTCATTGGAAACAATTAAGCTGAGAGCTTTACTTCACATCCAGAAATTTATTGAAGATGATGGCGGAGATTTTGGACCTATCGGATTACCCGGAAATTGGAAACCGGTGAAAGATGATGAAGGGCCAAAGCTTTATATTCAAACAGGCAGTAAGATGAATGATATTAGTGATGAAGATCCGTTTTAAAAGCCCCCTCTAAATCTCCCTCCAAACGGGAAGACTTTTGAGACTCCGTTAATTGAGTTTTTCTTTTAAACTTTACTGCCATTGCCATTCTGAGCTTGTCGAGAAATTGCGTTCTTTGTACAGAATGAATCTTCCATTTTTTTATATTAAAGAATACGATACTTCACAAAAGCAAATTGATCTAGATGAAGATACTTCCAAACACATCGTGCAAGTATTAAGGATGAAGAAGGGTGAGAAACTGAATTTAACAGAAGGGAAAGGAAATTTGATACTTGCTGAAATAATTGATGATCACAAAAAGCATTGTAAAGTTGAAGTAAAGGAATTCAGAATTCAGAATTCAGAATCCAGAAGAATAACAATCGCCATTTCATTGCTTAAAAATTCAAACAGGTTTGAATGGTTTCTTGAAAAAGCAACCGAAATCGGAATTAACGAAATCATTCCATTGATCTGCGATAGAACAGAAAAACAAAAATTTCGTGAAGACAGGATGCAGAATATTCTTATCAGCGCCATGCTTCAATCACAACAGTGCTGGCTGCCTGTTTTGCATAAGCCGATAGATTATGAATTAGTTTTCCGGCAAGAAGAGATCATTCATTGTTCGCAAAAATTTATTGCTCATTGTATAGCAGATCAAAAAAGAAATTTAGCTGACCTTGTGAATGAAACCCTGCCTTCTCAAATTGTTTTGATCGGTCCTGAAGGTGATTTTACTCAAAATGAAGTGCAGCTTGCTGTACAAAATCATTTTGATGCTGTATCGTTAGGGGATACCAGGTTAAGGGCTGAGACTGCAGGAGTAGTGGCGGCAACGATTTTAAAGATTTGCTGATTTATTATTTTTTCAGTGAGCTTGATCAGAATTATTTTCTTCTTCTTTTCTCAGCATGGGTTCATTTAATTCAATGATTTTTCTTTTAGCCATTCTTTTTCGCATGATCAGGTTTAGTATTTCCACAATAAATGAGAAAGCCATTCCGAAATAGATGTAATTTTTTAAATGAAGCTGCTCAGCTTTTTCCGAATCCCAGCCTTCAATGACAAGGCTAAGCCCAATCATGACTAAAAAGGAAAGCGCCAGCATTTTTAACGTAGGGTGCTTGTGAATGAAAGCGGAAATTTTGGGACTGAACAAAAACATAATGATCATAGCAATGACCACCGCCGCGATCATGATTTCCACATATTGCGCAGTTCCCCCTGCTGTAATAACACTGTCAAAAGAAAAAACTGTATCGATGAGTATAATTTGAAAAACAGCTTGTCCGAGTGACAAGCCTTTTCTTTTTTGGGCGGTCTCGTTCGCATCTTCCCCTTCCAGTTTTTTATGAATTTCACGTACCGATTTATAAATAAGAAAAATTCCTCCGGCGAGCATCACTAAGCTTGCCAGATCAAACCCTTTTCCAAACCATGTTTCAGGAATGATGTATTTTCCTTTTTGAGCTAGTAACCAACCGAGACCGGTTAACAAAAGGCTGCGGACAATTATCCCTGCAATCATCCAAATGCTCCGTGCTTTTTTCTCATTTTTTTCTTCAAGTTGATTAATGATTATGCTGACAAAAATGACATTGTCAATTCCTAAAACAACTTCGAGAATAACAAGAATGATAAAGCTGATGATACTTTCCGAGGTAAAGAGGTGTTCCATCTATTTTAAATTATTAATTAATAATTAATAATTATTAATTTTTGAGAAACTTGCAAATATGCTTAACTATAGCTGGTCCTTCATAAATAAAGCCCGTCCAAACCTGTACCAATGAAGCGCCGGCATCAAATTTTTCTTGAGCATCCGCAAAAGTAAATACACCTCCGCTAGCGATGATGGGAATTTGTCCGTTTGCTTTTTTATGGATATATCTCACTATTTCAGTACTTCTTCGTTTCAATGGCAACCCGCTTAATCCACCTGATTCCTGGTTTCCAATTCCTGAACCCCACACTAATTCATCACGCCGGATGGTTGTATTTGTTGCAACAATTCCATCTAATTTTATTTCAAGAGCAAGGTGGATCACATCATCAATTTGTTCCACTGATAAATCCGGTGCAATTTTTAAAATAACAGGTTTTGAGTTTGCCTTTCCATTATTGATCATCAGTAGGTGCAGTAATATTTTTCTCAGAGATTCTTTGCCCTGCAATTCACGTAAACCCGGTGTATTGGGCGAGCTTACATTCACAACAAAATAATCTACATAAGGGTGTAACTCATTAAAACAAGTTGCATAATCTCTCCACGCCTCTTCATTAGGAGTGTCTTTATTTTTACCAATATTACCACCGATAACGATTCTGGATTCTCGATTCTGAATTCTGAATTTCTTTAGCCTTTCTGCAACTGCTTTCACACCATCATTATTAAAGCCCATTCTGTTGATAAGAGCCTTGTCTTTTGGCAAGCGAAATAATCTCGGTTTAGGATTTCCTGTTTGCGGCAGAGGAGTTACCGTTCCTATTTCCACAAATCCGAAACCAAGTGTTTCAAGTTCTCTCAAATAGGTTGCATTTTTGTCGAAGCCTGCACCCAGGCCGATCGGATTTTTAAATTTCAGATCAAGAAAATAAGTCGTCAGTCGTGCGTCGTGAGGCGTGAGTAAGTAAGCTAACAGTTTTTTTAGAGGTTGGATGGAACAAAATATCTTGACACAGCTCATTGAAAACTGATGTGTCCATTCGGGAGGGAACAGAAAAAAAATGCTACGAAAAAAGCGGTACATACAGCCTGCGAAGATAAGACGAAGAATCATCTTTGGAATTCCGGTTAATTATTACCTTGCGCAAAATTTTATTTTGTGAGAAAATTGCCCATACTGACTTTTATTTTGCTTGTTTCTCTTTCATCAGTTGCACAAAATGATGGATCATTACAGGGAAGGCTGGATGAATATTTACTTGCGAACAAACAAAAGAATTTTGAAAAATTGATGGAATTTATCTATCCCGAACTGTTTCAGATTGTACCGAAAGAACAAATGATTCAAGTGTTCGAGTCAGTGTTTGATAATCCACAGATGACGATTTCAATGGATAGTTTATCAGTGTGTGGCATTAGTAAAGGATTTAATTATAAAGTTGCTGAATACAGGAAGGTCGATTACTATATAGGCATGAGTTTTCGATTTAAGGATACTGCTTTTGTAAAAGACGAAAATAAGATTGCCATGATCAAAGAACAAGTCAAGACACAGATGGGGGCTGAGCACGTAAAATATATTCCCGAAGAAAATCGGATGACTATTGACGCCAAAAAGATCATGTTTGCCATAAAGGACAATGCCCAGTCTCAATGGATGTTCCTGGGTTACGAACCCAAACAAGTAGAACTGATGAAGAAGTTGATCCCATCAGAAGTTTTAACCAATTTTAAATTATAGTCGACAAACGCCTCTATTTACCTGGCAAAATTTATCGGTAACTTTGATAAAACAAGAAAACCCAGCGTCCTGAACATTGTAACCAAAGGACTCTCAAAAGGAATCATAAACCTTTAGAGACACGACAGCAAGCAGCATTGTCAACGCTGATGTTAAAATAAAAAAATCAAATATGCAAGAAGCATACATAGTGGCAGGGTACAGAACCGCGGTGGGTAAAGCAAAGCGTGGCGGATTTCGGTTCTACCGTCCCGATGATCTAGCGGTTGATGTAATAAAAGGATTAATGGCCTCAGTTCCGCAATTAGAAACAAAACGTGTGGATGATGTAATTGTAGGTAACGCTGTGCCCGAAGCCGAACAGGGATTACAAGTGGGCCGAATCATTGCTGCAAGGGCATTAGGATTTGATATACCTGGTATGACCGTGAACAGGTATTGCGCCAGCGGATTAGAAACTATTTCAATTGCCACAGCAAAGATCAGGATGGGCATGGCCGATTGCATTGTAGCAGGTGGTACAGAAAGCATGAGCCTTGTGCCGACAGCAGGTTGGAAAACCGTACCTGCTTACTCCATTGCCAAAGATGAGCCCGATTATTATTTGAGCATGGGATTAACGGCTGAAGCAGTGGCCAAAGAATATAATGTAAGTCGTACGGAGCAAGATGAGTTTTCGTTTCACTCGCATCAGAAGGCGATGAATGCGATTAAAAATGGCTATTTCAAATCAGGCATTCTTCCCATCAATATAGAAGAAGTGTATTTGGATGAAAAAGGAAAAAAGCAAAAAAGAAATTATGTGGTTGAAACGGATGAGGGACCGAGGGCTGATACATCGCTGGAAGTATTGGCAAAACTGAAACCTGCTTTTGCTGCCGGAGGTTGTGTTACTGCAGGCAATTCTTCGCAGACTTCCGATGGTGCAGCCTTTGTGATTGTGATGAGTGAAAAAATGATGAATGAGTTGGGATTAAAACCTATTGGTCGTTTGGTGGCCTGTTCATCTGCCGGTGTTCATCCACGCATTATGGGCATTGGACCTGTGGCAGCTATTCCAAAAGCATTGAAGCAGGCCAATATGAGTCTTTCTCAAATTGATCTGATCGAATTAAATGAAGCATTTGCATCACAAGCTATAGCTGTAGTTCGAGAAGCAGAGCTGAATCCTGAAATTGTAAATATCAATGGCGGGGCTATTGCTCTTGGTCATCCTTTGGGCTGCACAGGCTGTAAACTCACTATCCAAATCTTAAATGATATGAAGCGATTGAATAAAAAATATGGCATGGTAACAGCTTGTGTTGGCGGCGGACAGGGAATTGCAGGAGTGATTGAAAATATAAACTAGGTAAAAGTGAATAGATAAAGGATAAAAATGCCTTTGCATGGACAATTTTATAGAAGAGAGGGAAGCTAATAGATAGCTGTTATACACATCCTGCATAGTTGAAGCGGTAAAAGCTTGTCAGGCTGGCAGCAAGGGCTAAAGGGAGATTAAAAGAAGGTATAAAACAAAATCTTTCCCATCATTGGTGTATCTATTTAATCATTAAACAAAGGCTTGACTTCAATTCTTAAAAAAATCATTGCAATCCGCCTAAACTTTTGAATAATTTTACTGTCGTAGAAAGACTTCGTCAACCAAAATCATTGCTATGGACAGACGAGATTTTCTTGTAGCGGGGAGAAAAAAGGCTTCTACTGCAAATATTTCCCGGTCATTCCGCACTAATTCAGGCCTTAACCCTTACTCCGGCCCATGGACAACCAACGAAGTAGTGCACTTGCTAAAACGAACTATGTTCGGAGCAAAAAAATCGGATATAGATTATTTCAAAGCAAAAACGGTATCAGAGGCGGTGGATGAATTACTGAATCCTTCAGCGCCGATGCCTTCACCGCCAGTGAATGACTATAGTCCGGCTACTCCCGATCCCACCGTTGCGGCGGGCCAGACTTGGGTAAATAATCCTACAAATGATGGTACATTAAACAGTGCTCGCCGGGCGTCATTCAAAAAATGGTGGACAGGAGTAATGATCAATCAGGACCGTAGCATTCGCGAAAAGATGACCATGTTCTGGGCAAATCATTTTGGCACTGAAACAAATGATATCAACATTTCGCATTTTGTGTACAATCATCACAACCTCCTCCGTCAATCCTGCTTGGGAAATTTCAAGGCGCTGATAAAAAATGTAACTATCGATTGTGGCATGCTTCGCTACCTGAATGGATATTTAAATACGGCGTCAGCGCCGGATGAAAATTATGGTCGTGAGTTGCAGGAACTGTTTACAATAGGAAAAGATCCTGTAACCAATCTTGCCCCTTTTACAGAAGATGACGTGAAAAAGGCCGCTAAAGTATTAACAGGATGGCGGATCAATAATAGCACGTTTGTTTCTTATTTTGATGCTACCAGACATGATACAACGAACAAACAGTTTTCATCATTTTATAATGATACAGTCATTACTGGAAGAACGGGGACTGCGGGAGCTAATGAAACTGATGACCTGCTCACCATGATCTTTAATAAGAATGAGGTTTCAAAATTCATTTGCCGAAAATTATATCGCTGGTTTATCTATTACAATATTGATGCCACCGCAGAGGCTAATGTGATTGAGCCGCTGGCAACCATTTTCAGAAATAACAATTATGAGATCAAGCCTGTTCTGAACAGTTTACTAAAAAGTGAACATTTTTTTGACATGGCAAACCAAGGTTGCCAGATCAAAAGCCCCGTTGATCAGGTAGTAGGATGCTTGCGGGAATTTAGCGTGGCGTTTCCTAATCCTGTTTCCGAATATTCAGATGCCTATGGCATGTGGAATTATATAAGAAATTGGTTTGCTTCTATGGCGCAGGATGTTGGTGATCCTCCTAATGTATCTGGCTGGCCTCCGTATTACCAAGCTCCCCAGTTTTATGAAATATGGATCAACTCTGACACGCTCCCTAAACGAAACCGGTTTACTGATACCATGATCACCAATGGATATACTCGTAATAGCAAAAAAATAATTATCGATGCAGTGAACTTTACAAAAACTTTTTTGAATCCGGGCGATCCAAATGCATTGATTGATGAAGCATTGTCGATTCTTTATCGTGTGCCCTTATCATCTCAATCAAAACAAACTATCAAACAGCAAATACTTTTGAGCAACCAGGCACAGGATTATTATTGGACCAATGCATGGGATGCTTATATCGCTAATCCTTCTAACCAAGGCAACTTCAATGTTGTAAATACCCGGTTGAAAAATTTTTATCAATACCTCATGAATCTTTCTGAATACCAGTTGGCCTGATCTCTTAAATATTTAACATGAAAAGAAGAGATTTTTTTAAACATAGTATTCCTGCTGTAGCATTTTTACCCGCTATTATGAATGGTTATTCAGTAAAAGCATTTGCGGGCAACTCTCCTTTGCTGATTGCATTGATGGACTCACAAATTGATACTGACCATGTGTTGGTGATAATACAATTAAGCGGCGGCAATGATGGATTGAATACGGTGATACCCAAAGATATTTACAGCAATTATTACAATGCAAGATCCAATATTGCCATTCCTGAAAATAAAATTCTTTCATTAAGTGGAAGTAGCAATGCCGGTTTGCATCCTGGCATGACGGCGATGCAAGCATTATTCAACGAAGGGAAACTTTCAATTGTTCAGGCAGTAGGATATCCTTCACCTAATTTTTCACATTTCAGGGCAACTGATATCTGGATGAGCGCTTCAGACAGTAATGTAGCCGTGAATACAGGGTGGGCGGGCAGATATTTGAACACAGAGTTTCCAAATTTTCCCGTTGGCTATCCTAACACATCGATGCCTGATCCATTAGCCATACAGATTGGCTCCGTAACTTCTCTTACCCTTCAGGGTCTCGACGTAAGCATGGGCATGAGCATTACCGACCCGACAAGCTTTTACAATCTCATCAATGGGGTTCAAGATCCGGCACCCAATAATAATATGGGGCACGAATTAAATTATATTCGTGAAATAGCTGCTCAAACTAACCAGTATGCACAACGAATACGCGATGCTGCCAGTGCGGTAACACAGCAATCAACTTATCCCACTAATAACTCTTTGGCTGATCAATTAAAAATTGTGGCCCGGCTGATCAAAGGTGGATTGAAGACAAGAATATATATGGTGAGTTATAATGGTTTTGATACTCATTCCCTGCAAGCAAATACGGCCGATACAACAACAGGCACTCATAATAACCTACTCACAAATATCTCCAATGCTATTAAAGCCTTTGTTGATGATTGCAGCTTTTTAAATATCCAGGAACGGGTGATTGGAATGACATTTTCAGAATTTGGCCGGCGGATAAAATCCAATTCAAGTGGTGGTACAGATCATGGTGCTGCGGCCCCTATGTTTTTATTTGGGAAAAATATAATGTCGGGTGTATTAGGCACAAGCCCTGCGATTCCCACTAATGCCACAGTGAATGACAATATACCATTCCAGTATGATTTCAGAAGCGTGTATGCTTCCGTGCTTGAACAATGGTTTTGTGTGAACAATACTACACTGCAAACAGTTTTGTTGAAAAATTTTCAAAGCCTTCCGCTTGTAAACGCTTCATCTTGCAAGCCTGCTAATCCAAATACTTCCGGCAATAGCCTGATCTCGAATTATCCGAATCCTTTTGTACAAACCACTACAATTAAATTTACTACAAACGGTGGCCATACATTAGTGCAGATCATTGACGCTATTGGCAGAGTAGTAAGGACAGTGGTTGATCGAGACTATGCAGCGGGCACCTTCACTATGAGTTTTGATAGTTGGGCTTTGCCTTCGGGAGTTTATTATATGCGATTGCAAAACGGGCCTACACAGCAGGTAAAACCTATGTTGAAGGTTAAAGAATAAATAGAGGCAGTGTTTAACAAAACACAAATGGAGTTTTTCTGTGCAGTTTGCCAATCGATCAATTAACTTTCATTTTTTCTTTTTCTCCTTTGCCTTTACTCTTTGTATATTTTCCTTAACTCTGTATTTCACTATATTTTTTATCAATGTTGTGGGAATTGCTTTTTCAATTGGGAACTGAATGGCGCCCTTTGAAGTTTTATAATCGGCTAGCTCATCTTTAAAAACCTCGATGGCAGACGAGGTTGGATAAAAACCGATATGTCCTTTGTAAGCAGCATACCAAACCAGCATTCCGTTGAATTTGAATGCTGGCATATTGTAGCTTATAAGCTCTTCAGATTGTGATGCTGCTTGCTTGATTGCTTTTCTCAGTCTTTCTACAATATACCTAGTATTTTCTGGCAAAGTAGATAAGTATTCGTTAACTGTTTTGAACTTTGCCCTTGTTGAGTCCATATTCAAAAAGTTTTGGAAAATTAATTCGCTTCTGTATATTTTTTAAAGTTGTCCAGAATCGCTTGCCATCCGCCTCTTTGCATTTCAATAGGATTAGTGTTTTCAGCTTCAAACGTTTCAACTACTTTGGTTTCGTTGCCATTAGGGGTAAAATGGACAACCACCTTTCTGCCATCTCCAATCGTGTATTCAATGAGCTCATTTGTTTTTACTTCGTCATACACACCTCCAAAGTCAAAACCAAAGCTGCCGTCTTTGGCTTCCATTCTTGAAAAGAATTTGCCGCCAACCCGCAAATCGTTCTCTGCAAACGGTGTATGCCAGTCGTCCGAAGCAGCGTTCCATTTTGTGATATGCTCGGGTAAAGTCCAAAACTTCCAAACTTTTTGAACCGGCGCTTTTACTGTGTTTTCAACAGTGATCGTTGTTTTGTTCGCTGTTTCCATTTTTTCTTTTTTTGATTAAGTATAATTGGGTTCAATTTGATGACACAAATTTAGATAGAGTATTTAAAATTGAAGGTGTATAAAAACGGCAAATAAAGGGTGTTTTGCGACAGGGTTTGTTCAAATTTCCATGGCATAGTTTTTACAGCGGTTCTTATAAAGATTTTTTATGCATACAGCTGATGTTGTGATTGAAACTCCCAAGGGAAGTAAATACAAATACAAATTTGATCCTGAAACGAACCGGTTTAAAGTAAAAAAACTTTTACCTACTGGTCTAGCTTTCCCGTATGATTTTGGGTTTATTCCCGGCACAAAAGGTGATGATGGTGATCCGTTGGATGTGATGATCTTTGCAGAGGATTCTTATTTGCCTGGTAGTGTTTTGGAATGCTTGATCATCGGCGCTATCAAGGCCAAGCAAACTTCAGATGGTGAAACAATACGAAACGATAGAATTATTGTTATGCCAATGCTAACCATGGAAAAGGATGAAGAAGTAGCGTTTGAAAATCTCTCCAAACATAGATCAAAGAGATAGAAGATTTTTTTGTTTACTATAACAAAATGGAGAAAAAGGAATTTAAGCCTTTGGGTTTATTAAGTCCGAAGGAAGCGAGAAAACTAATAAAACATGGATCTGAAATTCTTTGAATCAAAACTAGATAAAACTAAACGTTATGAACATAACTGAATTATTTGGTAGTGGTGAAAGCCTCACCGCGCTACAAATGGGGGTAAGATCGTTTGTCATGTTTTTTATCACCTTGGCTCTCATACGCATCGCTGGTATGCGCATATTCGGAAAAAAAACTGCATTTGACAATATACTTGTTATCATGCTGGGCGCCATACTTGCACGGGGAGTGGTTGGTGCCTCGCCTTTTTTTTCTACCGTGGCAGCGGCAACAGTCATGGTTATTGTTCATAAAATTTTAGCCATCTTAGCCATGAAGCATGTTTGGGTTGGCAAAATAGTAAAGGGCATTCACCGATCGTTATATAAAAATGGTGAGATAAACTGGAAAAATATGCGAATCGCTTCTATCAGCAAGGATGATCTGATGGAGGGTGTAAGGCTTGAAATAAACAGCGACAGTCTTAATGATGTAAAGGAAGCTGTGATTGAAAAAAATGGCCAGGTGAGTGTTATAAAAGAATAATAGGATGAGTTTTAATACACAATAATTTAAAAATGAAAAAGCTTCTCTTTATTGCCTCATGTATTTTGATGGTGCAATTTCTGATTGCTCAGGACGGCATCAAATCTCAACCATGTGAAATTTTGTTAAAAGAATATCCTGTATTATGGCAACAACAGGCGGCCGAGTACCGGGCACTATGTTACCAGGCGTTTAATATAGCATTATTTCGCTTGAATGAAATACCAAAAAAGAAATTAAAAAAACGGAAACTTGCCGTTATAACTGATCTTGATGAAACAATTTTAGACAACAGTTATAGTGAAGCGCAATTAATTAAAGAACGAAAACAATATACAAGCCAATCATGGAAAAATTGGACTGATAGATCGGCCGCTACTGCTGTGCCCGGAGCAGTTGAATTTTTACAGGTTGCCAAACAAAAAGGTGTTACTATATTTTACATCAGCAACAGGGACACGTCCGAAATTAAAAGCACATTGTTAAATCTTCAAAAGTTGCAATTGCCCAATGCAGATACTGCTCATATGCTTTTTCTTTCCAACACGTCTTCCAAAGAAGCGAGAAGACAAATTGTAATGAAAGAGTATAATGTTGTTCTGCTGCTGGGTGATAACCTGAACGATTTTACTCAGGCCTTTGAGAGAAAGAACATTAATGAAAGAAAAGAGGAAGCAGATAAAGCCCGTGAAGAATGGGGAAAAAAATTTATTGTACTTCCCAATTCCACTTATGGAGAGTGGGAGAGTGCGGTTTATGACTATGAAAGAAATTTGACACCGGAACAGAAAGAGAAAAAGCGGATAGAAAAATTAAAAGGGTATTGATATATTAGTACAATAGAGTGGTTTCAGTTTATATTACAAATTCTTCTACCTTTACACTACCAATGAAACCAAACCGGATTATACAAAAGTGCTTTGCGATAATTCTTCTGTTGGTGTTCTGCCAGAAAATTGGCGGTGGTCTATACTTTCACAACTGGCTCCATTCAAACAATTGTAAGCAATCCTCTCAACCAGCCGACAATAAAATTGTAAGTTATAATTGCAGTTGCGTCGATGATTTTTCGATGCCGTTTGCTGAAGACGCCGAAAAGGTGTCGCAGATCATTTCTTCAGTAGAAGTTGAACTTTCCGCTTCATATAAATTTTCAGTTCCACTCTCTTCCACTATTTTTTATTCCCTGAGAGGACCTCCTTCTTTTCTTTCCTGATTACATAGAGGCTATCGTCCGTTTAACAGATGAAATTCTCCACGCATTCAAACAACTCATAATGCAATCTTTTGAGAAGATTGAACATTTAATACAAAAATTTATGAAACTGAAAAATACAATATTGATTTTTACAGCCCTCCTTTTTGTAAATTATATATATGGTCAACAGAACACAAAGTCTGGTAGAGAGATATTTGTTCTAAGTGGCAAGATTACTGATGCAAAAACCGGAACCTCTTTACCAGGTGCATCTGTTTATTTTCCTGATCTAAAAAGGGGGGCAGCTGCAAATGCCGAAGGGGTATATAAAATCAGCATTGCCCAGGGAAGTTATTTGGTCGAAATAAGTCATCTTGGCTATGCATCCATCATTCAAGTAATGAATTTAACTGATAACCTGCAAAAAGATTTTGCATTAACCGCTTCAATTGTTGAAAACGAAGCTGTGACAGTAACCGGAGTTTCATCTGCAACATCTACCAAGAGAACCCCGATCCCGGTAAACATCGTAAGGAAGGAAAATCTGTTCAATAATGTTTCTACAAATCTTATTGACAACCTGGCCAAGACACCCGGGGTGGCAGAGGTAACAACGGGCCCTGCCATATCAAAACCTTTTATCCGTGGTTTAGGATACAACAGAGTAATCGTGGTGAATGATGGAATACGCCAGGAGGGTCAGCAATGGGGTGATGAGCATGGTATTGAAATAGATGAGTTGAACGTAAGCAGAGCTGAAGTACTTAAAGGCCCTGCTTCGCTTATGTATGGAAGTGATGCATTAGCCGGTGTAGTGAACATCATTTCTATGCAACCTGCTTCAGAAGGAAGTATCAAAGCAAATGTTTTAGGAGCATATCAAACAAATAACAGGCAGCGAAATTTTCATGCAGATATTGGCGGCAATAAAAATGGTTTCGTTTGGGGACTTAATGGTTCATATAAAGCTGCTGCAGATTATAAAAATGATTTCGATGGCTATGTGTTTAATTCCAAATTCAATGAAAAGGATTTAGGAGGATATATAGGTCTGCATAAAAACTGGGGTTATTCACATTTATACTTGAGCAATTTTGATCAGAAACTGGGTTTGGTGGAAGGAGACCGTGATGACGCAACGGGTAAGTTTCTCAAACTTATAAATGATAATGGAGTAGAATCTGAAGCCATTGCCACCGACGAGGATTTCAAATCAACCGATCCCTTTGTACCAAAACAAAGAATACAACATTTTAAAATAGCTACCGAAAATAGTATTAACATCGGCAGAGACAGGTTTACGTTTGTATTAGGCTATCAACGTAACCAGCGTAAGGAATTTGCAAATGTGTTGAACCCCGATGAAGAAGAATTATTCTTCGATTTGAATACTGTAAACTATAATGTGCAATATCATTTTTTAGAACAAAAAAACTGGAAAACTACTATTGGAGTAAATGGAATGCAACAGACCAACAAAAATAAAGGCGAAGAAGTTTTGATACCTGA
The DNA here is from genome assembly GCA_036005185.1 of Chitinophagaceae bacterium. Taxonomy (GTDB): domain Bacteria; phylum Bacteroidota; class Bacteroidia; order Chitinophagales; family Chitinophagaceae; genus VBAU01. Next base: position 214,743 of record DASYQS010000049.1, on the reverse strand, counting down.
GTACTCGCTGTTCGATATTGGTGGTTTTGTATATACACAAAAAATAATAAACAAACTTACCCTTAGCGGAGGCCTCCGTTTTGATAACCGTTCGCTTGATTCAAAAGAGTTTAGAGAAGGTTCAGATTTAAAGTTTCCCGGGTTTACAAAGAATTTTTCCAATGTATCAGGAAGTGCAGGGCTTGCTTATGAGGCCAGTAAAATGGTAACCCTGAAATTCAATATTGCCAGGGGTTTCAGGGCTCCAACAGTGAGTGAATTGGCCAGCAATGGTGCGCATGAAGGAACTTTTCGTTTTGAATACGGAGAACAAGGTCTTAAATCTGAAACAAGCTTTCAGACAGATGCAGGAATCGAGATCGGCAGCGAACATGTATCATTTAATGCGAGTATTTTTTATAATGCTATTAATCATTTTATTTACTACCGCAAACTGACAGCAGTGGGCGGAGGTGATTCAATCATTAATGATAATGGTCAAGATTTTTTTGCCTTCCGGTTTGCTCAGGATAATGCTAAACTATATGGAACGGAATTTAATCTTGACATTCATCCTCATCCATTAGATTGGCTGCATATTGAAAATACTTTTTCATGGGTTCGTGGCGAGCTGAGCAAGGAGCAGGATGGTAGTAAAAACCTGCCTTTTGTACCGGCTAGCAGGTTGATTGATGAAGTAAAAGCTGATTTTGCACGAAAGGGTAAAACATTTAAAGATGGGTTTATCCAAGTACAATTAGACAATACATTTAAGCAAAATAAACCTTTTACAGGCTTTAATACTGAGACGGCAACACCGGGCTATAGTCTTGTTAATGCAGGTGTTGGTGGAAATTTCGTAAGTCATGATAAAACACTATTCAGTTTATTTTTTGCAGTGAATAATATCGGCGATAAGGCTTATCAAAATCATTTAAGCCGTCTGAAGTATGCACCGGAAAACATGGTTACAAAAAGACTTGGCGTATTTAATATGGGAAGAACTTTTGCCATTAAAATAAATGTACCGCTTGATTTTGACTTGGAGTAAAAAAACATGTTGGCTTTTTATCAATGCAGGATCAAAGATCCTGCATTGTTGTTTATAGCATTACTTTTGGTTTATGGAAATAACATTTACTACACCAGCCTTACTTTTTCCTGCAATTAGTCTCTTACTGCTTGCTTATACCAATCGGTTTCTTGCCCTTGCAAATCTTGTCCGCAAGCTGCATGATGAATATAAAAGGGGAGAGGACAATAAAATTCTTCTTCGGCAGATACATAGCCTTCGCCGTCGTATCAGGCTGGTGCGCTATATGCAGGCCTTAGGAGTATTTAGTTTTTTGTGTTGCGTGGTAACCATGTACACTATTTATATGAATTGGATCGTGGCAGTGAGATATGAATTCGCACTTAGCCTATTAAGCTTACTTGCTTCACTAATTATTTCTTTATTTGAAATAACTCAAAGCACAAAGGCTTTGGAGTTGGAGCTTAGTGATATTGAAGAGCCGCATGGCTTTTTTTCAGACCTCATTAAGCGAAAGGAAGAAAAATAGTATCAGATGACTTGATTCAAGCTCACAAGAAACTAAAGAACGGATAATATCTCATCCATCTTCAAATTGATTTTATCAACTTCAGCACTCTTGTCCAACTGCCGCCGTTATAAATCTCTTTGATGCCATTTGCCTTCAAAAAGCTTATTGCCTTTTCATTTTCTGAATCTGATGAGGAGCAAATGATGATCGGTTTACGCATGTGGCGAATGCGTTCAAGATTGATGGAAATTCTGTCAATGGGTATGTTGATGGAACCTCGAACTTTTCCTTGGTCAAATTCATGGGCTGTTCTTATATCAATAATAGTGGCGTGTTGACGTAAAGCTTCTTTGATCTTGCCGTTACCAATCCCTAATATGGAAAGAATGCTCATGAATAGATAATAATTAATAGATAAAAGATAATAGTTTCCTCGTTAGTTGGAAATTTTATTTTCTTAAAATTTAAAATCAATTCCGAAAAAACTCTAAGCATTAAGACCATTATTATCTATTCACTATTCTCTGTTATCTAAACAGCAATTGCTTTAGTCTTTCTTTCACCAATTTGTTGACGCCACATAGCATAATACAAACCCTTTTCATTAAGCAGGCTCTCATGAGAGCCGGTTTCAACAACATCACCTTTCTCCAGAACATAAATTCTATCTGCATGCATAATGGTAGAAAGACGGTGAGCGATAAGAATAGTGATCTGATTCCCCTCATTGGAAATATCCCTTATTGTATCAGTGATCTCTTCTTCTGTCAATGAATCAAGTGCTGAAGTGGCTTCATCAAATAACAATAGCTTGGGTTTGCGGAGCAACGCTCTTGCGATAGATAGCCGTTGTTTTTCTCCGCCAGATAATTTAAGTCCGCCTTCACCGATCGTAGTGTCTAACCCTTTTTCAGCTCTTGCTAATAAATTCTGGCAAGATGCTTTGTTTAAAGCATTCATCAAGTCCTCATCAGTGGCTGATGGATTTACAAACAAAAGGTTTTCTTTAATGGTGCCGCTGAAAAGATTGGTATCTTGAGTTACAAATCCTATTTGGTTGCGGAGATCGTCAAACCGTAATTCTGTTTCATCCAAATTATTGTAAAGAATTTTTCCTAGCTGTGGACGATATAACCCAACCAGTAATTTCATTAGCGTGGTTTTTCCACTGCCGCTTGGACCTACAAATGCAATGGTTTCACCTACCCGTACGTCAAAACTTATGTTATTGATCGCTTTTTGAGCAGCTGTTTGATGCTGGAATGACACATTTCTAAAAGATAATGTTCTAATGTTTCCCAATGGCTTGGGATGAGCTGGATCTTGCTCAGGCGTCTTTTGCATTAGCGTATCAAAATTATTTAGAGATGCTTCTGCTTCGCGGTAAGAAAGAAGTATGTTTCCAATTTCCTGCAACGGACCAAATACAAAAAAAGAAAATATCTGCATAGTCACCAATTGCCCGGCATCCATATACCTGTGAAATATCAGCCACATCAATATAAAAAGGATCACCTGTCTTAAAGTATTTACGAATGTGCCTTGTATAAAACTAATACTGCGTATTCGCTTTACCTTTGTTAATTCTAATCCCAATATTTTATAAGTATTTTTATTAAGCCTCTCTACTTCCTGGCGTGTAAGGCCTAAGCTTTTTACCAGTTCAATATTGCGTAATGATTCAGTAGTAGAGCCAGCAAGCGCTGTTGTTTGCGCAACGATGTTTTTTTGAATGACCTTGATCTTTTTGCTCAATAAATTGGTAATGACTGTAAGTAAAAATATGCCTACAAGATAAGCAACAGGTATACTCCAATGAATAAAAATGGCTGCATAAACAAATACAAATAATACTCCTACTATTACACCAAAAAGAATGTTGATAAAGTTGATCATAAATTTTTCAACATCTGCCCTCACTTTGGTTAATACGGAAAGCGTTTCGCCGCTGCGCTGGTCTTCAAATTGATGATAGGGAAGCTTCATAGCATGCTGCAAACCGTCTGTAAAAACCTTGGCCCCGAATTTTTGGATGACCACATTTAAAAAATAATCTTGGAAATTTTTAGCAATTCGGCTGATCATGGCTACTGTTATGGAGGCGATCAATAGCCAAACAACGCCATACAAGTGATCCTCTTTGCCATTTTTATTGATAAAGTTGAGCTTTATAAACAGATAGTCGCGCCAAGCAAAATGCTGGTCTGGGGCCGGTTTCGCCTGATGCAGGTTTGCCAGATTGATCAATTTACCAAAAATGATCGGGTCAAATAAAGAAAACCCAATGTTGACAGCAGCCAAGGTTAACACCAATGTTACCAGCCAACGATGTGGTTTCAGGTATTGAAGTAATATTTTCATGAATAGTTTTCTTTTTTGCTTTACGAATAACCGGCGATTGAAACAATTTATTAGTCAATCGCAATAATATTATTTGTATAACACTTCTAACTTTAAAAGGTTATTCAGAATAATTGCGGCATAAAAATTTTCTTTTAGCAAATGGCGTACAAGTTCGTAAAAAAATGACAACTTAGCATGGCTGTAACAACCCATTTTTAAACAAGCGCATGTCCAACATTTTAGTTGACCTTCATCGCACAGGAGGCAATTCATTTAACGGGCTATATCATTTTTGTTACCAATTAGGTAAACATTTGGCTTTGGAAGCTCCTGAGGACATGCATTTGCATTTTTATGTTCCCAAAGCTCAGCGTGATGTTTTTGGAAAAAATGTGGATTATGTCACTCAATACAGCCTTCACAAATATTTTCATCAATTAACCAGCCGATTTGATATTTGGCATGTGGCTACCACTCTTTCATGGTACCGTCCTTTCGGCAGCAAAACGATCAATATTTATACGATACATGATCTGAATTTTTTACATGAAGAGGAATATACACAATCCATCAGGAAACGGTATTTATCGTTAATCCAACAACGAATTGAAAGAGCCGATTATCTTACATTTATTTCAGAATTCGCTCACAAGCAAACCATGGAATATTTGAACCCGGGCAATAAGCCGTACAGTATTGTTTATAATGGGTGCAACGTGCCGGAAAAAATTATCGATAGCCCGACACATATACCCAATAAATCCTTTTTATTCAGTATCGGACAATTTCACTCACGAAAAAATTTTCATGTACTTCCGGCCTTATTAATTGGCAATGAGTACGAATTGGTAATTGCCGGGATGAATGAATTTCCTTACACTGAAAAGGTGATAAAAGAAGCCAAAAATTTGGGAGTAGCCGATAGAATTAAACTGATAGGTGCAATTCCTGAAGAAGAAAAATTCTGGTATTACAAAAATTGCGCTGCATTTGTTTTTCCAAGCATTGGCGAAGGTTTCGGTTTGCCGGTCTTGGAGGCGATGTATTTCGGAAAACCTGTCTTTTTATCCAGGTCAACCAGCTTGCCTGAAGTGGGTGGCGATGCCGCATATTATTTTGATGATTTTGATCCGGCTTGTATGAAAGAAGTTTTTGAAAGGGGAATGCGACATTACGAATGTACTCATCCGCAGCAAAAAATTATGGAGAGAGCAAGAGTCTTTAGCTGGGAAAATTCAGTTCATGCATATTTAGATGTTTATAGAAAGTTTTTAAATTCTGGTAATTCATAATTCAACTTTTTCAATATCGATGAATAAGCCCTTTATTTCCATTTGCATTCCTACATATAACCGTGCTCATTTACTCAAAAAACTTTTAGATTCAATTCAGGGGCAACGTTTTAAAGATTATGAGATCATAATCAACGACAATAGCCCTAATGCAGAGGTAGAAACGTTGGTCAGTTCATATGCTCATGAATTGCCAATTTCATTTCAAAGAAATCAACCTGCGGTTAGTGCAGGCAATAATTGCATCAGGGTGATGCAAAGAGCCAATGCCGATTGGATCAAAATAATGCATGACGATGATTGGTTTGATTCGGAAAATGCATTACAACTTTTTGCAGATGCCGCCTTGCATTCCGGAAAGGATTTTATTTTCTGTGCCAGCACTCAGGTTTGGCTGGATTCTGATAAAAAACAGGAAGATATTTTGACACCCGAAAGAAAACACATGCTGGACAGTTCGGTATTTTCTTTGTTTTATTTAAACGTGATCGGGCATCCCAGTGTGGCCATGCATAGAAAAGATTCTTCCATTCAATATGATTCAAATTTTAATTGGGTGCTGGATATTGATTTTTATGTAAGGTACCTGACTGCACATACCGGCTATCACTATCTTCCTCAAAAGCTGGTAAATATTGGAAAAGGCTCTACACAGGAGTCAAATAAATATTATAAAAACATCAAAGTAGAATTGCCGGAACATTTTTTTTTATTTTCAAAATATCCGCAAGATCTGTGTTTGAAGGATGAGTATGTCTTTCATGTGCTCTGGAATATGCTGAAGCGATATAAAGTAAAAAATGTGGCACAAATTAGAGCAGCAGGATATAATGGGATACTGCCAGCTAAAATTGAAGAAATAATAAACTGTCAAAAATATATACCGCGTATTATTTTAAAGCAAACGCCCTGGTCAAAAAAATTGATGACAAGATGTTTCAATAAACTTTCAATAAATAAAAAATGATTTGCAAGATTTGTAGCACTGAAATTAAATCTAATCCTTTGGAAGTGCATGAAATGATGTTTGGAATAAGAACAGTTCACAAATATTTTGAATGCCCAAACTGCGAAGCTTTACAAATTGAAGCTGTTCCTAAAGATCTTCATCGATATTATCCGGATAATTATTATTCATTCAAAAAACAACCTGATATTGACATACACTCAACTCTTTTTCGAAAAATAAAATCAAGCTATTTGCTGTATGGTCGTAATAAGGTTCTTGGAAGTCTTTTATCAATAGGGTACAAGGTGCCAGAATATACAACTTGGTTAAAAATAGCCGGTGTAAAATATGATGACGTCATTCTGGACGCCGGCTCTGGCAGTGGCGACGTTCTTGCTCATTATTGCAAGGCAGGTTTTACCAATTTGCAGGGGATCGACCCTTTTTTAAAACAGGAATTCAGATCGGCAAATGGCAGATTAAGATTATTGGGTAAATCAATTTTTGATAAGCAAGAACCCGAGGTTTTTGATTTTGTTATGCTGAATCATTCTTTTGAGCACATGGACGAACCGCAGTTGGTATTCCAGCGGCTCTCTGAATTGGTAAAACCTGGGAAATGTTTACTGATAAGAACGCCGGTAAATGGATCCTTTGCTTCAAAAAAATACGGAATCAACTGGGTTGACTTGGATCCTCCGCGCCACCTTGTTGTGCACAGTTTAAAAAGCATGAATTTGCTAGCTGAGAAAAATCACTTTACGGTTGAAAGAATAATTTTTGATTCAACCGCCTTTCAATTTTGGGGTAGTGAACAATACCAAGAGGATATCCCTTTACATAGTCCGCAATCTTATGTAGTGAATAAAAAGACCAGTCTGTTTTCCCAATCACAGATTGAAGAATGGACAAAACAGGCTGATGAACTCAATAAAACTAACCAAGGCGATCAAGCTTGTTTTTACATGCGAAGAAAATAGATTACCCCGCCCAACCTTCTCTATCCAAATTTCTGTATTGAATGGCTTCTGCTAAATACTCAGGCTTGATGTCTTCGCTTTTAGAGGGTTATTCACATTGTGGTGAATAAGTTGTATATGAAGAGGAGCTAATCATCGCTATTTTCGTAACTGTTAACAGCGAAAGGACGGTTTCAAACTATAGCTACTAATCCATTTTTTCGAAAAATTGTAGCAACCCCCAAAATTGGGGGTTTTTTATCTTTGGCATTAAACCAAAACTGATGAATTCAACGGCAAGAGGAAAGAATGCCAATGGCTTTTGTCTTGCTTGAATTTGATTTTGGAAGGAATACGGGCATGAATTTGACCTAGTTTCATCAATTGTATTTATGATAATCTTTCTAGTCATGGAAAGAAATCAAAAATGTGTTATCCGGCCCAACCTTCTCTGTCTAAATTTCTGTATTGAATGGCTTCTGCTAAATATTCTGGTTTGATGTCTTCGCTTTCAGAAAGATCAGCGATCGTTCTGGAAACTTTTAAGATGCGGTCATAGGCTCTTGCAGAAAGATTCAATCGTTCCATGGCAGTTTTTAAAAGATTTTGACCAACTTGGTTGATGACACAAATTTCTTTCAACAGTTTGCTGGTCATTTGTGCGTTGCAATAAATACCAGGATGCTGTTTGTATCTTTCAGCTTGTATATCTCTAGCCTTAATAACACGACTTCGAATTGTTTCGGAGTTTTCTTGTGATTTTACGGATGAAAGTTCATTGAAGGCAACCGGAGTAACTTCTACATGAAGATCAATGCGATCGAGCAGAGGCCCCGAAATTTTATTCAGATATTTTTGTACGGCGCCGGGAGGGCAAGTACATTCCTTCTCTGGATGATTATAAAAGCCACACGGACACGGATTCATAGAAGCCACCAGCATAAATGACGCAGGAAAATCAATCGCTATCTTGGCTCTTGAAATGGTTACTCTTCTTTCTTCCATTGGTTGGCGCATTACCTCTAAAACCGTTCTTTTAAATTCAGGCAATTCATCTAAAAACAAAACACCGTTATGTGCCAGTGAAATTTCTCCGGGTTGCGGATTGCCGCCTCCGCCCACTAAGGCCACATCGCTAATGGTATGATGAGGCGAGCGAAACGGTCGTTTTGTAACCAGTGTTGAATTTTCAGGAAGCTTCCCTGCTACAGAGTGGATCTTTGTTGTTTCTAAGGCTTCCTGCAAAGTAAGTGGAGGAAGAATAGTTGGCAATCGTTTTGCCAGCATGGTTTTCCCAGCGCCGGGCGGGCCAATCAAAATGGCATTATGGCCGCCGGCCGCTGCAATTTCTAATGCACGCTTAATATTTTCCTGACCTTTTACTTCGCTAAAATCAAATTCATAATCAGATTGCGCATTGAAAAATTCTTCTCTTGTATTTATCACTACAGGCTTTAGACCTTCCTCCTCATTCTCAAAAAAATCAATTACTTCTTTGATATGTGATACTCCATACACGTCGAGATTATTTACCATGCCCGCTTCCCTTTCGTTTTCTTTTGGAACAATCAATCCTTTAAATCCCTCTTTTCTTGCTTGGATAGCAATAGGCAATGCTCCCTTGATCGGTCTTAGCTCGCCATCAAGGCTCAGCTCACCCATGATCACATATTTTTCAATAGCTCGCTTATTGACGAGCTGTTCCGAGGCAGCAAGAACACCAATAGCGATCGGGAGATCAAAGGCGGTTCCACTTTTTTTTATATCTGCCGGTGCAAGATTTACAACCACGCGAGTGCGTGGCATCATATATCCATTGGATTTGATAGTGCTTTCTACTCGTTGTAAACTTTCTTTTACTGCATTATCAGGCAAACCCACCAGTACCGTTCCCGTATTCGTAGCCATCCAATTTACTTCAACTGTAATGCTTATAGCCTCCACTCCATATACTGCGCTGCCAAAGGTTTTGACTAACATGAAATGAAAATAGGAAATTATTCCTGAGAAATAAGCAATGAGAAATTTTAAATAAAAAAATAAAAGAATCAGCTCTTTTTAGTTGGATATATTCATTGCTTCAGCTTTGCTTTCAAATAGCAATGAAGTATTTGGATCAAGATAAATTGTGTTAATGACAGAGTTTGTTGGAATTGAAAACGTCTCATCCTGCTTTGTGATATTCAGTTTTGTGATAGTAAAGGTTTGATCTGAAATTAATTTTATTTCCAGAGGAAATTGAAAGACTTGCTTTTGCTGTTGAGTAACTTTAATCAAAACTGATCTTTGTTTTTCATTATACTGCCATTTGATAGTTAATTGAGGAATGCCCTGAGTATACAGCCATTGTTTGAAAAATTGTTCAAGCTTTCTGCCGGTCACTTCTTCAGCTACTCTGCGGAGATCTTCAGTATCTGCATTTTTCCCTTTATACTGGTCGTAGTAAGTGCGAATGAATATTCGAAATGTCGAATCGCCTACCTGCCTGCGCAGCATATGCAATACCCAAGCGCCTTTTTCATAACTGTTCGGATTCAAAAGCTTCATAACGGGAGAAATAGAATCTACAATAGGCTTACCTGACAGCTTTGCAAAATTGACCGCTTTTTTCCGCTCATCTTTTAGTCTATTATTCATGCTGTCTGTTCCGTATTTTGATTCAATATAAACATTGGTGAGATAAGTGGCAAAGCCTTCACTGAGCCACAAATGCGGAAAGCTTTTTTCCGTAGCCATGTCTCCAAACCACTGGTGAGCAATTTCATGAGCAAGCAGGTCTTCAATTGATTTATCTTCTTCTGCTGATTCTTCATGATAAAAAATAGCACTCGCATTTTCCATGCCGCCAAAAATTGTTTTGGATTGAACATTCGCCAGCTTGTTATAAGGATAGGGACCTATATAGTCTGAATAAAATTTTACAATAGCAGGAGCGGTGGAATAGTTTTTAAAGCCGTTTGTGCTGTCCTGTGGATATACCCAGGCGGAGATCGGAATATTTTTCGGACTATCCTCATATTGCTTTATGGCAAATTTTGCAATACCGATCACCATCACCTTTGTAGGCAATGGAACATCCTCTATCCAATGAGAAAGTTTTTTATTTCCAGGTAATTGCTTTTCCTCTGCAAGTTTTCCATTTGATACAACTTGATATTGAAAAGGAGCAGTAACGATAAATTCAAAGCTTGCCTTATCCACAGGATTATCGATACACGGAACCCAGTTATGTGCACGGTTAGGCCAGTTGTCAGAAAAAAAGGTTCGATCACCATACCTATTTTTAGAAATTATCAGGCCATCGGCAGGAATGCCATGATACGAAACGATAAATGTGGCTGAATCGTTTTTTTTTGCCGGCTTGGTCAATATGATATTTACCTTATCGTTTTGTGCAGAGAAGTTTAACGGTTGGTATAGATCCGTGGTAACACTGTCAACCTTCATTCCTTGTCCATTTCTATTTTGAGTGGTTAACTCAATAAAAAATGAGGAAGCTGATTGCAAAAATTTCAACCTTATTACAGCCTTCCCTTGGATTATGTCATTTTGATCACTTAAGCTCAACCCGAATTTGTAGTGAAGCACATCAATATTTTGAGCATAGCTTGTGGCTGCAATAAAAAAGAGAATGACAACGCTTTGTATCCGCATCATGCGGTAAATTAAATATTTTTTTATGCAAAAAAATGATAATTAAATGAGGGATGAGAATATAGGATAGTCGTAGAAATTAAACAGGCGTATATTTCAATAATTCTTTTTCAATTCTTTTCAACCATTCTGCCTGTATTTCTTTATTACGGCTATAATCAGTCTCCTTATCGTACTGGTTTTGAAATTCTTCTTTTTCTTCCATGATCTTTTTGTAGATATCGTCAAGATCGGTTTTATATTTACGCGGATTGAAACTATACTCCTTTAATGTTTTTGCAAGTTTTCTGGCAAAAATTTCTGTAATATCAAAATGCCCTTGTTCGTGCTGGAGAATATAATCTGTTTTATGCCTGCCCCATGATCTGGTTTTTGAAAACCGGCATGTGATGATATAGGTAAGTACGTTATTTCTTACGTGATACTCCATGCCAAGCGCCGTGCTTGTTATGGCTGCTGCATCTGAAAACGAAGAAGGTTTGGCCAAGTAATCATCCCATGTTAATCTTTTGGCAGAGGACCACTCAATAAATTCGTCATCCTGAGCACTGGCAATTAATGGAAAAATAGAAAAAACAATTATTATTATTTTCTTAAGGAAGACCATTGTATTAAATCAACGGCAAATTCAAAAAAATATTTCAAAAACTATCAATGCCTAGGTTAAAGAAAATTAAAAATCCCGACTGTAAACGTCGGGACTTTCAAGCAAACAATCATAGAGCCATCAATGTATTTTTAGTGCAGCGGCCAGCACTTCCTCATTTACACCATTAGTATATTTTTCGAAATTTTTAATGAATAAGCTAGCCAAATATTTTGCTTTCTCATCATAAGCATTCTTATCAGCCCATGTGTTTCTTGGATTTAAAATATCGGATGGCACTCCGGGGCATTCTTTTGGTATAGCAACTCCGAATACGGAATGATCTTCAAATTCAATCGCATCGAATTTATTTTCCAATGCCGCAGAAATCATTTCTCTTGTATAAGATAATTTCATGCGATGGCCAATGCCATACGGCCCGCCGGTCCAGCCTGTGTTGATGAGCCATACATTTACTTTGTGCTTCTGCATTTTATCGCCAAGCATGTGAGCATATTTGCCAGGGTGCAAAGGAAGGAAGGGTGTACCAAAGCATGCACTGAATGTTGGCTTGGGTTCTGTAACGCCAGTTTCCGTTCCCGCTACCTTTGCCGTATAACCTGAAATGAATTGATACATAGCTTGCTCAGGGGTTAATTTTGAAATAGGTGGCAGTACGCCAAAGGCATCACAAGTCAAAAAGAAAATATTTTTGGGCAAACCCCCTATTGAAGGCTCCTGCGCATTACTGATAAAATGCAAAGGATAAGAAACCCTCGTATTTTCTGTAATCGAAGCATCTTCGAAATTTATTTTGTTTGTGGCAGGAAAGAAAGTAGCATTCTCAACCAAAGCGCCTGAACGAATAGCATGAAAAATTTCTGGTTCCTTCTCTTTAGTAAGATTGATACATTTTGCATAACATCCACCCTCAAAATTGAAGATATTTTCTTCCGTCCAGCCATGTTCGTCATCACCAATCAACTTGCGATCAGGATCAGCACTGAGTGTTGTTTTGCCGGTTCCGCTCAATCCAAAGAAAATCGCGATATCACCCGCTCTTCCCATGTTTGCACTGCAGTGCATGCTCAATACATTTTTTTCCTGAGGAAGCAAGTAATTAAGTATTGTAAAAATTCCTTTTTTTATTTCACCGGTATATCCACTGCCGGCGACCAAGATCATTTTATGTTTAAAAGAAACCAATGAAACATTATGGTGGCGAATGCCACACTCTTTGGGATCTAATCTTAATCCGGGCACATTTATCACACACCACTCAGGTGAAAAGTTTTCAAGCTCCTCTTCAGTTAGGCGCAGAAACATGTTATGAGCAAATAAATTGCTCCAGGGCTTTTCAGTAATAACTCTAATATTTAAGCGATACTTTTCGTCAGCACAGGCATGGCAATCTCTTACCCACAAATCAGACAGTTCAGCTAAATAATTCGTTACTTTTTTATAAATAATGTCGAAAAACCTTGGCTCAATAGGAATATTGAACTCATTCCAGTTTACTGTATTTTCCGTGATCTCATCTCTTACAATAAACTTGTCTTTTGGTGATCTGCCGGTAAACTCGCCAGTATGAATAACGAGAGCGCCGGTATCATTCAATGCGCCTTCTTCAAGGCTCAATGTGTCTGCGATTAATTCTTCAGGAGTTAGTTGATAGTGAATGTTTTCGGTTGATCGTAATTGGGGCTTAAAAAGATTTTTCATTGCCTTCCCGATTGGAAAGGAAGTGGTTTGAACTGACATAAGAAGCAAGCTTTTTTCGTTAGGCCACAAAGGTAAGATAATATACAAACAAGTGTTAGCGTAAATCATCGTAACTATCAAAAGATTTCCTAAAACTATTTGTGATGGTTTACAGATTTGAAAACATTTTGAACAGCATTGAACCTTGATTTGCTTTTCTTGAAAATATTCCAAATTTCAAGCAATTGACCGCAGGTTGACATTTTGCCTCGTTATCTTTAATGCTCAATTCATTCATATATGAAGTATTTGCCTCTTAATCCGGAAATATTTATCAAGAATAGGAAACGATTTGTCAATGAGATGAAACCCAATTCCATCGCCATATTTGTAAGTAATGATGAGATGCCGGTAAATGGAGATGCTTTATATCCTTTCAAACAAAACAGCGATCTGTTTTGGCTAAGCGGTATTGTGCAAGAGGATAGCATGATTATTTTATTTCCGGATAATCCCGATCCAAAATATCGTGAAGTGCTTGTTTTGATCAGGCCTAATGAATTAAAAGAAAAATGGGACGGGAAAAGATTACGAATGAACGAAGCACAAAATATCAGTGGAATAAAAACAATTGTTTGGCTCGATAGCTTGGATGCTATGCTTCAAACTTGGATTCATTTAGCCGATATAATTTATTTAGACACGAATGAAAATGATCGTAAAGCGAGCCTGCCTACCGGACAGGCAGGTTTAATAAGAACAAGGGATTATCGCTATGTGGATGAATTAAAAGCCCGATACCCTTTACATCAATATGAAAGGGCTGCAAAGATCATGAAGGAATTAAGGAGCATTAAAACGGAATTGGAAATTGAAGTGTTGCAAAAAGCAATTGATATAACGGATAACACTTTCAGACGTTTGCTAAAATTTATTAAGTCAGGTGTTATGGAATACGAGATTGAAGCAGAGATCTGGCATTCTTTTTTAAGCCAGCGGGCAACTGGACCTGCCTACGGTAGCATTATTGCCAGCGGTGATAGAGCAAGAACCTTACATTATATAAGTAATGATCAGGAATGCAAGGATGGCGAATTAGTATTGATGGACTTTGGTGCTGAATATGGTGGCTATAATGCTGACCTAACAAGAACAATTCCAGTGAATGGAAAATTTACAAGAAGGCAAAAAACCGTTTATAATGCTTGCCTGCATTTGCATAATTATGCAAAAAGCTTATTGAAGCCAGGCATTTCAATTGTTGATTACACCGAAAAAATTGGTGAGGAGGCGACGCAACAATTTTTGAAGATTGGTTTATTAAAAAAATCAGATGTAAAAAATGAAGATCCGGAAAACAGGGCTTATCGCAAATATTTATATCATGGCATTTCACATCATCTTGGAATTGATGTGCATGATTTAGGTACAAGAACGGAACCGATAAAATCAGGAATGGTATTTACTGTGGAACCGGGTATTTATATTGAGCAAGAACAAATGGGCGTAAGAATAGAGAACAATGTATGGATAACGAGAAATGGCAATAAAGATCTCATGAAAAATATTCCAATAACAGTTGAAGATATAGAAGCGATAATGAAATCCTCCTGAATCCTCTCTGAAAGGCGGACTTATTAACTCTTAAGAGACAATTCATTTATTTTTGGAAACAAATTAAAAAACTGATGACAAATAATTCCCCCTTTAGGGGGTTAAGGGGTATCCCCAACCTATTTACACTCCTCAATCTCATTTTTGGCTGCATTGCAATTGTGTTTATTCTTCAAACAGGCGAAACTATTGTTTTGTTACAGCAGGATGGTTTTACTGATGTAAATCTTCCTGAAAAAATAACTTGGGGTGCATTTTTCATTTTTGGAGCAGCGGTAATAGATTTTTTTGATGGTTTTATTGCACGGCTGTTTAAGGCAACGTCAAATATGGGTAAGCAGCTTGATTCACTAGCTGATGTCGTAAGCTTTGGGGTAGCCCCTGGTTTAATCCTTTTTCAATTGCTTCGTATCAGTTACGCCCAACAAGAAAACGGACTTGATGTTTCGATTGGATGGTTGTTACCAGCATTTTTAATTCCTTGCGCAGCAGCCTGGCGTTTGGCGAAATTTAATTTGGATGCTGCTCAACAGACTTTATTTAAGGGTGTTCCTACTCCGGCAATAGGATTGGTAATTGCGTCATTTCCTTTGATGATCCATTTTCAAACACTCCATCTTCAGTTTCTGCTTATTAATAAATGGCTGTTATACGCCGCCATTATTTTGTTTAGTTATTTAATGATCAGTGATCTGCCCATGATGAGTATGAAAATAAAGGATTGGAGCCTAAAAAATAATCTGGCAAGATATATTTTATTGGTACTTGGGATTATTGCTGTTATTAGTGTGAAATGGCTTGCTGTGTTCGCCATTTTTATCTTTTATGTTATTATATCTTTGGCTTTCAAAAATAAAACTACATGACCTATACTGTGCAGATCAAGGTAATGCCATTGAAAGAATTATTAGATCCACAAGGGAAAGCGGTAATGAGCGGTCTCCAAAATCTTGGATTGAAGAACGTAGAAGATGTTCGAATCGGAAAGAACATAACCTTGCAGATCGATGCCGACTCAGAAGAAAGAGCAAAACAAATTGCTGAAGAAGCAAGCAAAAAATTATTGGCAAATCCTGTGATGGAGTATTATGAAATCGAGACACACAACTCCTAAAAGGGAGTCTTGATTGAGCCTGTTTATGCTGTACTTTCTCTCATACGACAGACTTAAAATATTTTCATGAAGAAGACAGACAATTCAAATCCAAGTTCCCCGCCTAAGGCGGGGACAGGGGGTTTGTTGTACATTGTTCCCACTCCCATTGGTAATTTAAAAGATATCACTTTAAGAGCTCTAGAAGTATTAAAACAAGTTGATCTTATTCTTGCAGAAGATACGCGTACCACTTCAAACCTGCTGAACCATTACCAAATAAAAAAACCGCTTTCTCCTTATCATCAGCATAATGAACATAAAATCGTGCAACATTTAATAGATCAATTACAGGAAGGAAAAAGCATGGCTCTTGTTACTGATGCAGGTACGCCGGGAATTTCTGATCCAGCCTTTTTATTAATCAGAGAATGCGTTAAAGAAACCATAAAGGTTGAATGCCTGCCAGGGCCTACTGCATTTGTGCCCGCTCTTGTAAACAGCGGAATTCCTTCAAATCGTTTTGCATTTGAAGGTTTTTTGCCTCTTAAAAAAGGGAGACAGACCCTGCTGAAAAAATTAGCTGAGGAAGATCGCACGATGATTTTTTATGAATCGCCCGTGAGATTGGTTAAAACTTTAGAGGAGTTTATTGAATATTTTGGAGCCGATAGGTTGTGCTCTGTTAGTCGTGAACTAACAAAAATGTTTGAAGAAAATAGAAGGGGAAGCTTACAGGAAGTCTGTGATCATTTTAAAGAAAAAAATCCAAAAGGAGAGATAGTGATTGTTGTCTCGGGAAAAAATAATTAAGAATTTATTATCAAAGCTGGCATTATTTTTACACGAGATATTATAATTGAGTTATTATGAAAATCAGACTCTATTTTTTGTTTATTCTCACTCTATTCTTTTTTTTCAATAGTTTTTCACAGGTTACAAAAATACCTCAGTCTGCGAGAGATAATTTCGCACGACAGTATCCTGCGGCTCAGAAAGTGAATTGGGATAATGACGTAATCGATGTAAATGTTAGGTTTGAGCTGAATGGGGAAAAAATGAATGCAGAGTATAATAATAAAGGAATTTGGAAAAAAACAGAGAAAAGCTGGGCCTATGACAAACTGCCCGAAGCCGTAAAAGATGGGTTTAATAAAAGTAAATATGCTGATCGTGGCGTTACAGAAACGGTGATCGTATATCTGCCGGGTGATGTGGAACAATATCGTTTGAAAGTTGAAAAAAATGATCTTCAAAAAAAATATTTATTCTTTAATCAAGAAGGCAGATTGGTTCGTGATGCGATCACTCTTTAACTTTCAGCATTCATTTAACAGCTTTTTTTCTTAGTAATTTCGCACCCTTAGATCAAAACTTCATGTATAAAAAAATCTCGCTTGCAGTTTGTTGCTTGTTATTTATCGTTTTAGCGAATGCTCAGCCGGATCGCTGGCAACAACGGGTGAAATATGTGATGACTATTGACATGAATGCGCAAACCAATCGTTTCACCGGTCATCAAAAATTGGAATACTGGAATAATTCTCCTGATACATTAGTGAGAGTATTTTTTCATTTGTACTGGAATGCATTTCAGCCAAACAGCATGATGGATAATCGGAGTCGCCGGCAAGGCACGATTTCTTTGCGTACAGATCCTAGTGGCAATAAAGTGTTGGATTGGGATGAAAGGATCCGCGACCGCATTCAAAATTTAAAGCCCGAAGAATATGGGTATCAAAAAATTCTCTCTTTTAAAATGAATGGTCGTACGCAGTCATTTAAAATCGAGGAAACCATTCTTGAAGTAAAACTGGATAAACCTATTCTGCCAAAAACAAAAGCGAGCTTTGACATTGAGTTTGAGGCACAGGTGCCGTTGCAAATACGAAGAAGCGGAAGGGATAATCCTACAACACAAGTTCGCTATTCTATGAGTCAATGGTATCCAAAAATTTGCGAGTATGATTATGAAGGATGGCATCCAACCCCATATGTGGCCCGTGAGTTTTATGGGGTATGGGGCGATTTTGATGTAAGCATTTCCATTGATAAAAATTATATTCTTGGCGCCAGCGGATACTTGCAAAATCCAAACCAGATAGGATATGGATATGAAACACCAGGCGCAACTGTAAAACAGTCACCCGGGAATAAATTGACATGGCGTTTTATTGCTCCCAATGTGCACGATTTTGTTTGGGCAGCCGACCCCGAGTACAAACATGTGTCAAGAAAATTGAAAGACAGTCTCACCATACATCTTTTATATAAAACCACGAATGCTACCGCTCAAGAATGGGAAAATTTGTTGGATATAACCGAAAGGGCCTTGCCATTCATTGAAAAAACATTTGGCCCTTACCCCTACAAGCAGTATTCATTTATACATGGCGGAGATGGTGGTATGGAATATCCCATGGCTACATTGCTTGCAGCACCGAAAGGCTCGATGCATGAACTGATGCATAGTTGGTATCAAGGTATGCTTGGAACAAATGAGTCTACAAATGCATGGATGGATGAAGGGTTTACAGATTATGCTAGTGCCAGAGTGTGGACATTTCTGAACAATACGCGTGGATTTGCCCAAGCAGAAAACTACAATTCATATTTCAATGTGGCTAAAAGCGGCAAAGAAGAACCTTTATCCACTCATGCTGATCATTACAATACCAACTTTGCCTATTCTAATGTTTATAATAAAGGGGCTGTTTTTTTAGAACAGCTTGGATATATAGTTGGGGCGCAGGTAAGAGATAAAATTTTACTGGAGTATTATAGACTGTGGAGGTTTAAACATCCTAATGCGAATGATTTTATTCGGATCGCTGAAAAAGTAAGCGATATGAAATTGGACTGGTATAAGGAATACTGGATTTTCTCAATGAAAACTATTGACTATGGCATTGATAGCTTGTGGGAAGAAAATGCTAAAACAAAGATCCGTATACGCCGAATAGGGTTGATGCCTATGCCGATAGACCTGCAATTAACTTTTAAGGATGGAAAGAAAGAATTGCATTATATCCCTCTTGATTTAATGTATGGGCAAAAACCAAAAGAAACAGATACAGTTTCGCGAAAAATATATGATCCCTGGCATTGGACAAATGCAAGCTATACAATTGAAACTGATCGCAGGTTAACAGATATTACTGCCGCTGAAATTGACCCTTCCCAGCGGCTAGCCGATATTGATCGGCGTAATAACAAATTAGAATTGAAATGGTAACAATAAGGCTACAAGTTTTTTATTCCATTAAGATTTCATAGATAACAAAGCCCTCCTAAGTCTGGAGGGCTTCATCTTGATTAAGGCCCTTTTACGATTGCTTGCCCGTGAAAAAAAGCTTAATGTTAATGGTTATACTTTGGTGGTTATTTCTTTCGTAAAAATAGATGACTTCTTTGTTACGGCCGATACCACTTTAGTGGTATTTTTTGTCTCATTGGATAAGGTATTAATGGATAATGGGCGTCTTTTAGCTAATATCAGGGCCTTACCGTCCGTAATATTTATTTACAGCCTCTACTCTGTTGGTAACATGAAGTTTTTCGTAAACATGGTAAACATGTTTGCGAACGGTTTCTTGACCAATGAATAGTGCAGCCGCAATTTCTTTATACATTAACCCCCGGGAGAGTAATTCCAGTATTTCTTTTTCCCGGTTTGAAAGTACAGCGAGATTATTCTCATTAACCCCAGTAGCATTTAATGATTGCTTTTGAAAAGCAGCCACAACCTTTCTGGCGATCTGGCTGCTCATGGGTGCGCCCCCTTGGTATAGCTCACGAATGGCTTCAAGGAGCTTGTTTGGAGCTGTTTTCTTCAATATATATCCACTTGCTCCGGCATTTAAAGCCTCAAATATTTTTTCATCTTCTTCGTAAACTGTGCACATCATGAAATTTGTTGATGGCATTCTCGGTTTCAGTTCGCGAACACAATCAATGCCGCTTTCACCACTACCAAGATTAATATCCATCAACACTACATCAGGTTTTAAAAGGGGTAATTTGCGGATCGCTTCATCGGCAGTGCTCATGGTTCCCACGCACTTATAACCCTCTGACATTGAAACGATTTCTTCTAAGGCGGAGCGGAGTTCATTGTTGTCATCAACAATACAAACACTAATCATATTCATAGTGGCAAAGATGAGACTTGCCATACAAACCACCAATACCACTTTCTGGTAATAACTCTCTCCTTAAAGGAATATTTGAAAATCAGTAAGAAATGAAGAGTATATATTTCTCTTTAAAAAACTCTTCTGGGAATATGTCGAATATTTCCCAAATCCGTGGTCTTGTTCCGCTTTCTTGAATTTCTTTGGCAAGATCACCACCTTTTAAACAAATTAAACCATGTTGATGGTCATTAGTTACTCGTTGTTTGTTATTTTTTTCTTGTGCCTTGTGCCTTGTGCCCTGTGCCTTGTGCCTTAAAAGAGGTTTGCTCCATTTCCAAAGCTCCTTCAGAGGAGCCACAGCCCTCGACACGGCAAAATCAAATTTTCTGTTCTTAATTTCTTCAGCCCTGGTGTGTTGCGTGGTTATGTTTTTTAAACCGATTTCATTTGAAATGACATCTACTACTTTTAATTTTTTAGCAATGCTGTCCGTAAGATGAAATTTTACCTGCGGAAAAAAAATAGCTAAGGGAATTCCGGGAAACCCACCCCCTGTTCCTATATCAATGACCTCCATGCCATCTGTAAAATCAAACGCAGCAGCAATGCTTAATGAATGCAGTACATGCTTTTCATACAAGCCATCAATATCTTTTCTTGAGATTACATTGATCTTACTGTTCCACTCTTTGTATAGTTTTTCTAAATCCTTCAATTGATTTAGTTGTACTTCAGTAAAATCAGAGAAATATTTGAGAATAATGTCCATTGCAAATCGCCCTTAAGGTAGAAGATTAATTCCAACTAGCTCTGGGCTTTTTCCATAATGAAGGAGAAAAAATGATGTAATAAAAGAACATCAATATATCAAAAAATAAAAACAATGGCCAAAGATCAGCCTCATCCAGTTTTTTCATTGCTTTAAAAAATATAAATGCCTGCAGTAAAAGCCGAGCTCCGAAAATAACCAGTGAAAGTTCCCAACTATAAAATAAAGCATTTGCGATCAATAATGGATAAAAAAGGAATTGAGATAAAGAATACAAAGCCAGCAAGAATTTGTTTCTTTTTTTATAATACCGCGCAGTAGAGTAATGTCTTGTTTTTTGCCGAAGCCATTCGCCAAAGCTTCGTTTGGGCTGACTTAAGGTGATAGCATCTTTATCAATGACAACAGCGGTGTTATACTTGGTGGCCACTTTATTGATAAAAAGATCATCGTCTCCACCCGGAATGTGATTGATAGAAGAGAAACCTTTGTTGCGAAAGAAAATATCTTTCTTATAAGAAAGATTTCTGCCTACTCCCATATACGGAGTACCTGCTAAGGCGAATGAAAGATATTGAAGCGCTGAATGAAAAGTTTCAAAGCGGATGAGTTTGTTCAGTAAACCTGGTCGTTTATTATAAGCGCCGTAGCCAATTACAATCTCGGTACCGTTTACATACGCATCTTGCATTTTTTGGATCCAGAATTCACTGGCAGGAACGCAATCTGCATCTGTGAGTAAAACAATTTCATGCTTAGCCTCTTTAATGCCTATCGACAATGGATATTTTTTCCCTGAGATCAGTTTTGCTTCCTGCTTCAGATCAATGATCTGTAAAAACTTGAATGTTTTCTGCAGTTCTTCAAGGATATACTTTGAATCATCAACTGAGTTGTCATTCACCACAATCACTTCATGGGTGCTTGGATATTTTTGCACTAGCACTCCGGGTAAATTCCGGGCGATATTTTCATCCTCATCCCTTGCGCATATGATTACAGAAACAGGGTGCTGCTGTGATTGTTGCTTTGTCTTTTCTTTATAAAAAGCAACCCGGCTATAAAAAAAGCTGTAATAAAAAACTTGGACCAGTGTTATAAAACAAAAGAGGTAGAATACAATTTCCCACACATGATCTTTCAATATCGTCCAATTCATAAGCTAGTTCGTTTGGTGGCAGTGAAGTTGGAGCTCAATATTTGATATTCCAATCTTTCCGACTGCGAAAATAAATTACAATCACCGATCACACAGGAAAATCTTTGCAATCATGTGAATAACAGTTACTGGTTGCTGGTTACTGGTTACAGGTATTTTATTCAAGATTGGATTAAAATATGGTTTTTTGATATTATGAAACCAGCAACTAGCAACCAGTAACCAGAACGTAAATTTCCGCCTGAAACTGCGCTAGTAGTATTGCGTATTTTGTATTATTTTGGTCGCAAATTCAATGTCGTGAAAAAGCCAGTTTTCTTTTTCCTTCTATCTTTATCTATGCGGCTCTCAATAGCCCAGCTCTCAGTTGATACGGGAGCTTTAATCCCTCAAAAGGAAAATATTATTTTAGCTTCAACCATTATTAAAACTGAAAATTTAGGATCGAATGTTAATACTTTTTTGCCTGAATTAAGGCCTACCGTATCTGCAGATGGGAACCTATTATTTTTTATTGTCGAGAATGATCCCTTAAATACAAAATATAATTCTATCCCCAACTCACAGGATATCTGGTATTCGGAACGAGACAGCTTTGGCGTTTGGGGGCCGGCAAGGCACATGGGATATCCGCTAAATACTTATTTCTATAATGCAGTTTTTTGGATCTCTCCCGATAACAATAGGATTTTAATAAGAAATGCATTTATTGAAGGCGATTATGTAGGCAACGGAGTAAGCATGAGTTACCGGAAAAAAAATGGTGGATGGAGTAAGCCGAATGCGCTAAGAATAAAAAATTATCAGAAATATGACAAGGGCCGGCAATATGGTGCTACTATGGCTCATGATGCAAAAACTTTATTGCTTTACATGTCCGAAGTAAAAGGGAGCTATGATAATGACCTGTATGTATGTTTTTTACAACCCGATAGCACTTGGTCTGAGCCCCAAAGCTTGGGTAAAAAAATTAACCTGCCACAGTATAATGAAATGACTCCTTATTTAGCAGCAGACGGTGTAACTCTTTATTTCAGCAGTAACCGACCCGGCGGATTAGGTGATAATGATATTTGGATGACCAAACGACTCGATAGCACCTGGCAAAAATGGAGCGATCCGGTAGATCTTCCAAGCCCGATCAATACATCAGACTGGGACGCATTTTTTACATTGGATGCAGGCGGTGAATATGCATATTTAACCAGCGCAGAAAATGGCTTTGGAGAAAGTGATATTGTGCGAGTAAAATTATTAGAAAGAGAAAAACCCAATCCAGTTGTGCTGGTTGATGGAAATGTGTATAATAAAAAAACGATGGAACCCCTCAGTGCCTCACTGATCTATGAAACATTGCCTGATGGAGTTGAAGCAGGCAATGGAATTTCCAATCCAACAGATGGTTCATTTAAGATTGTATTGCCTTATGATAAAAATTATCTCATAAGAGCCTCGGCCGATAAGTTTTTTGCCATTTCAGAAAATCTCAATTTAGATTCTCTGGTAAAAGCCGGTTATAAAATAATACACAAAGACCTGTATCTGGTTCCCATTGAAATTGGCCAGGTTGTTCGGTTGAACAATGTGTTTTTCGATTTTGATAAATGGGACCTGCGCCCGGAATCTTTTGTTGAACTGGACAGGGTAGTAAAATTGTTGAAAGAAAATCCTGCGATCGAGATTGAAATGAGTGCGCATACAGACAGTTACGGTACCGATGAATATAATTTCAAGCTAAGTGATAATAGGGCGAGATCTTGTATGGAATACATTCTTTCGAAAGGCATAGAAACTAACAGGATCACATCACATGGTTATGGCGAAAGCGTACCTGTAGCTCCTAATGATACGCCTGAAAACAGACAGCTCAACAGAAGAGTGGAGTTTAAGATTTTGAAGAACTAAATTGTCGCATAGATAAGTCATACTACTCCTTCATTTGACCTATATGACTTATTTGACTCTTGCTCATGCCTATCTTTGCTGCATTTTATGGCGGCATTATCATTTCAATTACATACCTCAGATAAAAATTCAAAAGCTAGAGCAGGAAAAATTATCACAGATCACGGCGAGATTCTTACTCCTATTTTTATGCCGGTAGGCACAGCAGGCAGTGTGAAAGCGGTTTCGCAACAGCAACTGGTTGATGATGTAAAAGCACAGATCATTCTTGGTAATACTTATCATTTATACTTGAGACCTGGAATGGAAGAGCTTGAACATGCCGGAGGTTTGCATAAGTTTATGAATTGGCACGAACCAATTTTAACTGATAGCGGTGGCTACCAGGTTTTTTCATTAGCCGCGAACAGAAAAATAAATGAAGAAGGCGTAACCTTTCAAAGTCATATTGATGGCAGCCGGCACATTTTTACTCCTGAAAATGTTGTCGATATTCAGCGAATCATCGGCGCTGATATCATAATGGCTTTTGATGAATGCCCTCCATACCCCAGCGACCATTTTTATACAAGAACGAGCATGGAACTAACGCATCGCTGGCTTGACAGATGCATCCAACGGTTTAATGAGACTGAATCAAAATATGGTCATGGGCAAAATCTTTTTCCAATAATACAAGGGGGAACTTTTGCGGACCTTCGCAAGCAATCGTGCGAATTCGTGTCTTCAAAAAATGCTGCAGGCAATGCTATCGGCGGTTTAAGTGTAGGTGAACCTGAAGAAATGATGTACGAGTTTACTGAATTCTGCTGTGATCATTTGCCTGCTAATAAACCTCGATATTTAATGGGAGTAGGCACTCCCTGGAATATTTTGCAGTGTATCGCTCTTGGGGTGGACATGTTTGATTGTGTAATGCCCACCCGCAATGGCCGGAATGCTATGCTGTTTACCTCAAAAGGAGTGATCAATATTGATAATAAAAAATGGGAAAAGGATTTTTCGCCGATTGATGATGGCATTAATTGTGAATTCAGCCAGTATTATAGTAAAGCATATTTGAGGCATCTTATCAAATCAAAAGAATTATTGGGATTAACCATTGCCAGCGTTCATAATCTTGCTTTCTATATGTGGCTCGTTATCCAAGCAAGGGAACATATCATTTCTGGCGGTTTTGCAGAATGGAAAAATGGGATGATTGAGAGGTTGAAAACGAGATTATAATTCTCTACATTAACCATTATATGGTATTGATAGTATGGCTATATTTTTTAAACTTTAGAATATCCTTAAATAAACCTGAAAGCCAACTGTGAAAAAGCGAATACAAAATATAGTGATCATCCACTTCAAATTCGTCGTTGATCAATATCTATTTAAGGCTTTGCGATTTCTTTTATTTTTTGTTCTGGTTATCTGGAGTTGTTTTATTTCTGTTGCACAATCTCATTGGAAATATCATACGCAAGTCAATGTGGGAGGGCATTTCAATCTTACTTATGGTAAAGGACAAAAATTTCCGGGGCTAAAAATTTTTTCCGGGTTTAGCATAGTTGGCGTTTATCGAAACCATTTGATGGTAAACTACGGACCTTCTTTATCGATTTACACCAAGACGATTGGAGCTAATCTCAACCCTTTGGTAAGTGATATCCAGATTGATTTTACTAATTCAATCTCTTTTGGATTTGCGTGGGGCGATACAATGAGCTATATGAAACATTTCAGAACTATACACACAGGGGATTATTACAATATTTCCATCAACAATCGCAATGCAATTTTATTAACCAGTAATTTCATCTTGAATAATCATAAACGTAATCAAATTGTAGGATCTATTTCAGGTTCTTTTTCATCATTTAGCTTTAGTTATTATAATGATGGGGCTTTTCCTTTTGACTTGATCCCCGTTGCTGATAATTTCGATCGTTATTGGACGGGTGGTGGTGCCATTTTTATACATAACAAAGATGAATTCAACAGAGTTGAAGTGAATTTTGACCAGTTCACGGGCTATACTCCTTTGCTTTATGAATTGTCAAACCTGATCGGTATTAATATTCCGCTGTACGATGAAGACCGCGACCGCAAAAAAAATTCAAATCAGCCTTATACTTATAACACGTCGGCTTATCAGGTAAAAGTTTTCATGAACAAAAATTATGCGGTTGATTTTGGAGCCATCGGCTCGCTTATTAACAACAAAGGAGCGCATTTTGGTGTTCAGGATTTGATTCATATGGGCCTTAGGTTGCCATTGCATCCCAATAATGATATGAACCGGTTTTTTATTGGAGGAACTTATAATTATTTACGCCATGTTGAATTATAGAACCATTATTTTTTTGTTTACATGTTGTTATGCTATATGCAGCTGCAAACCTCACAGTTATCTTTTTGGATTTAAAAAAGATATCAATAAAAACTTTTTTGCTGACGTGCCGCAGATAGCGGGCATAGACGATTTTTCTATTCGGTCTATAAAAGTATATAGGGCTTACTTGGAAGAAAAATTGGTTGAACGCGAAGCTATCCCTGAATATAAGCTTATCAATATTGAAAGCAAACAACCTTCAGTGGAATTGGTAAATACACGCAATCATCATGAGTTGTATTTATTTGAAATATTACCCGATACCAAGCAAGCGGACACAGTGTATGTTTTTCTTGCAACAAGCTTTAATGCAAGGGGTCAATGTTTAGGACTTGGGCCTGCCTATCTTGGATTTTTGCGGATCGATCAATTGGTCATAAAAAAAATACTGAAAATCAGTAGAAAAGATGATGTCTATCAACTAAAAGCAAAGAAAAGAACAGATTTGATCTTTCTGGCAGAAGAAGAACTGCCACAACTTTTAAATACATCGTCGCCGATACGTATTAAACAAATTATACGGCTTGATCCGAATAAAATTGGGGGTGAAAAACCAATTGTATTTACGATTGAAAAAATATTTAATGACCCGGATGCTCTAGTTTTTACTTTCCACTCAACTATTGACCGTTAAAATTTTACCTATGCCACGTAAAAAAAACAAAAAGAAATCAAGGGAAAAAGCCGATAATAAAAAAGATGTCAGAACAAATGCGTTACCCTGTAACTGCCTGGAAAGTGAAGGACGCTGGTTTTGCATGAAAACATTGGAAGATGGTTCGCTTGTTCAATGCGATGGCCCATTCAGAACGCGGGAAGAATGTGAAGCTCATTTTTGTGAACAGTAATTACGTTATAAACTATAACCAATGAAATATTGCCTTATTATATTAATGGCTTGCTTGTTTCTTAGCTCTACTGTCTTTGCCCAGCAGCAAAATTGTTGCGACAATATTCAATGCAGGCAAAAAGCCGA
The DNA here is from genome assembly GCA_036005185.1 of Chitinophagaceae bacterium. Lineage (GTDB taxonomy): Bacteria > Bacteroidota > Bacteroidia > Chitinophagales > Chitinophagaceae > VBAU01. The sequence goes on along the minus strand of DASYQS010000049.1, from coordinate 187,704 downwards.
GGGCCTTGCTGTCAAAATATCCGGGCTGGTAAGTTTTGTTGGCAAATGCAGTAATGATGCTGCCGCCAATAAACGAACACTTGATTCGCTAAAATCAAAAAATGAACAAGTATATAACGATTTCATAAAAACGGCTCGTGCTGTTAATGAATTTATTGATCAAGAACGCCAAGGTACATGTTTTATGAGATCGCTGCCAGAAGATGAGTCGGACAATATTTTTGACTGGCTTGCTTTTTTAAAAAATGAAAAGCCTCGTTTTCCGTCTACTGAATTTTGTACAGGATGGAAAAGGCGTTTTGAATTAGGCCAGGGCGCTATGAATGCATTCCGGGATGATATGGCATATTTAGGAAGTGTGAGAGGCTACATTATTTACACTTTTGGAAAACCGAAGCAATGCGGAAATAAATTACGCTTGATGACGGGGCCCGCATTTTTTCTTCAAAACAAAGTGTTTTATGCAACGCTTAGCTCACGGTTATCTTTCAAACTAAAGGATATTGCCCCTGTGCCTTTTTCGCTAGGTAACTTTAATTTGTTCGGAGAATATACAACCAGCTTCAATCATTTTGAATATGCCGCCCTTGGAGCAGAGGTGGAATTAGGACCATTTGGTTTTAATCTGGCGATCAATCAAAATTTGAGATCACATCATCAGGGATTTCTTCTTAGTATTTTATTCGGAAACAAAAAACTTTAAATAGAATGTATGAAAGTCTTAATAACAAGTGGCGGCGGAGCTAAAGGCGCCTTTAGTGTGGGGGCTTTACAGTTTTTGCAGGAGAACTTAATTGATAAATTTGATTTTATCAGCGGAACCAGCACAGGTTCTTTAATTGCAGGTATGGTCGCTGCTAATCGGCTTGATGTGCTCACCGATGTTTATTTAAACACGGTAAATGCTGACGTGCTAAAACCGTTGAACCTCATTGAAAGCTTGCAGCAAGGCAAACCTTTCATTTATGATACAGAACCTTTATTTAAGCAGATCGATACACGTATCGATGCCGCCACCTTTAACGTCATCATGCAATCTTCAACCATACTTTGTTTTAATGCCGTTTGCTTGCAAACCGGTAAGCTAACCGTTTTTTCAACAAAAGCTTTGAATGAAAGCCGGCACTATGATCGAATATTAATTACAAACCGCGACTCCATCATTAAAGCCATGCTTGCCAGCAGCAACCAGGCTGTTTTTATGGACCCTGTTTCTTTTGATAATAATGAATATGTTGATGGTGGAAATAAAGAAGTAGTACCTACCCGTGTTGTAGTAAATAATTTATCGGGTACGGAAGATCATGAAGTATACGTCTTGAGCAACAATCCTAATGAACTTGTACAAAGAACAGATTTTACAGACATGCTAAAGGTTCTCATGCGTTCTATCAGTGTTTTTATTCAGGAGGTAAGAGAAAATGACCTTGAAGTGTTGAGTACTTTCAAAAAAATTTCGCCCTCGCATATTAAGGTTTTTTATATAAGGCCTGATGAAGATCTGGACCCTGAATTTTCAACGGGACTAAGATTTAGTAAACTCCTTATGCAAAAATGGATGAACATGGGAAGGAGGATAGCCAAGCAAATTACCCGCGATTTTCCGGATGGAAATTTTCCTTTAGCATGATTCTTTAATAGGGAGTTTGACCGGTCAGCATATATCCTTCACAACTCCTCAACAATTTTTCTGTTATTTTTGGGCCCTTGATGCGTAAAATTGATTGGTACATACTCAAAAAGCTTCTTGTTACTTTTTTCTTTTGCATGTTTTTGTTTACCCTCATCGCTGTCGCAGTTGACAGCAGTGAAAAAACAGATGATTTTGTAAAATCAGGTCTTACTACATCTCAGATCATTACTCAATATTATTTCGGCTTTATCCCGTACATCTGGGGTTTGCTTTTTCCGCTGTTTGTTTTTATTGCTGTTATCTTTTTTACAAGCCGCATGGCGGCGAGGTCTGAAGTAGTGGCCATACTTGCCAGCGGTACAAGTTATAATCGTTTTCTTCGGCCTTATGTAGTTGGGGGTTTTTTACTGGCCCTAATGTTGTGGCTGGCGAGTCGCTATGTAATACCGAAAGCGCAGGAGATCCGCAGCAACTTTCAAACAGCTTATATAGACCCCTATGGCGTAAAATCAAATGATGATCGCTATCGCCCCATTTATAAACGTTCTGATCCAAATACCTACATAGGCCTTCGCAATTACGATACCAGCTTAAAAACGGCAGGCGGTTTTTATCTTGACCGGGTAAAGGGGAATAAAGTAGTATATAATCTTCGTGCAGAAACCATGACTTGGGATACTTCAAAAAAAAATTGGAAGCTAACAAATGTAACAGAACGCTATATTAATGGTTTGCATGAAACTGTGAATACAAAATCCGAAATGCATTTGAATTTGAATATCAAACCTGCTGACCTGCGTAACGATGAATATTTAAAAGATAAGCTTAGTACACCTAGGCTAAAGAATTATATTCATATGGAAGAGCTTAGAGGCTCGGAAGGATTAAATACGTTGAGAGTAGAACTATATCGCCGAACAGCCACCCCATTTACAGTATTATTATTGACATTGATTGGGGTAGTAGTATCAAGCCGCAAAGTAAGAGGGGGCAGTGGGTTTCACCTGGCTATAGGTATTGTGATTGCGGTTGTTTTTATTCTTTTCGATCGCTTTTCCACAGTATTCTCAATAAAGGGAAATTTTCCTCCATTCATAGCCGCCTGGCTGCCGAATGTACTTTTTGGAGGCATTGCTTACTGGTTGTATAGAATAACTCCAAAGTAAGAGGAGTAGAGATAAATAATAGTAAAACCTTTGCTGCTATCGTCAATTATCAACCGTCATCAAATCATAGTATGTAAATTTCTTTACTACCTTTATCCCTTCCAACCATCTTCTTTTTCAAAAACGGTAATTATGGGAATATTAAAAGACAGGTTTAAAGCGAAGGCTGATATGATGAATGTTGAAATTAAAAATTTACTGAAGGAGCATGGCAACAAGGTGATAGGGGAGGTGCATTTATCACAGGTTTACCAAGGCATGCGAGGCATTACCGGATTGGTTTCCGAAACTTCATTGCTGGATGCCCAGGAAGGGATCAGGTTTCGTGGTTATTCTATTCCTGAGCTGAGAGAAAAATTACCGAAGGCTAAGCATGGCGATGAGCCCTTGCCAGAGGGTTTATTTTACTTAATGCTTGTGGGTGAATTGCCAACAGAAGAAGAGGTGAATCATGTGACAGATATTTTGCAACGCCGGAGTCACGTGCCTAACCATGTGTTTGCTGCCATTGATGCGTTGCCATTGAACACACATCCCATGACCATGTATGTAATAGGCGTGATGGCTTTGCAAACAGAAAGTTATTTTGCAAAGGCTTATGCTGAGGGCATAAATAAAAAAGATTACTGGCTTCCTACTTTTGACGATACTATTTTACTAATTGCCAGGCTGCCAAGGATTGCCGCCTACATTTACCGCCGCAAGTATAAAAACAATCAGCATATTAACCCTAATGGCTTGCTTGATTGGGCTGGTAATTTTGCACATATGCTGGGATACGATGATGAAAGCTTTATGGAGCTGATGCGCTTGTATATGACCATTCATGCAGATCATGAAGGCGGTAATGTTTCCGCACATGCCACTCATTTAGTTGGTTCGGCATTAGGTGATCCTTACTTAAGTTATGCAGCGGGCATGAACGGACTTGCTGGTCCTTTACATGGCTTGGCCAATCAAGAAGTGATCAAGTGGATATTTGAAATGCGCGATGAATTAAAAACTGAGTTGCCGACCAAAGAACAGATAGCGGCTTACGTGCAAAAAACGTTGAGCGAGGGAAAAGTGGTTCCCGGTTATGGCCATGCGGTACTGCGCAAAACCGATCCAAGGTTTACTGCGCAAGTTGAATTTGCTAAAAAGCACATTCCTGATGATCCATTAGTGCAAACTGTTTGGAATATTTATGAAACTGTTCCCCCTATTCTCCAATCACTTGGAAAAATAAAAAACCCTTGGCCGAATGTGGACGCACATAGCGGAGCATTACTAGTTCATTACGGCATGGTTGAATATGAATTTTATACGGTGCTTTTTGCAGTGAGCCGTTCATTAGGAGTTTTGGCAGCCCTTTGCTGGGATAGAGCCTTGGGCTTTCCTATAGAAAGACCTAAGTCAGTTACTACTGAATTAGTAAAAAAATGGCTAGAGGGCAAAGATGAAATTTGGGGTGAGTAGTTAGTCCTGAGTTAAGAGCTATTAGTCGTCGATATTTCCAAATTCTCAATTTCATTTGGCCCACACCCGTTTTACCATTCACCACTAGTATTTATTCTATTGTAGAATAAATTTCTCAACCCGGCATAAAATTTTTTTCTCATGCAACTCCCAACAATCAAATCTTCTTTTGTTTACATAATTTTTAATTGAGGTATATTTGGTATGATTCTTTCCATAAAAAATCGGAAAAATATTTATTCACCCCTTAAAATATTACGTTTATGACAACAGGAACAAAAGTGCTGCTTGGAATACTTGGTGCCGCAGCAGCCGGCGTTGCAATCGGCTTATTGATAGCTCCTGAAAAAGGAAGTGAAACCCGCAAACGTATTGCAAAAACTACAGGCGATTGGGCTGATCAGCTAGGAAATTTTTTAAATCGCACCCGCGATCAATACAGTGATCTTAAGGACAAAGCACGGAATATGAAATCTTCTGCAGAGGAAAAAATTTCGCGTATGCAAGAAAATCTTGGTTAGTACATAAAGCAGGTCACCGTGGCCTGCTTTATTCCACTCAATCTAGCTAAACCATGGAAGAAGTAAAAACTAAGCCCGAAGGATTAAGGGAAGAAGCGAAAGACCTTATTGAAGATGTTACTGATTTCCTGGAAACTTATTATCAGCTCATAACCATCAATGTTGCCCAAAAAGGCATTAATATCGCTTCGGCAGTCATAAATGCTTTTATACTTTGTTTTTTGGGCTTATTTACTTTTGCGTTTATCGGCTTCGGGCTGGCTTGGTGGCTGGGCAATGTGATCAATAGCCGTGCTGGTGGATTTTTTATTACGGCAGGCATTTATTTGGTGATCATGATCGCTTTAATAATCATGAGAAAGAAAGTAATCTTTCCTTTTTTAAGAAATCTTATTACTCGCAAGATCTATGAATAAGCGATTCAATTCATACGATGATCTTTTAAAAGAAAAGCAGCAATTAGAAATTCTGTTAAAAGCGCAAAAACAAGTTATTCATTATGACATACAGGAATTAAAAGCACAGCTCCAGCCAATAAAAGATGCTGCTGTATTCATAAAGAAATTAACTACGAAGGACAAAACCAGCATATTGTTGAACATTGGCTCAGATCTGGTGATTAATTCTCTCGTTAAAAAATTTATTTTGGCAAGAGCAGGTTGGTTTATGCGAACTGTTTTGCCTTATTTCTTAAAAAATTATTCTTCACACTTCTTAGCTGAACAAAAAGAAAAATGGTTTGATAAGCTCGCAGCTTGGATAAGCCATAAAAATGGTAAAGAACATAAAAAGGAAAAAGAAAAAGAAGAGCAAGAAGGAGGGGAAGACATTCTTTAGATGATAATTTTAAAGATGAGAGATGATAGTTAAATTATCATCTCTCCGTTATCAACTATCATCTCATAATACCGATTCTACAGTTGCTAAAGTTTTTTTAAGATCAATTCCTTTTTCATACACAGGCTTAAAAATATCTCCTTCAGTTTTCAACCGTTCGAAAATATTCTTCATCGTAAAGTTTGCAGGTGATAATCCTTTTTTCAATTCTTCCCAGAAGATCGGTGTCGAAACCGTCGCTTCCGGCTTCGGGCGCACAGAGTAAACACAAGCTACTGTTTGAGATTTCGCATTTTGTAAAAAATCAAGATATACCTTTCTTCTTCTTTTGGCAGGCTGCCGTTCAACACTGGTAAATTCCGGCACTTCGTGATGTACTAAGTTTGCGATTAACTCAGCCAAATGTTTCGACTGCTCATAATTATACTTGGCCCCTAAAGGAATGCAAATATGAATGCCGCTTGAACCCGAAGTCTTGCACCATGCAGGGATTTTGAGATCTTCTAAAACTTTTTTCACTGCAACAGCTGTTTCTATTACCTTATCGAAATTTATTTCATGAGGATCAAGATCGATCAAACAATAATCAGGGCTATCTGGTTTCGCGATTGTAGAATGCCAGGGGTTCATTTCAATACAACCAAGGTTGGCAAGATAGATAAGGCTGGCTTCATTGGTGCAAACGAAATAATGCACGGTTTCACGTGTGGATTCGCTGTAATCATCAAACGTTTCAATCCAATCAGCTACCTTGCCTTGAACATTTTTTTGAAAAAAGCTCATGCCATCTATTCCATTCGGGTGACGATTTAATGATTGAGGTCTGTTTTTCATATAAGGCAATATATAAGGAGCGATTGCATGATAATAATTCAGCAGGTCTCTCTTTGTGTAGCTTTCTTTTTTCCAATAAATCTTATCGAGGTTTGTAAGCTTAAGTTCGTGACCGTTTAATTTTACGGATAACTCCTTTTCGTTTTCATCCAACCATTCACTGGATGCTTTTAATTTTTTAGTTGAAGAGGTTCGTTTATTTTTTTCGTTTTTATTCGGTGAAGTCTTTTCATTCTTTGCAACACTTTGTTTCTTGCCTGGCCGCCTGGTAGGCAGGCCATTTCTTTTTTGAATTTTTTTCGTTGCCATGAGTTTTTCTTTTTTTACTTCAGTAGGTTTTTTATCTGTTCGCAGTCCCATAAAAACAGGTACTCTCATAATATGATCCTGCGTCCATTCCTGAAATTTTATTTCACATACAAGTTTTGGCTTTATCCAGGTTGCTGGCATGCGCGTTTTTGGCCTTATATCAAGCGGACATTCATTGATGATCAATGGTTGAAGCTTAGTCCACACATCTTTTAACAACTTTTGATTAAATCCTGAGCCGGTATGCCCTGCATACTCTAATTTTCCATCTTCATAAATGCCTAATACTAAAGCTCCGAAATAAGGACGACTTCCACTTGGTTCAGTAAAACCAACGATCACCGCTTCCTGCCTGAAGGTAGTTTTTATTTTTAACCAGCTTTTGCTTCGGGTATCTGTCTCGTATGTTGATTTTTTATTTTTTGCAATAATACCCTCAAGGTCTTTTTCTTTTGCAGCTTCAAAAAAATGGATGCCGTTCTTCTCTATATGATCACTATATCGAACGATATCATTTACTGGGATAACCTGTTGTAATATATTTTTTCTTTGTATTAGTGAAAGTTGTGTCAGATCATAACCTTCCAACCATAAAATATCGAATACATAATATACCAAGCTTCCTTGCTGATCTCTCAACCAATTTTGTAAGTATTGGAATTTTGAATGTCCATGCTCATCCAATGCCACTACTTCTCCATCGATTACCGCATTGACAGACCATTCACTTAAAGCGTTTACCACTTCCGGGTATCTTTTATTAAACGAAATATTATTGCGTGAGTATAGCTCAACCTTATTGTTTAAAATACTGGCGATCGCCCTGTAGCCATCCCATTTTATTTCAAACAACCAATCTTCACCATCAAAAGCTTCATCAACCAATGTTGTAAGCATTGGCTTTACATGCAGAGGCCTTGGTGATTTTCTAGCTTCAGGATAATTTTTGAGGAGAGCTTTTATATCGTAAGCTTTTTTTTTACGCGGTTGTTGGTGCCAGTATTAAGTAATTGCGCTTTGGGTGTTTTTTTTGTCAATGACTTTTTTTCTTTCTTTTTACCCCCTGTCTCTTCAGCGATTTGATTCAGGGAACGACCAGTTTTTACTGACTTATCTTTTTTTGTAATGTCTCTTTTTGTTGCTGCATCATCATCTTTTTTGATCAGTAACCAGGTATTTTCGCCTCTGCCTCGCATTTTTACAAGAGCAAAAGCTCCTTTTAACTTTTCTCCATGCAAAACGATTTTTAAATCACCTTTTTTCAGCTCTTCTAAAAGAATTTTTTCCTGTTTTTTTATCGGCTCATCTTCATGAGCCATTGCTTCATACGTTCCTTCATCCCAAACCATTACTGTTCCAGCGCCATAATTACCTTCGGGAATAGTTCCTTCAAATGTTCTGTAATCGTAAGGATGGTCTTCTACCATCATGGCGAGCCGCTTATCTTCGGGATTTAGTGAAGGTCCTTTAGGTACGGCCCAGCTTTTTAATACACCTTCCATCTCAAGCCTGAAGTCATAATGTAAGTGTGAGGCATCGTGTTTTTGTACCACGAATTTTAAACCGCGTTTGGATGATTTTTTTTTAGCCTCAGGTTCAGGCGTTTCATCAAAACTTCTTTTCTTTTTGTATAAACTCAGGCTCATGACTTGTTTGTTTCTGGTTACTGGTTGCTAATTACTGGGTCCGGTTAATCGTGGCAAACTAATTACAAATCCCCAATTCCTCACTCCATCAAGCAACCTTTTTCTTTCCATGCGAAGTGGTGTGAAGGCTTTCTTTCAGTACACTCATCAAATCCTTTACGGCTGCGGTTTTCTTTTCTACTGCGGGAGCAGCAATTTTCTTGCCTTTTGCTTTTGCTTCAATCAATTTTTTCATTGTATCCGTATAGGTATCCTTAAAAGATTCAGGCTTGAACTTTTCTGTTAATTGATCTATCAACTTCAAAGCAAGATTTATTTCCTGTTGAGTAACTTTTGCCTGAGAATTTTTGACATCAGGTATTTCATTTATCTGGTCGGCATAGCGTAGTTGTTCCAATAAAAGTATCTCTCCCCCAAGCGGCTTGATGCTGAAAATATGTTCACGATTCCTTATCACACAGGTAGCAATGGCCACTTTATTTGCTTTTTCAAGAGCCTTCATCAAAAGTGTATAAGGTTTAGCGGCACCTTTATCGGGAACGAGATAGTAAGGCTTTTCAAAATAAATGGAATCAATTTCCTTTTCATTCACAAATTGAAGGATCTCAATGGTATTTGTTTTTTCAGGACTTGCTTTTTTAAAATCTTCATCTGTAATGACCACATATTTTCCTTTTTCTACCTCATATCCTTTCACGATATCTTTCCACTCTACTTCTTTATTTGTTGCCGTAGATATACGGGCATAACGAATGGGAGACATGTCTTTTTTTGAAAGCATGTCAAGATCTAAAGCACGTTCGGCCGAAGTGCCGCTATAAAGCTTCACTGGAATATTTACTAAGCCGAAACTTATTGCACCAGACCATATTGCTCTCATAGCTTTAAATTTAAGGCTGATAATAAAATTTTTAACTTACCTCCGTCATGCTTGGGAAGTACGTGGTAGGTCCGTAGCTTGGAGCATGAGGGAATATCCATGACTGAAGGAGGCTGAGCGCATTTTGAAGCCAAGAAGTTTTATGGCCGGTAATATTTTCAAAATAATCAGCCCGTGTCATTTTGACTTTTGCCAGTATCATTTTTTCAGGGTTGAACTTCTTTGTCTCGTCTATGTTCGTTGTTACTACAAGCAATTCTTCCGGATCGTTTACGATAGAGCCTTTTCCAATCACCTGCAAAGAATAATCAAGGCCTTTTCTAAAAAAATCCAATTTTACGGGGAATTCTTTTTCAAATTCATTCAATTGCTGCTGAGGCTTTTGCATAAAGAACCACAGATATCCGTACTCATCCACATGTATAATCCTAACTATGCTGGTCGGCAGCTTTAAAACCGACTCACTTAAATTAAAAAATATGGCGCTGCCGAGATTTTTTATTCTGTCGTGCAGAAATATTTGTTGGGTATCCATAACTAAGTAGGGTTTGGTTAATGAAAACAGTTAAAATAATCCAAAAGCAGTGCCACTTAGAATTGTTGTTCAAAATCCGATTTGCAGCCATAAACAGTTGGGCAAAAAACTCTACATGTAAAAAACAGAGAACCTAAAAGAAGCATAATAAAATCGGAGATATCTAATGCAAAAGGGTAGTGGGTAAATTTACGAGTAGTCACCTTCACAAAAGAATCTTTTGTGACAAAAGAGCCCATGATAACTCTAGCTCTTGTATTAGTTTAGTGAGTTGTTACTAATCTTTTGGAATCTGTTCACTTTAACAGTTATCAATATTGATGATTTTTCGAAAGAGCAATTGGTAACCTTTTCAAAAGTTTTTTAGCTGCTCTTTTAAAGTCATTGTTACGAGCATGCAACAATTTAAACCAAAATAAGTTAATTCTGAATCGAAGCCATGGTTCTTAAAATGGCGGCAGCCCAGGAATAAACATTATGGCTCATGATCACCCGCCGCATTTGTTTCATTTTATGTTGTTGTTGCTCTTTTGGCATCTCCAATGCAGTTTTAATAGCATTGGCCGCTTGTTCAATATCATAAGGATTGATGATCATAGCCCCCAGCAACTCTTGTGATGCACCAGCAAACTGGCTAAGAATAAGCACACCGTCGTTTTTATTTCGCGAAGCGATAAATTCTTTGGCCACCAAGTTCATTCCATCATGTAGTGAGCTAACCATGCAAAGATTTGCCGATCTGTAAAAAGGAATAATCTCCTCATGGCTATGATGTTTTTTTAGGAATATGATCGGTTGCCAGTTTCTTGATTTGAATTTCCAGTTTATCCTGTTGGCCTCATGTTCTACAGCGCTGATGGTGTCAGCATAAGTTTTAAGCAATGAACGGCTGGGCGCTCCAATTTGAACAAAAGTAAATTGTCCTTGATAAGAGGGATATTTCTCCAAAAATCTTTCAATCGCAAGAAATTTTTCTATCAATCCCTTGGTATAATCTATTCTGTCAACGCCAACGCCTAAATATTTTGCATGCAGTCCATATTGCTTTAATATTTCTGAAGGTTCATTTTTTGTTTCATCGCCGTTATCGTAATCTTTTAAAGTAAAGGCAATGCTGATCGGAAAGGGTTTTACAAGCGTAAACTGGTTGCCGATCTTTACAGAAAAGTTTTCCCAGATCACTCTCGATTCAAGCGTGTTGTTTACCGTTTCCAAAAAATTATTGCAATGGTATTGAGTATGAAAACCGATCAAATCGGCGCCAAGCATACCGCTCAATAATTCTTTTTGCCAGGGGCAAATACCGAATGATTCAGGATTGGGCCAGGGAATATGCCAAAAGATGGCAACTTTAGCATCTGGTCTTTGCTCTTTAATGAGCTTAGGTAAAAGAGCAAAATGATAATCCTGCACCAAAATGAAAGGGTCTTCCTGATTCTTAATCTCTTCAACTACTGCGTTAGCATACATGGCATTTACTTCACTGTAATATTCCCAATCCTCAGTTCTAAACACAGGCCTTGTATGTGCAATGTGGCAAAGCGGCCATAGGCCTTCATTTGAAAACCCGTAATAAAAATGATCTTCTTGTTCTTTAGTAAGCCATACTCGCCGCAGTGTATATTTTTCTTCGTATGGTGGTACTTGCACTTTATCATTTGCATCCACAGTTTCTCTATCGGCATCACCGCTTCCTGATGCGATCCATAATCCGCCACAAGCTTTTAATATGGGCTCCATCGCAGTAACCATTCCGCTTGCCGGCACAATACATTTAATTTCTTTACCAGCATGTACGTGCATATAGGGCTCGCGATTTGAAACAACCACCATCATTTTGTTTTGCAAAACCTGTTTCATTTCCTCATTCAACCGCTCTGGTGTCCAAATAGCTTCTGCAGTAGTTCTTAATCGAGCCTCCTCTTGTGCAATGGCTTTCGCCTCCTGCATAGCTTGAGCAATGCCTGAGATTTCTTTATATAAGGGCCTAAGAAAACTAATTGGCGGTCGTTTTTCAAATTGTTCAACATTGCCAAACCTTGCTGCCTTTATCCATTCTACTACTTTATTGATCGGAGTTAAAATTCCCCAGCGGATTATGAGCAGTGTAACTACTGAAATGATAAGGGCCTGGAGAAACCAGCGCAAAAAATTTCCAAGCCATATACCATTAATAAGGCTTTTGATATAGCCGGCGTCAGCATAAAAAATAACAGCAATCGATGGCAAATTTGTTCTTTTCACCACCTTGATGTATTCATATAGATTTTTATCGTTGAGCTTGATCTTATTACCCATTGAGGAATCGGCTGCAATAGCCCGGGCAATATGAGCAGAAGAATTATTCAGAAAAGGTTTTACTGAATCGTTGAGAGCAATGATGCTATCCGTGTTGTAATAAACAGCAATACCATAAAAGCTATACTGATTGATCACACTGTCAGTAATTCTTTTCAAATGCAAACTGTCGTTTTGCCTTAAATTGGTAAGATAGTTTCTGTAAAAATCTTCAGCAACGCGAATGGTTTTTGATTCCAATTCATTATTTAACTTTTGCCGTTCTGAAGAAATTTGGAAAGCTGTAAAAGCAAAGGCTACTATACCCACTGCAGCAATAATGGAAAGAATAAGCGCTAAATTTATTTTCATAGATAAACCCAAGGTAGTTAAGATTTATTTAGCGGTTCGGAGTGGGTTGCAAAGATATTCGTTATTGATCTTATAATGCAGAACTGTATCTTTTAAAAAAAAGAGCTTTAATTATAAGCTCTTAAAGAAATTCCGTGGAGATAAGGGGACTCGAACCCCTGACCCCTAGCATGCCATGCTAGTGCTCTAGCCAACTGAGCTACATCCCCGGGGCAGCAAAAATAAGAGATTCAATTATTCTCCACAAATCATTGAGATTGTGCAGTAACTTTATGCAACTATTGAAACTTTTTAAACCTTAAACTTTAAACTCTCTGGGCATCTGGCGGCAAATAGCACAATATTTTTATTTTAGAAAACCGGACAAGCCGGAAACGAAGTGGATTGGCTATATGCATTGGATCAATCGCATCTGCTTTTTTATGTTCATACTTTGCCTCATTATTCTTGCCATTAAATTACTGCGATAAAAGATCCACGATCGACTTTGGTGAATTTCCGGAAGCAATTCTCAAATGTCTGTCCACTCATCAAATTTCTTACTATCCTTACCTTTCATTTGATAACTTTTAAAAAAATTACTGTTATGAGATTCAAACTTTCATTTTTTATTTTATCAGTTGTTTTTACAACCTGCCTTTTTGCACAGGGCAATGATAGCCTGAAAGCTCAACTGATCCAGGATTGGGAAAGGGCAAAAACATACACTAAAGCTTACCTGGATGCAATGCCTGCAGATAAATATAGTTACCGGGCCGTGGACAGCATCCGTAGTTTTTCCGAGCTAATGCTCCATTTGGCGCAAGCAAATGTAAATCTATCTTCTAATGGAACAGGAAAGGATAGGATTTTTATGGGAAGAAATCTTGAAAAATCTCCCGGGGCACAGGGAAAAGATTCGGTGATATATCTTGTGATGCAGAGTTATGATTTTTCCATTGATGGGATAAAAAATATGGATCCATCCAAAATGGATGAAGTAGTAAAAAGGGGAAATTTCAATGTGACCCGCAGAGGTTGGATTATGAAAGCTTTTGAACACCAAACACATGAGCGGGGACAATGTACTATTTACATTCGCTTACAGGGCATCCGACCGCCGGGGGAAATGTTATTCTGATCTTTAAAGATAATTTTTAGAATAACTGCACGTTGAGTATGTATCTTCAACATTAAACTACTGAACTAAAAAATTTACGATTGACTTTGCAGCATTTGCAGATGCATTGCCACCTTCGCTTAAAATTCTTTTGAGTTCAGCATAATCTTTTTTGATCTCTTCTATTCGTTTTTCATTCGTGAGTAATTCGTGTAATTCGTGTTTCAAGTTTTCAACCGTCAGCTCATTTTGAATTAATTCCTTCACAACCAGTTTATCCATGATCAAGTTAACGAGGGAAATATATTTTACTTTAATTACTCTTTTAGCAATTTGATAAGATATGGGCGAGCCTTTATAACAAACCACCTCCGGCACGCCGAACAAAGCTGTTTCCAATGTAGCTGTGCCTGAAGTTACAAGGGCGGCTTTTGCCTGCGTTAATAAATTATAGGTTTGATTTTTGACAGCACTGACATTTGAATAGTTCTTAGTGAAATTCTGATAAAACCCATCCTCAACAGAAGGAGCTTCTGCAACAACAAACTCATGATCGGGGAAAAATTTACTGACTTCCAGCATGACAGGAAGCTTTTTTGCTATTTCCTGTTTTCGGCTACCAGGTAATAAAGCAATTATTGGTTTGTCAAAAATCTTGGCGCTTGTTCCTTGTTCCTTGTGCCTTTCGATCACTTCTCCTAAAGGATGTCCTACATATTCAACATCCCAATTCCATTTGTTTTTGAAATAATCTTTTTCAAAAGGAATGATGATGATCATTTTATCAATCGTTTCTTTCATTTGCTTCACCCTGTTCTCTTTCCATGCCCATACTTGTGGTGAGATGTAATAAATAACTTTGAAACCTTGCTGCTTTGCCCATTTTGCAATGCGAAGATTGAAACCGGGATAATCAATAAGAATGATCGCATCGGGTTTGAATTGCAAAATATCTTGTTTGCAGAATTTTAAATTGCGAAGGATAATGGCAAGATTTTTTATCACTTCTGCAAAGCCCATGAAGGCCAGATCGCGGTAGTGCTTAACCAATTCTCCACCGGCTTGCTGCATCAGATCGCCACCCCAGCAACGAATGTTAGCTGATTGATCAAGTTTTTTTAGTTCTTTTATAAGATTGCTTCCATGCAAATCACCAGAGGCCTCTCCCGCTATGATATAATATTTCATGCCACCCAAATATAAACCACATAGCCGCATAGAACATAGAATTCAGAGAGAATCTATGGGCTCCTGATATGACTATGTTTCTATGTGGTGAAATAAAATTGCTGAATAGCGATAAAAACGATGAACGCCTGCCTGTCGGCAGACAGGGTTTGCGTCGCAACGAGGCTTAATCAAGGGATTGCTGCTGGTATTATAATAACTTTCAAAACTCAAACCTTAATCTTCGAACTGTTTTTTTACCTTCGCCACCATGACGGAAAAAATCCTGATCCTTGATTTTGGTTCACAATATACCCAGTTGATCGCCCGCGCCGTAAGAGAGGCCAACGTTTATTGCGAGATCATTCCTTATCATAAAACTTTTGAGTTTGGGCCAGGTTTGAAAGGTATTATTCTTTCAGGATCACCTTTTTCTGTGAATGATGAAAAGGCGCCTGGTGTGAATGTGCAGGCATTCATAAAGCAAGTACCTGTGCTTGGAGTTTGTTACGGTGCTCAGCTTACAGCAAAACGTTTTGGTGGCAAGGTGGAAAAAAGCAATAAGCGGGAATATGGAAGGGCGTTGCTGCACAAGGAAAAAAATGATGTGCTCCTGCGCGATATAATGGAGAAATCGCAAGTATGGATGAGCCATGCTGATACCATTTTAGAGTTGCCAAAAGGATTTGAATTATTAGCTACGACTGAAAACATTCCTATTGCCGCATTTAAAAAAATGACAATGGGCAATGGGCAATTGGCAAAAAAAGAATCTGTACAGTTTGCATCTGGTGTTTCAGATTCAGAATTTCCTCTTTATGGGTTGCAATTTCATCCTGAGGTATATCATTCTATTGAGGGCAAAAAGATCCTTCATAATTTTTTGGTGAACGTTTGCGGTTGCAAGCAGGATTGGACACCTGCGCATTTTGTTACTGATTGCGTTGCTCAGTTAAAAGAAAAAATTGGTGATCGTAAAGTAGTGATGGCCTTGAGCGGAGGCGTGGATTCAACAGTGGCTGCTACTTTGATCAACCGTGCTATAGGAGATCATCTTTATGGAATTTTTGTTGACAACGGTGTGCTGCGCAAAGATGAATTTCAAAATGTGCTAGAAACTTATTCTGTACTTGGTTTAAATGTAAAAGGTATTGATGCAAAACAGCGGTTTTATAATGAGCTGGCTGGAAAAATCGATCCTGAAGCCAAAAGAAAAACAATCGGAAGAATATTCATTGAAATATTTCAGGAAGAAGCCAAAAAGATCCAAGACATAGAGTTATTAGGACAAGGAACGATTTACCCGGATGTGATTGAAAGCGTTTCAGTGCACGGACCTTCAGTTACCATTAAATCTCATCATAATGTGGGCGGATTGCCTGAAAAAATGCATTTGGACCTGGTTGAGCCATTACGATTTTTATTCAAGGATGAAGTGAGGAAGGTTGGAAAAGAATTGGGAATTCCAGAGACGATGATCGGACGGCATCCCTTCCCAGGACCTGGGCTTGCTATAAGAATTTTGGGAGAGGTAACCGAAGAGAAAGTGAGATTATTACAAGAAGCTGATCAACTTTATGTGAAAGCATTGAAAGAACATCATTTGTATGCAACGGTATGGCAGGCCGGAGCCATCCTGTTACCTGTGAAAAGCGTGGGAGTGATGGGTGATGAGCGAACTTATGAATATACGGTGGCATTAAGAGCAGTAACAAGTGTAGATGGCATGACAGCCGACTGGGCGCATTTGCCTTATGATTTTTTAGCACATGTTTCAAACGACATCATTAATAATGTAAAAGGAATTAACCGTGTGGTATATGATATCAGCAGCAAGCCGCCAGCAACGATTGAGTGGGAATGAATTAGAACCATGATTTTAAAAGATTCAAATAGATTATGAAGATAAAACGAAACCTTTCTTTACTTGGCTTTCTTTTTTTAGCAATTGTTCAATCGTTTGCACAAACAGCCAAACATAAAATCGCCATTTTTACCCCATTATATCTTGATTCAGCTTTTGATCATTTCAATAATTATCGTTACGATAAACAGTTTCCAAAATTTATCAATCCAGGCCTTGAGTTTTACGAAGGGGCTCAGCTTGCTTTAGACAGTTTAGCTAAAACGGGAACACCGTTGGAAGTATTTGTTTATGATACGCGTTCTGGAAAAGAGCCCTTGGCTCAGCAGTTGGAAAAAGCGGGGAATGATTCGGTAGAACTGATCATTGCTTATAGTTCACCACAGGAAACATGGACAATTGCGAATGCAGCAAAGTCAAAAATGATCCCATTTATCAATGTCAATCTTCCTAATGATGCTGGCATTACCAACAATCCTTATTTTGTAATGCTGAATTCAACGCTTCAAACACATCTTGATCGCATATATAAATATGTGCAGAGAAATTATCCGCTCGACCCTATTATCATGTTTCGTAAAAAGGGGCAGATGGAAGATATCATCAAATCTTCCTTTGATAATACCGGTCAAACAACCATAGCTGGTTCGCTAAAAATAAAATATGTTGATCTTCCTGATAGTTTTACCGTGAATCAATTAATCGCAAGATTAGATAGTAACGACCATACAATTTGTATTGCGGGCAGTCTTGATGAGAATTTTGGGAGAAGATTAAGCCAGCAACTGGCATCAATAAGCAAACAGTATCCACTAACGTTGATTGGCATGCCCACATTTGACAACCTTGCCAAAGATTTCACGGCTCCTCAGTTTAAGGGACTCGAAATTGTATATAGTACCCCATTTTATAATTCAAGAATGGATAAAGTGAGCTTGGGCATCACGAATTATTTCAATGCAAAAATGTATGCACGGCCAACTGACATGGTGATGCGCGGTTATGAAGCCGTATGGAGGTTTTCAAAACTATTGCTTCAATATGGAAAGGATCTTTCTTCTAACCTTAGCCGCAAAGAATTTAACTTGTTTCGCGAATTAGACATTCAACCTGTCATCAACAAACAAACAACAAACCTCGATTATTTCGAAAACAAAAAATTGTTCTTCCTAAAATGGCAGGATGGGATCATTAAGGGAGTAAACAGTTTATAGTTTGTAGTTATTGGAATTTCAAGGCATATCCTTTGCTTCCTTAATAAAAATTAAATTTACCAACTCGTAATTCATAATTCAAAAGGGAATGCCGCTAATTGAATTTACAGATAAAGGACTTTACTGTCGGGCAGGCGATTTTTATATTGATCCATGGAAACCTGTGGACAAGGCAATCATTACGCATGCACACAGCGACCATGCACGGTGGGGATCAAAATGTTACCTATGTCATACCCAATGTAAACCACTTCTTCAAATGCGATTGGGAGAAAATAATTATCAAACTGCTGAATGGGAAGAAAAGATATTTATTAACGAGGTACAGCTTTCATTGCATCCAGCCGGACACATGATCGGTTCCTCGCAAATACGCATTGAGGCTAATGGAGAAGTGTGGGTGATAAGCGGTGATTATAAAATAGAAGATGATGGATTAAGTGGAAAATTTGAGCCAGTAAAATGTAACACCTTCATCACCGAATCTACTTTTGGTTTGCCGATTTACAACTGGAAACCTCAGCAGGAAATTTTTCAAAATATTAAAGACTGGGTTTGCAAGAATAAGGAATTAGGTAAAACCTCAATTTTCATTGCTTATAGCTTGGGAAAAGCGCAGCGATTATTGCAGTGTTTACCGGAAACAGGATTGCCGATCTATGCCCATGGAGCTATTTGGAATGCGCATCAAGTTATTGTTAACAGCGGATTTTCTTTACCTGATGTAAAGCGAATAATATATGATACCCCTAAAGACGAATACCTTGGAAATATTGTCATTGCTCCTCCCGGTGCTGAAGGCTCACCTTGGATGAAACGTTTTTATCCCTATGCTGTAGGCATTTGTAGTGGCTGGATGCAAGTGAGAGGAACAGTGAGAAGAAAAAATGCAGATGCTGGCTTTGCTCTCAGCGATCACGCAGATTGGAAAGGATTACTGCAAACAGTAAAAGAAACGGGAGCGCAAAAAGTTTTTGTCACTCACGGTTTTCAGGCAGTATTCAGTCGTTACCTGAATGAAATTGGAATTCCTGCTGCAGAAGTAAAAACTGAATTTGGGAATGAAGAGGAGGAGAACAGTGCTGTTGTGGCTGAAAAACAAGAAAGCGGTAATGCAGACTATTGATTATTCATTATTAATTATTATAGTTCGGAAGAAGTAATCAATAATCAGTAATTAATAATTATACCATGCGAGCATTTGCTGATTTAGTAACAACCTTAGGCACATCAACAAAGACCAATGAAAAGCTAGATGCTTTGTCGCAATATTTTGCTACGGCCAATGATAAAGACAAGGTTTGGGTGATTGCGATCTTTAGCGGAAGAAGACCAAAACGTGCGGTTAATTCCACTCAATTATGGACATGGTGTAATGAACTTGCTCAATTGCCTGATTGGTTGTTTGAAGAATGCTACCATGCTGTCGGTGACCTTGGAGAAACTATTGCGCTGCTGTTGCCGGAAGCCATTTCTTCTGATGCTTCATTTCCCTTACATTATTATTTAGAAACTTTGATCAGCATCGAAAAGAAAGACGAGGCCATACGAAAAGAATTTATTTTAAGATCGTGGCAAGCCATGACGCAACCTGAACGATTTGTGTTTAATAAATTAATTACAGGAAACTTTCGTATCGGAGTATCACAGAACTCGATGGTGAATGCTTTAGCAAAAACAATTAACCTTGATTCCCCTATTATAGCTCATCGCATAAGCGGCAATTGGGATCCGGTGACAACAAACTTTGCTGAGCTACTCAGTGAACAGGCGGTGACTACCGATTATTCAAAACCTTATCCATTTTACCTGGCTTATGCTATAGAGGATGAGGTAAATGCTCTTGGTGAGCCGCATGAATGGCAGGCGGAATGGAAATGGGATGGCATTCGTGGTCAAATGATCAAACGGAACAGCGAACTATTTGTATGGAGTAGGGGGGAAGAATTGATGACGGAAAAATTTCCGGAGTACCATACACTACAAAATCATTTACCAAATGGCGTAGTGCTAGATGGGGAGATTATCCCATACAAAATCTCTAAAGCCTCCCCTATCGGGGGAGGTTTGGAAGGGACTCCATTGCCTTTTGCTTTGCTCCAGACAAGAATTGGCAGAAAGAATGTCACCAAAAAACAATTAACAGAGGCCCCGATTACTTTTTTCGCTTATGATCTTTTAGAGTATGAAGGGAATGATATAAGAGAAACTTTTTTAGTTGAAAGAAGAACGTTGCTGGAAAAAATTGTAAAAGCAATCAATCACCCGGCATTATTGTTATCACCTGTCATTTCTTTTACAACATGGGAAGAGCTGACAAACCTCCGCCTGCAATCAAGAAATATGGGCAGTGAAGGGATCATGCTTAAAAGAAAAGATTCTATTTACCAGGTGGGACGAAAGCGAGGCGATTGGTGGAAATGGAAAATCGATCCTTTAGTGATCGATGCAGTAATGATCTATGCTCAGAAAGGTCATGGTCGCAGAAGTAATTTATATACGGATTATACGTTTGCAGTGAAAGATGGAGATAAATTAGTAGGCTTTACCAAGGCTTATTCAGGATTGACAGATAAAGAATTTGCACAGGTTGATTCATTTGTAAAGCGAAACTCACTCGAAAAATTTGGTCCCGTAAGAACGGTAAAGCCTGAGCTTGTTTTTGAAATCGCTTTTGAAGGAATTGCTGCCTCAAATCGTCATAAATCTGGCGTAGCTTTACGTTTTCCACGCATTAACCGCTGGAGAAAAGATAAAACGGTGGACGAGATTAATACCTTGGATGATCTGAAAAAAATGCTGGAGATTTACGGAAAATAATCCTCACTCACACCATAAAGTGAACACGGGTATCGTTCTTTCAACAACATGAGAGTGAAAAATCGCATCTATGAAAAAATTAATTGTTGCTAGTGTTGTAATGATCATGTGTATTTCATTTGTTGTTATTACTTCAAATGACGACCCTGTTCCCATTCCCTTATACAAGCAGCGTTTAGGTAATGCCGATTCGGGTTATCAATATATCATTACAGGTGATTATGTAAAAAGCGGCCTTCCGCTCGGTTTATACCATCTTGCTCTTAAAAAAGAAAAAACAAATCCACTCAATCGTGAAGGTTATAATGCGGAGGTTCGCTATGATTTTAATGTTGTAAAAGCAGATAATGGAGAAAATGTTGTAGTTCCTAATTGTCTTCAATGCCATGCACAGATTTTCGATGGAAAATTAATTATCGGTCTTGGAAATTCAACCGGCGATTTTACAAAAGATCAAAAGCTGAATTCAAAATCTCTCGAAAAATTATTGATTGGTTATTTAAAACTGAATCCCAAAAAATACGAGGCGGCAAAAGAATTTGTAACGGTTGGACAGGCTATCAGCGACGAGCTTTTTACTGATGTGGTAGGAGCAAATCCTGCAGACAGGCTTACTGCTCTGCTTGTTGCCCATCGCGACCCTGTTACTCTCTCTTGGAATGAAAAAGCATCTGTTGAATTGCCGAAGCAGGTCATTCCTTCAGATGTACCGGCTTGGTGGCTGTTGAAAAAAAAGAATGCCATGTTTTATAATGGTTTTGGGCGAGGTGATTTTGGAAAGTTTTTAATGGGATCAACTTTATTAACGATAAAGGATACGCTTCATGCAAAAAATGTGGATGCTCATATGCCAGATGTGCTTTCTTTTTTATATACCATTGAGCCGCCAAAATATCCCATGGCGATCAATGAGCAATTAGCACAAGAAGGGAAAGTTATTTTTGAAAATACCTGCAGTCGTTGTCACGGTACATACGGGAGCAATGGTCAATATCCCAATCTTTTAATTCCTGAAGCTATAGTTGGTACAGATTCGTTGCTCAATAAAACCAATTATCAGTTTTCCGATTTAATTGAGTGGTATAATAAAAGCTGGTTCAGTAAAGGTGATAACCCCGCACAGCTTACGCCTTTCAATGGTTACATCGCTCCTCCATTAGATGGCGTATGGATCACTGCGCCGTATTTTCATAATGGCTCTGTACCTACTATTGAGGCCGTGCTCAACAGTAAGCTGCGTCCCACATATTGGACGAGAAGCTTTGATTCTATGAATTATGATTATGAAAAACTAGGCTGGCAGTTTCAAACTCTTACTGCCCCTGGCAATAAATATATTTATAATACCACACTGCCTGGTTATGGAAATTATGGGCATGTGTTTGGAGATTATTTGACTGATGCTGAACGAAAAGCGGTTATTGAATATCTGAAGACTTTATAGCAGTACCGGATTCCCAAAAAAAATTTTAAAAAATATTTTGTTTACTGAACACTGTTCAGTAGATTTGTTCCAGGTTTAAAAAAATTGTATGACGATAGCAGCAAGAAAGGAAAGAGAAAAAGAAGAGATGCGCAGCCTGATACTGGATGCGGCGAGAAAAATTTTTCTAGAAAAAGGATATTATCTGGCCAGTATCCGCAATATTGCTGAGGAGATTGAATACAGTCCCGGAACAATCTATCTCTATTTTAAGGACAAGGACGAAATTTTTCATGCTTTACATGAAGAAGGTTTTCGAAAGATGCTGGAAAAAATGCAGCCTCTTGAACATGTCACAGATCCCTTTGAGCGGTTAAAGGCTATGGGTCTTGTCTATCTTGAGTTTGCAAAGAACAATAAGGACTTTTATGATCTTATGTTTATTATTCAAGCACCCATAAAGCACGAGCAGGAAAAAGAAGAATGGCAAATGGGACATCGAACGCTTGATTATCTTAAAAATGTATTAAGACAATGCCAGCAGAAGGGGCATTTTAAAAATCAGAACGTCGAGTTTTTATCATTTACCATTTGGTCAACCATGCATGGTATGTGCGCCTTATATTGCCGGGATCGGTGCAAAGCATATCCTGAAATTGAGCCTATGGAATTAATGAAAAATGGCTACCATTCATTTGTAGCCATGTTGGAGAAGCTATAAATTTTTTTACCTATTGAATGAACACTGTTTAATATTTAAACAATGATTATAAACTCTGTTTTATGAAATACTTTTCTTTTAAACTAATGTCAATTGCTTCATTGATTGCCCATTTATCAGTAAATGCTCAAGATATTCCGAAGCAGTATGTGGATGAGGCCCTGAACAATAATCTTGTTCTCAAAGAAAAAAAAGTAACACTTGATAAAAGTTTGATTGCGTTAAAACAAGCAAGAAGCTTATTTCTTCCTACTACCTGGTTCGAAACACAATATACTCTTGCAAAAGGAGGTCGTTCAATTGATTTACCTGTTGGTGATTTATTAAACCCTGTTTATAAAACACTGAACCAGTTAACGGCAACCAATGGGTTTCCAACAATCAGCAATAGGTCAGAGCAACTCTTGCCAAATAATTTTTATGATGCACGGATTAAAACAACCATGCCGATCATTAATCCCGACATAAAGATTAACCGTGATATTAAGGAACAGCAGATCTTACTTCAGCAAAACGAGGTTGACATTTATAAAAGAGAGTTGATAAAAGAGGTTAAAGTAGCCTACTATAATTACCTCATGGCAGGAGAAGGTATCCGAATTTACCAAAACGCTTTGCAGGTAGTGAATGAAAATCTACGAATAAATCAATCGTTATTGGCAAATGGTAAAGGATTGCCAGCCTATGTTTCAAGAGCAGAGAGTGAGGTAAAGCAGGTGGAGAGCCAACTGCAGAACGCTGTAAACGATCATAAAAATGCTCAGGCCTATTTTAATTTTTTGTTGAACAAATCTTTTACCGATTCTATTATCGCTGCCGAAATTTCTTTTGACAAAAATGTATTTCCCATACCAATCGAAAAAAATAATAATGTGCTGGCAAGGGAAGAGATAAAAAGCCTTAATATTTCTCGAGATATTAATGCAAATGTTCTCAAAATGGATCAGTCCTTTCGCACGCCACGATTAAATGCATTTCTTGATCTGGCCAGTCAGGGGTATGATTTCAAAGTAAATGATAAGTCTCTTTTTTATTTGGCAGGCGTACAGCTACAAGTTCCCATTTTTACGGGTAAACGAAATCTTTATAAAATACAACAAACAAAACTCGATGCACTGACGATAGAATTAGTAACCAGTAATACTAGGCAACAATTAGAGTTAGCAGCATCCATAAGTAAAAACAATGCTGCCAATGCATACAGCAATTACCAAGCGGCCATCAAACAACAAGAATCCTCTCAAAAATATTTTAAGCTAATTGATAAAGGATATAAAGAAGGCGTTAATAGCTTTATTGAATTCCTAGATGCGCGCAATCAAATAACAAACGCTGAGCTGCAGGTAAATATCAGCAAATATAAAACGCTAGCTGCCCTTGCTGACTACGAACGACAAACAGCATCTTATTCATTCAAATAAAAACTCTTCTTATGCGAATATTATTAATTCCAATCATTGGCATCATTGTATTGCAGGCATGCAATGGAAAGGCTTCTGAAAAAAAATCAAAAATCAACCCTGACACAATTCCTGTGAAGCTCTTGCCTATTAATCAGGACACTGGCTCTAACACGATTAATGCTTCAGGATTATTATCCACAGAAAATGAAGCAAGGTTATCTTTCAAAATCAGCGGCATCATTGAAAAGATTTTTGTTAAAGAAGGAGATAGGATAAGGAAGGGGCAGTTACTCGCTACATTAAAATCTGCTGAAATAGCCGCTCAGGTACAGCAAGTGCAGCTTGCTGTGGAAAAAGCACAAAGAGATTATCAACGTGCTAATAATTTGTATAAGGATAGTGTAGCAACGCTGGAACAATTGCAGAATGCAAAGACAGGTGTTGATCTTGCCAGACAAAGTTTACAACAAGCGGCCTTCAATCAACAATATTCCAAAATATATGCTCCTGCAGATGGCTTTGTGACTAAAAAAGTCGGTAATGAGGGCGAACTTGCAAATTCAGGTTCTCCTGTTTTATTTGTAAATGCAATATCGGCCTCGAGTAAATGGATTTTAAAGATTGGGTTATCAGATAAGGAGTGGGCCGCTATCGCAGTCGGAAATAAAGCTGCAGTTACTGTTGATGCATTTCCAGGGCAACTATTTAATGGAATAGTCAGTAAAAAATCCATTTCAGCCGATGCAGCCAGTGGATCTTTTCAGGTAGAAGTGCAGGTTGATTTTGGTAAACAACAACCGGCAATTGGCATGTTTGGAACGGCCTCACTCAAACCTTCACGTTCATCTGTTGGATTTAGTATTCCGTACGAAGCGCTGCTGGAAGCAAATGGTAAAAAGGGGTTTGTTTTTATCAGCGATAATAAAAAGACGGTAAAGAAATGTGCTGTTACAATTACCAGCATTAGCAATGATGTAGTTTATATAGAAGATGGGTTACAGGGACATGCATTTGTAGTCACCTCTGGCAGTCCTTACCTCAACGATAATTCTATCATAATACCAATTCAATAATTCTGCTACAATTCAAATTATTATGCGTATCACATCTTTTTTTGTAAAAAATTACCAGTTTACATTGGTTGTGTTTCTGATGATTGTGGTAGTAAGTGTTGTTACCTTATTTACCATGTCGCGGTCGGAAGATCCGGAAATTCATGCTCCTCAATTTCCTATTGTTGTTCTATATCCTGGTACCAGTCCCAAGGATATGGAAGAGTTGGTTGTAAAACCAATTGAAAAAAGAGTAAGCGAGCTAGAAAATCTTAAAAAAATTACCAGCAGGATTGACGATGGCGTTGCCGTCATTAATGTTGAATATAAATATGAAAGCAAGGTAGAAGAAAAATATCAGGAACTGGTAAGGGAAGTAAATGCTATTCGCTCTGAATTGCCGCAGGATATTTACAGCATTGAAGTAAGAAAAGTAGCCCCATCGGATGTAAATGTGATACAGATAGCGCTGATCTCTGAAAATGCTTCGAACGAGCGGATGAAATTTTATGCGGAAGAATTAAAGGAAGACCTTGAGAAAGTAAAAAGTTTAAAGAAGGTCGAATATTGGGGAGTGCCTGAGCAAATCGTCCGTATTGATCTCAAGCTGGATAAGATCGCACAACAACACATTCCTGTTAATTATGTAATTGGCAGCATTCAAAGCGAGGCGGCTAATATACCTGCAGGTAATGTTCATGCTGGAACAAAAACTTTTAATGTAAAGACCAGCGGTAAGTACAAAAGTCTTGATGAGATTCAGAATACGATAGTATATAATGCTAATGGAAACATTGTATATCTAAAGGATGTAGCAGAAGTGGGATTTAATAATGAAGAAGAAAAACATATTACCCGTTTAAATGGGCATCGATGTGTATTAATTACCGCGGCGCAAAAGCCAGGGGAAAATATTGCGAAAACACAAAAAGAATATTTGCCTGTTATTGCAGCATTCCAAAAAGAATTACCTGCGAATATTGAACTTGTTCGCCATTTTGACCAGGCTGATAATGTGAGCCATCGCTTGGGAGGATTAGGGGTTGATTTTTTGATTGCCATTGGCCTCGTACTGATCACGTTGATTCCTCTTGGATGGAGGTCGTCATTAATTGTAATGATGGCAATACCATTATCATTGGGATTAGGTATCGTTGCTTTAAATTTTCTTGGTTATTCATTAAACCAATTAAGTATTGTAGGATTGGTAGTGTCATTGGGTTTGTTGGTTGATGATAGTATTGTTGTAGTTGAAAATATCGAGCGGTGGCTGCGTGAAGGTCACTCCAAAACTTTTGCTGTGATTGAGGCTACCAAACAAATTGGGTTGGCCGTGCTGGGATGTACAGCCACGCTAATGATAGCCTTTATGCCTTTGGCTTTTATGCCTGATGCGCCTGGAGAATTTATAAGAGGACTACCTATTGCTGTTATTACTTCCGTATTTGCTTCTATGCTGGTATCGTTAACGATTGTTCCTTTTCTCGCAAGCAAGGGTTTAAAAACAAATCATAGTGCTGAAGGAAATATCTTTTTACGTGGGTTAAAAAAAATTATCCATAGTAGCTATACAAGAGTACTTAACTATTCATTAAAACATCCTGTAACCACATTAACAGTTGCCGTTGCTTTGTTTGTTACTTCCCTCGGCTTGTTTAAGGTGATAGGATTCAGATTATTTCCTGCTTCCGAAAAGCCTCAGTTTTTAATCAACGTCAATATGCCTTTACAAAGCAATCTGGAAACTACTGATAAAATGGCGCAGTATGTTGAGAGTGAATTAAAGAAAGAGAAAAAAATAAAATATTATACAACGAATATTGGCAAGGGTAATCCAAGAATTTATTACAACGTAATTCCGGAAAATGAGAAGGCTGATTTTGCACAGTTCTTTATTCAATTACGGGAGAATGTTAACCCCCCCGAAAAGAAAAAATTAATTGAACAACTGCGTGAAAAATTTATATTGGTTCCGGGGGCAAAAATTGAAGTAAAAGATTTTGAGCAGGGACCACCTATTGAAGCTCCTGTGGCTATTCGTATTTCAGGTGATAATTTAGATATGTTGCGAACATTGGCAGCCAGGGCTGAACAATTATTAAAAACTACACCCGGCGCTATTTATGTAAAGAACGACGTAGATGTCCTAAAGTCTGATATCAAGCTCAACATTAATACAGAAAAATCAAGAACACTTGGAATTCAAACTGCCGATATCGATAAAACAGTTCGCTTGTCTATTGCCGGATTGAATGTAGGGAAATATACTGATGAAGAAGGAGATGATTATGATATTATGTTAGATGCGCCAAAGGAAAAGTTTAGCACTCTTAATAGTTTTAATAACATTTTTGTCAATAACGCAATTGGAACTCCGGTCCCTTTAAACCAGGTGGCTCAATTGGAATTTGAATCATCACCCAGCACGATTAAGCACCTCGATAAAAAAAGATTTGTAGTAGTAACAGCTTTTACTGACAAAGGAGTGCTGACAGAGCAAGTGACAAAAGAATTTTTGAAAAAAACTGCACAACTACAACTCCCGGCTGGATATATGTTGCAATTAGCTGGCGAAGCTGAAAGTGAAAAAGATGCATTTGGCGGAGGTTTTATGACAGTTGTTATTGCTACTGTGTTTTTATTTATCATGGTGTTAATTCTTGAATTTAAAACTTTCAAAAGTACCTTAATTGTATTGTCAGTAATTCCATTGGGGATAATCGGAGGGGTGCTGATGTTGTGGCTGACGGGTAATCCAATGTCGTTTGTTGCTATTATTGGTTTTATTGGATTAGCGGGAATAGAAGTAAAGAATTCTATACTGCTTGTTGATTTTACCAACCAATTACGGGAGCAAGGAAAAAGTTTAAGTGAAGCAATAAAAGAAGCAGGTGAACTTCGGTTTTTACCCATTGTTCTCACTAGCTTAACGGCTATCGGAGGCTTAATGCCCATTGCCTTGAGCAGCAATCCATTAATATCACCATTGGCTCTGGTGCTTATTGGCGGATTAATTTCCTCTACTTTATTATCAAGAATTGTAACGCCAGTAATCTACAAGCTTCTTCCACCAAAAGTTGAAATAAAGAATAACAATTAAAAAGCTAGAGTATATGGAATATTTAGTAGAAATGACACAGGCGGCATTTACAAAAACCCCCGAGGAAGGAATTGCTTTTATTGAGGTATATGTACTTCCCACGCTGGCCTATGCAAATAAATTAAAAAAAGAAAGGAAAATTATTGGAGGAGGGCCGATTGCCGGCCAAATTGGTTTTGCATTAATCATAGAAGCAGAGACTGTGCAGGAGATTGATGAAATTTTAGAAAGCATGCCAATCTGGCCAAGAATGAAAACAACAGTTACACTTCTTACAAGTTTCGAAGGCCGTGAAGTAGCAGTAAAAAATCGATTAGAAGCCATCAGGAAAAGAATGGCTGAAAGGAAAGCACAACAGCCATCCTAGTTCATTTGCCACCATTTATTTTAATATCTGTCCCTCAATGTAAAAATTAGTGGATAAAATATTTGGTAATCAAAAAAGAAAATTATGAAACTGAAAAATAAAACAATCCTTATCACCGGAGGTGGCTCAGGTATTGGCTTTGAATTAGCAAAACAACTTTCACAACAAGACAATAAAATAATTATCTGCGGACGGAATGAGGAAAAATTGAAAAAGGCTGTTCAAGAAATTCAAAATGGGGAATACGTTGTTTGTGATGTTACAAAAGAGAGTGATGTTGTTAAACTACTGGAAAAAATTACAAAAAATTTTCCTTCACTTGCTGTTTTGATTAATAATGCAGGTGTAGGTTTTGGATACAATGCCAGTGATCCAAAACTTTATCAAAAAGCTTCTATAGAGATTGATACCAATTATCTTAGCGCTTTAAGGCTGAACGAAATATTTCTTCCATTGCTCCTCAATCAAAAAGATGCTGCCATTGTGCATATAACTTCTCCTCTTGCCTTAGCACCTTCTTACTCCCTGCCAACTTACAGTGCTTCAAAAGCGGCACTTCATTCCTATACAAAATGGTTGCAACAAGTAATGAAAGGAACGACAGTAAAAATTTTTGAAGCCATACCACCAGTTGTAGATACCGCTTTATCAGTTTCTCTTAATGAAAAAAATAAGATGACTGCAGGGTCGGCTGCAAAAGCGATTATCAAGGGAATTCAAAATGACAAGCCAATCATCAAAATAGGGATTATTAAAGCCCTTTTTGTTATAAACCGTTTTCTTCCCAGGTTAGGGCAAAAAATGATTAATAAGGCAACAAAATTAAAATAACAGGCTGATGGCAGAAAGTATAAGTGAGTAAGCAGCAAGGTTGGGGGCCAATTATCCTTCTAAATGAATACAGAAAACAATCATTCTTGAAGTGATTCGATCCAAGACATTGGAGTATTTTAGATTTTCATCCCGGCTGTGAATATTTTTCAGACCGTTGCTGATCTTGATCTCAGGAGATAAAATAAAGCTAGGAAAATAGAAATTAAAACCGATACCCGCTTCGAATCCATAATCGTATTTCTGGATCTTTACAAGTTCCTCCGCTCGCTTAGCCCGTGCATTGCTGGCAAGGTCGATATCCGCTTTCACGCCGCCAAGCATATACACACGAAAATTGCCAATGCGATCCGAGAAAAATTTTATTTGCAAAGGAAAAGTGGTGATAACAGATTCTACTTTTTTTGTTACGGAATCGGTTTCTTCAAAAGGATCAACGTATTTGAGCTTGTAAAACAAATTACGTTCGGTAAATAATAATTGCGGGTTGAAGCGAACCTCAAAGCGGTTGGTCAATCTGGCAGTTGCTAGCAAACCTAATTGAAATCCTCCCGAATTCAAGGGCTTGGCAACATACACACTATCATATTGCAGAAAACGGGGATGTTGCTCTGTATGAAAGCTCGCAATATTAAAACCCAGCGTAATACCAAAATAATAGGGTTTGGCGTCGTGTTCGGTTTGATAAAGCTCTCTTTCTTGAGAAAATAAATTCGAAGTGATCAAAGAAAAAATAATCACCAAAACAAATATGTTTAACTTACCGGCTTTTTTCCAAGATATATGCAACATATTCCTGCGCTTAATGATTTAAATGAGGTATCGGAATAACCTGCATTGTTTAAAATATCAACAAACTCCTGGCGGTCTGGAAACAATTTGGCCGATTGGTTTAAATATTTATAGGCTTTCTTGTTTTGGGAAAACCATCGGGCTACTTCCGGAGCCACAATACTCATGTACAAATTATACAGGCTGCGGAAAATTTTTATGCGAGGTCGTGAAAACTCTAATACTACTAACTTGCCGCCCGACTTTAATACACGAAGCATCTCCTTTAAACCTTTCTCAAGATTCTCGAAATTTCTTACCCCAAATGCCACCATTACCGCATCAAACGAATTATCGGCAAAATTTATTGTCTCGCTATCGTCTGTTTGTAATTGGATAACTCCTGTAAGTCCTTCTTTTTCAACTTTTTTTCTTCCTAGTTCTAGCATTTGCTCCGAAATATCAATACCAATTATCTTTTGTGGTTTCAAGAGATGATAAGCAATGATTGCCATATCAGCAGTACCCGTTGCCACATCTAAAATTAGTTTTGGACTATCCTTTTTTAACTGACTAATGGCCTTTTTTCGCCAGTTTATGTCAGCGCCTGCAGATAATACACGATTCAAGCGATCATAACATCCGGCAATGTTATTAAACATCTGGGCAATTTGTTCCTTCTTTGTTTTTGTTGAATCAGCGAAAGGGGTAATACTATCGTGAGGTAAACTATCTGCCATAGTTGCGAAGGTAAGCAGCCAGGATTAAAGCTTTAATCTATAAAAGAGTTAAGAGTTTAAAAGTCATCTTTGTAAATTGTCACATTTAAATAATCTGCAATTAGCATGGAAATCATTGAATCAAAATATTTGATCAGCAGCCCGTCGGTTAATGAATGTCCAAAGCCCGACAGACCGGAAATTGCTTTTATTGGCCGCAGCAACGTAGGAAAATCTTCATTGATCAATATGCTTTGCAATAACAGCAAACTTGCAAAAACTTCTGCTACACCGGGTAAAACACAATTAATAAATCATTTCGAAATTAAAATGTCCGAATCCCCTTCCGTTGTGAAAAATAAAAAAGAAACATTATGGTATCTTGTTGACCTGCCCGGATATGGTTTTGCCAAGGTATCGCAACGCGATCGCAGGCGATGGGAGCAAATGATTGAAGGTTATATTCGAAAGAGAAAAAATCTTGTAACCGTCTTTGTGCTGATCGATAGCAGACATGAACCTCAAAAAATCGATCTCGACTTCATCAATAAACTAGGAAAGTGGCAAAGCCCCTTTGCAATCGTATTTACTAAGGCTGATAAAAATAAACCACAGGCAACAGTGAGGAATGTAAATCTATTCATGCAATCTTTGCAACAATCATGGGAACAACCGCCAATTTTTTTTATAAGCTCGGCCATTACAAAGGCAGGAAGAAGGGAGATACTAGAGTATATTGAAAAATTAAAAACACATTAATACCCGTTCGTGGTATTGCAACATTTAAAATTTATAAGCTATATTGCAGGCAATTATACTCCTTAGTTATGAAATCTCTCCTAACCGAAAAAAATATCGTTATCATATTGTTTGTAATGGTAGTGGTCACCTTCTCCTTCGCTCAGAATGAAACTAAAAAGATGGAACAGCTTTATAACGGTGCAAACACTTCTATCAAAAATTCACTGATTCCAAAGTTTGAAGCAAAAGCAAATTTAAAAACGATAACTAAATCAGCTTCGGTTGATTAGTTGATTCAAATACTTTGCTGGGAAAATATTCATTGCCTATACCATTTCTTGTATAATATTAAAGCAGAGAAAGAAATAAAGAAGACGGTTTATCATCTGCATCAAAAACCTGATGCAGAGTAACAGCCCAAGTTTACAAAATCAGTTTACAATCTTATTAGCACAACTGCTGCTGGCAAAGGCCTCGGGCTTGGCTTTGAAAGCAAAACCCATCCCCAATATGTAACCCATTGCTTCTTTTAAAGCGTCGTTGCTCTTGAAGTGCGGATTCGTGTTAATATCAGCATGCACTTCCATTTCTACATTGTAAACGGTGAAAAGGTTGCATAGCTCGTAAGCAATTTCAATGCTCTTCGCTACTTCCAGTAACATTCTTTCTTTGATAGTGAATTTCTGGCGGGTCTTTTCATTATGAATAAACATAAAACCGCCATGCCCTTCACGCAAAAAAACAATTACGGTAGCAAATTCAGTGTCCTGACCTTTTACCTGTGAATCGGTACCAATGCAGACTTTTAATCTGAAACCTTTTTCGGTTTCGCGTTTGATAGCGTTTTCAACGGCCTGGTAAATAGGTAATTCAATTGGGTCGCCATTAAATTTTCTCCATCTCATATAAAAAGAGGTTTTTCTAAGTTATAGAAAAACCTCTAACCAACAAATAGGGCACGGATTATTGTCCCGCCGAGCGGGGCGAAAAAGCTATTGTTTAACTAATTTTTCAGTCCATTGCTGATTTCCGTCAGTAAAGCGGATCAGGTACATGCCACTGATCATTCCATTAGCATTAATGGTATTCATGCCATTTTCCAGCTTTCCTTTATTCAGCACCTTGCCACTCAGATCAAACAAGGAATAATCAAAAACAGCCGGACTTGTCACTGTAATTATGTCGTTTGTTACCAAACTATTTACAAGTTTTGGTTTGTAAGTATTGGTGGGCTGTTTAATGGCAACAATGTTTGAGTAATAATGGCTACCGTCTTCAAACTCTGCATATAACCGATATATTGCACCACTCGTATTGTCGGGCCTGTAGCTATAAGAACGGTCAGCATTTCCTGGTTTCGTTAGTGTCGAAAAATTTTTCCCGTCTGTTGATACTTCAAGAGTTTGCTCTGTCATACTCTTATCGGAATTGATTGACCAATTAAGAAT
This sequence comes from Chitinophagaceae bacterium, assembly GCA_036005185.1. Lineage (GTDB taxonomy): Bacteria > Bacteroidota > Bacteroidia > Chitinophagales > Chitinophagaceae > VBAU01. Next base: position 154,496 of record DASYQS010000049.1, on the reverse strand, counting down.
ATTTTTATCCTGATTAAAATTTCCTTTTAGCTCTAGTTTATGTACCGCCAGAGGAGCAAATTCAAGTAATTCCCCTTGCACGGAATAAGATCCGAGAATAGCATAATTAGGTGCGTATGTACTTCCCGATCCTTCAATTTTAAAATAATAGGTGCCGGTATTCAGAGTTGTATCAATCAGCAAACTTAATGAGGAGCTAGAATGATAAGTATTCAAGACTGTTTGAGAACTATTATATAGAGTAACTTTTATATCAAGATTTGATCCCGCATTGCCCGATCCTACGTTGAAAGGAACGGCACTTAATTGGAAGAGTTTCAACGATGGGATTGCAAATTTAAAAAGATCTTGGTCAGTATTTTTTTCTATAATGCCGTTTGAGGTAAATATATTGTTGGTAAAGCTTTCTGTAGGAGCTGTACTAAAGGAGCTAGTATAATCATCACTACGATAGGTAATTCCGTTCGCAGCACTAGTAATTATATCAAGATCCTTTTGCATGGTTGTACAGCTTATACTGTTGGGCCCATTATACCAAGTAGTAAGGTTGCGAGAATAACCTACACCCATTATTGGAGCCCAACTTGTTTCTCCTGTACCTTGACCCGAGTTGTATTCTGAAGTTTTTACACAATTCGCATCATAAGAACTTTGATGACGCAATCCAAGAGTATGACCAGCTTCATGTGAAGTTGCTTCGGAAATATTTTTTGTATTATAACTCAATAATGCTGAGAAAATAAAACAAGGCGTGTTATCGCTCCATGTAAATGAATTTACAAAAGCAACGCCACCGGCGGAGCCATACCAGCTTGATGTTACTGTTATGATAACTCTCATTCTTTTACTGGCCGGGGCGGCCCAATATTTTGTTGAGTCGGTGGTAATATTAACAGTAAAAGGGCGATAATCTTCAGCTACACGATTAAAGACTTCTGTTATTTGCGCAGAGCTAAGCCCTGAAGGTCCACAAAAAATGGGACCACTTACATTCCAGCTAGTACCTGAAACGGTTTGACCATCAAAATCAAGATAGATAACTGGAGCCGCAGATGGGTAACTGTTCAATAAAGGTACTTGTGAGCGAACTGTGATGGTGCTTGCGCACAGCACTAAAAAAAGGTAGGATGTTTGCAGCAGGTTTTTCATACGAAGCGGATTTAAACAGGTTTTGGATAAGTGAACATAGGTTTTGGATTTAAAAACGGGCAATGCGATTCACTAGTTATTCTGCTATAATATCATACAATCCTCTCTTTTTAAAATAATATTGATTGTTTTCTGAAACGATTTCATAGCTATCTCCATGCTGCAGGCTAATAATTCGACCGATATATTTTACAGTATTATCATCATTTGTCACTTTTGTAAATACAAATCTTGCACCTCCTCGGTTGGTTAATCTAACCACTACACTTAAGGACTTGGGGTCATCGGATTTTGAAACTATTTTTCCTGAAAAGCTGAAATCAGAGCTTATAGGAATATTTACAGATTGGCCAACTTGTAAACTTAAAAGATTAGAAAAATTATTGGGGTTAAACTCTAAACGATCAGGAAGATCAGCAAATAGTTTTGGTTTATTGTAATCCGGTTCATTGATGGGAACATGTTTGATTTGTGCTGATGAGCACATGCAAGATAAAATACAGCATACTCCGAGTAAGGCAATACTTAGGTTTCTCATTTAGATATCGTTTTAAACTAAATAGGATATTTACTTCTGCAGCTGAACTTATTCAACTGCAATTTTCAACGGGAGACGGATAAACAAATTTTGTAAATAAGTTTTCTGTTTGCAAGTGTTTGATTTAGAAATATAAAAAATCAAGTGCTTCCACTTAGAGCTGTTTTCGTAGATTTCCGTTAACCCTAAGTTTTTTTTCTACATCGACGATTAATATTGATTCGTAGCAAGTAAAACCAATGTGCAAGCCTCAACAGGCTTAATACCGTTTTTTGCAGCTATTTCAGCCAACTCTTCATTTTCTGCACCCGGATTAAAGATGATGCGTTTCGGTTTTAGTGAGATGATGTAATCATAATACTGTTTTTGACGAATGGGATTAAGATAAAGTGTAACTGTATCCACATCCTTCCATTCTATTTTTTCTGTTTCAATGGATGCATTTCCTACAACGCCTTTCTTTTTCCCAATGGCAACGACAGGATGCTGATGAGATTGCAACCTTTTTAATGCGAGATTGCTGTATCGCGAAGGATTTTCTGATGCTCCCAACACCAATGTTTTTTTCTTTTCATTCTGTGTCATACTAAATACATCAAAATAAATACTGCACTAAGGTATGTCCAAAATAATGAAAACAGAACGTGAACAGTAGTCTCAAATAATTTGCCTTTCCAAATTTTTGAAGAATATCCAAAAAATTGAACATACAACCTTACTGCCCAAAATATTCCAAGACCTAAAGAAATTTGCTTGCCCAAAGTTGTGCTCAAAAGTTCGTGCGATGATGTCAGGCAAAGAATTCCCATAAGAAAAACCACAAATGCAATAAACAACGAATGAACATACATCATTTGCCTATTCATAATGCTCAATGAGCTTAACTCTTGCTTCCAATTAAAATATTTTGGAAAGAAAAAATGAAGCAAGGCTAATATAATCAATAAGGCGCCGATGATTTTGAGATGAAGTTCCATTTTATAAGAAGAGTCAATTTACAAAAGAGAATTAAGGACTACAGTTGAAAACAGACATAAATGGTGTAAACTTGGTTTCCTGAAAAGAAGAAAAGCCTGCGTGTTCAAAAGCATTTTTCCAAACGGAACGTGAGAAAAAATGAGTGAAGCCTACTGAGAAAGCCAGAAAATTCGGAAAGTCTCGCAAGTGTTCTACCATAATTACTTTTCCATCTGGTTTACATAGGCGATAGCATTCCTTTAAAAACTGAATTTTCTCTTCATGTAACCTTATTTCGTGCACTGCTGACAGAAGAAAGATAATATCTACAGTGTTATCTTTCACAGGTATTGAATTTGATGCTATTTGCTGCGTATTGGGATATATCAAGCTTACTTTGCGAGCTCTTTTTATAGCAGGCTCGGTGTGCTGTTTAGCATTGTAAAAATCAAATACTCTTAAATCGGATTGCGGAAACATGTTTTTAATAATAAAGCTCGTTTCATCAAAGCCAGCATTAATGTTAACGATTAATTTTACTCTTTCGTTATTGCTGATGAGATTTTTCAACCAATGGAATTTGTAATAGCCGGAAAAATCATACACATAAGCCGATACAACTAAAGGCATTATTAAGCCATACAAAAAAGCTATTATGATCAGCGAAAAAAGAATATCCGGCCATTCAATAAGCAAATCGCTGGCAATCAATATCGCTAAAACCGCAAGACCTAATACATAAAAGTGGCGGTTAAAACTTAAGATATTTAAAACACCTTGAAATTTTCTTCTTTTTAGTTCCATTGCTCAATTTTCCCTTTTTTCCAATAGTAAGGAATGTTACGGATGATAAACGCATTTGCCAACTTAACATTATTCAATTTCAAATTATCGATGAAAGAAAAATTACAGTCAATGACTTTAACAGGCATAGGTTTCCAATTTTCTCTGACTCCTTCAATGATTAAAATTTTTTTCTCGGCGGGGTTGTAAGTAAAAGTAAATGGCAAGGGACCCACAAACCTTCTTGCCTCTTTCCAGTCGGCAAATGGCGAACCAGCAGGCAAAGAAATATTTTCGTTGTTTGAGTTCTCCATTCTTATTTTGAAACCTGATTTGTCTGAATAGATTTCAGTTATTCCGTTTTGTTCATTTTGATGGATGTCCGTTGTTGTATAATTGTAGTGAGTAAAAATGTTTCCAAAGAATTCCATTTTCTTTTTGTTGGTTTCTGATTTGAGGATATACAGCCCCCTCAAACTTTTGCTTGCTTGATTGGTGAACCGCACAAACACACGATAACCTATTAAGAAAAAGTCATTGCCTAATATTTTTGGAAGGCCCTTTGGTCGCAGGGTTCTTGTCTGAACCATTGCAACTGCGATGAAAGCCCATTTGTCTTTGAAGATGTCTAATTCCAAACATTCTGGAATTAGATGTTGAATTTGTTCCTTCGTAATTGCGAAGGTGAGAATAAGTGAACTTTCAAAAAATGCTTCAACAGCAAAAGGATGATTTTTTAAAAAGGAAAACATGCTGTTTGTCGTGTCAATTTTTTATTGAGGTAATACTCGTTGTAATAAATTAAAGCCATAAACATAAAAGCAAAAATGGCATTTGCCTTTCCCCACAATAACAAGTCTGGGGCAAGAAAAAATTCCAGAGTATTCATGATAGCAATAATGACAATTTGTGCTATTGCATTTAATCTTGTTTGGATGCTGAGTAAAATCCAAACTGCCATGCCAACTTCGGCAAATCCAATCAATAATGTCCAAAGCCGTGCGTGGTCAATATCTAAAATTCTTGCAACAATTTCCTGGTGTCTTGGCACAAGGTTCAGCACTTTGCAGAAAAGACCATTCGATATCCATACAATTGCAATGAAGAAATTAAGCCAGTTGGCTGTAACATACTTTTTCATGAGAGGTTTATTTAAAGAACTTCATAAGACTTCCTACAAACCAATTCTCATCTGCTTTTATCATCATATCCAGCGTTTTATCCGCTTGCTTGCCCAAACGCTTAATACTGCTTACTGCATCAACAAATGTTTTTATATTTTTATCTCTTTTATCACCCTCAACTTCTTCTAATTGGTCAAGCAGCTTTAGCATGGGATCTAGCTCCCTTTTTTTTCTTTCTTTTACGATCTGCCTTACCACTTTCCAGATATCTTTTTCTGCAATAAAAAATTCTTTGCGTTCTCCAGACAGAATCACTCTTTCCACTAATCCCCAATTGATCAATTCCCGAATATTCATATTGGTGTTGCCGCGGCTGATGTTCAATTCTTCCATAATATCATCCTGTGTCATAGGGTCTGCGCTTACTAATAAAAGAGCATGTATTTGAGCCATAGTGCGGTTTATACCCCAATGGGTCCCAAAGGCGCCCCAACTGCTGATAAATTGCTGTTTTGCTTCTGTTAATTTCATGAGGCTAAAGTAAATATATTTTCCGAATTTTCAAAACTTTTTGAAAGTTTACTATTGGCCTTTTTTAAAAAATCTTCCATTCCCAGCTATTGTTTCATGTTTTAAAGGAAGAAATTTATATAGAATCTATTTTAAAATGGCTGACCATGTGTTTGTGCGATTAGTTTGTCAACGAGCCGAGGAAAAGGTTTCAGCGCGAAAATAAGAAGATCAGATAAGATCGGGTTTCCAAAAAATCGCTGGATCATTCTTCCTGTTCTTAATCTTTTGCCAAACTGCTTTTGCCAGTTATTGGCATAATCCTGTTCCATTTGCCAGCGGGGGATTTTTTTTTGCAAGAAAAGATGAATTTGCTCAAACGCTATTTTACTTCCATGCAAGGCCATGCTCATGCCATTTCCGCAAAGCGGAGTGATCATGCCGGCTGCATCGCCAATCATCAGCACATGATCCTGGACTTGAGTTTTTTTTGCAAAGCTGATTTGGGAGATAATAGCAGGTTGTTCATATAGTATTTCGGAAGTCGAAAAAATTTTTTTAAGGTGAGGGTTTTGATGGAGTATTTGTTTTTCCATTTGGGGGATAGAGTTGCTTTCCTTTTCAAGATTTTTTGCGGTAGTCAAATAGCAAAGACAATATTTTTCTTCTTCAATTTGGGAAATACCGCAATAGCCATTTTCAAAATTATGCAGCGCAATAAGGTCGCTGGGCCATTTGGTTTTGATGTGATATTTTACGCCGATATAATTATTCAACTTATTTGGTTTTTCCAAAATAAACCTTCGTTTCCATTTTATATCAAGATTGCTTCGTTTTCCAAATGTTCCCGCTGATACCTTGCATTGAACATTGGATATTGAATATTGAACATTGAATATTTCTTCATCGAATGAAACATTATTCACCTTCATTGCCTCCATTAGTTCAACTCCACTACGCCTTGCTATTTCAGCTAACATCGCATCAAGTTTGTATCTGCTGATACCAAACCCCCCTAATGGCAGGTCTTGTTCAAGTTCTTTTCCGTTCGGGGCTGTAACAAGCAATCTTCTTATTACCGGCAGATCCATTTCACTTAGAGGAACACCTAAATCTTGCAAAAAATTCCAACTTTCCAAACTGATATATTCGCCACAAACCTTATGAAAGGGATATTTTTCTTTTTCAAATAAAATGGTTTTGTAACCCGCTTTAGCGCATTGAATACTTAAAGCAAGGCCAGCGAGACCACCCCCAACAATGGCGACATCGTAAACCTCCAAACTCTCTAAAGATAGCTTTGAGACACTCATTTTATTAGGATGGTCTTTATTCATTTATTTTAATGCTGAACAATTATTAACCATCGAAAGGCCCATTTCCATTTTATTTGAGCATTAAATATTGAGGATTGAATATTAAGATTTTTAAATTCCTTTTTTTTGAAACCTCGCATTACGCTTAGCGGAGCGTCATTTTTCACCAAATAGCTTTTTGAAAAAAAATGAGTCAGCCATTTTATTGAGTAATAGGCAAAGGGGTGTCGGTGAAGATCATTTATAAAAAAACCAATATTGGAGCTCTCTTTCATCCAGTTCAGCATATAAATAATCTCTTCATCCCTAAAATGATGACAGAACAAGGAACAGAAAATAATATCAGGCTTCTGCTCAAGCTTTATCAATTTGTAATCTGACGAAAGAAAAAGGATGTCTTCATTTTCTCTTCTCGACATGGCGAAGTCAATGCAATGACGATTGATGTCAACACCCGATAGCTGAACAGGGATATTTTTCTTGCTGCAGTAATTTTTTATTACTCTTAAATTATCACCACCGCCACAGCCTATTTCGAGAATTGAAATTTTTTCTCCATTTAATTTATTCTTTATGTTTTTGACCATGGCTTTTAAAGCTCCTAAAGTAATTCGATGGCCTCCCAAATTAGTATTGATGTAATCAAGCTCCTTCATATTCTGTTTAATATCATCAAACGGAATATCATCTCTGTCCAGCAGCTCTTTTTCGTATGATCGCTTGGAGAAATTCAAGTTCTTAGGTTAATATCGTATCTGCTGATTAGCGAAACTAAGGTACAAGTGTGTGACGACTGCCTACCGACAGGCAGGCAACTCAAGCCTAATAGAAGTACTGCGGTTTGGTACATAATAATAAATGCCTAACTAGCTGCAACAAAAGTTTCCATAGTAAGCCCTGGACCAAAGGCCGCACCAAAAATCTTTTCATCTTTTGCTAAGGAAGAAGACATGATTTTTTTTAACACAAACAATATTGTTACTGACGACATGTTCCCGTGGTCCTTTAGCACATCATAACAATTATTTAGCCCTCCATTTGCCAGTTCAAGGCTTTTGTGTATGGCATCAAGTATTCTTTTGCCGCCGGGGTGAATGCACCAATGTGTAATTTTTTCTTTTTTAATTCCGGATTTGCTCAATGCTCTCGTTACAAATGGGCTAAAATCTTTTTCAAGCAGTTCAGGAACATAGCCGCTCAATGTCATTAAAAAACCGGAGGAAGACAGTTCCCAAGCCATATCTTTTTTTCCTCTCGTGATCACCTCAGAATAAAAGTGATCAAGCCTTATTCCTTTTTCTTTATCATCATCAGCCGTTATCAATACTGCAGCGGCGCCATCCCCAAATAATAATGAAGACGCGATATTATCCATGGTGGCTTCTTTCTGAAAATGCAAAGTGCATAATTCGGTGCAAGTGATCAGCACCTTGGCCTTTTTTTCATTTTTGCATATAGCGTCTGCCATTTTTAATGCATGAATAGCAGCATAGCAGCCCATAAAATTTATAGAGGTGCGATAAATATTTTTCGGCAGGTCCATCAATTCCATGATCTGCAAATCAAGGCCAGGAGCGCTCATGCCGGTGCAGCTTACGGTTATAAGATGAGTAATCTTGTTGCTCGGTACAAAACCGTTGATGCAATTGCGAATAGCTGCCACAGAAAGAGAGGCTGCATGTTTATTGAACAATGCCATGCGCTGTTCAAGCGAAGGGAATGGTTCAAGATTTTCACTTTGGGGATAAAATTTCCAATCCTGTATTTCACGGCTGTAATCGGGAATTACGGAATACCGGTAATCGATGCCACTATGATGATATAAGAATTTAAGTTTCCTATTTTCAGTTGTATCCATGGCAAATACCAGTTCCATGAATTTTTGTATATCCTTCTGTTTATGCTTGTATGCGGGTAACGCCGTTCCTATGGAAATGATCTTACTCAATTGATCGTAGAATTATTAATATCAAAAAACAAATGGCAGTGCAACCCGAGGCAAGAACATTCATCCATAAACTATTTTTAAAATTCGCTTCTGCTTCATTTTTCCACACTTTTACTGCCCATTGCAAAAAAAATAAAACCATTGGCAGCATGCAGACCAGGAAAATATAAAAAGAACGAAGCTCTTGCTGATAATAAAACGTTGCAAACATCAACAGGGTTGCTGCTGCAAAAATGCCGCCACAAAACATAAAAGTTCCCCGCTTTCCTAAAAGCATGCTAATGGTGGTTACGTCGTCTCCACGATCCTCAACATGCTGATAAATTTGTGTAAGCGGATAGTAGCCTCCAATCAAACAAGCTGCCGCTAGTGTGGCGAACAATGGCGCATTAAGTCTTTTATCGATGCTGCTTCCATGATAAGAAATAAAAAATATTAAAGCTCCTTGAAAGATCATTACGGTTAAATAACCAAGCACAGGATATTTTTTTAAACGAATGCCGCGATAACTATATGCTCTTGAAGCAAGAATGTATAACAATACTCCGGCAGCAAAATACAAGCTTACTATGCATCCTATGGCAACAGCCGTAATATCCATTACAAGAGTTACAAAAAATAATTCTTTCAGAGGTTGCATAGGATTCTTTAAACCTCCAATCGGAGTTTTGTCTCTATCCATATAAGAATTATAACCATTGCTGGATGGGTAAACAAGAATGTGCAAAACAAAAAAAACAATTGCGGCGTCACGCCAGTCTATTTGAGGTAACTGGCTTAGCGCAAACAAATAAACAGGTAAAAGGAAAAATGAAAAATGAAAACGGAGCAATTGTATGGTTGAAGGACGAAGCATAATGAAAGTTATGATTATTTTATTCTTTTGTGCGGCTTTATGATATTTCGAGATACTGTACTTTATTAAGCAATAGTTTTTAACTTGCTGCTATGAGGAAATTATTCTCTCTAATTGGCTTGCTTTCAATTGCTTTTCTTTTGCATGCCCAAATAAGGCCTTTTCGTTTCATTCATATCAGCGACACCCACATAGGCTCCCCAGACGGCAAGGCTGAAGAAGATTTAAGAAGAACGATTGCAGATATCAATAGTATGAGTGATATAGCATTTGTTGTCATTACCGGCGATATTACTGAACTCGGAACAAATGAACAATTAAAACGAGCAAAACAAATTTTAGATAGCCTGCAAGTAAAATATTATATCATACCCGGAAATCATGATAGTGGGTGGAGTGAAAGTGGTGGCGTAAGTTTTGTCAAAACATTTGGCAATGATAAGTTTTTGTTTGATTACAATGGAATTCGCTTTATTGGCTGCGCCTCCGGCCCCTATGTAAGAATGAGTGACGGCCATGTGCCGCGCGATGCTATTGTATGGCTTAATGAAGTGTTAAAAAAAACATCCCATGATCAGCCTCTTATCTTTTTAAATCATTATCCCATTGACAATAGTCTGGATAATTGGTATGAAATAACAGACAGGTTAAAGCAATACAATACTCTTGCTATTTTATGCGGACATGGTCATGCAAACAAAGCTTTAAATTTTGAAGGCATTCCTGGTGTAATGGGCCGTTCCAATTTGCGTGCAAAGGCAGATGTCGGCGGTTTTAATATTGTGGATATAAGAAATGATTCTATTATTTATGCAGAACGCAGGCCCGGTGTTGAAACATTGTCGTCATGGACGGCTGTAGATATTCGAAATCATACGTCTTTGCGATACGATACAACAAAGAAATATATACGCCCCGACTACAGCATCAATCAGAAATATTTACGAGTAAAAGAAAAATGGATCTATTCGTCTGACGCTAATATTATTTCCACGCCCGCTGTTTCAAATAATCTTGTGATTGTTGGCAATCAGAACGGTGAAGTGTTTGCCATTACAATGAAAAAGGGAAAACTAAGATGGTCAAACCAAACTAAAGGTTCTATTTTTTCGTCCCCTGCGGTATCAAAAAACAAACTGGTTGTTGGCTCCGATGATGGTGTGTATTGTTTTTCTGTAAATAAAGGGATACTTGTATGGAAAATGGAAACCAAAGCTTCTGTATTGGGATCACCTGCTATATATGGGGATACTGTTTTTATCGGAGGCAGTGATCTCTCATTTTATGCACTCAATATAAACTCGGGAAATATTATTTGGCGGTTCACTGGTTTGGAAGGGCCAGTTGTTAGCACACCGTTATTATACTATAACCATGTGATCTTTGGAGCTTGGGATAAAAATCTCTACGCTTTAAACCGGAGCAATGGAAATTTAAACTGGAAGTGGAATAATGGTTCATCTGTTATTAATTACTCGCCCGCAGCATGCATACCTGTTGCTTATGATGGTATAGTGTATGTGGTTGCACCGGACCGCTTTCTTTCAGCCATTGATGCGAATAATGGTAAAACCATTTGGCGAAATAACGAAGCTTCTGTGCGTGAATCAATCGGAATTTCAAACGATGGAAAAATGGTTTACGGCAAAACGATGCAAGATACTATTGTGGCTTATCTTGCCAGCCGTGAGCCTCAGCATCCCTTTTGGAAAATGAATTGCGGTTTTGGTTATGAACATGTGCCGTCTATGCTGATTGAAAAAGACGGATTAGTTTTCTTTGGAACAAAAAACGGTGTAGTGTATTGCCTGGATCCTTTACAGCAAAAGATTATCTGGGCTCATAAAATCGATAATTCAATGGTAAATACAGTTCGAGTAATAGATAAACGCCATATTATTGCTTCGACGATGGATGGAAAACTTGCGTTGCTGGAGGTGAGTTATTAATCTACTTTTTGGTGCGCTGAGAGCCGGGCCGGCGTTTTATGAATAGAGACCCAATGCCAGAAATAATAGCTAATGTAAGAGTTGCTATGCCGATCCATAAAAAAATGACAGGGAGGGCATCATTTAATTTTTCAAAAATAAAGAAGAATGCAATAAAGGAAATGCCTGTAATAAAAAAAGCGATCGGCCATGAAAATTTAGGCTCAAGGTCTTGGTCTCTCATAGTAGGGTAATTTGCATTAGAACGGCTAAATAAATATGAATTTTATACGAAAGTAAATCTTTCAGGAAAAAAAATGAAAGTGTAAGAAATAATACTTAGTCAAATTACTATCTAAGCGTCAAACGAGCATTCTTAAAGGTTCTTCAAGCAACCCTTTCAATGTTTGTAGAAATGCAGCTCCTGTAGCTCCATCTACTACGCGATGATCACAACTCATGGTTACCTTCATTACATTCCCGATTTTTATTTGACCTTCTTTTACAACAGGCACTTGCTGAATGCCTCCGATAGCAAGTATGCAAGAATCCGGGGGATTTATTATCGCTGTAAATTCGTCAATGCCAAACATACCCAAATTTGAAATGGTGAAAGTGTTTCCTTCCCAATCTTTTGGCTGTAATTTTTTATCTTTTGCTTTTTGTGCAAACTCTTTTACTTCAACAGCTATTTGTGAAAGTGATTTTGTATCGGCAAACCTTACCACAGGAACCAGCAAGCCTTCTTCTACAGCTACGGCTACACCAATATGTATATGGTAATTGCGGCGTATTTTATCATCGAGCCAACTGCTGTTTACCGCCGGATGTTTTTTTAAAGCAACAGCGCAAGCCTTAAGCACAATATCATTAAATGAAATTTTTACCGGACTTGTTTCATTTAGTTTTGTACGGCTCTCTACAGCTTTATCCATATCGATCGACATGGTAAGATAAAAATGAGGGGCAGTAAATTTGCTTTCGACCAAGCGCTTTGCAATTGTTTTCCGCATTTGTGAAACCGGAAATTCCTCAAAGCTTTCTTTGCCTACTGGTGCAGACGGAATATATTTAGCAGTTTCGGGTTGCTTTGCCGTACTTTCTCTGCTTTCAATTGCAACCTCTTTATAATTATCAATATCTTCTTTTGTAATTCTTCCGCCATCACCTGTTCCATGAACTTTGTGCAGGTCAATTCCTTTTTCTGCAGCTAATTTTTTAGCAAGCGGCGAAGCTTTGATTCGACCGTTTGTCGCTGCTTGTTGGCTAGTGGTCTCTTGTTTAATATTTTCTTGTGGCTTGTTGCTTGTATCTTGTTCCTTGTTTCCTGCTCCTTGTTCCTTGTCACTTGTGCCTTGTGTTTTAGCCGCGTTTACTATCGCATCTACATTCACCTTTCCTTTTTCACCGATTATGCACAGCAACTCATTTACAGCGATCTTTTCACCTTGTTGAGCGCCGATATATAAAAGAGTTCCATTTTTATAGCTCTCCAACTCCATAGTGGCTTTATCGGTTTCAATTTCTGCCAGCACATCTCCCTTTTTTACTGTGTCGCCCACATTTTTCTGCCAGCTTGCGATCACACCTTCAGTCATTGTATCGCTCAATCGGGGCATTAACACAACCTCTTCCATTTTTGAGGGGTCAATGGATTGCTGGCTACTTGTTGCTGGTTGTTGGGTGCTGGTTGCTGTTTGCTGGTTCGTTGCTGTTGCTTGTTTAACTTCTTGTTTTTTGTCGCTCGCTGCTTTCGTTTTTTGTTCTTGTGCCGCATCCCCTCCGGCACTGGTGGGCTTGTTGCCTGAACCTTGTCCCTTTAATAATGTCGAAATATCTTCACCAGGTTGACCAATGATTGCAAGCAGGTCGTTTACTTGTAGCTTCCCACCTTTATCTGTGCCAATATGCAGCAAAGTGCCATCTTTATAGCTCTCCAGTTCCATGGTGGCTTTATCTGTTTCAATTTCAGCAAGCAGATCACCTTTCTTCACTTTGTCACCCACTTTTTTATGCCATTCAGCGATCACTCCTTCAGTCATCGTATCGCTCAATCGGGGCATCAGTATTGCTTCCGCCATAAGATATTTTCAATTTAGATTCGAGAGGCCGAAATTAAGGCAATTTGATGAATAGAAATTGACAATGAGAATGTGAATAACTCACATGGACAAAGTTTAACTGAAGAACTGGATTTAAAACTAGTAGTCTAGCTCTAATCTTAATCGATCTTTTAATTCTTTCACAAGAGGATATTGCTCGGCCATTTTTTGAAACTGCTCTCTGGAAGTAAGTGGAGCCTCAATAGGAGAACTTGTTCCTGTATTTTCCTGCATTACGATATAAAATTGAAGCAGACTGTTCTGCAATTTTTCTCTAAGGAATTGAGAAACTTTTAATCCCTGCTGTTCGATAAACCTTAGTTGGATATTGTTATAAACAAGAGCAATGAAACTGTTGTCGTCTTGAATGCGAAGCTCAGCCATTTCAAAATTTTGGCCAGCAGGATTTTTTTCTTCCTTTAGTTTTGCGGCATACTCGTTCCAGGCCTGCTGCAATTCTTCTAACTGAATAGGCTTTGGCGAAACACCACTACCGTTTTCACCATTTCCATTCCCTCTTACCTGCTTGCGTATCTTATCAAGCGCAGCAAGTTTGGCTTCCGGCTTTTGATTTCTGGCTTCTTGTTTATTGTAAACCGGAGATTCTTCTTTTAAAACTTTTTCTTCAGTTACAGTTTCGATAATCAGCTTTGCCTCAGACTTCAGACTTTTAACTTTTGCCTTGTTCTCAATTTCAATTGGCTCAATTTTTCTAAACGCAACCGGTTTCGCCGTCTCAACTAGTTTTTTTTTAATTACTCCGTTTGTCTCATTGGCTAGCTCTATTGCCTGCGCCAGGTAACAAAGTTTAATCAATGCCAGCTCAACATGCAAGCGTTTATTGCGGGCGGCTTTGTAATTGATCTCCGTTTCATTTAAAATATTCAAAGCACTAATGAGGTAGCCTGCCGGAATTTCTTTTGCTGTGCTGATATACTTTTCTCTAAAACCTTCTACCACCTCAAGCAAAGCGGCGCTTTTTTCATCCTTACATACCAGAAGGTTTCGGATAAATTCAGCAAATCCATTCAACACCATATCGCCTTCAAAGCCTTTACGGTTAATATCATCGTAAAGCAGCATAGCACTGGAAAGGTCCTGTTCTTGCATGCATTGGATCAACTTAAAATAATAATCCGCATCTAAAATATTGAGATGCTCTAATGTATTCTGATAATTTACTTCGCCATTGGTAAAGCTTACAATTTTATCAAGTATGCTCAAAGCATCGCGCATGCAGCCCTCGCTTTTTTGAGCGATCAGCTGAAGGGATGTTTTATCAGCCTTTATATTCTCCTTTTCACTAATTTCTTGAAGATGCTCAACCGTATCATTAATAGTGATGCGTTTGAAATCGAAGATTTGGCACCGGCTTAAGATAGTAGGGAGTATTTTATGCTTTTCCGTAGTAGCCAAAATAAAAATAGCATAGGGTGGTGGTTCCTCCAGTGTTTTCAAAAAGGCGTTGAAGGCAGAAGAGCTAAGCATATGAACTTCGTCAATGATATATACTTTGTATTTGCCCGCCTGTGGTGTAAAGCGAACCTGGTCAACAAGAGTTCTTATGTCGTCAACAGAATTATTACTGGCTGCATCTAGTTCATGAATATTCAGGGAAGTGCCTTCATTAAAAGAAATGCAGGAATTACAGGTGTTGCAGGCTTCTCCATCAACCGTTTTGTTTTCACAGTTTATCGTTTTGGCTAATATTCTCGCACAAGTCGTTTTACCTACACCTCTTGGCCCGCAAAACAAAAAAGCATGAGCCAATTGGTTATTTTTAATCGCATTTTTTAAAGTAGTGGTAATATGCGCCTGTCCAATAACCGTTTCAAAAGTCTGCGGCCGGTATTTTCTAGCTGAAACAATGAATTTGTCCATGAAAGTTCTGTTGTTCTCAGTTATTCTGTGATTCGGACAAATTTAGCTATTTCGTTCCTTTAAAAAACTTAGAATCTAAAACTAGAGCTAAGAACTTTTACACAAGTATGGGGTGTCGCTTAAACTCTTTTGTTTGGTCAAATAAATAGCGGTAAGTAATTAACCGTCGGCTGGGATGAGTGCCTAGGCTTTCAGCAATATTTATCATTTTAGGGTTAAAATCTCCTATCCATTGCATTTCAAAATCATCATACAGCATTTTACCTTGTATAATTTTAGCAGCTTCCACAATCATAAAGCTTTCAATGCCTGTTCCCTGCCATTCTGGAACAATGCCAAAGACAAGACCTGTAAATTTTTTGCATGACTTGGTTTTTTTTATCCAAAGAAATTTTAATTTACCCCACCAGTCAAAACGACCGTCCAGATATTTGAACCATTGATTTAGATCAGGCAGGTTAATCCAAATAGCTACAGGCTCATCTTTATGATAAGTAAACCACGTCACACGCTCATCCATTACCGGCTTCATAGTTTTAAAAGTTTTCAAAACTATTTCTTTATTCAAAATTTTTAATCCGCCGTGACCTGACCAGGCTTTATTATAGACCGTAACAAAATCAACGGCAAATTTTTCAAGTTGATTTTTTTTGATATGCCTGGCAGAAACGGCAGGATCGCCACTGAATTTCGCATGTCGCATATAAAATTTTTCTGTCAATGGATCTTTTACTTTTAATGCATAGCAATATTGATTAAAGAAAATTTTGAAACCATAGTTTTCAAATAACTGCCGGTAATAGGATGGGTTATAGTTAAGACAATAAACAGGGGGCTCAAACCCTTCCACAAGCAACCCCCACCACCGGTCTCTTTCACCAAAATTGATCGGGCCATCCATAGCGTACATATCACGTTGCATTAGCCAATGTTTTGCCACATCAAACAACATGTCCGCAGCGTACTGGTCATTGATGCAATCAAAAAAACCAACGCCTCCAACGACACCATCGTCACCTTTTGTTTTATATTTCTTGTTTACGAAAGCTGCAATACGGCCAATGAGGTTTCCTTTCTCGTCTTTTAGTATCCATCTTTTGGCCTCACCGTGCCTGAATGTTTTATTTTTTTTAGTGTTAAAAACGTCATGGATGTCCTTATCGAGCGGGCGGATATAATTGGGATCATTTTTATTGATCTCTAGATTCACCATGATAAACTCATGAGCTGATCGTTTGTCTGTTACTTCGTGAAGATGCATATATCTGCCGGGCAAAAATAGGGATCAAAACCGTTTTCGTTGCACAATGCGGGCGGTTTTATTAGCTCAAAAGAGTATATTTATAGAAACCAAAACTTTTGTTATGAAAAAGATAATTCTATTACTGGCAGTTTTCCTGGTTTTTTTCTCTTCATGCAGCAATGAGAAAGAGGCAACTTATCCAACTCTTCCAATGAAAACAGTTGAGGAAATGATGAATAATTATAAAAATTTAATTACCAGCGACCCTTCGCAGGTTATACAACAAATTACGATGGATGATGAATTCCTAAGAGAATTCTTAAAAGGATCGGACCGGCTTAAGTTCATTGCGGCTGCCTATACTGTTCCCCAGGGAGATTTCCGGACCACAATAATTATCCAACTGATGAAAAAGAAAAATAATAAAGAAGAGTATACTTATTATGACTTCCGCACAATTTTTAAACCCTCGGGAAAGCTCGGTAGCGAAAATGACTTTGGAAGCATTTGTCCGCCGCCTGCTGATTGTGGTATTCCGGTGAGCAGTCAATAAAGACCTTTTAATTACAACACCGCTGTATCTTCGTCAATGTCGGTTCCGGCTTTTGAGGAAGGTTGTTTTATGTTCAGCCAGATCTTTTTTAGAGAGAACTTATTTCTTGCTGCTATCAGTTTACGACTTGCAAGGAATTTTATAAGTCCATGCTCAAGATAATGCTGGAAAGGTACCAGTAAAGCAATCAACCCGATTTTGATCAGCCAGATTTTTAAAGGTTCTCCATGTGCAAGTCTGTGAATAAAACTATCAATCAGCACGATGATGAATTCAAACAGTGAAATAAAAGCAAAGTATCCGAGCAGCTTAATAGTGAATTTTGAAACCGGAAACATTCCAATGATCAGCATAAGTAAAAACAGGATGGCTAACACAATGGTGATAGCCATATACTGGAGATTTCTTTTTCTCAGTGTTTTATCAGCAAGGTCCTGCATGTCTTTTTCATGCCTTTTATTTTCCCTGTCCACTTCAAGACGCACTACATCACGCTGAGCGGCGAGTTTTTGTAAAGTGTCTTTATAATGAGTTTCCTGTTGCGCAAAATCATAAGCTTGCTTAAAATTTGATTGCCTGGCATAAAGGACTGCCAATGCCGATGTAATCGCTGTTAAATTATTTAAGGAATTCAATTCTTTTGCTACAGCATATGCTTTTTCGTAATAGTGGATGGCTTCGGTTGTGTTATCCCGGGTATAATAATAATAATAGGTATCAGCTAATCCCAGGTATATTATAAGCCTTGTGTTCTTATCGCTGTATATTTTTTCCAGTTCCGTTTCTGCAAACTTATAATAATGAATAGCAGAATCGGGTTGGTTCGAATAGCGATAAATGTTTCCCAGCGTCCAGTAAAAATAAGAGATGCCACTATTTTTGTATGATTGTAACAGATCTTCGTTCTTGTAAAAATAATCAAACGTTGCAGCACTGTTACCTTCCTTGACCATATAGTAGGTAAACATAAGACGTTTACTGAAAAGCCTGTACTTTTCGGAATGTATTGAATCTGCCAGATGATATGCTTTTTCAATGTATTGCTTTTCATCTGTTAGCCTTGCCAGTGCAATGTAATCTTTCAGTAATCCTTCTGTATTATTGCCCGATGAATTAAGTGCGAGGCTTTTTTTAAGATTTTCTTTTGCCAGTTCATTATCTCCGAGGGATTGATAGAGTGATGCATAATTATGATAAACAGCAGATTCGAGGGCTGTATTTTTTAGTTTGTATGCAATATCAAATGCATTATTGTAATTTTTGTATGCGGGAACAACACCTCCCTTTTCTTTATAGATATCTCCCAGTTCAGTATATAATATTGTTCTCAAGGAATCTGATGGAATATTTCCCAACGAAGAAAATGCAAGAGTCGCTTGTTGAATAGCGTTGTCATATAACCCTCTTTTTTTTAAAATATTGGCCATCCTGATATACGCTAAAGCCATGTAATCATCTCTTCCGGATTCTTTGGCATAATTGAGGCCTTTTTCTATAAACTTTGTTGTTCTGTCAAATGTTTCAATACCCGTCCAGGAATTTATATTCAAAATGGCATTGCTGAAAAGTGTCTTGAATATCAAATCCTTATCGTTTGACAATTCTGCTATCGAGAGTTGCACCTGTAAAATGCTATCGGCTTTTTTTTCTAGTTTATAGATATAATAATATTCGGCTAATTCGTCAAGGGCATCTATTTTTCCTGCATCGTCAGTTGCTCGTTGATAAGCGGAGATAAGATCATTTTCTTTCTGGCTAAACTGAGCAAGCGAAGGAGATGATATTAAAATGGATGTAAAACATATGACTGATATTATTTTCATCCTGAGATTTAAAAAGATTAGACCCTCTATAAATATACAAAATGCACAGAAGGTTCATAAGTCAATCTTGCAGGTAATATGACTGACATGAAGTGAGAGGCTAAATCATCTGAATTTATCCGGAATACTGGTTATAAAAACATTTTTAAGGCCAAGCTTGCATCATGACCATAAATGTCTTCCCTAAAATTGAGCAAACCTTTCTCGTCAACCCAGGCTGTATAATAGGTTATGACAACCGGGATTGGATTTTTTACTTTAACGAATTT
Organism: Chitinophagaceae bacterium; assembly: GCA_036005185.1. GTDB lineage: Bacteria > Bacteroidota > Bacteroidia > Chitinophagales > Chitinophagaceae > VBAU01. Next base: position 135,516 of record DASYQS010000049.1, on the reverse strand, counting down.
TTGCTCACCGCTGTTCATCGCTTCCTCAATTTTTTCGGGTGTCCATTCGGGTTGATTGCGTAATACATAATTGGCAAACTTTTCAGGCTCTTTTAAACGAATACATCCATGACTATATGCACGCTTATCTTTTTGAAACAAACTTTTTACCGGAGTGTCGTGCAGATAAATATTGAAACTGTTAGGAAATAAAAATTTTACCCTACCAAGTGCATTTTTTCCACCGGGTTTTTGACGAATTACAGGTAATCCATCTTCTTCACCCGTTATTTCCATATTCTCCTTAGCCAGGTAATTAGGATTTTTTTCCATTTCAGGAAGTATTTCATGCGTTATAATACTTGGAGGCACATTCCAATAAGGGCAAAAAACAACTTGGTTTAAATCGCCATTGAACATCATGGTATTGTGTCCTTCTTTGCCTACTACCACATCTATATCAAAAACTTTTTGGTCACCTTCATACAAATGCAAAACAAATTCGGGAATATTTACCACGATGAGATTTCCTTTGGGTTGTGCCGCTAACCATCGCATGCGATCCATATTCATCAATATCTGCTGTATTCTTTTTGTAACAGGCACATTCATTTCATTTATCAGCGAGTCACTGATATTGCCCGATGGATTATACCCATGACGCTCTTGAAAATTTTTAACCGCTATTTCCAGCGTATCATTAAAAACCTGACTGGTGTCATTGCCGGGGAGATCACCGCTTATCTGTAATCTTTTTTTTATGATCGCTATTTCAGGAGCGGTCACCCCTTTTTTTAATTTCTTTTTAATTGTATTCACTTGCGGCCATCCTCCTTTTCTTGCAATATCTAAGTACTTGCTCAATTGATCTTTCAGTGTGCTGTATGATTGGTTTACATCTTCGAAATACTTATCATCTTTATGCTTTTTATTAACTATGGAGTCTGCAAGCTTTAAAGCGTCTTCTTTTTTTCTGGGAATAAAACGCTCCATCTCCTTTCTTTTTACATAGCCTTTTTCATAGTTATGTAACATATAGAGAATAAAATGTTGGGTAAGCTTTAGTTCAGTGTTTAAAAAAGTTTTATCAGATGCACTTACTGAAAGTTCATCTTCTGTAATCAGGTTATCCATTTTTTTTTGCAGAGCTTTATCTTTCAGTGATGAGTCGGGATCGTATGTTGTAACATAATCATGAAGATTCCAAAATCCTCTGGCCTGCTCTGTTAAACCATCGCTGCTAAACCAGGCGTACTGATAATTACGTGTATTATAAAAGCTGCGCATGCGCCTGGCAACGGAGTCGGGAAGATTTTTTTGCTTAATGAAGATTTCCATTTGGGTACTATCCAAAAAAAGATCAGAATATGAATTACTGGCATTGATACTTTTATCTCTTGAGCTTACATTTTTTTCACTTTCTTGTTTATTGTCGCTGCTTTGAATATCAGCATTATTGCAAGCAACAAGTAAACTATAGCCGAATAGTAAAGACAAAATTGTTTTCATGACCAATTATGTGCAAAAGCTGTGCCTTGTGCTAAGAGGAAATTATTCTACAGTTTCACAGTTATTGATCTTGTTGATGAGCAGTTGTCGTTCCTGACGCGACCTCGTAAGGGGCAAAGCTTTTTCGTAGAACTTTTTTGCCTTTTCCTTGTTTTGGAGTTCGTAATAAATTTCGCCAATCGAAGTGTAATAGAGATAATAGTTTTCCAGACCTTTTATTTTTAGAAGCTGGTCAAGAGCATTTTCTTTACTAATAGCGTAAGCTGATGCAATAGCTTTATTTAATGCTACGATTGGAACGGGCTGCAACCTGTATAATATTTCATATAAATGATAAATGGATTTCCAGTCTGTTTTTTCAAATGCGGGAGAGGAGGCATGTAACGATGCTATGGCAGCTTCAATATGATAATTGGAAGGCTCTTTATCAAAAATTTCGGTGGCCAGCTCCAAATAGGCAAGTCCTCTTTCAATCAACGGCTTGTACCATTTGCTTCGGTCTTGATGTTTTAGTAAAATGATATTCCCTTTATCGTCTAACCTGGCCTGTAGCCTTGATGCCTGAAAACACATTAACGACAGCAATGCATTCGTACGCGGCAAATTAGTTATTGTATGGGTGGTGAGAAGATAAGTAAGCCTCGTTGCTTCCTGACAAAGATCATCACGGATAAGCTGGTCCGGATGCGAAGAATTATAACCCTCATTGAATAAAAGATACAATGATTTTAAAACTACATCCAAGCGCTCGGGTAATTTTTTCCCTTGCGGCACGTTTAATTCTATTTTTTCAAGCTTTATTTTTTCTTTAGCCCTGTATATTCTTTTGCTGATGGTTTCTTCATTTGTCAAAAAAGCTTTTGCAATTTCATTTATGCTTAAACCACACAGTGTTTTTAAGGTTAAGGCAATTTGAGATTCTTCAGTAATGGATGGGTGACTGCAGGCAAACATCATTCTCAGCTGACTATCTTGTATTTCGTTTTCCAAAAACAAATTATTTACGGTTGAGGCAAGACTATATTCTGATTGAAGCAGATAAGAATATTGCGGAGTGATTTCCTTGAACTTTTTTTTTCGACGTAAAAAATCAACAGCTTTATTTTTTGCTACACGGTACAACCATGCAGATGGATTGTCGGGAACACCATTGTAACTCCATGTATTCATGGCTTGTAACAAAGTATCCTGTACTATGTCCTGCGCTGTTTCGAGATTTTGCAAACCGAGAAGTCTCGATAATACAGAAACCATTTTTCCTGACTCATGCCGGAAAAGATGGTCTGTCAATTCATAAATGGTTTTTGAGGAAACCAATCAATTATGTTTTTGCTATTTCCCTTATTTCAACATTGCCGTTATAGTTAAATATAGGACAACCCTTGCCAATCTGAATAGCTGTTACAGATTGTCTGCTTGTGCTAATATATCCTCTAACAATTTCTTTGCGTTCAGCTATATGGCCTCTGAACGAGAATAAATAATCTTTCAAGATCTTCAGATTTAAGTATTGTTCTTTTATTTTCTGTATCCTTTACTCCCAAACGCTTCTCCTTTCCCTGTCTGGCACAATTGCCGGAGACTTTCCAAATATCTTCCCCAGGAAAAAGAACAAGCTCCAAAAAAGTCATTCGCCTCCTTCCAACCTGCATGCTCAAATCTTACTCTTGTTTTTTTATCATTTTCATCCAATTGAAAGCTGATGGCGGTGCCAATCCAATCCGGAGGCCCATCTATACATTCCCATTTCACAAGCTCGTTAGGCTTTAATTCTGTTACTTTCATTTTATTATAACCCATTTCGCCGAATCGAAATTCCAAACTACCGCCAGGCTTGCTTTCACCGCTGGTTTGTACTGTCCACCAATTAGCCAGGCCCTCAATTGTTGTAAGAGCGTTATATACTTTTTCTTTAGCGGCAGAGATATGAAGAAGGTGTTTTATTGTTGCCATAGTTTTTTAATTATAGCTCATCGCTTCGCCGGTAAAATATTTTTTTAGAAAACCCAACTGCCCTATTTCGTAACTCTCGTGTTCGGCAAGAAACGCCAATGTACCTTCATTCGTAGAATCAGCGACGGGAGCTTTGATCGGAGACTCGCCTGCCAGTTGTTGTTCGGTAACCGATTTTAGAGCATCTTTTAATAAATCTGAAACCTTTTTCCATTCTTTTTTAACCTCACCGAGAGTTGGATAATTTAAAGAAGGATCAAAGGGTTTGAAGTTTTCAAATAAATGTCTATAAGGATTTTCTGCAGGCTTTCCTAAAAACACGAGCATGAAATAACGGGATGATAAAGTATGGGCGGCAATCCAACTAATAGGATTGTTATGATCACTGAGCCTTTCTTTTGCTTGTTCTTCAGTAATGCCTTCAAGAGCATTGATGAATAACCGATCATTTAATTGCAGAATAAGTTCTGAATGATAAATTGATTTAGTCATTTTAAATTATTTTATTTTTTGCATGTTATCTTAATCATCAACCTTTGTGCCTATCGAGAAAACCAAGATTGTGATTTACATTTCTATTTTCATTACTTGTCTTACTTGCACACTGCCTCCATATTCAAAATCCGGATAATCATCGCACATTTTGACGGCTTCATCCATACTTGCTGCATTCACTATAAAAAATCCCCCAACGACTTCTTTTCCTTCGGTATAAGGTCCGTCTGTTACAGTTTTATTTTTGCCGTTTATTAATTTGCCGCCCGGAAGAAGAGGCTCGCCTGCGACATATTTGCCAGCCTTGCTGAGTTTTTCAATCCATGCCATCCATTTTCCCATTTGTGCTTGCATAAATTCAGGTGAGGAATCCTCAGAAGGCATACTACCTTGAAAAATAAGCATAAACTTTTCCATAATTGTCGATTTAAATTTTAAAATGATTTTAATGATAATGAAAGAACTCGAATGCTCCGGAAAACAGCAAGTAATTTTCAGATGTGCTTTAGAATAAATATAAGAGTGAGTATATCATTACATTTCTATTTTCATCACCTGCCTCACTTGTACAATACCACCATATTCAAAATCAGGAAAGTCTTTTGAAATGGTGACAGCCTCATCCATATCTTTTGCATTGATCACAAAAAAACCACCCACTACTTCCTTGCCTTCAGTAAAAGGGCCATCTGTAACGGATTTATTGGTGCCGGTTACCAATTTACCGCCCGGCAACAGAGGTTCCCCTGAAACATATTTTCCTTCTTTATTTAATTTTTCAATCCATGCCATCCATTTACCCATGTGAGCTTGCATATGCTCAGGGCTCATTCTTTCCGGCTGCCCCCCCTGAAAAATAAACATGAACTTTTCCATAATTGTCGATTTAAATTTTAATAATTGATTTTAATGATGACGAATGAGTCGTTGTAGTCCGGACAGCGGCGACTTATTTTTTTGTCTTTCTGGTTGTAGAAATATTTTTTTCTGTAAAATATTTTTTCCATGGCTTCCAATAAAAATCGCCCCAGCCTTTTTTGATGTCTTCAAAATGCTTGTCGGGTACATTCGCATGAACCATATTCACAATACCATCGTTGCCCTGTTGTTCAAAAAGCAAAACGAAAGTTGAATCAAGATCGGATTTATTCCAGTCTTCAGCCCGCCAGCTCTGCACGATCAGTTTATCTTTTACCAGCTGAAAAGTTTTGCCAGTAATATAATTACCATCAGCGCTAAACTTTGTGTTTTCTTTATTTTGAATTTTTACGGGAGCTCCGATAGAAGCGCTGTGTTCCTTAGCATTTACATATGTATTATATAAAGTTGCAGCAGGAATGTTTTTAAATACAACTTTCTGAATAATTGTTTTTGGCATAAAACCATTTTTACTTGAAAGATGATAGGGTATGACGAATGAGTATTAAGATTTTGGACAAAATCAAAGTTTTTATAGAAGATAGGATAGTTTTTAATCTTGGTGAATAAAAAGATGATTAGCGTACAGAAACCTGAACGGAGCCTGCCTACCGGACAGGCAGGCGTCGCAACATCAGTTCAATAGGACTTAAAAGCCGGTTGAATATTTTTTTTTCACTTTTTAAGATTCGATCATTTTTGAATTTGCACATTGCCTTCCTGCCCTTACCTTTGCGGCCTGAAAAAGCTGCTGGTTGCTAGTAGCTGGTTGTACGTTGCTGGTTATTCTAAAATTGACCAGTAACCAGTAACCAGGAACCAGAAATAAGAATATGGCAAACACAGGTAAAGTAAAACAGGTTATTGGAGCGGTGATTGATGTGCAGTTTGAAGGTAAACTTCCCGAAATTTATAATGCGCTTGAATTAAAACGTGAAAATGGAGATGTGCTGGTTCTTGAAGTACAGCAGCACCTTGGCGAGGACAGTGTTCGTTGCATAGCAATGGATGGAACCGAAGGCCTTATTCGCGGAACGGAAGTGGTTGACACTGGAATTGCGATCGCCATGCCCACCGGCGAAGGTATCCGGGGGCGCTTGTTCAATGTAACAGGGGATCCAATTGATGGTTTGCCTGCCGTTTCAAAAGCAAATGGTCGTCCTATTCACAATAAACCGCCTACATTCGAAAATCTTTCAACAAGTACTGAGGTTTTATTTACAGGTATAAAAGTTATTGACCTGATTGAGCCTTATGCTAAAGGCGGTAAAATTGGTTTGTTTGGCGGCGCCGGTGTGGGTAAGACAGTCATTATTCAGGAACTTATCAACAATATTGCAAAAAGCTATGGAGGTCTTTCCGTATTTGCCGGGGTGGGCGAAAGAACCCGCGAAGGAAATGACCTGATGAGAGAAATGATCGAGGCGGGTATTATGAAGTATGGCGAAGATTTTAAACATAGTATGGAACAGGGCGGCTGGGATTTGAGCAAAGTAAATCTGAAAGAGTTATCTGAATCAAAAGCAACATTTATTTTCGGTCAAATGAACGAACCACCCGGTGCCCGTGCAAGAGTAGCGCTTAGTGGTTTAACAGTCGCTGAATACTATCGTGATGGTGACGGGCAAGGCAAGGGCCGTGATATTCTTTTCTTCGTTGATAATATTTTCCGTTTCACACAAGCTGGTTCCGAAGTATCTGCATTATTAGGTCGTATGCCTTCGGCTGTGGGTTACCAGCCAACACTGGCGACAGAGATGGGAATTATGCAAGAAAGAATCACATCAACAAAAAATGGATCTATTACATCTGTACAGGCCGTATATGTTCCTGCAGACGATTTAACTGATCCAGCTCCCGCAACCACATTTGCCCATCTTGATGCTACAACAGTATTGAGCAGAAAAATTGCTGACCTTGGAATTTACCCTGCTGTGGATCCGTTGGATTCAACTTCAAGAATTTTGATGCCTCAGGTAGTGGGTGATGCACACTATAATTGTGCAAACAGAGTGAAATTAATTTTACAACGTTATAAGGAATTACAGGATATTATCGCTATTCTTGGCATGGATGAATTAAGCGATGAGGATAAGTTAACTGTTGGCCGTGCAAGAAAGGTGCAGCGTTTCCTTTCGCAGCCCTTCCATGTGGCCGAAGCATTTACAGGATTAAAGGGAGTATTGGTGCCGATAGAGGAAACTATCCGCGGATTTAATATGATCATGGACGGTGAAGTGGATGAATACCCCGAAGCAGCTTTCAACCTGGTAGGCACTATTGATGATGCGATTGAAAAAGGAAAAAAGATATTGGCGCAGGCGCAGGGATAGTACTAAGTATTCAGTATTTAGTACTAAGACATCACTGATGGGAATGCATAACTATAGGGAGCTTAAAATTGGCAGCGATCCATAGATTTTGTTGTAAGGATTTATGAAATAACAACAAGCTTTCCTAAAGAAGAAAAATATGGGTTGATCGCTCAGTTAAGAAGTTGCTCAGTTTCTGTTCCTAGCAATATTTCTGAAGGAGCGGGAAGAGGCACAAATAAACAGTTCAAGCGGTTCCTTGAAATTTCTATGGGATCAATTAATGAGGTTCAAACACAAATTAAATTAGCGTACAGAATTAATTATCTAAATAAAGAGGTTTATAGATCATTGATAGATGAGGCTTTGCAGATTTATAAAATGATACTGACCTTTTATAATGGGTTAAAAGACGACGAATAGGTCTGAATACTGAATACTAAATACTAATGAATCTCGAAATACTTACACCTGAGCGCAAACTTTACAGCGGCGAAGTATATGGTGTACAAATGCCCGGTATTGGTGGTAGTTTTGAAGTTTTAGAAAAACATGCACCTTTGGTGAGTGCTTTAAAAGCAGGCCGTGTAAAAGTTATCAAGGACAAACAGAATCATTTCTCTTATTTTGATATACAAAGCGGATTTGTTGAAGTACTTAATAACAAAGTGACTGTTCTGGTAGAAGGAGCAGTGCCCGTGGAAGAATAAACTGGAGAAAAACCAGTCGGTCCCAACTTTGTGAAATACTAACCCTCAACGAAAGTTGAGGGTTTTTTCGTTTAAAAAACAATCTTAAGAATCTACAACTTAATTCTTATCACTACTATATTGGCAGTAATACTCTCTTATGGAATAAAATTGAAAGTAAAAAACTGAAGATGATTTTAATGTGAAAGAGGAGGAGACTAGTTAAGCTGTGGGTCAATTGGGAAATTGATCATGATTTCATATTCTCCGCCAAGTAGTTTTAGAGAATCTTTCCATATTTCTTTATAATCACGATGAAAAACCAATTTGCGTGTGGCTTTTACAGTTAACCAAGATTTTTCTTTGAGCTCACTACTTAGTTGTCCATCACTCCAGCCTGAGTAACCGATAAAAAAACGGATCTTGTTTTCGTCGATCTCACCATTTTTTATCATGTCAACAACTTTATCAAAATCTCCTCCCCAGTAAATTCCTTTCATTACTTCCTGCCCACCAGGAATTTCGTTTGGATACTGATGCAAAAAGTGAATGGAGTCCATTTGAACCGGTCCGCCATAATACAAAGGAATTTTATGACCTTCCAGATCAGGTATCAATTCGTCAATAGTGTTTTCATATTTGCGGTTGAGCACAAAACCAAAGCTTCCTTGTTCCTGATGCTCACACAAAAAAACCACCGTCCTCATAAAATTGGGATCTTTTAAAAAGGGATCAGAAATGAGCAATATGCCGGAAGCGGGGTCAATCATAAATACAATTTAACTCTAAAATTTATTTTACCAAAGTTGTGCCGTTTAAAAAAATTGATCGTTTAGTCACATTACAACCGAGACAAGCTAAAAAGTTTAAATTGCCCTAAACCTGTGTTAAAATGCAGATTTTATTACCATAGCAACTCTGGCCCGGATTATGGAATAGTAAATTTGCCGAGTTTTTCATGCTTGTAAAAACATATTATCTTTCAAGAAGCAAATAACCAGAGTGAAGAAAATTTTTCCCATAATAATCGGATTGATCAGTCTATCACTAATTGGCATCATTGTCATTCAGCTTTTATGGCTAAAAAACATGGTGCTGCTGAAACAGGAACAGGTAAAACATAAAATACAGGATGGAGTTACGTTGGCCGGTAATAATCTTGTTCAGCATAAGGCCAATTATAACACTGACAGTAAAAGCTTCCCTGGCCTTGCCCCTGGAGAATTTTCCATTGAATATTTACGACCTAATACGGTAGGGCAACGATTAAGTGTAAATCAGATAGAGGGAATTATCAGAAAAGCTTTCCATCAGTATGATCTGGATAATGTGAAGTTTGAATTTGGAGTAGCGATCAATCCAACAAATTTCATGGAGAAACAATCGAAGAATTTTGTAAATGTTTACAATGAGAGCAATCCCAAAAATTATCCATATTTAATCGCTTTAAACTCACCCAGTGGCAGCGAAACAGAAAATCTTTCTCCTAATGAAATGTTGATCGTTATTGTAATGAACTATCAAACCATGGTCTTCGAGTCATTATGGTTGCCAATAGTTTCGGCGATCGTCTTTACCTTATTGATCATGGCATCATTTTATCTTACTGTAAGAACCATGCTGCGACAAAAAAAATTGAGTGAGATAAAAAATGATTTTATTAATAACATGACTCATGAGTTTAAAACACCATTGGCTACAATTTCGCTGGCTGTTGATGCCTTAAAGAATGACAAGGTTGCGAGTAACAAGGAAAAGATGAATTATTTCAGCACGATTATTAAAGAAGAAAATAAAAGGATGAATCGCCAAGTGGAGACTATTTTAAAAGCGGCCCTACTCGATAAACAGGAAGTGCAATTGCTCAAGCGACCTATTCATACTCACCAGGTGATCAAGGATGTTGTTGAAAATTTTACTTTACAATTAGAGGAAAAAAATGGCAAGGCTGAACTTTTACTGAACGCCGAAAATGATCTGATAGATGGTGATGAAATTCATTTTTCCAACCTCATCAATAATTTGATCGATAACTCCATCAAATATTCAAAAGAAGATCAACCCCCTTTAATAAAGATCACTACTCAATCCACGGAAAGAAACCTTGTGATAGTTATAGAAGATAATGGCATCGGGATGAACAAAGAAACAGTGAAACGTGTCTTCGAAAAATTTTATCGTGCACATACAGGAAATATCCACAACGTAAAAGGATTTGGACTTGGTCTGAGCTATGTAAAAACAATGGTAGAGGCGCATGGAGGTGAGATTAAAGTTGACAGCGTGCTGGGAAGGGGCAGTACATTCACTTTAGAGTTTCCGCTAAAAAAACTTCAGCGACAGCCGGTAATATCTCCGGTGCCTGCATGAACAACCCGCGCTACGATTCATACGCAATTAAACTACAAATGCCTTTAAACTGTGGCCCGACTAAGCCACAATAAGCATCCATCCCCATAGCTAAGAAAGCGAAAATTATTTTGCAAAGCATGATCGTAAATCTTTCTCCAATCATTTCCAACAAATGCCGCGACAAGTAATAGCAAGGTTGAATGCGGCTGGTGAAAATTAGTGATAAGAGCATTCGCAATTTTTATTTTGTAAGAGGGGGCTATCAGAATTTGCGTCTTCATGATCAATCGTTCCATGTTCTTTTCATCCATGAAGTCAAGCAAAGCATGTAAAGCTTCATGAGGAGTAAGATCATATTTTTCTAATTCATAAGGTTCCCACTGTGTAAGCAACAAATCATTTTCCCCTCCTGTTTTCAATTTTAATCCTAACCAATACATCGTCTCAATAGTACGGAGCGAGGTAGTACCAACAGGAATAATGTTTCGGGAAAGATTATCAAAAATGTTTTGAATTGTTTTTTTTGAAACGTTTATGAATTCGGAATGCATCTCATGCCCTTCCATTGTTTCGGCCTTCACAGGTTTAAAGGTGCCAGCTCCTACATGCAGAGTTACAAAATCAGTTTCAATACTTTTTGCTTTTAATTTATTCAAAATGGTTTCTGTAAAATGCAAGCCTGCTGTAGGGGCTGCTACAGACCCTTCGTAGTGAGCATAAATTGTTTGATATCTTTCTATGTCTAATTTTTCCGCTTCTCTTTTTAGATAAGGAGGTAGTGGCATTGCTCCTGCGTAATGTAATATTTCTTCAAAACTCAAACCGTCATCATTCCAAGAGAATTCGATAACAAAGACATCCGTTTTTTTCTCAACGTATTTGGCTATCAGAAGGATCTCTTTATTTTCTCCTTTTAGTTTTTTTTCCAGCACCTGTCCATGTTTCCATTTTGACGCACCACCGATCAAACATAACCAAAGCACCTCGCTACGCTGCCTCATTCCATTCGTAATATCAGCATATTGTTCATGAGGCGCTAAGCAAAAAATTTCGATAACACCACCTGTAGGTTTTTGAAATAATAACCTGGCTTCAATTACTTTGGTGTCATTAAAAATAAGTAAAGAATTGGAAGGCAAATGCTGATCTAAATTCTTGTAAACATCTTCGAAGATTTTTCCATTGTCATAGATCAGTAGTTTTGAGGAATCCCTTTCCGGTAAAGGATATTTAGCAATACGATCTTCAGGGAGATGATAACTAAAATCTTTAATTGATAAATTCTTCGGGTGCATAACACAACAAACTGTTGTATTGTAAAGTGCAAATATCCTTATTATCTTTTACTCTTCTATCTTAATTTTAGTGGCACAACCAGCTTTAACCCGCTCCATGCATCGCTTACTGCGCAAACTTTTACATCAACCAAATTGTTTTGCAATGCAAAATTTCTGATCACATCTTCAGTTACATCTGTTTTTATACCCGCCGTTTTTTTATACCACGAAACCCAAATCGTGATATTTGAATTTTTCTTTATCACCGGTTTAATTTTTTTCATTTCAATTTCAAACTGTTTATTATTTTTTACAAACAGATGTATCCAATCAGGCGTTTCATTTTTTTTGCACAACTGATCGCTAATATTTACTTCAAGCAACTCAAAATAATTATCCGGCTCATTTACTAGCAACAATTTATATTCTGGTTTTATACCGAGTTTTTTTAATAAAGGTGTTCCTGAATAGCCTGCCATTCAATAAAAATACCGAAGTGAAAGAAAACACTAAGCCATTAGTCCTTTGAAAGAAAAATTCTAGCCATATAATTTCGCGGCGTAGTTGTATCCACAGCTTTTCCACAGCAATTCACATTTAATTCAGGCTAATTTGCCGAAATTTTTTTCTTAAAATGATAAAACCCTTATCTGTAGTGAGTTTCATTTGAAATATTTTTGTGGAAAAAATAAAAATAGAAAAATTTGTATTTAAAGTGGGAAAAAGTGTTATTTTGTGTCAATTTATTACAAACTTGACTCAAATCCCTGATAATGATAGGTTTTCTCGGCGAATTCGAGGCTACTTTAGATGCAAAGGGTCGTTTTCTCTTGCCTGCTGGAATTAAAAAGCAGTTGCCTGAAAAAGAAGATGATCGGTTTGTTATCAACAGGGGTTTTGAAAAATGCTTAAGTCTGTACCCAATGAAAAGTTGGGAGCCGCTCTTTGCAGAAATCAGCAAGCTCAATGATTTTGATCCAAAGGTTCGTGAGTTCCGTCGCTACTTTCTTAACGGAGCAACGATCGTAGAACCCGATGGTGCCGGTCGCTTGCTGGTGCCGCCAAATTTGAAAGAACATGCAGGCTTTCAAAAAGATATTGTGCTGGTATCGGCGGTCAACAAAATTGAAATCTGGGATAGCAATAAGTACCACAAGCTCTTTGACTCCTTTTCCGCGGAAGATTTCAGTAGCCTTGCCAAAGATGTAATGGCGAAAGGTTCAATTAATAATGAGTAATTAATAATTATTAATTGGAGCAAACGTATCACATATCGGTTTTGCTAAAAGAAATGATCGAAGAATTAAACATTCAGCCTAACGGAATTTATGTGGATTGCACTTTTGGAGGTGGGGGACATTCAAAAGCCATTCTCAATAAGCTAAGTGCAAATGGAAAGCTTGTAGCATTTGACCAGGATGAGGATGCCAAAAGAAATTTGCCACCTGATGAAAGAGTGATTTTTGTGCCGCATAATTTCCGTCATCTGCAGCGGTTTCTTCGTTTACACAATATTGTAGCAGTTGACGGGATTCTTGCTGATCTTGGGGTAAGCAGTTACCAGTTTGATGAGCCGCAACGGGGATTTTCAACCCGCTACAATGCTGAACTGGATATGCGAATGGATCAGCGCCAAAGCAAAACGGCTTTTGACGTTGTGAACACTTACAGTGAGCAGCAACTCCACAAATTATTTGAACAGTACGGAGAAGTTACAAATGCTAAAACATTAGCAAGAACCATTGTACAAGCTCGTCAGGCAACATCGTTAAAAACAATTGACAATTTTAAGAATGCCATTCGCGGAATTGTAAAAGGAAATCCCAACAAGTACTTTGCCCAGGTTTTCCAGGCGCTGCGTATTGAAGTGAATGACGAATTAACTGCACTGAAAGAATTACTGCAACAAGTTCCATCCATGTTAAAGCCCGGAGGTCGGGTAGCCATTATTACATTTCACTCTTTAGAAGACAGGTTGGTAAAAAATTTCTTTCGCCGCGGAACATTTGAAGAGGCAGATGAAAACCCATTTATCATGACAGAACCGATAAATGAGTTAAAAATAATTACAAAGAAACCAATTACACCTGGCGAAAAAGAAAGAAAACAAAATCCAAGATCAGCAAGCGCAAAGCTAAGAGTGGCAGAAAAGGTAATGATGGTTTAAAAGGACAGTGCCGGCAGCGAGTGGTAAGTTGGCCAGTAAAAAGTTAATAACAGTTCTAAAAATAATTAACGGACGGTATAATCATTCAATAAAGTAAATCCCTACCCCTATGAAAAAGTATTCTTTGAAAACAGCCTCAGGCTAACAATTATTTATGGTAGAACAAGAAAACACTAAGGAACGGGATCTGAAAATGAATCACTCAATAACAGGATGGAAACGATTATTGAATTATCAATCGATCGTAAAGCAGGTGCCGTTCTTTTTATTCCTGGCTTTGCTGGCTGTTGTTTATATCTATAATGGTCATTATGCTGACAAAACGATTCGAAGCATCAATCAAACAGCGAAGGAAGTAAAAGAATTACAGTATGACTATAAAACTGTGAAGAGTGAAGTAATGTTCCGCAGCAAACAAAGTGAGTTAGCAAAGGCTGTTGAACCATTAGGGTTAAAAGAACTGACTGTTGAACCAGTGGTCTTAAAAGACAGTGTGGGCAATTAGTATGAAAATATGCTGATCAAAAATCAGCACTACAAAAATCAACTAGAAACAAAGAGAATCTTTTGGAAGTTAAACGCGACATATTATGGAGAGTTTATTTAAGTTTTCTCGGCATCGCAGCGTTGAGCATACTGATACTCGGAAGAGCTTTTTATATCCAACGATTTCAAGGTAATTATTGGCGAAGCATGAGCGATAGCCTGCATCAGCGCATTGAACCTTTGGATGCTGAACGCGGCACAATTTATAGTGAAGACGGTCAGATGCTCAGCACCTCTATTCCCGTATTTGATATATACATGGATATGGTAGCTGATGGGTTGAGAGAAAAAAACGGGAAAAGATTTTATCAACATATTGATTCTTTCTCGATCGCACTTTCCAATTATTTCGGCGATAAATCCGCTGCGGAATATAAGCGAAGTCTTCAGCAAGCTTATAAAAAGAAAGAACGCTATTTCTTGCTCCAAAAAAAATTATCATTCGAGGATTACAAGGCTTTCCGCGAATTTCCCCTTGCAAGACTGGGAAGAAATAAAAGCGGTGTAATTGTAGAAGTGAATAGCAAACGTCTGACTCCATTCCAACTGCTGGCAAACAGAACTGTAGGCCTGTCTCGCGATTATACTGCCAGTAATGGAAAAATTAAAAAGATGAATGTAGGGTTGGAAAAAAGTTATGATAGTTTATTAACTGGTCAAAAAGGACAAAGACTTGTTCGGTTTATTGCAGGCGGAGTAGCTGTGCCTGTTGAAGGTTATAAGGTAGAACCTGAGAATGGGAAAGACATTGTGACTACTCTAGATGTAAATATCCAGGACATTACAGAAAACGCATTAATGAAGATGATGCTGCAAAGTGAGTCTCAGTATGGAACGGCTATTGTAATGGAAACGACAACAGGAAAAATTAAAGCCATTGCAAATCTCGGCAGACAAAAAGACGGCAGCTATTGGGAAGATGATAATTATGCATTGCGAGTTACAGAACCGGGCTCAACCATTAAACTACTAACACTTTTGTCTGTTCTTGAAAAAGGAAGTTCTTCATTAACAGATTTAGTGGAAGTAGGCAGTGCAGGTCAAATGCAAGTGGGTCCGCGGATAGTGAATGACGCAGAACGTGCACCCAAACCCGTGCTAACTGTTGAGGAGTGTTTTGCTCACAGTTCTAATGTGGGTATGAGCAAGCTCGCATATAAAGCTTTTGCAAGTCGTCCTAAAGAGTTTAAAGATTATGTGCATCGTTTTTATTTCGATGTTCCTTCGAGTATTGATCTAAAAGATCTTCCCAAACCAAGGATGGCGCCGCTTGATAATAAAAATGGGGGATTAATGAACATGATCACGATGAGCTTTGGTTATGCCATTCAAATAAGTCCATTACATACGCTGGCTCTTTACAATGCTATAGCCAATGATGGAAAGATGGTAAAACCTTATCTGGTCAATAGTATTCAGGTGGATGGAAATGTAATTGAGCAATTTCAGCCAACGGTTTTAGAAGAAAAAATCTGTAAACCGAAAGTTGTGATGGCAGCAAAAGAATGCATGGAGGCAGTAGTGAAGGAAGGAACTGGAAAACCAGCTTTCGAGGATATGCCATTTGCTGTTGCAGGAAAAACAGGTACAGCACATGTGGCTGATGGTAATATAAAATATAGCGATGGGGTTTATCAGGCAACTTTTGTTGGATATTTTCCCGCGAACCAACCCCAATACACATGCATAGTAGTGATTCGCACGAAACCTCATGCTTATTTACATTATGGCGGTCAGGTTGCCGCACCTGTGTTCCGAGAAATTGCTACAAAATTATATGCGATGTACGTGGATAAAAAGAATGAAACAAATTATGCTGCGGCAAAAGACAGCTCTTCGTACTTCTATGCAGGATATGCAAAAGACATAAAGCATGTTTTTTCAAAACTGAATGTGAGTTATACAGATTCCGCACCACAAAAGAATTGGACACACGTATATGCACAGAATATGACACCGGTAATGAAAGAAACTATTGTTCGGCAAAAAATGATGCCGAATGTAAAAGGCATGGGACTCAAAGATGCACTGTATTTGCTGGAAAATATAGGTGTGAAGGTTATTTCAAAAGGAAAAGGAAAGGTGATCAATCAATCTATTCCCGCCGGTACACCATTAATGAAAGGGTTTACAGTGCTTGTGGAATTAGGGTGAAGGTTGAACGTTTAAAATTTAAGGTTTAACCTGAGCAACCTTAAAATCTTAAACCTTAAACGTTAAACGAATTAGAAGTGCAAAGA
Source organism: Chitinophagaceae bacterium (assembly GCA_036005185.1). Lineage (GTDB taxonomy): Bacteria > Bacteroidota > Bacteroidia > Chitinophagales > Chitinophagaceae > VBAU01. The sequence continues at coordinate 119,079 of DASYQS010000049.1, read as the reverse complement.
TTAAGAGACATATTATATAAGGTAAATATCAGATCGGTTGTTGGAAGCACGGATATAGAAGTAAAGGATGTGCAGATCGATTCACGAAAAGTAAGTCACGGTTCTTTATTTATTGCTGTAAAAGGAGTGGCTGTTGATGGCCACCAGTTTATTGAAAAAGCGGTAGAGTCAGGCGCCGTTGCCGTTGTATGTGAACAAATACCTGTTCTAAAAAAAGAGGATGCAGTTTATGTGGAGGTAGAAAACAGTGCAGCAGCATCAGGTTATATAGCTCATAATTTTTTTGAACAGCCTTCCGCGAAAATGAAAGTTGTAGGCGTAACGGGTACGAATGGTAAAACAACAATTGTAACATTATTATATAAGCTCTTTACATCGTTGGGATATAAATGCGGATTATTAAGCACTGTTGAAAATCACATTGGCAATAAAATAGTGCCAGCCACTCATACTACGCCGGATGCTATCAGCTTGAATGCTTTGCTAAAGCAAATGGCCGATGAAGGGTGTACGCATGTTTTCATGGAAGCAAGCTCACATGCCATACATCAGCATCGTATAACAGGTTTGCGGTTTATAGCCGGGGTTTTCAGCAACATTACACATGATCATTTGGACTATCATAAAACTTTTGATGAATATATCCATGTAAAAAAATCATTTTTTGATAGTCTGCCATCTTCATCATTCGCTATAAGTAATGCAGATGATAAACGCGGAATGGTGATGTTGCAAAACACAAGTGCAAAAAAATATTACTACAGCTTGAAAACTGTGGCTGATTTCAAAGGGAAGATTTTAGATAACAGTTTGACAGGTTTGGTAATGACAGTGAATGATCGCGAAGTGCATTTCAGATTGATCGGTGAGTTTAACGCCTATAATATTCTTGCTGTTTATGGAACCGCTATTTGCCTGGGAGAGGATAAACAGGAAGTGTTACGGTGTTTAAGTATGCTGAAAGGTGCTGAAGGAAGATTTGACTATATGGTTTCAGCAAAAGATAAAGTGATTGCAATAGTCGATTATGCCCACACTCCTGACGCATTATTAAACGTGCTGGCAACAATTAAGAAATTAAAAAAAGGATTTGAAAAAATAATTACGGTGGTAGGCTGCGGTGGTGATAGGGATAAAACAAAACGACCCATAATGGCTGAGGTAGCCTGTGAATACAGTGATAAAGCAATTTTTACCAGTGATAATCCGCGAAGTGAAGACCCCGAGCAGATCATAAAAGATATGGAAGCAGGGTTAAGCGCTTCGGCAAAAAGAAAGTATATCTCGATCGTTGACAGAAGGGAAGCTATAAAAACAGCGATCAGCTTAACACAGCAGGAAGATATCGTGTTGATCGCAGGAAAAGGACATGAAAAATATCAGGAGATAAAAGGAGTAAAAAATCATTTTGACGATAAGGAAGTAGTGGGTGAGATGTTTGACATGCTTGGAAGATAATTGTGAGACATACAAACATGAAAACGTGATTCGTGAGAACTTATGGTTCGAATATTTTATTCACAATTGACGCTTCACGATAGTTGAATAGCGAACAGAAAGCACAAGTGAGTGACACAACGAAGTTGATTAAAGATACCTTGGACGGGTAAACTATAAAACCAGACGCCAACATGCTGTATCATTTGTTTGATTGGTTTAAGCAGCAAGAAATGCACTTCCCGGGAAGTGGGCTTTTTGAATTCATCACTTTCCGGGTGCTGTTGGCCATGTTGTTGTCATTAATTGTGGCTACAGTGTTCGGTCGCAGGTTGATCAACTATTTAAGGAAAAAACAAATTGGCGAATCTGTTCGGGACTTAGGATTGGCCGGGGAGCACACCAAAAAAGGAACGCCAACAATGGGTGGGATTATTATCATTCTTTCAATCCTGATCCCCACTTTATTATTTGCGAATCTGAATAAAGTATATATCAGGCTGATGATATTCAGTACCATTTGGCTCGGTGTGATCGGTTTCATAGATGATTATCTAAAACTAAGAGCAAAACGAATTGCGCAGGAGCAAGGGGTGCCTTATAAAAAAGGAGATAAAGATGGATTAGCTGGATGGTTCAAAATTCTTGGGCAGGTAGGACTAGGTATCATTGTAGGAGCAACGTTATATTTTAATGACAATGTAAAGATCTGGCGCGAATATATAGGAACTCCTTCGACTAAGGACTCTACTATCATTTGCAGAGAAGTAAATGGACGAACAAAGTGCTTTGTTGAAACGAAGGTTCCCATTACAACTATCCCTTTCGTAAAGACTCATGAATTCAATTATTCAAAATTATTACCAGCAAGCTGGAGAGGTTACACCTGGATTTTGTACATATTGATTGTGATTTTTATTATCACTGCGGTTTCTAACGGCGCCAACATTACAGATGGTTTGGATGGTTTGGCAGCAGGTACGTCGGCAATTGTAGGAGTCCTGCTTGGCATATTCGCTTATGCTAGTGGTAATTTTTTCTTTGCCGACTATCTGAACATTATGTATATACCCAATCTTGGAGAGTTATCAATCTTCATAGCGTCAATGATAGGTGCTTGTATAGGTTTTCTGTGGTATAACTCATATCCTGCACAGGTTTTTATGGGCGATACAGGAAGCTTAAGTCTTGGTGGAATCATAGCAGCTCTGGCAATTATCGTACATAAAGAACTATTGATACCTATTTTCTGTGGAATTTTTTTAATGGAAAGTGTTAGTGTAGTAATGCAGGTGACTTATTTCAAATACACAAAAAGAAAATTTGGTGAGGGTAAAAGAATTTTCTTGATGAGTCCTCTTCATCACCATTATCAAAAGAAAGGATATCATGAATCGAAAATTGTAACAAGGTTTTGGATAGTGACTGTATTGCTAGTGTTGTTTTCGGTGGCAACATTGAAGATGAGATGATCGATAAAAGGAACTAGTTAATAAATAATAATGACGACATAGAAATAATTAACCCATTAACAATTCACCTAATTACTGAAAAACCGACAATCAAGATCCTGAAAAACCAAAACTAGATCCAGATCAGATTGTGGTGCAGTAAGAAAATAATTCTTGTGAAGAACCAATTTCCGTACAAGCCCATCCCAACCTTCCCGAAGGGAAGAGTGCCACGCACAAGGGGAAAGAGTTGAATAGAATTTGATTAGTTGAAATGCTTAGTTACGGAGGGTGATTGAAAAAATAAAAGCCCGGTCTCCCTTTTCTTCGGAAAGGGATTAAGGGATAGGCCGAAGCTTTATGAACAAGAGAATGGTCATATTAGGTGGGGGAGAAAGCGGCGTGGGCGCTGCCTTGCTCGCGAAACAACAGGGATATGATGTGTTTCTGTCCGATGAAAGTTCTTTGAAAGAAGTTTATCGCAACGAATTGCAAACAACCGGAATTGAATTTGAAGAGGGGCAGCATTCGGAAGAAAAGATATTTAATGCGGATGAAATAGTAAAAAGTCCTGGAATAGCCGAGAAAAATGAGATGATAAAAAAGATCAGAGGGAAAGGAATTCAAATCATCAGTGAAATTGAGCTGGCTTACCGCTTCAAAGGCAATAGCAGGATCATTGGAGTTACCGGCAGCAATGGAAAAACAACAACTACTGCATTAACTCATCACATCTGCCAAACAGCAGGTTTGAATTGTGCCATGGTTGGTAACATCGGCTACTCGTTTGCAAGACAGATTGCGATAAACCCTAAGCCCTTGTATGTAGCGGAGATCAGCAGTTTTCAGTTAGATGATATAAAAACATTCAGACCGGATGTGGCTATACTCACCAATATAACTGAAGACCATCTAGACCGCTATGAATATAGTTTTGAAAACTATATCCGCAGCAAATTCAGGATTACGATGAACCAGACAGGAGATGATTATTTCATCTATAATGCGGACGACGAAATAACCATGAAGTATCTGAACCAATTTGAAATAAAATCAAACCAACTACCACTCACTATGAGAAATGAAGTACCAAATGGAGCATTCATCAAAGATGGAGATATGTATGTAAGAACAGGAAATGATTTTGTGGCCATGAGCGTTTTTGATTTTGCCTTAAAAGGAAAACATAATCAATACAACACAATGGCTGCCTGCCTTGCAGCTACTACCATGGAAATACGAAAAGACAAAATTCGTGAGGCAGTGCAAACTTTTCATAGCCTTGAGCACCGCATGGAATACGTTTCAACAGTGCGAGGTGTGGAGTTCATCAATGACAGTAAAGCTACCAATGTAAATAGCACCTGGTATGCCTTAGAAAGTATGGAAAAGCCAACCATATTAATATTAGGGGGGGTTGACAAAGGAAACGATTACTCATTAATCAAAGACTTGGTCAAGGAAAAAGTAAAAACCATCATCTGCCTCGGCATCGATAACAGAAAAATTCACGAGGCCTTTGGTAATATAGTTAGCCCTATTGTAAACACCGGCAGCGCCTTAGAAGCCGTACGAGCTGCCTTTCATTTTGCAACCAAAGGTGATGTGGTATTACTGAGTCCTGCGTGTGCAAGTTTTGACTTGTTCAAAAATTATGAAGATAGGGGAAATCAATTCAAGCAGGCGGTGAAAGAATTATAAACCCTCTGCTTCCCTAAAGGGAGTACTTAGATCGGGCAGGCTGATGAGTTTCAAAAGTTCTTTAAGAGTGGGTTGGTGATTAAGTTACCAGGTAGGTAATACTATTAAGCTTCGGTTGTGTCACTCACTTGTACGTTCAGTTCTTTATTCGACATAACAGTGAGTTGTTTGAAAATCGTGCTATTCCGTGGAAATAAAATTTTGAAGTTGTATTATGTCTTATTCTGAAGAAATAGAAAATCTGCAAAAGCCCCCCTTTAGGGGATGGCATCACCATTTGAGCCATCGTACAAAAGGTGACAAAGTGATCTGGGGCTTAGTTGTGTTGCTGGCTTTAATATCAATGCTGGTGGTTTACAGTGCAACGGGTTCGCTAGCATACAAAAATTATAAGGGCAATACAGAGATTTATCTTTTTAAACAAGTTGCTTTTATCATCCTGGGCATTGGCATTATTTATTTTGCTCATCGTGTTAATTATATCATCTATTCAAAAATTGCACAATTATTATTCATTCTGTCAATTCCCCTGTTGGTTTACACCTTGTTTTTTGGATTAAGCATGAATGAAGGGAGCCGTTGGATTCGTTTGCCGATCATTGGCATGAATATGCAAACATCTGAGCTGGCAAAGCTTGCCTTGTTTATGTATCTCGCAAGATTGATCAGTAAAAAACAAGATGTCATTAAGGATTTCAAAAAAGGCTACTTGCCGTTGATCCTTCCCGTTGGCATAATATGCATACTGATTGCACCCGCTAATTTATCAACTGCCTTGTTACTTGGTGCAAGCTGTATGTTATTATTGTTTATAGGCAGGGCTAGAACAAGACATTTATTGATTACGGTAAGCTTGGTATTTATCCCGGTTTTGTTTTTAATTATTGCGGCAGTAATTAGTCATAAATCGGGTGACGAATTAACAGAAACAAAAAAAGAAACTTCATCAAAGCTAACTACAAGAGTAAATACCTGGATCAGCAGAGTAGAACATTTTATTTATGGAGGCAAAGATGCCGATGATGAAGATGGATATCAAACCAACCAGGCAAAAATTGCTATCGCTAATGGAGGATTATTAGGTGTTGGGCCTGGCAATAGCACACAACGAAACTTTTTACCTCAAGCTTATAACGATTTCATTTATCCCATCATTATTGAAGAATATGGATTGGTTGGCGGTGCATTCATTGTTTTTACTTATCTGGTTTTTCTTTTCCGAAGCATAAAAATATTTAGGCGATGTCCTTTTGCGTTTGGAGCATTCCTTGCATTAGGGCTCAGTTTTACATTGGTAATACAAGCAGTAGCGAACATGGCGGTGAGCGTAAATATTTTTCCGGTTACCGGGGTTACACTACCGCTAGTGAGCATGGGAGGAAGCAGTTTTCTTTTCACCTGTCTTTCTATTGGAATTATTTTAAGTGTAGCAAGAAATGTGGAGCAGCGGGAAGGAAAACCCCTCGAAACCTCCCCTAAAGGAGAGACTTAGAAAAAAGTTTTTTGAAAATGAATGAAGTAATCAGCAATAGTGAGGTTTCAGGCTCCCCCTTTAGGGGGCGGGGGGGGCGCATAATTATAGCGGGAGGCGGTACGGGGGGGCATATTTTTCCGGCAATAGCAATTGCCAATGCACTAAAGAAAATTGATACGAAAATTGAGATTTTGTTTGTTGGCGCAAAGGGGAAAATGGAAATGGAAAAAGTACCGCAAGCAGGATACGTAATTAAAGGATTGGATATAGCAGGTTTTAACCGAAGCTCTTTGATAAAAAATATTTCATTGCCATTTAAACTGGTAAAGAGTTTTCTCCAGGTTCGCACGATTGTGAAAAACTTCCACCCCGATGCAGTTATCGGGGTCGGAGGTTATTCTAGTTTTCCAGTACTGCGATTTGCACAGGCAAAAGGAATTCCCACATTCATTCATGAGTCGAACTCGTTTGCTGGTAAGTCAAACATTTTGCTTGGAAAAAAAGCAACAAAAATTTTTGTTGCGACTGATGGAATGGAAAAATTCTTTCCGAGAGAAAAAATCGTTGTCACTGGAAATCCTGTAAGAGCCAGCATTTCACAATCAACAGTGAGTAGAAGTCAGGGTCTCAAGTTTTTTTCATTGGATGAAAACAAAAAAACAGTTTTTGCAGTTGGGGGCAGTTTGGGAGCCAAATCCATCAATGAAGCAATCAGTAAACATTTGGATGATTTGCTCAGTGCTGGTTTGCAGCTTATTTGGCAAACAGGCAAACCCTATGCAGCACAAGCAAAAGAGAGAGTAAAAGGAAAATCATCAGTATGGGTCAACGAGTTTATCACGCAAATGGATTGCGCTTATGCGGCGGCCGATATTGTAGTCTCCAGAGCAGGCGCCATGGCCATTGCGGAATTGTGTGTAGTAAAAAAACCAGTTTTGTTTGTGCCCTATCCTCATGCAGCAGAAGATCATCAAACGGTGAATGCAAAGAACTTGGTGAGCAAAAATGCTGCGTGGATGGTTAAAGATAGCGAGGCATTAGATAAGGCTGTACCTATGATCATTGAGCTGGCAAATGATGAAAACAAACAAAATGAATTAAAAAAAAATATTGGAGCTTTAGCCATAACCGATGCTGATAGGAGAATTGCAGAAGAGATTTTAAATACTCTAAAACCTTAAATAGAGTATCAACGATTGGTCCAACAAATACTGTCCTTATGAATTCCCCCTTCGGGGGGAGACAGGATTGTTAATCGGTAACCATATTTGAGAACTGAATTGAATTTTAGATGAATAATGAATGATGAGATCAAAAAAATTAAGTCTGTTTATTTTATCGGTATCGGCGGAATTGGAATGAGTGCGATAGCCCGTTTCTTTCATTCGAAAGGAATTAAGGTAAGCGGGTACGACAAAACAGAAACAACATTGGCTAAAGAGTTGGAGCAAAAAGGCATAGCAGTACATTATGGGGAGAATGTAGAATTGATACCGAAGGATGTTGACATAGTTATTTATACACCGGCTATACCTGCAGATCATAAGGAATTAGTTTTTTTTCAGCAGAAGGGATACAGAATAATGAAGAGAAGTGATGTGCTGCAAATGATCACAGAAAGTTCTTTTAATATCTGTATAGCAGGCACACATGGAAAAACGACCATCACGACGATGGTTGCCCACTTGTTACGAGACAGTGGTTATGGATGCAATGCTTTTTTGGGTGGTATATCAGTGAATTACGGCACCAATTTTTGGAGCAGTGAAAAAAATGTTTGTGTGGTAGAGGCTGATGAGTATGACAGAAGCTTTTTGAAATTAAATCCTGATGTGGCAGTGATAAGCGCTATGGATCCTGATCACTTGGATATTTACGGAACGGCTGAAGCAATGGAGCAAGCTTTTATTGGTTTCAGCAAGAATATAAAGCCAGGCGGATTATTGATAAGTAAGTTCGGATTGAAAAGGACAAAGGAACTGAAGGCTGAAAAACATTTAACCTACAGTTTGCAAAACGAAAGCGCTGATGCTTATGCTGAGAATATCAGGATGAAAAATGGGAGCTATGAGTTCGATATAATAGTAAAAGAAAATAAACTGGAGAATGTTGTATTGCATATGGGAGGAATGCACAACGTAGAAAATGCAATAGCAGCCATAACCGTAGCAAGTTCTTTGGAAATAGAAAATGAAAAGATCAAAGCTGCAATAGAGAGTTTCAAGGGTGTAAAAAGAAGATTCGAGTACATCATCAAAAATCAGCGGATAGTTTTTATTGATGATTATGCGCATCATCCTGAAGAATTGAAAGCTTTAATCCATGGAGCCAAAACCTTGTTCAAACAAAAAAGGTGCACAATCATTTTTCAACCGCATTTGTACACCAGAACAAAAGACTTGGCCAATGGATTTGCTGAAGCGCTCGATCTGGCAGACGAGATTATTTTATTGCCGATCTATCCAGCCAGAGAAGCGCCGATAGAAGGCATTACGAGCGAAATGATTTTTAGAAAAATGAAAAATGAGAACAAAAAAATCTTAAGTAAGTCTGAATTGATGAGTTGGATAGAAAAGGGTTATTTCAAAAATATCAATACAGAATTTGGTGAGGTATTAATAACAGCAGGAGCAGGAGATATTGACATGCTGGTTGACCCTATCAAAAAAATATTGGAGAACAAATAACATGAACACAAGACGAATCATACAAAAAATAGTTTTTATAATGCTTACCCTGGCATCGTGCAGCGGTTTGGTTGTGTTGTTGGTGGCAGCAATTGGTAAAAAAAATCATGAGCATTGCAGGGACTATGTTATCAACATAAAAGGTGTTCAAAATAATTTTTTTATTGGAGAAAAAGACGTGTTGAAAATAATAACTACCGCAACCAACAACAAAATAAAAGGTGAACCTATAAAGGATTTCAATTTGAGAAAACTGGAGCAATATATCAAAAACAATCCTTGGGTTCAAAATGCAAACCTGTATTTCGATAACCGGGATGTGCTGCATATCTCAATTCTTGAAAAAGAACCAATAGCGAGAATTTTTACAACAGTGGGAAAATCTTTTTACATAGACAGCGGTGCAAAACAAATGCCTTTGTCAGACAAAGTGAGTGCAAGAGTTCCGGTGTTCACCAATTTTCCTGACAAAAGGATCTTAAGTAAAAAAGATAGTGCTTTATTAAGCGATGTAAAGAAAACGGCATTGTTTATTTTAAGTGACCCCTTTTGGATGGCTCAAACGGAACAAATAGATATTACAAAAGAAAGAAGCTTCGAAATGGTGCCAACGATCGGCAATCATATTGTGAGACTTGGTAGAGGTGATGATATTGATAAAAAATTTAACCGGCTGCTTATTTTTTACCAGCAGGTTATGAGTAAAACCGGCTTTGATAAATATAATGTCATAGACGTGCAATATGATGGACAAGTGATTGGAACAAAAGAGAAAATAAGCAAGGTGGATTCGATGCAGTTGAAGAAAAATATAGAAAAAATGTTGCAAGAAGCTAAACAAATGCAACAGGATGCAATTTCAGCTATGCCATTAGAGGGAAAAAATACTAAAGAACAAACTGTTGTTGCTACAGAGATCAATTCCAATCCTTCGAAAACAGCAAGCAGTGCGAAAACAAAATTTATTGAAAAGAATGCTGAAGAAAAATGACCGAAAGCAGTGATGACAGTACAGAATTAGGAATGAATAATTAATAATTAAAAATGAAAAAGTGGGACAGATCATTATAATCATTTAATCAAAATAATCAATGGTGCAAACAACTAAAAACATCATACTATGAACAGCGAACAACCCATTATTGTCGGCCTTGACATTGGTACAACCAAGATTGCCGTGATTGCCGGGCGCAAAAATGAATTCGGCAAGTTGGAAATTCTTGGATTTGGCCGAGCCAACAGCAACGGTGTAAAGCATGGGCAAGTGCTTAACATCGATGAAACAATTAAAGCCATTAAAACTGCGCTTGAGAATTGTTATGCTTCCAATCCAAACTTGGAGGTAAATGAAGTATATGTGGGTATTGCTGGCCACCACATCAAAAGCTTGCAGACTCGTGGCGATATTGTGCGCCAAAATACCGAAGAAGAAATTACTCAATCAGAGATCGATCAATTGGTGGCTGATCAATACAAAACCTATATTCCTGCCGGCGACCAGATCATTGATGTAATACCACAGGAGTTTACGGTTGATAATTTTCAAAACATTACTCGGCCTATCGGTTATGGAGGTGTGAAATTGGGCGCCAATTTCCATATCATCACCGGTGATAAAAATGCCATTCGCAACATCAACCGCAGTGTTGAAAAATCTGGATTGCATACAAAGGATCTGGTGCTGCAGCCGCTTGCATCTTCGTCTGCTGTTATGGGGCAGGAAGATCTTGAAGCTGGAGTAGCTATTGTTGATATTGGCGGTGGTACAACTGATCTTGCTGTGTTTTACGAAGGTATTTTGAAGCATACAGCCGTTATTCCTTTCGCTGGAGAAAATATTACCAATGATATTAAAACAGGACTAGGGGTTTTAAAAACACAAGCTGAACAAATGAAGGTTCAGTTTGGAAGCGCGTTAGCCAACGAAGCAAAAGCAAATGCCTACATCACTATTCCTGGTTTACGTGGAATGCCGGCGAAAGAGATCAGCGTAAAAAATCTTGCAAATATTATTCAGGCAAGAATGAATGAGATCCTTGATTTTGTTACGTATCATTTAAAGCAAGTGGGGCTGGATAATAAAATGCTGAATGGGGGAATTATTTTAACGGGAGGCGGCTCACAACTCAAGCACCTAATTCAATTAACAGAATATGTAACTGGTTTGAATGCAAGAATTGGATTTCCTAACGAACATCTTGCTTCGGGTCATATTGAAGAATTAGCCAAACCTACTTATTCTACCTGCATTGGTTTGATCTTAAAAGGCTATGATGATTATGAACATAACCGCAAGCAATTTGAAAAAGAATATAAGAAAGTAGATGTTCCTGATGGCTTGAAAAAAACAATGAATGGAGACGAGATGGAGGAAGAAGAATTGGTAGGTGAGGAGAGTATGAAAAGAAGAAAAAGCTTGAATGGCTTCTGGGGAAAATTCAAGGATGGAATTATTGATTTGTTTAAAGAAGAGGATAAGGCATTTTAAGGCATCTGCTAAAAGGATGTTTTAAAATTTATTCGATTGAAAAGTTCTTTCTAACCGTAAATGAAAATTACTAACCATTTAAATTAAGTCCCGATTTATCGGGATGGGAGGGGTTTCCTTATGATACATTTTGATCTGCCCAAAGAAAAATCATCAATCATAAAAGTAATTGGTGTAGGCGGCGGTGGAAGCAATGCTGTGAATCACATGTTCAGTCAGCAAATTGACGGTGTGAATTTTATTATTTGCAATACCGATGCTCAGGCCATTGCGTTAAGTCATGTACCCAATAAAGTGCAGCTTGGCCCGCATCTTACACAAGGCTTAGGCGCAGGTGCTAACCCTGAAATTGGTCGCCAGGCAACAGAAGAATCGTTAGAAGAGATCAAACGTATTCTGGAAGTAAATACAAAAATGGCATTTATTACAGCTGGCATGGGTGGCGGTACAGGAACGGGAGGGGCTCCTATCATTGCAAAAATTTGCAAGGACCTCGGCATTCTTACAGTAGGTATTGTTACCACTCCATTTGCTTATGAAGGAAAGAAACGTCAACAACAAGCGGAGGAAGGAATCAAAATATTGAAATCGTATGTTGACACATTACTTGTTATCAGCAATGATAAGCTGCGTCATCAATTTGGTAATTTAAAAATGCGCGAAGCATTTGCGAGAGCTGATAATGTATTGGCAACAGCAGCTAAATGTATTACAGATGTCATCAACAGCACTGGACAGATCAATGTGGACTTTGCCGATGTATGCACTGTTATGAAAAATGGTGGCGTAGCTATTTTGGGAAGTGCTGCTGCTGAGGGAGAAAATCGTGCACACAGAGCCATTGAAGAAGCATTGAACTCACCGTTGTTAAATGATAATGATATTCGCGGCGCTAAATGGATACTCATCAATATCAATTCAGCTGAGGGGGAAAATGAATTTACCATGGATGAAGTAGAAGTTATCCAGAATTATTTACTTACACAAGCTGGTGAAGGTACTGATGTGATTCTTGGCCTGGGCTACGATAATTCATTAGAGGATAAAATAGGCATCACTCTTATTGCAACTGGTTTTCAACATAAAGATCCTTTTACGTTGCCTGTTGTAAAAAAGCCGGAACAAAAAGAAGAGAAAATTATCATGGTGCTGGGGCAAACAGAAGAAGAAAAAAAAGAGGAGAAAAAAGAAGAGAAAAAGATCGTGTCTTCTCAACCGGCGAACGAATTGCTACGTGAAGGACTCACGCCAAAACTTATTGAACCCACTTCATCCATTGAAGAATCTTTTTCTGCTTTTATGATGTTTGAAGAAGAAGATTTGATGCGAGAAACGGAGAGAGAAGTTTTATCAGATGAATCAGAGGTCATTCACTGGGAGTTAAATATGGAAACTTCTGTGCATAGTGAAATTACGAGTAAAAATAATGAGAAAACTACGAGCAAAAACAATGAGAAAACTACGAATAATGATGATGAGGAAATTACTGTTGAGAAAATGTCAATTACGGAAAAAAATGAGAGCATATATTCGAGTACTCAATTCGCTACTCTTTCTTTCAAAGAAAAATCCAACGAACAACACCAAGGCCTTTCTGAAAATATTATTCAGGGAGGAATAAAAAATAGTACTACCCCGGTGTCTGCAGCATCGGGAGGATATCTGGCCAGGCCGTCCAATATTTACGCAGAATCACAAGCAGAGGTCTTCACCTCAACTCCTTCTGCCGAAGAACCGGTCCCTGCACCCCTTGCAAAACAAAACGAGGAAGTACCTCTTAACATGCAATTGGTTGTAAGGGATGACATTCCGGCGGCGGATGCGCCGTTGGCCCATCAAGCTCAACCACCTTTGACTACTGCTGCTGAGGAAACGCCAATGGCGGACGAAGCAGAAGAGCAAAAACGTAGGGCCGCTGAGCGTTTGCACAAGTTGCGCAACTTGTCATTCAACGTTAACAGTGCCGACCCCAATAATGAGTTTGAAAACGTGCCGGCTTATATCCGCCGCAATATGGAATTGTACGGCAACTCCTTTTCTGCAATTGAAAATTTTTACAGCAATTACACTGTAAAAAAAGACGAAAACAATAACACGCAAATCAGCACCATCAATACATTTTTAGATGGAAACAAACCGGATTAGCTACATGCTTCAAACTTACAGCGTGAGGTTTGTAGCTTTCTCGTTCCCATGAATCGACACTAACTGTCGGACTTGTGTTTTTAGTTGTTCCCCCGATTTTCATCGGGGGTTTTATTTGCGAGGACACTGACACGAGCGTAGCGAAGTGGAAGTGGACGAAGCAATCTCCGCAATTAAAAATTTTAATTTTCTATGAGGTCAACTTTGCCTTCCTCTCCTCGGAGAAGAGAAAGATGAGATCTTATCTTTGCAATATGAAATTGACCATTTACCAGATAGACGCGTTTACCAGCAAAATATTTGGCGGAAATCCTGCTGCTGTTATTCCATTAGAGAAATGGATTTCGGATGAACTGATGCAGGGACTTGCCATGGAAAATAATCTGAGCGAAACAGTTTTCTTTGTTCCTACTTCGCCAACAAAGGAAGAGTTTGAAATTCGTTGGTTCACACCTGCTGCTGAAATAAATCTTTGTGGTCATGCTACACTGGCTTCGGCTTATGTGCTTTATAATTTTTTAAATTTCAAAAATCAAAAACTCGTATTCCATTCAAAAAGCGGAAAACTAGAAATTGAAAAACGAGCCGATTTATTTGTAATGGATTTTCCGGCATGGAAGCCGATCCGCATTTATGATTACCCTGAAAATTTACAGCAAATTCTTGGAGTAAGCGAAATTGTTGGGGTGTATAAATCCCGTGATTTGTTAGTTGAATTGAATAAAGAAGAGGATGTGCAACATGCAAAACCCGATTTTACTGCATTAAAGAAAACAGGAGAAAAGGTCATTATCACGGCACCGGGGATTGAAGACATTGATTTTGTTTCGCGTTTTTTTGCGCCATCTGTTGGCATTGATGAAGATCCTGTTACAGGCTCGGCGCACTCACAACTCATTCCCTTCTGGAGTGAAAAATTGAATAAGAAAAAAATGCATGCAAAACAACTTTCCAAACGTGGCGGTGAGCTGTGGGTGGGTCATTGGGGCGACAGGGTGAGTATGGCTGGGCAATGTGTTTTTTATATGGAAGGGGAGATAACCCTCTAAATCTCCCTAAAAGGAGACTTTTATAATTTACCAATGATGGGTATTGTTGTTTTGTTCAATAGAATTACAAAAGCAAAAAGCCTCCCTCTTTAGGGGAAGTTTGGTGGGGTTTCCAAAAACTTGTTCTTCACCTCCTCCGTCGGCACCATGCATTCATCTTTTTTCCCAAACCATTTGTACCGGTTTTTTGCAATAAAATTATAAACACCATCACGAATAAATTTTGGGAAGATCCAAAAGATTTGTGTCCACTTCCAATACCATGGTAATTTGTTGTAAAATTTTAGTACAGCATCTGATTTTTGATAAGCCTTTCCATTTTCGATTACAGCAAAAGAATCGTTTGCTTTCCAATCAATCTTATAATGCTCTAATAATTTTTTTCCCGCCTCTGATTGCAATGCCGCAAAAAGAAAAACATTTTTTTTATCCTGCCTGATTATGAAATTGACAAGGGCATTGCAAAAGTTACAAACACCGTCAAAAAGAATGATTGGTTTTTCATTCACCGATACAAATTTTAATCATCAAGCCAAATTATGAAACACCTTTTGTACATCTTCATCTTGTTCCAGCTTATCAACCAGTTTCAAAACATCCTGGGCCTGATCTTCCGGTAATTGAATGGTTGTGGTGGGTATCCATTCTACTTCGGCACTGAGCGGAGTAATCTTTTTTTCTTCCAATGCTTTTTGCATTTTTCCAAAATCACTGAATGCAGCACGGATCACTAATACCTCTTCACCATTTTCACCTGTACCTTCCCCCATCTCTTCAAGGCCATAATCGATCAGATCAAACTCAAGTTCTTCTGCATTTAAACCCTCAGGCTTTAATTTAAATACACCCATTTTTTTAAATTGAAAAGCAACACTACCACTGTTGCCTAATGCACCTCCGCCCTTATTGAAATGTGATTTTATATTTGCCACTGTTCTTACATGATTATCGGTCGCCGTTTCAACTAAAATGGCTACACCATGTGGACCATAGCCTTCATACAAAATTTCTTCATAATTATCCATCTCTTTACCCATCGCTCTTTTGATCGCTGCTTCTACACGATCTTTAGGCATGTTCACAGCCTTGGCATTTTGCATGCAGCGGCGAAGAGCGGGGTTAGTATTAGGATCAGGCCCACCGGCTTTTACTGCAATCGCAATTTCTTTTCCTATACGACTGAACTGTTTTGCCATCCTGTCCCAGCGGGCAAACATGGTTGATTTGCGTACTTCAAAAATTCTTCCCATGATTTATAGTCATTAAGTCAAATGAGTCAAATAGTCAAATAGATTATTAAAGCTGAAGCATCACCACAAGAGGCGCAAAGAAATTCTTTGTTTGGCCTCCCTCTTCTTTTAGGAGAGGGAACGAGGGTGAGGCCGGCGCAAATCTACTGCAATGGCTGTAAAAGAAAAACCGTCGCGATAAATGAGACGGTCTTTTTAAAATTTATCGTAAGAGATTATTGCAGTGGATTCAATGGATCAATGGGATCTTTTGGAACAGCAATTTGTCCGTGTCGCAACCTGCTTTTACGAAAACTATATGTAAAATATATTATTAAACCAATGAATAGCCAGACGAAAAGACGAGCCCAGTTAGTCCATCCCAATCCGAAAATCATGGCAGCACAAACAAGAATTCCCAGAATTGACACCAGAGGAACCACAGGAACCTTAAATTGTCTCGGTATCTCGGGGTGTTTTACTCTCATTATCCAAACTCCTGCACATACAAGAATGAATGCAAACAGTGTTCCGATGCTCGTCATCTCACCAACCACATCAGCCGGAATGAAACCTGCAAAAAGCGCTGACATAACAAAAAATATCCAGTTCGATTTATAAGGTGTTCTGAATTTGGGATGAACATCAGAAAAAACTTTTGGAACTAAGCCATCGCGGCTCATGGAAAAGAATACACGGGACTGACCTAAAAGCATGACAAGAATGACGGAAGAAAATCCGGCCAGAATCGCAATTGTTATCAGATTGGCGAGCCAACCATATTTCGGATGCCATTCCCCATCCACCGTAGTTCCATCCAAATGTTCTATAGCATAAGTAACCGAAGCTTCTTTACCATGAGTTCTAAAATCTTCAGTGCTTGCGACACCCGTCAACACATAAGAAAACAAAATGTAAAGAATTGTACAAATAACAAGTGACCCAAGGATGCCAATAGGCATTGACCGTTTTGGATTTTTGGCTTCTTGTGCTGCGGTGGAAACAGCATCGAAACCTATATAGGCAAAGAAAACAATCCCAGCCGCACCAAGTATACCCATGATGCCTCCAAAGTTTGTGGTAACCCCCGTTTCCGGATTGGTATATTTAGTAGGCTCGGGAATATAAGGTGTATGATTCTCTGGTCTGATATAGCTCCAGCCTATTGCTACAACAATGAGAATGATTAGAACTTTTACAAGAACAATAATATTATTCACCATTGCAGAGCCCTTCGTGCCTCTAATGAGGACTAGTGTCAAGAGCAGCAGTATGAAAATGGCGGGAATATTAATAATGCCGTATACACCGGCATCGTTATGCTCAAACGGTGAATGAAACCACTGGTACGGAATGGAGAGATCAAAAATTCCGAGAAACTTATTAAAGTATTGACTCCAATAACTGCTTACCGTTGCAGCGCCCACCCCATATTCTAAAATTAAATCCCAACCAATGATCCAGGCAATGAATTCACCCATTGTAGCATACGAGTAGGTATAGGCGCTACCTGCAATGGGAATCATAGAGGCAAATTCCGCATAACAAAGACCTGCAAAAGCACAACCGACACCTGCAATGATATAACCAATCGTCACTGCCGGCCCTGCATGCGTAGCCGCAGCAGCCGCAGTTCTCGCAAACAAACCTGCCCCAATAATAGCTCCGATACCAAGGGCTATTAAAGCCCATGAATTCAGTGTTCGTTTTAAACCTCTTTCTGAATCTTCTGCATCGGCGAAAAGGTGCGCAACAGGTTTTCTGATAAACAAACTCATAAGTTGGTTTTTATAGTTTAGAATAGGTCGTAAAGTAAAGAAATATTTAATAAGCAACTTAATTCTTTTATTATCGGGTAATTATGGAGCTAAAAGTTTTCTCATCCGGTATTTTTTCCGATTTTCGGCCCCTCTTATCAAAACCTGACTATGGCAAAAAAGAACCGGCTGACTGTATCTATTCTCGTTGCAATGGTATTAGGTGTTATTGTTGGGTATCTTGTTCATCAAAACAGTTCTCCCGCTTTTATTAAAAAGTTTTCCGACAACATCAAACTCCTCACCACTATTTTTCTGCGGCTCGTGCAAATGATCATTGCTCCGCTTGTATTTTGTACCCTGGTTGTTGGCATTGCCAAATTAGGCGATCTTAAAACGGTTGGCAGAGTGGGGGGTAAGGCCTTGCTGTGGTTCGTTTCTGCTTCATTAGTGAGTTTGTTGTTAGGAATGTTTTTGGTTAACCTGTTCCAACCAGGCCATGCTATTGATTTAAGCAATGCAGATACAGCAGGTGCAAAAGACTTGATTGGGAAAACGCAAGAATTTTCATTGGCCAAATTTGTGGAGCATGTTTTTCCAAAAAGTGTTTTTGAAGCAATGGCCAACAATGAAATTCTGCAGATCGTTGTCTTCAGTATTTTTTTTGGAATTGCCGCCACTGCCCTTCATGAATATGCGAAACCTGTAGTAAAAGCATTAGATGCTGCTTCGCATATTATCTTAAAGATGGTGGGCTATGTTATGTGGTTTGCTCCCATTGGTGTTTTTGGAGCTATCGCTGCTGTAATTGCTACAAAAGGGTTAAGCGTTTTTAATTTTTACGGTCAATATCTTTTATATTTTCTTATCGGCATCATTTTGTTGTGGTCAATTTTATTGCTTGTTGGATTTTTAATTCTTCGTAACCGCGTTCCTCATTTATTAAAAAGAATAGCACAACCTTTATTAATTGCATTTAGCACAACAAGCAGCGAGGCTGTGTTCCCTAAATTAACGGAAGAACTAGAACGCTTTGGTTGCCGTGATAAAGTCGTTGCCTTTGTATTGCCACTTGGCTATTCATTCAATCTGGATGGCAGCATGATGTATATGACCTTTGCTAGTCTTGCCATTGCACAAGCGTATGGAATGAATATGGACCTAGGTACACAATTGACGATGTTGTTAGTATTGATGCTGACCAGCAAAGGAATTGCAGGAGTTCCAAGAGCATCCTTAGTGGTGGTAACAGCTACTTGTGCCATGTTTAAAATTCCACCCGAAGGAATTGCTTTAATATTGCCGATAGATCATTTTTGCGACATGTTCCGTACAGCTACAAATGTGGTGGGAAATGCGCTTGCAACAAGCGTGGTGAGCAAATGGGAAGGAGAATTAGAAAGCTGACATTGGATTATTCAACCATTTAAGAACAAATTATGCATAGCATCATAGAAGCTTATTTTTTGCAGGGAGGATTTATAGACAGGTTTGTTAATTGGATCATCAATTATGGGGGCTTGTATTTTTTACTGTTTGTAATTTTTGCTGAAACGGGACTGTTCGTAGGCTTCTTCCTACCTGGCGACTCTCTGCTATTTGCTGCTGGAATATACCTGGATAATCTGGCAAGAGAACTTGCAGGGCTAGACGAAAATGCTGCTATTTCCTTCGGAATTTATCATGTGATCATTTTAATTATGATCATCATTGCTTCCATTTTAGGAAATATGGTTGGCTATTGGTTTGGTTATAAAACAGGCCCCTTATTATATGAACGAAGAGAAACATGGATCTTCAAGCGCAAACATTTACTAAAAGCCCAACAATTTTATCACAAGTATGGAAAGGCAACTATTTTTCTTGCCAAATTCTTGCCCATCATTCGCACATTTGCTCCTATTGTAGCCGGAGTGGTAAAAATGGAAAAACCTGTTTTTATTTTCTACAATATTATTGGAAGTCTTTGCTGGGTATCATCTATGTTGCTGGGAGGATATTTTATCGATTCATGGGTAGAAAAAAAATTCGGATTCAGTTTAAAAGAGCATATTGAAGCTATAACCATTGGGATCATCCTCATTACTACTTTGCCAGTTTTATATAAATTGTTTTTTGGTAAGCATGAAGAAACTGAATCTTCAAAAACATAGATTATGGATAAGCGCCAGTATGGTATTTTATCCTTGCCTGTAATTGTTGGAGCGTTAGGTTTTTTTGTCGATGTGTATGATCTTCTTCTTTTCAGTATTATTCGTAAGCCAAGCCTGAAAGATCTTGGCTTAACAGGTGATGCCATACTTACAACTGGTGAAAATATTTTGATGATCCAAATGATCGGCATTTTGCTGGGCGGCATTATTTGGGGTGTTATAGGCGACAAAAAAGGAAGAAAAAGTGTGTTGTTCGGATCCATTCTTCTCTATTCAATTGCCACCATTGCAAACGGCATGGTAACAAATACTACACAATACACCATTCTTAGGTTTATTGCTGGCTTGGGTTTAGCGGGTGAATTGGGTGCAAGCATTACTCTCACTAGTGAAATTCTTCCGAAAGAAAAAAGAGGTATCGCTGCTACCATTATTGCTACAACAGGAGTAATGGGAACCATTACTGCTTATTTCGTGAATCAATGGTTTCATGATTGGAGATTGTGTTATTATATTGGCGGGGCAATGGGCTTGC
Source organism: Chitinophagaceae bacterium (assembly GCA_036005185.1). Lineage (GTDB taxonomy): Bacteria > Bacteroidota > Bacteroidia > Chitinophagales > Chitinophagaceae > VBAU01. The sequence continues at coordinate 98,973 of DASYQS010000049.1, read as the reverse complement.
TTCTTTTGTTGCTCCGCATAGGATTTTTGGAAAGCTCTATGTTTGATGAGCTTAAAAAAACAAATGTGTCACGCGGTAATTTTTTCATGTTTTTCAACAATAGCGAACGTTTCTTAAGATATCTCCGCGGCATATTGATCGGTCTTCCCGTTTGGTATGTGATCGGAATCCTTATGACGTTTTCAGATAAGTTCGCAAAGGAGTTTGGGATTGGTGAAATTGATCCTGGGAGAGCAGTCATGTATCAATATGTCGGTCTTGCGTTTGGCGATCTAAGTGCAGGGCTTATCAGTAATATCATTAAAAGCCGCAAAAAAACTTTATTTCTTTTTTACGGAATAGTGAGTGTATTTATTTGTTTGTTTTTTTTGTATCATGCGGATGCCAACTCATTTTATTTGCTTTGTGCTGCACTAGGGTTTGGCGCAGGAATTTCTGTTCTTTACATCACAATGTCGGCCGAACAATTTGGGACTAATCTGCGAGCAACAGCAGCTATTTCCATCCCAAATTTTGTTAGGGGATTTCTGCCATTGATCATTTTATTGTTTAAAGGCCTGCGATCCACGACTGGTAATTTTGTAATGGGAGGATGGATAACCGGCATTATCATTATGGTGATCGCTGTGATTGCTGCCTGGTTTACACGAGAATCATTTGGTAAAGACCTGAATTTTTTAGAACTCTGACAAAATTTTCATTTTTCAATAAGCTTGCTATGAATAATAAACAGTTTGGTATTTTGTCACTACCGGTAATTGTTGGAGCTCTTGGTTATTTTGTTGACATCTATGATCTGCTTTTGTTTGGAATTATTCGCAGACAAAGCCTGATTGATCTTGGCTTAACAGCTGACGCTGTTACGACAACTGGTGAGAATATCATCAGCATACAAATGGCAGGCTTGTTACTTGGAGGAATTATCTGGGGAATAATGGGCGATAAAAAAGGGAGATTGAGTGTGTTGTTTGGATCTATCATACTTTATTCGATAGCTAACATTGCAAATGGACTTGTTACGAATACTTCACAATACGCGATGGTTCGTTTTATTGCTGGTATTGGCCTCGCAGGAGAACTTGGAGCTGGCATTACTCTTGTTTCCGAACTATTATCAAAAGAAAAAAGAGGTCTCGGAACATCTCTAGTGGCTGGTATCGGATTAACAGGCGCCGTAGTGGCATACTTTATTTCGAAAGAATTTGATTGGAGGGTTTGTTATTATATCGGTGGTGGGTTAGGTCTTTTGTTATTAATTCTCCGTGTGTCTGTTTTTGAATCGGGTATGTTCCATGATATAAAAAAGATGAATATTGTTCGGGGCGATTTCACGATGTTTTTTAGAGATAAAGTGCGGTTCAGAAAATATTTGCTTAGCATACTTGTTGGGCTGCCAACATGGTATATCATTGGTGTGCTAGTTTCCTTTTCAGATAAATTCGGCAAAGAATTCGGTATAAAAGAGGACGTCAGCCCTGGTAAAGCAATTATGTTTGCCTATGCCGCTATTTCTGTTGGAGATGTATTCATAGGTTTTGTAAGCCAATGGCTGAAAAGCAGAAAAAAGGCATTGTATATTTTTTATGGTATTACCGCGATATTCATAGCATTGTTCTTTTTGCAAAAAAATGGCAGCGCTGCGCAAATGTATATTCTCTGCGCAGGGCTTGGTTTTGGAACCGGTTTTTGGGCCATATTTGTAACAATGGCTGCCGAGCAGTTTGGAACCAATTTAAGGGCCACGGCCGCCACTACAGTTCCGAATATGGTTCGTGGGTCGTTACCATTAATTATATTATTTTTTAAGGGCTTGCGCGGCTCGATGGATTATATTACTGCTGGGTTGATAACAGGAATTGTGGTAATGATCATTGCTGTTGTTTCAGCGATTTTTACAGAGGAAACTTTTGGAAAGGATCTTAATTATGTAGAAGGAGAGTTTGCAACTAGTCCATAATTCTGAATCTTGTATAACTATGAAATTTCTCATCATTCGCTTTTCTTCCATCGGTGATATTGTCTTGACTACTCCCGTAATTCGTTGCTTAAAAAAGCAAGTTCCTGATGCTGAAGTGCATTATTTAACGAAGGAAAGTTTTCAGTCTATTGTTGAGCATAATCCTTACATCAATAAAACTCATTTGCTGGCTCACAGTTGGGAACTGATGATCCATGAATTAAAGCTCGAAGAGTATGATCATATTATTGACCTGCACCATAACATAAGAACTCTGCGCGTAAAAAAAGCTTTGGCAAAACCATCACATTCTTTTAATAAACTGAATATTCAAAAATATATCTATGTCAATTTAAAGTGGAATGTAATGCCTGATGTTCACATTGTAGATCGGTATATGAAAACAGTTGAGACATTTGGTGTGAAAAACGATGGGGCGGGGTTGGATTATTTTATTCCTGAAAAGGATGAAACAAAAAAGAATGATATTCCCGCCTCTCACCATGCAGGCTATGTGGGTATTGTAATTGGGGCCGCACATAACACAAAAAAATATCCGGTCCATAAACTAAAAGATTTATGTGCTCAGCTTGATCATCCGGTTATTTTATTGGGAGGAAAAGAGGACAGAGAAGATGGAGATGAGATCGCCGCTGTCGATCCTATAAAAATTTACAATGCTTGTGGCAAATTTAGCATCAATGAAAGCGCCGATCTTGTAAGAAAAGCGAAGCTAATTGTTAGTAATGATACCGGCTTAATGCATATTGCTGCCGCTTTCAAAAAACCAATTATTTCTTTGTGGGGAAATACAGTGCCTTCCTTTGGCATGTACCCTTATTATGACGAAAATTTCCTGCAGAGATACAACAAACCTTATGATATTTTGCAGGTGAACAAACTAAGATGTCGTCCTTGTTCAAAGATCGGTTATAATAAATGCCCTCTCGGTCATTTTAAATGCATGGAGAAAATAGAAGTGAAAGAAGTTTTAGACGCCATTCATAGAAGGTTATAGCTGATTTGCAGATGGCAGTTGTATAGATGATAGTTGTTTTAAAACCCTTTGGTCATAAACTCATAAACTATTCTTTGTAGTTGTCATCTATCATCTCACTTAGCTCCAACCAGCGTAATTCTTTATTATCGAGAAGTTCCGAGATTTCTGTAATGCGATAGGAAAGTTTTTGTAACTCTTCATAGACAAGATTACCTTCTGAAAGCTTCTGAGTAATGACCTGTTTTTCTTTCGTTAATTCAGCAATCTCTTTTTCCAGCAATTCAAACTCTCTTTTTTCTTTGAAGGAAAGCTGCCGTTTCTGGCTTATCTGCAATTTATTGTGAGATCTATTGCCAATTACCAATTGTTTATTGCTTGTTTCTTGTGCCTTGTTCCTTGTTTCTTGTATTTTTTCTTCTGATTGTTCCTCCTGCCACAACCGGTACTGCGAGTAATTTCCCGGAAAATCCCTAATTATACCCGCACCTTCAAAAACAAATAAATGGTCAACTAATCTATCCATAAAATAGCGGTCGTGTGAAACAACGACCAAGCATCCACCAAAGTCGCCCAAAAAGTTTTCCAATACTCCTAGTGTTGGCAAATCAAGATCATTGGTAGGCTCATCCAGCACCAGAAAATTAGGGTTGCGAAATAAAATAGAAAGTAAATGCAATCTTCTTTTTTCACCTCCGCTTAAGTTGCTGATATATGTATATTGTTGTTCGGGCGGAAATAAAAATAAATTGAGGAATTGTGATGCGTTTAATGACCCGCCGCTGGTCAAAGGAAAATTTTCTGCAATATCTTTTACAAATTCAATAACTCTCATATCTTCTTTTATCTGCAGGCCTTGCTGCGAATAATTTCCAAAAATCACGGTGTCGCCAATATTTACTTTTCCGCTGTCAGGTAGTTCTAAACCTTGAATAATATTTATGAATGTTGATTTACCCACCCCATTTTTTCCAATGACACCAATCCGCTCTCCTTTTTTAAACGTATAATCAAAACCTTTGAGGAGGATATTGTCATCATATTTTTTATAGATCTTTTTGAGCTCGACAACTTTTCCTCCAAGTCTGGTCATCTTTGTTTGTAATTGCAATTGCGCTTCTTCAATTCGTTGTTTTGCTTTTCTTTCGACCTCATAAAAATTATCTTGTCTGCTTTTGCTTTTAGTAGTTCTTGCTCTCGGTTGCTTTCGCATCCATTCCAATTCTTTGCGATAAATATTTCTTGCTTTATCAATGCTGGTTGCTTCACTTTCTAATCTTGCCGTTTTTTTCTCCAAGTAGTTTTCATAATCACCCTTGTAAACATACAGGTTGCTGCCCTCCATTTCCCAAATCTCTTCACAAACGGAATCAAGAAAATATCTGTCGTGTGTTACCAGCAAAAGGGTTACATTTTCTTTGTTAAGATAATTTTCCAGCCATTCCACCATTTCCACGTCAAGATGATTGGTGGGTTCATCCATAATCAATAAAACGTGCTTGTGCTCAAAGCCGATCTCTACAAGCGTTCTTGCAAGGGCTGCTCTTTTTCGCTGTCCGCCGGATAAATCTTTGACAGGTTGCTGAAGATGATGAATATTCAATTTGCTTAATACCAATTTTACTTTTGCATCAAAATCCCAGGCGCCTAATTCATCCATCTTTATTATACCAGCATTTAATTTTTTCAGATCATTTTCCTCACTGGCGGCTTCATATTCTTTGATGGTGTTCATAATAGGGTGATCATGATTGAAAATATTGTCGAGAATTGATCGCTCTTCATTAAAGGTGGGTTCCTGTTCAAACAAAGCAACGTCAACATCTTTATGTATCCAAAGCTTCCCAGCATCCGCAATTTCTTTTCCAGCAAGAATTTTTAATAAAGTGGATTTTCCGGAGCCATTGCGGGCAACCAACGCAATTTTATCACCTTCTTCAATATAAAATGAGATATTTTCAAAGAGAGGCTTGATCCCATACGCTTTCGTCAACCCTTCTACAGACACATAATGCATGGTTGCAAAGTAATTTGAAATTATGACAATTTGAAAACGAGCACATAGGCCACGATGACTCATTACGTTATTCATCATTATAAACTCATAACTCAGTGGCTCACTGGCACAATTTTTTCAATTATATAAGTAAAACTATATCTATGGTTAACAATATTGTTGAGGCTATAGAAAAAAGGCTGGGTTATCAGCCTCTTAAAAAAGTGGACCCCAATACCCAGGAAATAAAGGATGCCAAAAAAATGTCTCCTGAGCAAAAATTGCCCCAGGCTGCTGTTCCTGCTGTACTTGCTGCTATGATAAAATATAGTGACGGACCGGAGGGGGTAAATCTTTTATCTACTGATGAAAATAAAAATTGGCTAGGAATAATTTATTACGGAAAGGAAAATGATGCCATTCAAAAAGTTGCTGATTATGCCGGCGTAAATGCGGATGAAGCAAGGAAGCACATGGAAAATATTTCTCAAGAAACAGTAAAGATTTTGAAAGAGTTTGTGACTCCTGATTCGGAAAAACTAAGATCTTTTATGAACTCGCAAAGGCACAGTATTCTTTCGCACCTTCCCGCCGCTATGAAGATGGGTGATGTTTTAAATGAAGAAACTTTTGATGACCGGACCAATAAAATGGAAGGACCCGTATCCAGCTTCTTGCATAGAATAGAAGATATCATGTAGCTCGAAATGGTTGGCTGTTGACATGATTTATTATCTTCAGCATTCAAATGCTCAGCTCGAAAAAATTAAAGCTCTCATCACTGTGCTTGATGATATTATTATCAGGCATGGCGCAGAAAAGGTATGACAATATTTTTTCTTTCGTAATGAACGGTGATGTAAAAATTACATTTGATGATCCAACCAATTTCAGACAAAAAGAGACCATTCTCATTCTCTATGCATTGCCCAACGGTAATACCACAGAGCAAACGATGGGTAAAAAATTACAGCCCGGTGATGATTGGCATTTCGACATTCAACATATTAAAGCTCAAACAAAGTTTATCAGAGAGCAATTATCTCATAAAAATATTGTAGTTGTATATCTTGAAAATAATTTAAAAAGCTGGCCTGCGTGGAAGCAACGATATCCTAATCATTTATCCCAGATTCAGCATATTGTCGATACCTTATTTTCAATAGTTCCCTCTAAGAAAAAAGTCATTTACCTGAACGGTCATAGCGGAGGCGGTAGCTTTATTTTTGGATTTATTGCGGGAACGGATAAAATACCCGCCTATATTAAGCGAATCAGTTTTATTGATAGTGATTATGGCTATGATTCTTCATACTACCCCAAATTGCAAGATTGGTTGTTTCGTGTAAAAAATTCTCACCTTACTGTGTTTGCTTATAATGACAGTGTAGCATTGTATAATGGAAAACCCGTGGTTTCTGCTACAGGAGGAACTTGGTATCGCTCACATCTGATGATGAAGGATCTTTCAAAGTCTTTTTCTTTTCAACAAATTCGTGAGGACAGTATTAGCAGTTATGAAAATAAAAACAAACAAATCGGTTTCTTTTTTAAAAATAACCCTGATCGCCGTATTTATCACACGCAACAAGTAGAACTAAATGGATTCATTCACTCTGTGCTGTTTGGTACTAAAAAAGATTCGAATGGCTATTCATATTATGGCGTAAAAGCCTATGGTAAATATATTGAATAAAGCGCCCTGCAAATTACAGAGCGCTTCATAACAACTAATTGGTCACTTTGATGCAGACATTTGTCTTACTTCATCTGGAGTAAATGGGGCATGAACAGCATTCTTTATCGGCGGCAATGATTTTAAAAAAACGTAAATAGATTTGAGATCATCATCGGTCATTTTTCCAATGAATTCCCATGGCATAGGCGGCATGATTGGTCTGCCGTCTCCAAGATGCTTGCCATTACGTATTGCATTGATAAAATGGGTTTCACTCCATGTACCAATTCCAGTGGCTGAGTCAGGAGTCAAATTGGCCGTATAGCTCATTCCCCAGGGCCCAACAAAAGCAGTAAGATCTCCGGATAAACTCATCCATTGGCCAGGCTCTAGTGATTTCAAATTGATGGGAGGCATGGGCATTTCGGCCGGATGCCCGGAAAGTAATTTTGATGAATCCAGCATCATCTCGCCATGTGGCCCGAATTTTTTTGGTGAATGACAATCGTGACAACCACTGGTAATGGTCAAATAATCACCCCGTTTGATCATATCTTCCTGAGACATGGTTGTTTTTTCAACCGGACCAGCTTCTTTTTTTTCATTGGAACCTTCACCGCTACATCCGGCTATATAAATGGCAAGGAAGGAGACAAGCAATCCAAATAAAAGTTTCAGCGAATTAAAATGTTTGCGCATAGTTGATTTATTTTAGTTAGTGAATGGGAACTTATTAATTGTAACGGCTGCATTAATCGGTGCTCTATCTATATATTGAATGGCCCGGTCAATCTTATCGCTTGAGTTGAAATGAAAATCACTGTGAACCCAGAATTGCAGCTTTTTGCCGTTCTTATATTTTACGTTTACCTGGTACCAATTTAACAGCCATGCTCCTGGCAAATCAGGTCCTTTTTGAGGAGTATTAACTTTTAAAGGCAGCCAAATATCATTGGTAAATTTTATAGAGTCAATCACATTGGCTCGTCTATTTTTCCAATAATCGGCAATAGCCGTTTTTCCTGCCAAACTATCGCCTGATGACCAGACATAAACAGCATTCTCAGCAAAATTGCTGAGCCAACCATCTATATCTCCTTTTTCAAAAGCGCTTAGAGTGGTTTTACCCAAATGGGTGTACTTGGGATCTGCGAATTCAGATTGTTGTTTTGCAGCGGAGGAATCTGTCATTGCGGACGCTGTTTTGGATTCAGTGTCCGTCTGTGCATGGTTACAGGCAAGCAGGATAATACATCCTGATGCAAAGATCAGAATTTTTTTCATAAAACTATTTTTTAAGTATGTAAAATGGTGGATGCGGAAGAACAGTTCATAAGAGAGGTGGCGGTGGTGGCGATGTTGAAACTAAATATTAAAACTGGATTTGCAAAACTTAAAACTATTTGCTTGTGAAATAAATCAACAGGCAAACAAGCAACGTAAGAAATATGATCACCAGAATCTGATACTTATTCCACAAAAAATTTTTTTTATGGTGTTGCAAAAAAATGTCTATTCGCTGAAGAGCTGCTTCGTCGTCACCGGCTAGCTGTACAAGCAACGTTGCTAATGGTTTTGCCATTTGCAGAGGCAGGGATTTTAGAACCGTTAAAATTGTTGTTATGATCTGGCGGTTAATTCCAATTTCATTGAATTGTTTCAGCTTTTCAATCGTGCTGAAAGAGAGCAATTCATTGATATAATTAAAAAGCCCTTCTTTGTTCATGCGGTGTACGTCAAGCCTTGAAACATATTTTTCCAATTCAAGGCTAAGTTTTAAAATAGAGACAGGAGTCGCAGCTTCGTTCATTGTTTTTTTACCCATGCTTTGGTTATACCAACGTTCCTGCAAGTAGCTCTCTTTTTTAATGGGATTACTCAAAATTTCGTAAGCTTCCCTGATCTCTTTGTATTTAACATTTGTATAGGGATCATTTTTTGTTTTATCGGGATGATAGATCATCGCGAGGCGGCGGTACGCTTGTTTAATTTCGGCTAAAGTAGAGTGAGGTGGTATCTCCAGAATACTGTAATAATCCTTCATTAGAAATTGTGAAGGTATGAGTAACAAGAAGAAGAGAAAACTTATTTTCCTATCAAAAAGATAATTATTTGGCTAACCATAAAGCCAAGTGTAAAAAAGAAAACTGTTAAAACCAATAAATGCGACATCACCACATGGTCAGGCATTTCTTGTGGCATGGAATAGAAGCGGCGGTATTGGTTGAGGATGGCCTTCATGATTATAAAAATAATATCTGCTTGCTTAAAAAACAAGAATTTATACTCATATCGTAAATATTTATTTCTTGCCCATTTTATTAAGCTAATCTTCACATAAGAAAATGTAAAACTGCGTTTTAGCTGCCAACGCTGGCAAGGTATTCGTTCATCATAAGTGATGATTCATTTTTACAAAAAAACAAATAATAATTCCATGAAACGTATCTTGAAAATATGCTTGATTGCGCTCCTCGTGGGCCTTTTCAGCACTGTGCGAAACAAGGCATCCGCCCAAGTGTCCGTGAGTGTTTCGTACCAAACCTTTTATGATGATCTAAGCCCCTATGGAGAATGGATTGATTACCCCGAATATGGGTATGTCTGGCATCCCTATATTGACGATTTCCGCCCTTACTTAACAGGCGGCCATTGGGTATGGACCAACGAATATGGTTGGATGTGGGCTTCCGATTACGATTGGGGATGGGCCCCCTTCCATTACGGCCGCTGGCTGTATGATGATTGGTATGGATGGATATGGGTTCCTGGTTACGAATGGTCGCCTGCATGGGTAGAATGGCGTACTGGTGGTGATTATTATGGTTGGGCTCCTTTAGGCCCGGGCATTAATATTAGCCTTAATTTTTCATTTGGCCGTTATTCACCTCCTTATGATTATTGGTGCTTTGTACCAAGACAGTATATTTTATCACCAACAATTTATGACTATTCTGTGCCTGTATATCAAAACACAACCATTATAAATAACACTACAATTATCAATAATTATAGTCGTACTAATAATGTATTTGTAACAGGCCCAAGCAGAATTGATGTGGAAAGATATAGTCGTCAAAGAATTACTCCATATCAATTCCGTGAATCCTCAAGACCGGGCAGAACTGAGTTTCGTCAAAATTCAGTAAGCGTATTCCGCCCCGACGTACAGAAACATGAGAACAGAAATTTCGCTCCAAAAAACTTTGAGCGTTATAGCAGAGAAAATGGCCAAAGGAGAAATCAGGGTATAGTAACAAATGGCGAAGCAAGAAATGGATTTGAAAGAAGGCAAAATCAAAATAATGACAGAATTGAACAGCGTGGTAATGGAAATTCTTTTGAGCGTCGTCAACAGGAGCAAAGAAATATTGAACAACAGCAACGTGAAAATCGTAATTCATTTGAGCGTCGTCAAAATGATATGAGGCAGCAGCAGGAAATGCGGCGTCAGCAACAAGATCAGAGAAATGGTTTTGAGCAACGTCAGAACGAAATGAGACAGCAACAAGAAATGCGACGTCAGCAACAAGAGCAGAGAAATAATGCTGAAAGCCGTCAAAATGATATGAGGCAGCAACAAGAAATGCGTCGTCAGCAACAGGAACAAAGAAATGGTTTTGAGCAGCGTCAGAATGATATGAGACAGCAACAAGAAATGCGGCGTCAGCAAGAGCAGCAAAGAAATAATTTTGAGCAACGTCAGAACGAAATGAGGCAGCAACAGGAAATGCGTCCTCGTCAGCAAGATCAGCAAAGAAATAATTTTGAGCAACGTCAGAATGAAATGAGACAGCAACAGCAACAAAGAATGGAGCAGCAACAGCAAAGGCAAGGTGGATTTGAAAGAAGACAACAGCAAACTAGCCAGCCTGTGCAAGAGCAAAGAGGTAATCCGGTTCAACAGCAGCCATCACAAGGTGGTGGCGGACAAGGAAACGGTGGTGGTAATGGCAGAGGGCATGGCAAGCATGGTTAAAAAGTTTTCATACCCTTGATATATAGAATACAGGCCCCGATTTGGGGCCTTTTTTTATAAAGAATTATTTTTGCTGAATAACCATGAGAACGTAGAAGAGGGCGACGCAACAAGTGCTGATTGAAGCACTATAGCTCGGTCAAAAATTATTTTAAATATTTTCCAAAGAAATCAATTGTTCGTTGCCAGGCAAGTTTTGCTGCAGCTTCATTATACCGGGTAGGTGCCGTGTCATTATGAAACGCATGATTTACTCCGTCATACATGTACAATTCGTAATGAATGCCGGCTTTTTTTAATGCTTCTTCGTAGGCCGGGATTCCTGCATTGATGCGTTCATCTAACCCGGCATAATGTAATTGCATTGCCGCTTTGATTTTTGGTATATCAGCAACATTAGGTTGGGCGCCATAAAAAGCAACCGCGGCTTTCAGTGAAGGAACATTTACAGCAAGGCGATTGACCATGCCGCCACCCCAGCAAAAACCAACACAACCCCATTTGCCATTGCAATCCTTACGAGTTGGTAGGTAATCAAAAACTTTAATGAAATTCTGCAGCGTTTCTGCTGCATCTAACTGCTGAAATTTTGTTCGGGCCTCATCTTCATTTGCGGGTGTGCCGCCCAACGGTGACAAGGCGTTGGGAGCTATAGCCAAGTAGCCTGCATTCGCTGCACGTCGTGTCACGTCTTCAATATGAGGATTTAATCCGCGGTTTTCATGGATAACTACTACGGCTGAGTATTTTTTTTCTTCTTTAGGTCTTGCTACATAAGCCTGCATATCGCCCTTGCTGCCTGGATATGTAATGCGTTCTGTAAAAAGATCATCTGCATTTGTTATTACAGCTTTTGAATAATTTACTTCTAGTAACGGCAATACAGCCATTGCTGCTGCAGAGCTGCCCGTTAGTAAGGTTAAGCGATGTAAAAATTCCTTACGAGATAATGGCTTATGGGTGTACTCATCGTACAGGTTGATGATTCGCTGATCCATAATATTAATTTTACTATTCTGAAGTTACAAGATTATATGGTAAAAAAATGGTTAACGGTTGACCAATCAGTTTAATTACCTGTAACTTTAGTGATAAAAATTTTGCTATGTATAAAAAAATTTTGATTCCACTCATAACCGTAATTCTTATTGCGTGCAATAACTCCAGCAACGAGACCAAAACCACTAATGACAGCACTGAAAAAAAAATGAGTGAACAGGATACAACCCACTCTATGAATATGACCACAAATGTTCCGGAGCTGCCAGCAATTCCGGAAGGAGCTAAAGTTTATTTTAAAAATTTAAAAAACAACGCCACTGTTTCTTCACCGCTACGAGTAGAAATGGGTATTGAAAATATCAAGATTGATACGGCTGGCCCTGTTGTTGCTGGTTCGGGCCATCACCATCTTTTTATAGATGCTGAGGATTCACTCGCTGCGGGAACTATAGTACCGAAAGACCCAACCCACCTTCACTTTGGCAAAGGGCAAACCTTTGTTGATTCATTAAAATTGTCACCGGGCAAGCACAAGCTTACTTTGCAGTTTGCCGATGGTTTGCATCGCTCCTATGGAAGTAAATTAGCAACTACGATAAATATAAATGTGAAATAGGACACAAGGCACAAGAAACAAGGCTCAAGGCACAAGAAACAAGATACAAGCTAATCTGTAACGTCCCGATTCTTGAACCTTGAATCTTCTATCTTCCTTCTTTCATTACCATATCCACGATAATAGCAGTACTTACAATATTGATCTTATTAGTGTCTTCGTCGTATCCGGGAACTATGGATACCCGGTATTTATCAGCAGTGGTAAAAATTTCTTTCATGGCGCCGGCCCATTTTTTATTGATTGTACCAACCACACTTCCATTCAAATCCTTGATCTCAAAATTCCAGGCTTTCCAATCGCCGGTTATTAAACCAATCTCTATTTCGGTTGAATTAAAAATCCTGAAAGTGGGTTTGAATAACTTAAACTTTTGCCTGATGTATCCTAGCACAAGTCCATTGGCATCTTTAATAACAATTTTTGACATCCAGAACGTCCAGCCACGATAAATAGCTACTAAAACATTTTCACTAGAATCTATGATTTCAAGATGAAAAGGAAACATTTGTTTATTTAAAAATAACCTTAGGAATTTATGCCAGCCTGATACACGTTGAACAACGGATCCTATTTGCAATCCTGATCCGTCAAACACATTGTAGTGATTGTGGAACTTAAAGAATTGAATTTTTTCGTCAATAAAATATTCATTGCTTTGAAAAAAAGGTGGGAAGAACAGTGACATTTTACAAGGGTTTAATTAATGGAAGCGCAATGATAATAAATAAAAAAGAAATTAAAGAGTGTTATAGACCAAATCATAATCATGAAAACAAATGTTGTACCTTATTATGCGGGAAGAAAATTTACGGTGAAGCAAATGCATTCACAGACTCATTGGGCCATATACGATTTCGTTGCTTTTTGTTCCGAAAAGACAGAATTCCAGTGTAGGACTATTTTATCATTTTTCTCGGTAAACAATATCCATGCATCAATGCCTGGTACATAAGCTGTAACAGAATCCACAATAAACATATTATATCTGAGGCCATTGTTTTTTTGAATATGTAATAATTTCTTTCCTTGAAATAATTTAATACTGTCATTCTCTGCAGATTTATAAGAACCGGTAAAATGCATAGGATTTTTGATTACAGAGAAGGAGGGCATTGCAAAGCGTTCTTTATTATAACTACCAGTCTCCATAATTTCTACTAATGAAGCCGCCAGCGGTTGGCGAAGCCGATAAGGCATGGTTGTATTGGTCATATAAGCGATGGTAAATTTTTTATCGTCATCATGATAAAGATGGCTATAAAATCCATATACATTTCCCCAATAGTAGTAAGCATTTTTGGCATTTGTATAATACCAGTTCAATTGATTCAATCCTGTGGTTCTTTCTGAAATAATTCCGGGCTTTTTCCCTTCGTCCAAAATATTTTCATTGACCTTACTGTTATAAAAGGATGTGCCCCATTTACAAAGGTCCATTGTTGTAAAAAGAAGATTACAGCTACCATAAAAACCCTCTCGGTTGGCGAGATCGTGAAAAAGCAGTGAATCATTTTTCCATAAGTATCCGATTGTTCTTTGCGATTTCCATTGTGAAAACAAAGCCGGCCGAACATGCGTTGACTCCATTTTCAGTGGTTGAAAAAAGAATTCGGAAAGAACTTGTTGATATTTTTTACCAGTCGCTCTTTCAATAATAAGAGCTGCCAGATCAATTCCTGTATTTTCATAATTAAAACCTTGTCTGGCGCTGTCCAATAAAGAAGGTTTTTTCTGGGCAAGAACTTCAAGCATTAATTCATTTGTAAGAATTATGGAATCGGTGATCTGAGGGAAAAAATAGTCATAACCAGGCAAGCCTCCTGCATTATGAGTAATAAAATCGATAATCGAAGTATTTGAATAGGGATATTCCGGCAAGTATTTTTGAACAGCGTCGCTCATAGAAAGAATGCCTAGTTTTTGCAATTTCCATAATGCAGCCGCTGTAAATGTTTTTGCTAATGACCCCCCGTCGCTTAACGTATTGGGAGTAAAAGGAATTGAATCTTTAAAGTTTGCATACCCATAGCCTTTCATAAAAATGATAGAGTCTCTTTCATTAATAACCACAGCTCCGTTAAAAATCTTTTCAGCATAAAGAGAATCTAACAAATGTTCAATTATTGAAGCTTTGGTTTGCTGCTTTGAGTGCGGACGACAAGATTGCATGAAAGCAATTAAAACAATAAATAAGAAAGGCTTTATGGCGCGGAGCATAGCTACTTAATATTTTTTTATCTCTTCTTCACAGTAAGCCTGTAAAATTTTAAAAAGTTCATCAATATGTTTCATTTCAGTATAAATGTTCACAGGGTTGATACGAAACCATGTTTTTCCTTTCATAATCGTGGTGGCAAACCAAAAGCGGCCTTCGCTTTCTATCTTTTCTGTTACTGCAAAATGCAATTGTTTATTTTCCTCCTCAGTAAGTTGAGGAGTTTTACAATGAAGACAAACTGCCGACATGCAAGGTTCAGTGGCCGATTCGAAATGATGATCATTTATAGCGAGCTGATGCAAATGTTTAGCATGAGCAATATTATTATCTACCCATTCCCCAATCTTTGTTTTGCCATAATGATGAAAGCTTGTCCAAACTTTTAAGCTCCGAAAGCGTTTCGATTGTTCGAATCCATTTACATAAAATTGGTAACGCTCATTTTTTTGTTGCGATTGATCAGTAAGATAGGCCGGCTGCATGCCGAAGGAAATATTTAGTCTTTTGTGGTCTTTCACTAAAATAGCTCCGGCATCTAATGGCGCATAAAACCATTTGTGTGGATCAATAGTTACGGAATCAGCAAGGCTTAACCCGTGCAGCAAACCTGGATACTTATTTGACAATAACATGCCTCCGCCATATGCAGCATCCGCATGAAACCAGCAGTTTTCTTGTTGAGCAATTTGATACAGATTTTCCAGATCATCAACAGCACCTAAATTGGTTGTTCCTGCCAGGCCAATAATGCAAATAGGTCGAAGTCCCTGTGATTTGTCTTTTTCAATTGCTTGCTTCAATAGGTCAATCCTGATTTGATATTTATCATTTGTGGGAATAATTCTTAAATTATTTCTGCCAATACCTACGGCATCGGCAGCTTTATCTAGTGATACATGTCGTTCTTCCGATACATAAGCAGCCCAACCTTGTTTCATTCCATCATATTGGGCTTTATCTTTTGTGCTGTAGTCCCTGGCCAGTTTTAAACCAATAAAATTTGACGTCATTCCTCCACTGGTAAGGTTACCTCCGGCTTTTTCGTCATAGCCAATTAGATCATTCAACCAGCGAATAACTCTTAATTCCATTGCGGTAGCAGATGGCCCAATGGAATAGGCTCCCAGGTTTTGATTGAGAGTTGCCACCATAAATTCTGATAAAATACCTGCCGGATTGGGCGAAGGAGTAATAAGGCCCATATAGCCGGGATGATTTACATGGGTGCAGAAAGGCAATAATTTTTGTTCCAACAATTTTTGAATAGTAGCCAAAGACTTAGGATCATCGGGAATTTTTTCATCAAACAAATTATATAATTGAGCTGGTTCAACAGGATTAAATAGTGCCTTACTTGAAATGTTTTGCAAATAATCGGTAATATAATCAACAAGATTATGGCCTGCAGATCGGAATTCATCGTAATTCATGAAGAAAGATATTTGAATTTGTAAACTAGTTAAGTAAAAAAACTCAAATTTACTTTCAAGCTTTCAGTTTTCAACATCTAAATCTTCGAATGGCGAACATATTATTACAGGATTCATCCGTATGTGTACAATCCAATACCTGCTGTAATTTTTTAATTGCGAAACTCCTGACTCACCATCAATCCATAAAATCCTCCATCTAGAATACCTATGCCAACCCGACCAAAAGAAGGACTTAAAATATTAGCACGGTGTCCAGGCGAGTTCATTAATCCATTATGTGCAATAGAAAGAGAATGAGCTAATGCAAGATTCTCCCCTGCAGTGGAATATTGGACATGTGCTCCATTCATGCGATCGAAAGGTGATTTGCCTTCAGGAGTTATGTGAGCAAAATACCCTCTCGCAAACATGTCTCTTGAATGCGCTCTTGCTACCTCGGTTAATTCAGGGTCTGCTTGCAATGGCGGTAGCCCCCTTTTGGTTCTTTCAGCATTTACCAGCTGCAACATTTTTGCTTCAAGATCTTGGCGCACGCTGGGATGGTTATCTTTAAATGGAAGCTTTACCGATTCATTGGATCCAGGATGTATGGTGAGATTATTGATCGTTTGATTAACCGCTTTATCAAAAACAGGCGACAGTTTTTCATTCATCCATTCTACTTCCATAGAAAGTTTATTTGCAATCCGGCTGTTGCGTGTATTATTTGTAACATCATCCCAAAGCGGCAAGGCTAAAAGCAGAGCAGCAATTACAGTAGCATAGATTACCCCATTTATAAATCCTGGTATCATACCAAAGAATTTATTTATCGCACTTTCGTTTGTTCTCGGTGTAGTTGACCAGGCAATGCGACTGGTGACAAGACCAATGAGTATTCTTGCAAGTATAATAGTAATGATAAATGCAACCGGTAGTAACCAAGCTCCGAGTGCGGGAAAAATCATTTTTAGAAAATTAGCCATGTAGGAATAAAAAGCAATGCCTATCAAAATACTGCCAAGCCAATTTATAAGATCAAGGGTCCCAAGAATAAAACCGCGTTGCCATCCGCCCCAAATTGCTAATAGTATAACCAGTATAAGTGCAAGATCAACCCAATTCATAAATACATAATTTTAAATAATGAGATGGTGAATTAGAAACAAATAGCATGCCTTGTGAGAAATTTTAATTTGTTGACCTGAGATTATGAAAGTAAAAATACCCTGCCACTCTTTCCTCGAGTGTAAACAGGTGTATACTGAATACAAGTTGAGAGAACTAGACTATTTCTGCTATTTCTTTTGGAAGCTCATCTCGAATATGATTCAACTCGCCTTCAGAAACAAATTCTTTCAAGGCGCTGAATACTGTTGTAATTTTTTTTCTTGCTAGCTCATCGTTCGCAAAATCAACGCTCGCACTTGTCTCGGTATTATTTCTAATATCAAATAAAAATTCATCAAAGGTTTTTGCTTCTGACAAAGGTTCATTAATATCCCATCCATCTACGTAAAGGCCTTTTAAAATAAGAGGTAATTGAGAAATAATATGTAATGATTCGTCTGGAATAATCCTTCTTCGTAATGCCTTGAATACACATCTCAATATTCTAATGGCATGGTCAGTATCATCCGGAGATCCGAGTTGTAAAGCAAGGTCTTTTATAAAGCGGTTGGCTTCCTGACAGTGGTTATCAAATACGTTTACCATAGCTGTAGGGTTTATTCAACCTACCGCATGAAATGTGCCGGAAAGATTTGAGTTATTAATTTTTTTCAACATGAGGAATTAATTATATGAGGGCTGCTAATTTAAAGATAATCCCAACCCAAATGCCTGCGCATTACAAACTACGATCAGAAACTCTTTTTGTTGCTTTGAGTATTCTTTGCTTTAAGATTCCCATAATCAAACACCAAATTGCAGAAAGCTTTTACGCCAACATTTAGCATGCTATCGTCAATGTAAAAATCAGGAGTGTGATGATCGGGGGCTTTATATGGATCATTGCCCTTAGGCATGCCTCCAAAATAAAAAAAGAAAGCCGGAGCTTTTTCACCATAGTAGGAAAAATCCTCTGAGCCAGTTACCCACTCGCGTGGACCCAGATTTCCATTGGTGGCTTTAACAAGTGAAGGAATCATCATTCTTACTAATGCAGTGTCATTATAGGTAACAAGAGTTTTTGTACTGATGCTAACCTCAGCTGTTGCACCCGAGGCCTCAGCAATTTTTGTTGCGGTAGTTTTTATTCTTTCCCAAACTTCTTTTTGCATTTTACTGTCAAGAGTTCTGATCGTTCCATCAAGTATGCATTCTTCCGGGATAATATTATTGCGAACACCGCCGTGTATTTTTCCAACTGTTATAACTACAGGCGCCTTGGTTAATTCCATTTGGCGGCTAACTATTTGCTGCAGGCCTGTTATTATTTCCGAGCTTATGGCAATGGGGTCAACCCCTGCCCATGGCCTTGAACCATGCGCCCCCTTGCCTTTAACTTTTATAGTGAACCAGTCACTTGAAGCCATAAAGGCACCTGGCTTATACTCAATTCTTCCGATTTCAATATTTGATTCTATGTGCATGCCGAAGATCACATCCACTTTCGGATTATCCATTACACCCTCTTTCACCATCAATGGAGCACCTCCTTCTTCATCACCGGGAGGTCCTTCTTCTGCAGGCTGAAAAATAAATTTCACAGTACCCGCCAGTTCATTTTTCATAGATGATAAAACCTCCGCTGTACCTAGCAACATTGCGACATGCGAATCATGCCCGCAGGCATGCATAACAGGGACAGTATTTCCTAAGTATTCTGCTGTTACTGTTGATTTGAATGGAACATTGGCCCTCTCCAATATTGGCAACGCGTCCATATCTGCTCTCAAAGCAATTACAAGGCCCGGTTTTGCACCTTTTAAAACTCCTACCACACCTGTTTTTGCTACACCGGTTTTTACTTCAATACCGAGCGATTTTAAATGTTCAGCTACAAACTCAGCAGTTTTATACTCTCGATTGCTGAGTTCCGGATGTAGGTGAAGATACCGCCGCCACTCAACGAGCTTTGATTGAATGGCTGTTGCTTTTTGATCAATCTGGGAAGAAATATTCTGTGATTGGGCGATTGTTGAACACAGTAATAAAAGAAAAAAAAAGGTTTTGTTTGTCATTCCAATGGTTATTGATAATTAGTTTCAGGTTTCCGTTGTTGTCTAATAGAAATAATAAAGACTATAGCGCAAAAGATAAGAAAAAATAATAGGCAAATAAAAAACGTTTGTCATTCATCTCTTTAAGATGCTGGATTTTTTAATGTTTCCATGTGACTTAAATCATTTATATTCTCCAAAAACTCCTCTTAATTCATCAGCAATTTCGCCAAGTGTGCATTGATGTTCTACAGCACCAATTACAGAAGGTATAAGATTGCCGCCGTTAGAAGCCTTGTCATTTAGATCTTGCAGGCATTGATCTACCATAGCATGATCGCGATTGGCTTTTAAATTTTTCAACTTTTCAATTTGTAAGCTTCTTATGCTGTCATCAACTTTGAAAATTGAGGCAGATTGTTCTTCATGCCCTTGAAATTTATTTACGCCTACAATAATTTTTTCACCAGTTTCAATTTGCCGTTGATATTCGTAGGCGCTGCGAGCAATTTCATTTTGAATAAAGCCTTGTTCAATGGCCGAAACGCTGCCTCCCATCACATCAATTTTTTCAATGAGCTGCCAGGCTTTCTGCTCAATTTCATTCGTCAACGCTTCTACAAAATAAGAGCCGCCAAGGGGATCAGCGGTATCTGCAATTCCGCTTTCATAAGCAACAATCTGTTGTGTTCGTAAAGCAATTTTTGCAGCTTCTTCAGTAGGCAAGCTTAAGGCTTCATCATAACCATTGGTGTGTAACGATTGAGTACCGCCCAAAACTGCTGCCAAAGTTTGAATAGTGACCCTTGAAATATTATTAAGAGGTTGTTGTGCAGTAAGAGTGCTTCCGCCTGTTTGCGTATGGAACCGTAACATCATGGCCTTGGGGTCTTTCGCTCCTAAGTCTCTCATCATTTTTGCCCACATTCTTCTTGCTGCACGGAATTTTGCTATTTCCTCAAACAAATTATTGTGTGCATTAAAAAAGAAAGAAAGCCGCTTGCCAAAAATATCTATGTCTAGACCTTTTTTTAGTGCTGCTTGTACATAAGCTTTTCCATTGCTAAGAGTAAAAGCAATTTCCTGCACAGCGGTGCTACCAGCTTCACGAATATGATAGCCTGAAATAGAAATCGTGTTCCATTTCGGCAACTCGTTGCTGCACCATTCAAAAATATCAGTGATGATGCGCATTGAAGGCTTGGGAGGATAGATATAGGTTCCTCTCGCTGCATATTCTTTTAAAATGTCATTTTGTATTGTGCCCGAAATTTTTTTGAGGTCGGCGCCTTGTTGTTTCGCGACTGCAACATATAGTGAGAGAAGGATAAATGCTGTTGCATTGATCGTCATCGAAGTGGTTACATCTTCTAATCGTATTCCATTAAAAAGTGCCTTCATGTCTTCAATACTGTCAATAGCAACTCCCACTTTTCCAACTTCTCCTTCTGCTAAATCATGATCAGTGTCATAACCAATTTGTGTAGGAAGATCAAAGGCAACACTTAAACCGTTTACCCCTTGCGATAACAAATAATGATATCGTTTGTTACTTTCTTCGGCTGTAGAAAAGCCAGCATACTGACGCATCGTCCATAACTTGCCACGATACATATCCTGTTGAATGCCGCGAGTGAAAGGAAAAGTTCCGGGTTGTTCGAAGTTTGAGGATCCAGGTTCGGCGTTTGTGTACACTGTTTTTATTTCAATTCCACTATCTGTGTATCTTTTTTTTTCTGACATGATTATAGTTCAGTTTATAAACTCCCTTTTGGGATAGAGGGGTTTACTTCATCAACTTTCTTGCTTCATAATTCAGGGCTTCAAGTACAATTAAATGTAATTGTCCTTTTTGTTGTTTCATTAATACATCCAATAATATCTTGTTGAGGTCAGTACCGGTAGCTTCAGGAGGAAGTGCTGATGCCACTTGGTTTATCACCAGCATACTTTGTTCTTTTAAATTCTTTACGGCTTCCCAAGCAACAGGGCTTACATATATCTGTTGCGTCATATTATATTCGTATTCCTGTTTGATATTTTCCAGCAACAACACTTGCATTTCCTTTACACTTAGACCTGGCTGATTGGCCCGGCTAATGAGGTTTGGT
Source organism: Chitinophagaceae bacterium (assembly GCA_036005185.1). Lineage (GTDB taxonomy): Bacteria > Bacteroidota > Bacteroidia > Chitinophagales > Chitinophagaceae > VBAU01. The sequence goes on along the minus strand of DASYQS010000049.1, from coordinate 77,840 downwards.
AGAGCAATTCGTTCTGCCAACATGACTAAGCGTTCATAAGCTTGTAATTGAAGCGGTCTTGAATTAAAACTATCTGCCTCTGAGGAGGCAGGCCGTTTTTGTTTGCGGCTTAAAATAATAAAGGTTGATAATGAAATAATAAATGCAAGAATGGAAATAACCAGGCTAATCATAACTGTATCCATGTATGTTTTATTTAATGCCAAAAGTAAGGTATAGGTTTGAAGTTAAATATTTGATGTTTACTGCTTGCGACAAAACTTTAACGGCTGTCTCGGAAAGTGATGGAAATTATACAGGTAATAAAAGGATACACTGGGCTCGCAGAACAAAATAAGATCGAAAATAAGAACAATAAAAATGGTAAAGGATAACTTTGCTCAGTAATTCACATTAAGATGAATATGCAACCATTTCTTGATTACATAAAACAATATGTTGAGTTAACGGCAGAGGAAGAGTCCACTTTGTTGTCAAAGGTCAAAGTGAGAAAATATTTAAAGGGTCAGTTTGTTGTTCAAAATGGAGATGTATGCAGTTATGAAAACTTTGTGCTTTCAGGATGTTTAAAAACTTTTTACATTGACAATGAGGGTCAGGAACATATTGTAATGTTCGCTATAGAAAACTGGTGGACTGCAGATCTTGGCAGTTTTATTACCCAAGCTCCTGCCGACTTGAATGTTCAGTGTCTTGAAAACTCAGAGCTTGTGCAGATCCATTACAATGATTTGCAACAATTGTATCTCGAAATCCCCAAATTGGAACGTTTCTACAGGATCATTCTTCAAAAAGCTTTTGTTGCTGCCCAAAAAAGAATCATTGATACATTCAGCCAGCCAGCTGTGGAGAGATACATTCAGTTTCGTGAACAATACCCCACTATTGAACAGCGAGTTCCCCAATACCTCATTGCCTCTTATCTTGGCATTACCAAGGAATTTCTTAGCAAGATCCGCAGCCAGCTCATTATGCAGAAAGGTGAGTAGTTAAACTGGATCAATCATCTTTATTAAACTGGTTTATTTTTTTCGCCTTCGCGTCGTACGAGCTTTGTAAAAAATAAATACAAAAGTTATGACAACTCTATTAGAAAAGATCAGCGACCTGAATGATCTGGTCTTAGAAGGCAAGGCTTTGGAAGCCTTTGACAAATATTATGATGATGGAGTGATAATGCAAGAAAATGAAAGTGCTCCCACTGTCGGCAAAACAGCTAACCGCAAAAGAGAAGAAGAGTTCTTTTCATGTATTACAGAATTCAGAGGTGCAAAGCCTCTAAAAGTAACCGTGGGTGAAGATACAACCATGGTGCAATGGCATTATGATTACACACATAAGGATTGGGGCGTTCGCAAATACACGCAGATATCTGTACAAGAATGGAAAAATGGGAAGATCGTTAAAGAACAGTTCTTTTATAGCAATTAGAAAATTGATTGTTAAAAGGTCAAACAAATGAAGAACAAAATATTTGCAACATCCGATTCATGGTCGTCAGCAGTATTAAGAATTTTTTTAGCGCTGGTTATTTTTCCTCACGGAGCGCAAAAACTATTGGGATGGTTTGGTGGGTATGGTTTTAACAGTAGCATCAGCTTCCTAACCAATTCAGTTGGTTTGCCACGGTTCGTTGCATTTCTGGTCATTTTTCTTGAATTCATCGGCGCAATTGCATTGATAGCTGGCATTGCTACTAGGCTCATAGCTATTTCGTATATCGTATTAGCTATTGGCATTGTATTTACTTCCCATATCCAAAACGGATTTTTTATTAATTGGTTTGGTAATCAGCCCGGCGAGGGTTATGAGTATTTCATTTTATGGATAGGAATAGCAGTAGCACTGGTTATTAACGGTGCGGGTAAGTATTCATTAGACAGAGTTCTCTTTACTGTAAACAGAAAATAAGACATAGTGATATCCGCACACGGGGAAAATTTTGTTCTTTACTTAATTGGTAATGCTTTTCCTTTCAGCAAGGTTTGATTATTGCCTGATATCCTTATTTTCATAAATGATCTTCTCGCCACCTCTCAATCCAACTTCAACCATCTTAACAGCGAGTTTTGTTGAACTTACTCCCATATTGGGATAAATAGCCGATAAAGGTTTATATAAAACTCGCATTAGCCAATAAGCGAAATTTGGTTCCTTTCTGGGAGTATCTGGGTAAATATACCCGGGTCTGAAAATATAAATTTTCGGGAATTGCAGCCTTAATAAAATATTTTCTGCAATTCCTTTTTGCTTGGCAAAAAGAATGCGACTTTTTTCAGACGAATCAGCCCCATCGCCGCTTAAAAAACAAAATGTGGTGTTTACACTGTTTCGCTTCAATGCTTCTCCAAACACCTTAGTAAAATCCACTGTTATTTTTTTGAACTCATCAGTAGGTACTTGTCCCGTATAAACTCCAATGCAATAAAAGCAAACATCCTGATCTTTTAAATACCCTTCAACATCCGAATAATCCAAAAAATTATCATGGATCACTTCAATCAGCTTTGCATCTTTAATTCCTAAGGACCGTCTTGTAATGGAAGTAATTTTTTGTACATCTTCAAGTTTGAGGCATTCGTCTAGCACCAGCCTCCCAATCATTCCATTTGTTCCTGTGATAATTATATTTTTCATTTGTCTTGATAAAGGTATCGTTAAAAGTAGTTTGTAATTAGGAAGTGTACAGAAGTTTTACATGCCGAGCTAAAACACTTCTCCCAGTCTGCGCACCCCATGCTGAATTTTGTACGCCTTGTTTATCGTTTAAGCTTAAACTGATCAATTTATTGTTTTTTTATTTCGATAATCATTAATTTGTTAACCGACAAACTCAAAAGTTTTTATGAAAAGCACAACCCTGGATGTAATTGTTGTAGGTGCAGGATTTGCAGGACTATCCATTAGCTATTATTTAAAAAAATACGGATTGAACCATGTTATTTTTGAACGTGGAAAAATTGGCGAGTCATGGCGTTCTCAGCGTTGGGATTCATTTAAGATGAATTCGACAAACAAATTAAATGAGTTTCCGGGCGTAAGTTTTAATGGGGATGTTGATGCATTTAGTTCCGCATCAGAATTTGTTTCATCATTTGAGCAATATGTTTTGGGGCATCAATTACCGGTTTTGGAAAATTCAAAAGTCATTTCTATTGAAAAGCCTGGAGAGTTTTTTCACGTTACGGTTTCATCGGATCATACAATTAAAAATTATTCTTGCAGACAGGTTATTATTGCTTCGGGAAACGCCAATGAAATTAAGATTCCCTCATTCGCGCAAAACATTTCAACGGACATACAACAATTACATACCAGCCAATATCGAAACCCTGATCAATTACCTTCAGGTGCCGTGTTGGTAGTAGGAGGTGCGCAATCAGGTGTGCAGATCGCAGAAGACCTGGTTGATGCCGGAAAAAAAGTTTATCTCTCTACCAGCATGGTAGCCCGTATTCCCAGGTGGTACCGTGGCAGGGATATTTTTTATTGGCTGATCGATATAAAATTTTTTGAAACACGGACTGAAGAAATAGAGGATCTCAAAATGCTGGAAACAAGAAACCCGCAGGTGTCTGGAGCGGGCACCGGTAAAGATTCTGTAAGCCTGCAATCATTGGCAAAAAAAGGCGTCGTAATCCTTGGAAAAGCAGATAATGCAGATCAGCATAATATTTTCTTGCAACCTAATGCAGCCGCGCATGTGAAATTTGCCGATGAGTTTTCAAAAAATATAAAGGAGATGATCGATGGATTCATTGTAAAGAATCACTTATCTGCGCCACCCCCTCACGAAGATGAAGCTGATAAACCTGATGTGAATGCAGCTTGCGCCAGTTCTATAGCTTCACTCAATCTCAGTGAAAATAATATCAGCTCAATCATATGGTCTACTGGTTTCAGCGTTGATTTTGGCTATATCAAGCCTCCGGTATTTGATAGCGAGGGAAAATTGAAGCATAAGGATGGAATACCAACTGTGCCCGGCCTTTATTTTGTAGGGTATCCATGGCTGCGTTCACGCAAATCATCTATTATTTTTGGAATAAAGGATGATGCTGAGTTTATCGCTGCGAAAGTTTATAGTTATTCGGTTGATCAAACTTATGTAAACTCAATGCAGTGATTACCCATTTAACAGCAAATTGGTTCTATTTTAGAATACCCAGACGGACAGCCTCGGCAACAGCTTTTGAACGAGAGTTCACACCGAGGGTACGGAATGAATATCCCATTTTTCATTTAAAACACTGACAACGGATATATAAAAACCATATACTCTGTGCTGTCAATTGCGCAAGTTGTTCTTCTACGCCATCTCTAAAGTTTTTATATCGAGTTTATCCATTTGAAGCATGGCATGCATCACTCTTTTCGCTTTTTGGGGATCCTTGCTGCCCAATAATTTCGGCAGTGCTACGGGAACGATCTGCCAGGATAAACCATATTTGTCTTTGAGCCAGCCGCACATGGATTTTTCTCCGCCCTTAGAAAGCTTATCCCAGTATTCGTCAACTTCTTCTTGTGTGTCACAATTCACAACAAACGATATGGCTTCTGTGAATTTAAATTGAGGACCGCCGTTCAATGCTGTAAACTCCTGACCGAAGATCTGGAATGAAACGGTCATCACTTGGCCTTTGGGGCCTGGCCCTTCTTCACCATAACGGGTAATGGTTCCAATTTTTGAATTTTTAAAAATAGAAGTGTAAAATTTCGCAGCCTCTTCGGCTTCATTGTTGAACCATAAAAATGGAGTGATCTTTTGCATAGTATTTATTTTATTGAAATGAAGTATAAAGATTTATTAGAACTCTGAAATTAGCTCACTATTTTTCTCCGCTATTTCTTTCAATCTTTCCAGCGCTTTGGGCCATGTTTTTATAAAATAATCCATGTGTTCAGGAGTAATGTCCATGCTAACGGTCAATTCTGTTTTTCCGTTCACCGTTTTCAAGGTATAATTCTCTAAAGCACCTGCCCACTCTTTGGTCTGTTCGCTGCTAACATCTTCCATTCCGTCTTTAACAACACCGAGATGTTTAACCGACATAAACTCATTCGGAATTTTTTCAGCTATAGTGGACACCATGCCATCATTCTTACCATCAAGAAATAATACTTTGCTGCCTTTATTCCAATCGGTTTCTGCCCTTGAGCCTTCAGCAAAAACAGATGTCCATTGCCGGTAAGGAGTATCATTCCAAAGCGAGCTCCATACTTTTTCTTTTGGAGCATCGATGGTGATTTTAAATTCTTTCTTTTCCATGGTCATTTGTTTTTAGTGATCAATATTATTATACCAATTTCATTTTACTGATCTTATACTCAGTGATCAAATCGTATAAGCAAAAATGAAGCTATTTTTAGTTACTAAAGAGGTGTAAAGGCGGCAAGTTTGGGGGTTGATTCCGGCAAAAGGATTATGAATTTTACTGTATAATGGTTTTTTGTAGTATTTAATTTTATCCTCATTAAGTCTGAATTTTGGGGAATAGATTTTAGTTATTCATTTTCTTCTGTGCCGCTTTGTATTTGCTGATTCGATGGTCAGTTAATTTGTATTTTTACTTGATGCTTGTTTGCAACAATAAAAAATGAATCCTAAATCACAATGCTGTAAACATTCAATGTTAAATGAACAATGTTGAAGAAAGAATAAAGCAATTTAACCACTCATATTCTGAGGACTCTCTGAAAATAAAATATCAGAGAATGAGTGAAAATGCCTTTAGCTTTTTCCGGGGAACCTGTCATTTATTTTATGAAGATCTCGCTAAGGAAAATAATCTCGCCCATTCACCTCAAGTTTGGATTTGCGGCGACCTTCATCTTGAAAATTTCGGAAGCTACAAGGCCGATAACAGGCTTGTTTATTTTGACCTGAATGATTTTAATGAAGCCGTTCTTGCACCTTCAGCTTGGGAGCTTCTTCGGATGACGACTAGTATTTTCATCGGCTTAGACTCATTGAAAGTTGAACAAAAACAAATAAAAAAGTTAGCTGAATTATTTCTCCATAGCTACTCATCTGTTCTTAGCAAGGGTAAAGCAAGATACTTGGAACCCCAGGTTGTAAAAGGAACGGTAAGGAAGTTTTTAAAGAAAGTAAGTAAGCGAAAGGAAAAAGAATTACTTGAAGACAGAACATACAGAAAAAATGAAAGCCTGCGTCTGCGTATTGATAATGAGCGTTTATTTAGCGTAGATAAAAATCTGAAAGATGAGCTTTTCAATCACATTGCCGGTTGGATAAGTGAAAATGGAAATCACTATAACTGCAATGATCTTGCATTCAGAATCGCAGGAACAGGAAGCATTGGTGTAAAAAGATACCTCTTCTTGTTGCAGCATGTCAATAAGACGAAGAATTATTTATTTCTCGACATGAAGGAGGCGCTGCCTTCTTGTGTACAGCCATATATGCCCATTCAGCAGCCAGCATGGTTGAGTGAGGCAGAAAGAATGGTTATTGTTCAGAATTATATGCAGAACAATTCTCCGGCATTTCTCAGCTTTTCTAATTTCAACAATCTCTCTTTTGTGATAAAGGAACTGCAACCGAGCGAGGATAAAATAAAATTTTCTGAAATAGGGAAGAGCCGAAAGGAAGTTCGGGAAGTAATAGCTGATATGGCTCTGTTAACTGCTTCGGCGCAGCTTCGAAGTTCAGGAAGAAAGGGGGCAACTATAGCCGACGAACTAATTTCTTTTGGCGCTAGCGGTCATTGGCAAAATTCGATCCTTGATATGAGTTGGGAATATTATAATAGAATGAAGAGCTATTATGCAGAGTTCTTTAAGAAACATAACGGTGGATTGTTTTAGCTTAAAATTTCGAGCCATTATGAAAATAATTTCACTGTTATTATTTAGTGCTGTTATATTTCCTGTTAATGAGGCCGGCGCTCAAAACAAAACAAATTTGGTCTATGTTGACAAGCAGGGAGTATTACGATGGACAAAGGATAATAAAGAAGCTTCTTTTTTTGGCGTAAACTATACCACTCCTTTTGCTTATGCATACCGGGCGAATAAAGCATTGAATGCTGATCTGGAAAAGGCAATTCAACAAGATGTGTATCACATGGCAAGACTTGGCTTGGATGCATTCCGTGTGCATGTTTGGGATACCGAAATATCTGATACAACGGGTAATCTTATCGAAAATGAACATTTGCGTTTGTTCGATTTTTTGCTGGCCGAATTGAAAAAAAGAAATATCAAAACAATCATAACGCCCATTGCTTTTTGGGGAAATGGTTATCCTGAAAGAGATGAAACAACCCCCGGCTTTTCAAGAAAATATGGAAAGGGTAGGGCCACAACAAATGATACAGCTATTGCCGCACAGGAGAATTATCTGAAACAATTTTTTAAACATGTTAATCCTTATACTAAGCTTTCGTATGTTGATGATCCGGATGTGATTGCCGTTGAACTGAATAATGAACCAAGTCATAGCGGGTCAAAACCAAGCGTAACAAATTATATTAATCGCTTGGCCGCAGCGGTAAGGAGTGTGGGTTGGACAAAACCGGTTTATTATAACATCAGCCAATCTCCTTTTTATGCTGATGCGGTGGCTAAAGCTAACATACAAGAAGTAAGTTTTCAGTGATATCCTACAGGTCTTGTAGCTAATCAAGAAGTAAAAGGAAATTTTTTGCCCAATGTAGATCATTACATCATTCCCTACGATACGATCCCTGAATACCTTACCAAATCAAAAATGGTTTATGAATTTGATGCCGCTGATATTTTACAATCTTGTATTTATCCTGCCGTGGCAAGAAGTTTTAAGGAAGCAGGCTTTCAATGGGTCACTCAATTTGCTTATGATCCAACAGCGCTGGCTTATGCTAATACTGAATACCAAACACATTATCTGAATCTGGCTTATACACCCTCTAAGGCGATAAGCATTTTGATCGCCTCAAAAGTTTTTCATAAGCTTCCAAGATTAAAAAGCTATGGTTCATATCCCGCTGACAGTAGCTTTGATGTGTTTCGTGTTAGTTATAAAGAATTATTAAGCGAAATGAATAGTGAGCAAGAATTTTATTATTCCAATTCAACCAATTCAAAACCTGTAAATACCAGCAAGCTTCAACACTTAGCTGGCGTCGGCAATTCGCCGGTTGTTCTTTACAATGGTTCGGGAGCTTATTTCCTCGATAAAATTACTGATGGTGTATGGCGATTGGAAGTAATGCCGGATGCTATTCACATTCGTGATCCTTTTGAAAGAGCTTCACCAAAAAAAGAAGTAACCCGCATTCAATGGCAAAACAATTCTATGCAGATTATGTTACCTGATCTGGGCTCAGGGTTTACTATAAAAGCGGTGAATGATGGCAACAGTTTTTCCACTTCAGTTTCGGGAGATAGTTTTCAAATCCAACCCGGAACATATTTATTAACTGCAACCGGAAAAAATAATTCATCAAATAACAATAGCGTAGGTATTATTAGTTTAAATGAATTTGGCGGCCCCAAACCTTCATCTACAGAAATGTTTTTACGTCATGAGCCTTTTGACGAAGTATCAGCAGGGAAACCTTTTACTATTATTGCAAAAGTGGTTGGTGTTGACACTGGCAGAGTAGCCCTGCAAATAAATCGCTTTGGCGGCGGCCAACAACAAAGGAATATTTTAATGACTCGCAAATCAGCCTCTGAATTTACAGCCGAGGTTCCAGCAGACTTAGTAGTACCAGGACAATTGACTTACAGAATCATTTTGCAGAAAGGAAATGAATTTGCTGTTTTTCCCGGCAATTACAAAAGCAATCCGTTTGCCTGGGACAATTATTATTATGAAACATGGAAAATTTTTGTAGCGGCTGACAAAGGAAAATTGAAAATCTTTGATCCAACCGTTGACAGAGCAGCACGCATTTATCCCGGATTCAGAAGAGATTTTCAAAGCAGCTATATTACAGGATCAGAGGCCAGTCAGTTGATATTGCGATTGAATACAACTGAACTTTCAGGCGATCATACCATTGGGTTTGTTCAATTTTTTGGAGATAAATTAAAAGGAAGAATAACCGAATTAGATTCGTTCGATAAATTAGTAATAAGAGCACGAACAGCCGAGACACAACCGGTAAAAGCAAAAATTACATTAACCAATAAGGATGCATTTTCATTTTCGGCTTCTGTCATGCTGACCAGTGCATTTCAGGATATATCCGTTCCTTTAAATAATCTAAACCCTGATTCTATGTTGTTATTGCCAAGACCTTATCCCGGATTCTTACCATTATGGTTCAAAGCCTCAGGTGTAGCCTCATTCAAACTACCCGAAATGGAGAAAATACAGGTTACGATCGGAGCAGATATGCCTGAATCGGAATTTAAAAAAACATACAGCCTGGAAGTGGAATCAATATGGTTGGAAAAGAGCAAATAATTTTTCGCCTCGATAAATCATTTAATTATGCGATTACTCCTGTATTATATTTTTATCTTTTTTTTCATTTTTAATTTTTCATTTTCTTATGGACAAACGTCACCGCGCAAAAAAATAAATATCGATGATGGCTGGAAATTTCATTTTGGACATGCTGCCGATCCTTCAAAAGATTTTAACTACAGCATTGCAACTATTTTTTCTAAATCAGGCGGAGCTGCAGGAACGGCAATCGATGCAAGGTTCAATGATAGCTCATGGCGAACGTTAGATCTTCCTCACGATTGGGCTGTTGAATTACCATTTGTAAATGTTCAGAGCTCTGAAGTGGAATCTCATGGATACAAACCTGTCGGCGGACTTTTTCCTGAAACAAGCATTGGTTGGTATCGCAAATACTTTATTGTATCAAGAGCAGATTCGGGTAACCGCTTTCAAATTCAATTCGATGGAATTTTTCGAAATGCCAGCATCTGGCTGAATGGTTTTTATCTAGGCAATAATCTAAGCGGGTACATCGGCGCATCTTACGACATAACCGATTTTGTAAGATTTGGCCGTAATAATGTTTTGGTAGTAAGAGTGGATGCTACACAATACGAAGGTTGGTTTTATGAAGGAGCAGGTATTTACAGGCATGTATGGCTCAATCAATATAACAATCTGCACATAGCGGACGGAGGGCTTTTTGTTTACGCTGATGTACAGAATAAAACAGCAACAATAAATTTAGAGACCACTGTCGAAAATCAAAATTTGTCAGGAGTAAATTGCACGGTGTATTCATATATCACCGATCGGGATGGAAAACAAATTTCGCAAACTAAAGAACAATCACTTTCTCTATCTGTGAATGACAGAGGAACGGTGAAACAAAAAATTTTGCTGAGCAATGCAAAACTGTGGTCATTGGATGATCCCTATTTGTACAGAGTTGTATCTGTGATTAAATCAGGAAATAAGACCGTTGATGTTGTGAAGCACCGTTTTGGTGTGCGCCATTTGCGATTTGACGCAGCACAGGGTTTTTTTCTCAATGGAAAGCATATAAAAATACAAGGCACCAACAATCATCAGGATCATGCAGGTCTTGGAAGCGCTTTGCCAGATTACCTTCAATATTATCGAATACGCCTTTTGAAAAATATGGGTGTAAATGCATACCGTACCAGTCATAATCCTCCAACGTCGGAGTTATTAGATGCCTGTGATAGCTTGGGTATGCTGATGATGGATGAAAACAGGTTACTGAACAGCAGCTCTGAAAACATGAGTCAGTTTGAACGGATGATCCTTCGTGACAGAAATCACCCTTCTGTTTTTTTATGGTCAATCGGAAATGAGGAAGGCTGGATTCATACAAACAGTTTTGGAAAACGCATTGCACAAACATTCATTGCAAAACAAAAAGAATTAGATCCGAGCCGCACGTGCACCTATGCTGCTGATGTGGCCAATGTATATCCGGGAGTGAATGAAGTGATCCCTATTCGCGGTTTTAATTACCGCCAATTTGGTGTGGCGGATTATCATCGTGATCATCCCAATCAGCCCATTGTAGGAACAGAAATGGGAAGTACTGTTACTACTCGAGGAATATATGAAAGGGATAGCGTGCGAGGGTATGTGCCTGATCAGGACATTACAGCACCATGGTGGGCAAGCACTGCTGAAACATGGTGGAGGCTCGCTGCACCAAACGATTATTGGATGGGAGGATTTGTATGGACGGGTTTTGATTATCGCGGTGAGCCCACGCCGCTCCACTGGCCCAATATCAATTCGCATTTTGGCATCATGGATATGTGCGGCTTTCCTAAAAATATTTATTACTACTATCAATCATGGTGGTCAGATAAAGATGTGTTGCATATATCTCCGCATTGGAACCTGCCTACCGGACAGGCAGGCTGGAGAGGCAAAGAAGGCCAGCCCATCGATGTATGGGTAAACAGCAATGCCGATAATGTAGAATTATTTTTAAATGGAAAAAGTTTGGGGAAAAAAGATATGCCTCGCAATAGTCATCTTCAATGGACGGTGCCTTATGATACAGGAAGATTGGAAGCCGTTGGATACAAGAATGGCAAAAGAATTATTTCAAAAGTTGAGACCACAAATGAACCCAATACAATCGTTGTATCGCCTTCTAAAACTACAATGATCGCCGACGGCAAAGATGCGGTCGTCATTAATATCAGTGTGATTGATCGTCAAAATCGAGAAGTTCCTGATGCCAATCACTTAATCCGATTCACTGTTAGTGGTGATGCAAAAATTATCGGTGTTGGCAACGGAGATCCCAGCAGTCATGAACCGGATAAAATATTTGACAGCATCTGGCAACGTCATTTATTCAATGGTCATTGCCAGGTAATATTGCAGGCAGGCACCAAAACATCTATGGTTCATTTTGAAGCAAAGGGAGACAAATTGCAAACTGCTGCTACCGATATACATACTATTCAACCTGGTTCACCTCATCCCGTATCATTGGTGAATGGAGCACCACCATTAAAACAGGTACAAGCTAAACGCCCTGTTGATAAAATGCTTGGCGCTGATATTTCCTTTCTTCCACAAATGGAAGATCGCGGAATAAAATATTCTGATAATGGCTTACAAAAAGATGCAATACAAATATTGAAAGATCACGGTCTGAATTATATAAGGCTCCGTCTTTTTGTAAATCCCGAGAACGACAGTGGCTATTCACCTAAAAGAGGTTTTTGTGATCTGAAGCATACAATTGAAATGGCTAAAAGAGTGAAAGCTGTGGGAATGAAATTTCTTCTTGACTTCCATTATAGTGATACCTGGGCTGATCCTCAAAAACAATTTAAACCTGCTGCCTGGCGCGGACAAAATTTTACTCAGTTAAGTCAAACTGTTTTTACTTATAACAAAGAGGTGATACAGGAATTAAAGAATGCAGGAGCTACCCCTGACATGGTGCAGATCGGTAACGAAATCAATCACGGAATGATTTGGCCTGAAGGGCATATTAATAATCTTGACAGCCTAGCACAGCTAGTTTATGCAGGCATACAGGGAGTAAAAGCGGTTGACCCATCGATAACCATCATGCTGCACATTGCATTGGGCGGGCAGAATGATGAATCGAGATTTTTCCTTGATAATATGATCATGCGCGGCGTACCGTTTGACGTGATAGGACTTTCCTATTATCCGCGGTGGCATAATACACTTGAAGATCTCAGATATAATCTTGACGATCTGGCAAAGCGTTATGATAAAGATTTGATTGTTGTAGAATATTCGCAATTAAAGCAGGAAGTGAATGAACTGTCATTTAATGTTGCGGGTGGTCATGGAAAAGGTTCGGCTATTTGGGAACCGCTGAATACTTGGGAAGCTTTTTTTGACAGACAAGGCAAATCAACAGACCTTCTTAAAATTTATGACACATTGAGCGCAGAATATTTGTTGAATCATAAACAATAGTTTACATCCCACTGAGGTTTTTTATTGAGAATGTACCAACGATTCATTTACAAGAAGTGAGAGATGAGTAATTGATAGGATCTTCTACATATTTCCGTTCCCCAACGATATTTTTTACATAGCCTCAAGGTGCGCTTCATGTTCATGGTCAGACATAACAGCAGTAGCATCTTTATTCTCGTATAGATCCTTTTCCGCGTTCAAAGATTCATCCGATGCTTCCATTATGTATATTGGATAACCGATGGAGACTGCTGTTGAAATGTTTACAGATGAATCAGCTAAACACGCATCGCGGACCCGATAGAGGGTTTGAATGCATTGTTCATCGAGCACCTCAGCACCAATATTTTTAAAGAAACCTATTGGATTTTTTACAAGCTCTGCTGACATAGTTTGGAACAATGCAAGCGGATCATTATGAAAGTCCTTTAGATTAGACCTATAAACAGGATATATTAACTTGGGCAATGAATTATTTAATAAGCCCAAAAGCAAATTATATAGAGAGAAATAATGTGCAGACTGGTCATTATTTTGAACATCTTCTAACAACAAAAGAATGGATGGTATGCCATCGTGACCCTTAGGATTATATCTTGAAACCCAAATAATGAGCTTATTGTTTGATGAAGCATCCATAATAGCTAACCGCGTAGCTAAGCAAGTTTCCATGCGAAAGGTTTGAAAGCTTTTTGGATCTATGTTTCCTTTCCATCTTTCTTCAATTAATTGATCATTTTCTTTTAGTTTTTTTGTTAGAAAGGCTATTTGTTCGGAATAAGTATAGGGCTTTAAGCTACGGGCATTTGCAGCAGGCCCATTAGCATTTGCTTCAATCGTTGCTGCAGGAATCATCGAGCTTTTATCTGATGAGCGTAGCTGATCAACATATTTTAAAAGGCGATAGCGATCAACATAAGTGTAGTTCACACTTGGCTGTTTTTGCCTTTTGAAAGCATTGGAAATTCGATTAATTAAATTATTCATTTGATTTCATTTTTGTTTCCTGCTTTGAGCACTTGAATCTAAATTCACTCCGGCTTCTCAATTATAAGATCATGTTTAAGGTGAATTCCTGCGCAATCATTAATCCGGCCTAAATTTCATTTGCTGCCAAAATTCTATTTACGGAAGCTAATTCGTGACGACCATTCCAAGGAATGATCAATTGCATGACTGAACAAAGTATTCAAAAGGAGACCGGCAGTTACTCAACCGGGTTGGATTTAGATAGGCACTCCTAATTTAATGCTGTTTTTTTATATAATCATTTTTATTTTGAAAGAATCTTGATAGTATTTTTCCCAGCACGACCTCGCTGAAAACATAAAGTTTGATACTATTTAGATTTAAGGAGTGGATACCAACCGGCGCCATTATACTGTGAGGCGGCGGGTTTGTAGGTACAAAACAGGATATATGAAATGATCGATGGACCTGGAAGGAGAAAATTATTGAATGAGAAGGATGTTTTGATCTTTAAAGCTCAAATTATTTTATGCAAAACTTATTTTGCGTATCCGGTTGTTATTAAAATCTGCCACATAAATACTCCCTTCTTTATCAATCCCTAACCCTTGTGGCCCGTTAAATTTTGCAGAAGTTCCATGACCATCTTTATAACCTGCATGGCTTCCCGCAATTGTAGATACCACTCCTTGTGGAGTTATTTTGCGTACCCGGTGTTCATCAGTTACATAAATATTTCCTTGTTCGTCTATGATCATATCTTCTATTTGTGAAAATTGACCTGCACCCCGTCTTCCATCTGCGTATCCTTTTTGATTGCTGCCCGCAAATGTAGAAACAAATCCTTCCGGGGTAATTTTTCTGATGCAGCTAACATCGGATACAAAGATGTTTCCCTGCTTGTCAATAGCAATTCCTGTTGCAAAATGAAATTGAGCCGCATGCGCCTTACCATTTACAAAACCTTGCTTTCCCGTACCAGCAATGGTAGTGACATTGCCAGCAATTGATATCTTACGTATGCGATCGTTTTGCGAATCTGCTATGTAGATATTTCCTTGTAAATCCGTTACAATGCCAAAGCTTTGGCCAAATTGTGCAGTAGCTGATTTACCATCTTTAAAGCCAAATGCATTGGTACCTGCAAGGATAGATACGTCTGCTTCAGGAGTTATTTTACGTACACGCGGATCAGCGGCATCTAGTGTATAAAGATTGCCAGCAACATCCAATGCAAGCCGGCTTGGTATTTTAAACCTGGCCGCAGTGCTGTTCCCATTTGTAATGTTTGCATTTCCATTTCCTGCAAATGTTGTAACCTGCCCGTCTTCTATTTTTCTTATCCGGCTATTAAAAGCGTCTGCGACATAAATTATTCCATCAGCGAAAACAGCTACATCGAGAGGCGATTTAAATTTTGCAGTAAGTGTTGACCCATCCAGAAAACCGGCCGTGCCGTCGCCTGCTATGGTAGCTACAATGGCTTTTTTTATTTGTTGAGATTTTATTCGTTTGTCATTTTTTTTAAAAGCATTATTTGTCAGTGTGATCAATGGTTCAATCACTGTAAGCGTTCTTATTTTTTCCATGATCGTTTTTTTGTCAAGTATAAATGCTTCCTCTTTCATTGAAATAATATTTTATTTCTTCATGGATTGCTATTTGATGGGTCTATTATTGTTTTCACTTCTGAAATGATATTTATAGGAAACTTTCCTAACCTGGCATGTTCACGAACCACCTGCTCGCTTTCTGCTATGTGAATGCAATAGATCTTATCCTCTGTGATATATGATTGTATCCAGTAATAAGGTTTCTCCAATTTCTCAATGGCTTCACAAGAAGTTTGCGAAATGAATTGTAACTCTTCAGGTGAAAGGTTTGCAGCCCCCGGAAAATTTCTTTCAACAACAAACTTTTTCATATAGCTAGTATTTAGGATGAATTAATGAGTATAAAAATGATTATAAAATTGAAAATATTACTCCGATTGAATATCAGACGTATTCCCCATTTCAGATTCAAGCGTTCCCTATTTTATAATATCCAGGTGAATGGCCTCCTGAACGGCCTTTAAGCGAGAGTTCACCTCGAGTTTGAAAAATATTGAGGAAATGTGATGATCAACTGTTTTGGCGGATATAAAAAGTTTATTTGCAATTTCCTTATTCTGCAACCCTTCTTTTAACAACTGTAAAACATCCAACTCTCGTTCCGTTAGATTTGCCGAATTGGACATGGTAGTTTTTCTAATGCCACGTGGAATGCTTTTAATGCCCGAGCTCCTCATCTCCAGTTTCATTTTTTGATATACCGCGTTAGCACCAAGTTTGTGAACAAGAGCAACGGCTTCTCTTTTGTCATCATCGTTCCCCTCAAATAAGGCAAGTGCCTGCGCATAACTACTACCTGATTTCTTCCACAAAGCTGCCGCTTTCTGTGCTTTTGTTATACTGCTCACATCGTAGCCTTCATACACCTGTTTGAGTGATAAATGTTGTTTTCTGGCTTTTAGTAACCAAAAAGCAAATTCACTGTTATCATAAATATTCCCGCTCTGTTCTATCATCTTTACCATTCTGTCAAGTGCGTCCTTTTCGATAAAGCGCTGACCTGTTATCCATTCATATTCTAAAGAAGCTGCCAGTGCTCGAATGATTCTTTGCGGCTCCATGCTTTCAAATGCTTTTTCTTTTGCCTCTGTTAAAAGAGCAAGTATATCCTCTTTGTCACCCCTTCGCATTTGTATTGTTGCTAAAACGGTAAGAGCAAAAATTTTAATAATGTTAGGAGGATTTTCGTTTTTTATAATATTCTCTGCCTCCAGGCAGGCTTCATCCCAGTCTCCCGTTTCTAATTTCAACCTTGCTTTGATTGTCAGTAAGTATATTCGCCAGAGATCTAAACTATTTTCCTCACAATACAAAATACCCGCTTTCAAAGCTTTTTTTGCAAGCTCATTATCTTTTATGATTATTCCATTGTACCCTAGATTTGTGTATGCTCGTGCCACATGCTCATGATAGGAATATTGCAAAGCAATTTCAAGGCTTTGCTGCAGAAGTTCAATACCTTTTTGTGTAGATGATGGAATTCTTATTTGTACGGAGCCAACGCTGGTAAGAGCATAGGAAAGAATTTCATTATCGTCGCATTCTTTCGCAAGGTCAATGGCTTTTTCTCCCCAAAATATGCATTCATCAGGCAGATCTGAGAACATTTTTAACTGTGACATATTACCATAGGCCATCGCTTTTGCTTTCAGGAAAGGCTGTTTCTCCAAAATCTCAATAGCTTGCCTTGCGAAATCCTCTGCCTTTTTCGAGTTGTCATCATTCCACCACAGTCTTGATAAAAAACGCATGCAGTTGCCGGTTTTTTCAATATCATTTTTTTCTTTCCAGAGCTTCAGCGCTTTTTCCATGTAAATGATGGCCTCTTTGATTTGATTAGTCAAATAACATTCATAGGCATAGGATTCGTAAAACTGAATTAATGTATCCTTGTCATCTCCCTGATAATATTCTATAGCAGAGAAATACAACTTTGACGCTTCAATATGCGCACCTATTTTTGCCGCCTTCTTCGCGGCCAATGGAGCATATTTCACCACGAGTTCCGGTTCATTCGCATTTTTAGCATGGTGAACAATTCGTTCAATCTGCTGCTTTTGTTCAAAATTTTCAAGGAAGAGATCAAGAATTCTTTTATTGAGTGCAACCCTTACAAAGGGCGACAAGGATGTTTCAATCGTTCTGCGGTATAATTCATGTTTGAAAAAGATCATGCCTTCTTTTGGGATCAATATTTTCAGTTCAAGACAGTTCTGGATTGCTGCGGGATACAACGGTTCTATTTTTTCGAGATACTCGATTTCAAAACCAGTAGGAAGCACAGATATTATTTGCCACACCTGCTTTGTTTTTTCATCAAGGACGTTGTAAACAGAAAGTATCGAGTCCTTGATATTATCGGGTACACCGAGACTATAGCTAGCAAGTATCTCGTTAACATAAAACGGATTTCCCCCCGATATACTGTAAACATCCTCACCCTTGTAACCTCTTTCAAAGGCCATCTTTTCAACAGCTTGTTTCGACAAGGGA
The DNA here is from genome assembly GCA_036005185.1 of Chitinophagaceae bacterium. GTDB lineage: Bacteria > Bacteroidota > Bacteroidia > Chitinophagales > Chitinophagaceae > VBAU01. The sequence continues at coordinate 59,879 of DASYQS010000049.1, read as the reverse complement.
GTTAATTGCAAACGTGTGAAAGAATCTGGCGGAAGCTGACCCAATACGTTTCTTAATGGATGATGAGAATGAATTTCGCTGTCACGAAAAGTAATTATCAGAAAACAACGAAGATGCGTGATACGCCTTGCAATAAATTTTATAAAATCCAAGGTTGCCTCATCTGCCCAATGTATATCCTCAATTACAACCAACGTTGTTTGCATTTGATCTTCTAATTCATGAAGAAGACTGCTAAATAGTACGGCTCGATCAGTAACCTCTACGCTATTTCTCAAAATGTCGCTTTGGATTTGCCAAATGATATCGTATACCGGCGCAAGCGGACGAGGAGTAAACAAAGCGTCACAGGTTCCTTGATATATCTTACAATCTTTTTTTACTTCGTTGCAAAAAGCCCTTACTAACGATGTTTTGCCTATGCCGGCCTCGCCGCTTACAAAAACACAATGTCCTTCACCTTTAGCAACACTTTGAAACTTTGTTTGGAGAAATGTTAAAAATTTTTCTCTTTCAATCAATTCCATGTTTCCTGTTTATAAAATGAGGGACGATCTAATTTAAAATAGGGAAAACCTCTTAATCGCTTCAGGAAAATAGAAAGTTGCTTTGTACCTGAATTCATTTATCATTTTAAACAAATTGTTACTATGAAAGTATTTTTAGTCATTGGGGCAGTAGCGATCATCCATCTGCTTTCGTTTCCTCTATCAGCTCAAACAAGTAAAGGTAAGACAGCTTCAGCTAAAGAGTCAAAATCTTCTGCGTCGAACAAATTTTATATAGACGTACATCATCTGGGCGCGGGAAAGGTAACGGCCAAAGACCTGGCGGGAGCGCATCAAAAAGATCTGGCAGTTCAGCAAAAATACGGGGTCAATATCATTAAGTACTGGTTTGATGAAGCCAAAGGAGATGTGTATTGCCTGGCCTCTTCACCCGACTCTCAATCACTCCGGAAAACACATGCAGAAGCACATGGACTTGTACCAGACCAAATTTATGAGGTGACAGGCGGTAAGGAGGAATTAGCAAACGGAGGAAAAAATTTCTTTTTGGATGTGCATGAACTAGGTGCCGGAAAGGTAACTGCGAAGGATGTTGCGGGGGCACATCAAAAGGATTTGGCTGTCGAGAAAAAATATGATGTAAACCTTATCAACTACTGGGTTGATGAAAAAAAGGGGGTCGTTATATGTTTAGCACAAGCTCCGGATTCAGCAGCATTGATCAACACACATAAAGAAGCGCATGGACTGATTCCAGTTAAAGTGATGAAAGTTAAGCAGGGTCAATAATAGTTGCCTTTGACCTTGGAATGAACACAGCTCTTCACAAAAAAGAATTAATTACCAATAACAATTGACCTTTAAACAAAGGAAAATAGATGAAAAAAATATTTGGTCTAGTAATTAACCCAGATGGAGCGTTTAATCCTACCAATCCGCTAGTGCCTTAATAAACTACTTAAATTCCTTCTTCACCTTAAACCTTTAATAATTAATAATGAACACCCATATTGCGGAAACCTCACCGTCAGCGTTAGCTGATGGCCAAAAAGATTATTATTCCTTAAGTGAAAACCGGTTTTTGATTTCACCTAACGAACTGAGTATGCATATTGAAGGATGTGCTTTAAACAATAGAGAGAGTCAAAAAAAGATTTATACAACGTTCTATGAGTATGGTTTGACTATATGTGATCGTTATTCGAATAATCATGATGATTCGCTCGAGATATTAAATGACGGGTTTCTGAAAATTTTTAAAGAAATCCATCGCTATAAGCCAGCGTACACCGATGTGGTAAGCTCCTTCAAAGGCTGGTTACGAAAAATAATGATATACACTGCTATTGACCATTTCCGTAAAAATCAGAAACACAGGTTTACAGCAGATTTGGATAATGGAATTATTCAGGTTTCAGCCGGAGGAGAAGATGCTCTTGACAAAATTTCTTACGAAGAGATCATCAGATCGATACAGGAATTAACGCCGGGTTACAGAACAGTTTTCAATCTTTTTGTAATTGAAGGTTTTACTCATGAAGAAATATCCAATCAACTTGGAATATCTATTGGCGCGTCAAAATCAAATCTTGCAAAAGCAAGAAAGCAATTACAAAAAATACTATATCGCCTAAATCACATAGAGGGTAACAACAATGTCAAAAAGGGAACGGGACGAAATGTAAATCTGCTGGATCGGATTATTGGTACTGGTGAGCTATGCCTCATACCGTAGCAGGCAAAAATAAAAATTGGAGTTATAACAGCATCGAACAACAACTTGAACAAATTCGTGGTGGGCAATATATGAAGGGAAATATTCTGATTGACTCGAACCTTTAGTTTGTAGCAAATGATAATTACCTCGCTATTTTAGCAACGAATATCCTTATTATCAACGACTCAAAAAGTTTTTAAAGAAATCTTATTCCAAGCCATTTATTAATCATTATTCCAAGCCTTATTTGTGAAAAAAATTTTCGTTATCGTTGCAGTGTTGTGTTTTTTGTATGCTTGCAAGAAAAGTGTGGATGCTGCAGACTCTATTGATTGCAGCGGCGCTCCAAAATCTTTTGCCGCAGATGTGGCCCCGATCATACAAGCTTCATGCGGCACCGATTCAGATTGCCATGGATCGGGCAGCACTAGCGGGCCTGGTGAGTTACTTAACTATTCACAAATATTCAATGCACGTTCTGCTATACGCTCAGCAGTTTTATCGAGAGTCATGCCGAAGGGCGGAATGTTAACAGCATCTGAAAAAAAGCAATTATATGCTGGATAGATAATGGTGCTCCAAATAATTAAAAAACTTTGACAAGCAGGAAATGTTCAAGATAGGTGTTCGTTACACTAGGCGAGGTAAGGTGAGAAAGCCCCGATACGTCGGGGCTTTTCTTTTATATAAAAGCGATTGCAAAATTTATTCGCCAATACGTTTTCAATTGATCTCACATCAACATTTTAGACCTTAACAATAAAAAAATTGAAAATGGAAATAACATACAAATTAAATGAGATACCCCCCACACAACTCATAATCGACCTTTACAACAGTTCAGGTATAAGCAGACCAATTGCAGACCACGACAGGATTTCCAAGATGTATGCTAACTCAAATTTAATTGTAACCGCCTGGGACCAACACAAACTTGTGGGTATTTCTCGCTCGCTTACTGATTTCTGTTACTGTTGCTATTTATCCGATCTTGCAGTTAGGCAAGAATATAAATGTTCAGGTATTGGAAAAAAATTAATTGAATTGACAAAAGAAATGATTGGCGAAAAAACTATGCTTTTACTTTTGTCTGCGCCTAGAGCGATGGAATATTATCCAAAAGTTGGCTTTGAAAAGGTCAACAACGGATTTATTATAAAACGAAGTGAGTAATAGTCAAAAAATCATGAAAGCAATAGGAAATACACCGTTAATAAAATTAGAACGGTTATCTGAGCCAGGTTGTGCAGAAATATATGTGAAGTATGAAGGCGGCAACCCAACGGGAAGTATGAAAGACCGCATGGCCATTTCAATGATTGAAGGGGCTGAAAGAAGAGGTGAGCTCAAATCAGGAGGAACTGTAGTTGAATACACCGGCGGAAGCACGGGAAGTTCGTTGGCGATGGTATGTGCAAATAAAGGCTATCGTGCAAAGTTCATATCCTCGGATGCTTTTGCTCAAGAAAAACTTCAGACCATGCGGGCATTTGGAGCAGATTTGGAAATAATCCCAAGTGAAAACGGTTTAATAACAGCAAATCTTCTTGATAAGATGATTGCGAGAGCCAAGGAGTTAAGTAAATCCCCAAATACTTTCTGGACTGACCAGATCAATAACGTTGACAACAGGAATGCTTATCATAACATGGCAAGGGAGATATTAAATGTACTTGGGGCCAATATTGATGAGTTTGTGACGGGAGTTGGAACCAGCGGAAGCTTTTCAGGAAACTCAGAAGTGTTTAAAAAAGAGATACCAACTATTCGATGCATTGCCATTGAGCCATTGAATGTGCGTACTTTTTCAGGCGGCGATACATCAGGCACACACAAATTAGAAGGGATTGGATTAGGGTTCATTCCATCAATATTTAGGTCAGATCTTTTAGATGAAGTAATCTCCGTATCGGATGAAGATGCTTATGAAACTGCAAGGAAACTGGCAAAACTGGAAGGGATATTTGGAGGCACTACATCCGGAGCCAATGTGTGGGCAGCTATTCAAAGGGCAAGAATTATTGGAGCAGGAAAAAAAATAGTTACCCTTATTATTGATTCAGGATTACGATATCTTAATGGCGATTTATACCGGTAAGAATTATATGCAACAAGGAGAAACTAATTTAGACAAGCTTTTAAGCACTACGAAGCCCAAGCATAACACAGGAGACTTTGTTTTTTGCACGATTGACGACTTAAGCAAAATAAATTTTACTGACATAATATCAATATTCAAAGAAGAGGAGGGCTTTACAATTATTTTGGCGAAGCAAACAGCAGATAAGCTAAAACTTAATTATTCATTTATTGCTGGCTGGATTACTTTAACGGCCCATTCCTCCTTGCAAGCGGTAGGATTTACTGCCGCCTTTTCAAAAGCACTTTCTGAAAATGGCATAGGTTGTAATGTAGTTTCAGCATTTTATCATGATCATCTTTTTGTTGAAAGTAAAGACATAAACAAAGCAATGGAAATTTTAAACAAGCTTTCAGGATAACAAATTTGATCAATGATTACTGCAATTCCCAAAAACTATCTTCGCGATAACAGCGCAAACCCTAAATTTATTTGGGTCACATTCATATGCAAACCTCAATTACTACAGAAAGACTTTTAATAAATCCATTGACGATAGACGATAGCAGTTTCATTCTTGAGCTCGTAAACACCGATGGATGGCTTGAATTTATCGGAAATCGCAATGTAAATTCGGAAGCAGAGGCAGTTACTTATGTTCAAAATATAATTGATAACCCCAACATTAGTTATTGGATCGTTCGGATTAAAGACGATAACCTGCCGATTGGAGCTATCACCTTTATCAAGCGAGAATATTTGACACACTACGATATTGGCTTTGCTTTTTTACCCGCATTTACCAATAAAGGTTACGCCTATGAAGCCGCAAAAGCGGTGATGTATAATGAACATCATTCTGATCAACACTCGCACATTTTTGGTATAACAAATGCAAATAACTTCTACGCGATTAAATTATTAAAGAAGCTCGGATTACAATTTGAGAAGGAAATAGAAGTTGAAGACGAGAAATTACAGCTATATGCAATATCCACAGATAAATTGCAATAATTTATGAAGGCCATCATACATCGAAAAAAAATACTCGCAATATCCGGAAGTACAAGGCAACGTTCAACAAACTTGAATTTGATAAACGCCATCATTGAACTATTCTCAGAGGAGCTCGACATCAAAATATTTGAAGGACTATCGGATATTCCGCACTTCAACCCAGATCTTGATAACGACCATAACCCTATTCAAAGCGTTTCGAATTTTCGCTTGCAACTAAAACAAGCAGATGGAATTTTGATCTGTACACCTGAATATGCGATGGGCGTGCCGGGAACATTAAAAAACGCGATCGATTGGACAGTTTCGTCGATGGAGTTTTCACATAAGCCGGTTGCATTAATCACGGCTTCCACAGCGGGAGAGAAGGGACATTACTCGTTACTGAGCACTTTAAAAATTATTGAAGCAGATATTTCCGATAGCTCTCAACTTTTAATTCCACATGTGAACACAAAAGTTAAAAACGACAAGATCATTGACGCAGATACATTAATACTGGTAAAAAAACTCATGGCCTCGTTGATAGAGACCATTGAAAAAAATAAAACAGAACAGAGTTAGTTATTCGGAGTTATTCATGATCACCTCGTTGCAATCAGCCATCTCATTTTTGTTATTGCTAAATCAATAAGAAAGCAATTTTTTCTTCTTTTCGAATTATCACTCAACGTTCCTTCTACTGTTCTTCCAAATCGCCGGGGTGAGGTTGCCCTTTGTGACAAGTGCTACAACCAATCACCAATGTTGAGTCGCCAATCAAAGGATGCTTTAGGTTGAAATATTTTTTGTTAATACCCATGGTCATTTGCATCATAAGCCGGGCGATTTTTTTTTCAGGCTTTGCGTCGCTAGCGTAATCCAACCTGTGCGAATCTTTTTCTTCTGCATGACAAAAGCCGCAGGAGACACCCAAGCCATCTTCAAAATCATCGATCATGATCCTTGATAGATCTTTTGAACTGATATTTTTTGGCAATACCTTCAGATTTTTGAATTCTTGAACTGAAGGAGGCAAAGCTGCTACCGCAACGGCGATTGTACTTGCCAACAGCGATATCGCGACATATTTTTTTTTGAATTGCATCGGCAATGAATTTCTATAGCGTGATTAGAAAAAAGGCGATGTTCGCACTAAGATTTTACTGGTGTTCAGGTTGCTTTTCATCTTTGTTAGTCAATGGCAAGTCTGTAACAGCAAGCGTATGGTCATGTTCCACATAATTCACGCTTGTTATGCCCAATAAATTGCGAAGCTGCTCCGCAGGAACCTTCATTGGACCTGCAGCAGGAGCAGTGCCCGGCTGTGGCTGGGGAAAAGCTGTGGATGTAGCGGTATGAAAAGTGATATTGCCTTCCACTTTTTGCAAGGTCTGGTGAATATGTCCGTTTAATACAGATACTGATCCAAAACGTTTTAGGTAAGAAAGTGCTTGTGCGCTATCCCGGGTGCCCCAGCCCCATTGTGGATATACAGCCCAAAGCGGGATATGTGCAAAAACAACGATGGGGGTGCTGGACGAGAGTCCTTTAACATCGTTCTCTAACCACTCCAGTTGTTCATTGCCTAACACACCAAGTCCGCCTTCTGCGGTGTCAACGACATTTACAAGCCCTATAAAATGCGCCCCGTTGAAATCAAAGCTATACCAGCCATTGCCTTTTGTGTCTTTACCATAACGTTGAAGATATTGCTTGCCATTATCATTCAGCACATCATGTTCGCCCGGTACATAAAATATTTTTCCTGTTTTTGCAGATTTCATCGCTTGGTCAAGGGTATCAAACTCTTCGGCCTGGGCTAGGTGGGAAAGATCACCTGTATGTAAAATAAAAGACGGCGTGGAAGGCATTGCATTTATTTTTGAAATAGCTGCTTGCAGGGTACCGAGCACATCAGGGTTTGCTGGTTTATTAAACCCGATATGGCTATCACTGATCTGTACAAAGCTGAAATCTCCCTTTGCAATATCAATGTTCTTTTTGATTCTCCCCGTTGCTTTGTCCATTAACTGACTCATTCCGTATGATTTTAGCACCCCGCCGCTCATCATGCAAAAAAGACCGGTTCCTGCCCACGCCATACATTTTAGAAAGCCTGCCCTGTCAATACCATCATCGTTTTCATCAAGGGAAATAAAATTGTCGTTTTTCATAATTTTCGTTTTTTGTTAATGATTTGCACACAAAAAAAGATAATAGAGGCACATGGAATAAATCTTTTACATTATCTAGTAAATCTTCTTGATTAAACCATGATTTTGGTTCATCAAGTTTTTTTTATTAATGGTGTAAAAGGTGCGGCCGGGAAAGAAATACTGCAATACTTTTGAGTTGGTAATTCTCCCGTATGACTCAAAAAAGAACTTGGTACAATATACTGTTGTGGATAGGGCTCTACTTTTTATGGATCATTGTATTTCAAAAAAGAGCATTTTCTTTTTCAAGAACAATGACCATTCAATTTTGCTATCTCTTATTCATTGCGGGTAATTATTATTTCAATGTTTATTATAACATCCCCCACTTTCTTTATAAAAAAAAATATGCAGGCTTTGCTCTGTTATTCCTTGCAGGAATTCTAGTTGCCGCTATATTAAGAGTACCGTTGGCTACCTACCTCAGCCTGCATTATTTTGCACCCGGTAAACCGCCGCCTGGTCCCTCTGAATTATTTTTTAATTCACTCATCAATATTTTTATTTGGGTCATCGCTCTCGTGGCGGGTAAATTAATTATTGATCGCATACGTTTCCAGAAATACATTGACCGGGTAGAAAAGGAAAAAATACAAAATGAATTGGATTTTCTGAAAGCTCAATTCAATCCGCATTTTCTGTTTAATTCGATCAATTCCATATATGGGAACATCAATAAAAGCAATTCTACCGCCCGTGAAATGCTGCTTACTTTTTCCGAAATGCTGCGTTACCAGCTATATGAATGCAATGCCGGCTTGATCAACATTGAAAAAGAGATCAATTACATCCGGAATTATGTTACCCTTCAGCAAATACGTAAACCGCAAAATTTATCCGTGCAGCTAAATGTTTCTAACGATGTGAAAGGCATTACGATTGCACCTTTGATATTCATTGCTTTTATTGAAAACAGCTTTAAATATGTAAGTAACTATGAGGACAAATTGAATGAGGTGAAGATTTCGTTAGCAAGAAATAATGATCAACTTGTTTTTAAGACTTTTAACACGAAAGAAAACATCAATGGCCGAGAACTGATTGATCATAAAGGGATCGGGATTGCAAATGTGAAAAGGCGACTGGAACTGTTATACCCAGGCAAACACGAATTATCGATTCAAACCAATGATCATTCTTATGAAGTGATGTTAAATCTGGATGTATGAGATTAAAATGCATAATAATAGATGATGAGCCTGTTGCAAGGAAACTTCTGAAAGAATACATCGAGGATATTTCGTTTTTAGAAATTGTAGGAGAGGCTGACCATCCTCTAAAAGCCCAGGTTATTTTGGATCGCGACTCGGTTGATCTTATATTTTTGGATATAAACATGCCAAAACTTACGGGAATCGAATTTCTCAGAACAAGTACCTCACTGCCCATGGTGATTATGACGACGGCGTATGCTGAACATGCTTTGGACGGGTTCGTGCTCGATGTGTTGGATTACCTGGTAAAGCCTTTTTCATTTAGCCGCTTTCTAAAAGCGTGTAACAAGGCGAAAGAATATCACCAGCTTAAAACGCAAGCTGGAAAAAATGTAAGGGTAGATGAAAATTATTTCTTTGTAAAATGTAATGGCCGCATTGAAAAAGTTTTATATGACGATCTCTTATATGTAGAAGCAGCACTTAATTATGTCATTCTTCATACAATCAATCATAAAATGTTCGTTTACCTGACTATCAAGGGCATTATAGAAGATCTTCCTGCTGACTCCTTTATCAAAGTTCATAAATCGTTTATCGTAAATATGCATAAGATCAGCTCTATTGAAGGAAACATGATCCATATTGGCAATGCAGAAATCCCCATCAGCCAGAATTATCAGGATGAGGTAATAAAGGGAATACTCAGAGATAAAATGCTGAAAAGATAAGTTATCGCAATACCTGCTTCTTATACTAACGCTGCATTCTGCGAATATGAATTTACTGTAATGCATTTGCTGAACAAATTGCAGGTTTAGAATTTTTCTTCACAACTTTTTTAAAGGCAAACTCGATAGTTCTAAAGTCTTCCGCTTATAATAGAAAATAAAGGCCGATTAAATCAGACGGTCAACTCAAATAATTCTGCTTTAAAGAAATTAATTCGAAAACGTTTTCGTGAAAATTTTTGCCGAAACTGAAAACGATTCCAGAATTTTTCATCAACTTGAATGACTAATTTCTTAACTCAGAAAAACGACTGCTCATGCCAAAACTCCACTGTTTGCGGATAAATTATTTATTATCCGTAGTCACACTTCTGTTTTTATTTTTCCTTTCGCCTTTATTTTCTGCAGCGCAAATGAAAACGATTTCAGGAATCGTGACAGACGAATCCGGTAATCCTTTACCGGATATTACCGTAACGGTTCAGAACACTAAAACCGCAACGGTTACAAATGAAAAAGGCCGTTATACCATTAATGCAGCGATTGGGGCTGTGCTTGTTTTTTCCGCCACAAATACTGAAACAGCTTCACTTGTTGTAGGTGATCAGTCAGAGCACAACATCTCACTCAAACAAAAGATCACTGCATTGAATGATGTTGTAGTAGTAGCTTATGGAAGGCAAAAGAAAGTCAACCTCGTAGGCTCTGTTGCTACTGTGAATGTTGATGAAAAAATAACGGGCCGACCTCTTCCAAATATTTCTTCAGGATTGAGCGGCCTTGTTCCAGGTTTAGCCGTTACTCAGAATACGGGTATGGCGGGACGGAATGGTGCGGTCTTACTCATCAGAGGATTGGGTACATCCAATAACAGTAATCCGCTGGTGGTAGTAGATGGCATGCCTGATGTGGATATTAACAGGATTAATGTTAATGATATTGAAACAATATCTGTATTAAAAGATGCGACGTCGGCATCGGTGTACGGATCGCGAGCTGCAAACGGAGTCATCCTTATCACGACAAAATCAGGAAAGGGGATGAGAAAGACTTCTATCAATTTTACCAGCAACATGGCCATTGAAGTTCCAACGAAAGGTTTTCAATTCATGGCAGATTATCCGCGTGCATTGACGTTGGAGCAAAGACGTTCCGCTACAAATACGCTTCCAGCGAACTTGCTGTTCAAAAAAGGTACCATCGATCAGTGGATGGCACTTGGCATGATCGATCCTTTGCGTTACCCCAATACAGACTGGTGGGACATTATTATGCGCAATGGCGCTTTTCAGAATTACAATCTTTCTGCTACAGGCGGCAATGATAAATCCAATTTCTTTATTTCTGCCGGAATGAAGGATGAACAAGGTCTGCAAATAAATAATAACTACAACCAATACAATGCCCGCTTCAATTTTGATTACAAGGTCCGGAATAATATGAATACAGGAGTCAAATTCAATGGCAATTGGTCAAAATTTATTTACGCTTTGGAAGAAGGTTTTACCGATCCTGCACCTACCAATACTGCCGGATTTGATATGCAGTATGCTATTGCGGGTATCACTCCTTATGATCCCGAGACAGGATATTTTGGTGGGGTGATGGCATATGGAGAAGACCCTCAAGCATACAATCCCTACATGGTGTATGTAAACACACTCACGAGGCAAACACGTCAAGAAGCAAATGCCAGCATGTATTGGGACTGGACTCCGATTAAAGGATTGACTGCTACGCTCGATTATGGGCTCAACTATTACAATCAATTTAGTTGGAATGCGAATATGCCAGCTCAGGCATATAACTTTCAGACCAAATCTTTTGGCAGCCGGGTATATGTAGGTCCCAATGCACCTATCGTCAATAATACAAATACGGGTTATAAAACCTTGATGAATGCACGGCTCAATTATCATACTATTTTCAAGAAAAACCATGATATATCTGCGTTGTTCCTGTATAGTGAGGAATATTGGTATGATCGTTTTCAAGGAAGCTCAAGAAACGACCGGCTTTTCCCAACGCTGCATGAAATTGATGCAGCTCTGACAGATATACAAGGCACCGGCGGCAATTCAAGTACTGAAGGGCTTAAATCTTATATCGGACGTGTTAATTACACAGCCTTCAACAAATACCTGCTTGAAGGTAACTTTCGTGTTGACGGCTCCTCCAAGTTTGTTCCCGGACAACAGTACGGTTTCTTTCCTTCTGTAGCAGTTGGATGGAGATTTACGGAAGAAAATTTCCTTCGTCCATTTCTTGATAAATTCTTAACGACTGGTAAGCTAAGAGTTTCTTATGGCAGCTTAGGTAATAACAGTGGTATTGGACGTTATGAGCAACGTGCAACACTGGCAGCCAACAATTATATCATAGCAAATTCTGTTACCCGTGGTTTTGTAAATACAAAATTGATCAATAAAGTGCTTTCCTGGGAAGCAACTAATGTATTAGATATTGGCCTTGAATTGGGTTTTCTGCGTAGCCGCTTAACAGCAGAAATTGATTTTTATGATCGTGTAACCACAGGCCTTGTTCGCCCATCTGATCTATCTATCCTTCTCAGCGGGGCATTTAATGCTCCCCGTACAAATATTGGTCAGGTAAGGAACCGCGGTATTGAAGGCAATTTTTCATGGCGCGACAAGATTGGCAATATTAATTACGGTGTTAGCGCCAATGTTTCTTATAATAAAAACCTGTTGGAAGGATGGAATGAATTTATTGCGCGAGGAGCTACTAGCGGAGGCGCCAATATATTTCTAGATATGCCATGGAACTTTGTTTATGCTTATCAAGCGATAGGCATTGCCCAAACTTGGGCAGATGTGTACAATGCAACTCCGCAAGGAGCTCAACCCGGTGACATTCTTCGAAAGGATTTAAATGGAGACGGCCGCATTGATGGGAACGATCAGAAAGCGTATCCGAATATTCAACGCGACAGACCCACCACCTATTTTGGTCTTAATGGATATGCAGCGTGGAAAGGAATTGATATTGCTTTCTTCCTGCAGGGTTCAGCCGGAAGAAAAGATTTCTGGTTAAATGCATTTAATAACGTCAACTTCAGCACTGCCCGTTACGCAGCTACATGGAATCACTGGTACAACCCATGGTCGGTGGAAAACCGTGACGGTGCATGGCCAAGACTTGGCGGTAGCGGAAATAACACCGTGGCTTCTACTTTTTGGTTAGACGACATGAGCTATCTGCGTTTTAAAAATCTACAGGTGGGTTATACTATTCCAAAAAAATTATTCGGTAAAACAGGGATCAACAGTTTGCGAATCGCTGGTTCAGCAGAAAATTTGTTAACCATTTCTTCTTTTCGAGGTCTTGACCCCGAAAAGGCTGGTAACAACAATAACCTGTATCCAATTAACAAGGGATATTCCCTGGTATTTCAATTAGGTTTCTAAAACTGCATAATTCATAATTATGAAAAAAATAAATTTCTTTTCAACGTTTGTTATAGCAATACTGGGCTGCTTCATCATATTGCAAACTTCTTGCAGAAAAAATCTGCTGGATCAACCGCCTACTACTGAACTTTCTCCAGATGTTTTCTGGAAGACAGAGGCTGATGCAACTGCCGGCCTGATGGGATTGTACGCATCGGCAAGGCCGTGTTGGGATCGCGATTACTATTTTGACGGACAAGCAGAATTTGTAAGGACTCGCGGTATCAGTGCTACTGCCGGTAACCTAAGATTGGGTGATGCTTATCAAAGTTCTAACACGGGTGGCATGTTTGGTCCCACTAACTACGGCGCCTTGTTTGATAACATGTACAAATATCTGTATGGGGTAGTGAACCGTGCCAATTATGTTATTTTCAATGTCGAGAAAATGCAGTCTGAAGGCACATCTGCATCAACCCCAGTACTTGAAACTATAAAAGGCGAGGCAGCATTGCTTCGCGGCATGGCCTATTTCAAACTCATCTCTATGTGGGGTGATGTTCCTTACTTTACAAACGTAGTGTATGAAAACTCAGCAGTGGCACAGCTTGCACGCACTCCAATCGGCAAAGTGAAGGATTCTATCATGGCAGATTTTGCTTACGCTTTTGATAGATTGCCTGTCAAAGCTTCCCAATTGGGAAGGGCATCCAAGCCTGCGGCTCTTGCATTGCGCGGTAAACTGCAACTTTACTGGGCCTCGTGGAATAAAAACGGCTGGCCCGAACTAGAAGGCTTTACTCCCAGTGCGGCTGCTGCTACAGCAGCTTTTACGGCTGCCGCTGCCGATTTTAAATCGGTGATCAATGATTACAGTTTAACTCTCTATTTGAATGGTGATCCCGGTACCATCGATCCTCCAGGCAAAGCCGACAATCTTCCCAACTACTATTATTTATTTACACCAAAGGCCAATGGTAATCCTGAAATGATCATGGTGTTTACGCATGGCGGTACAGGTACCAGCCAAGGCGAAGAACTGATGCGTGATTTTTCCGGCCGCTCCCACGAAGGTTCGCAATGCTGGGTTTCGCCGCGCTACGAAATTGCCGACCGCTATCAGTTGCTTTCTACCGGCGATTTTGGTCCCAAGCTGATCCCAATGAATCCAACAACTAATCCTAATGCACGAACCACGCTTAACTCTGCGGTCAATCCTGCCAGTTATGATAACCGTGATTACCGCATGAAGTCAACCATTCAGTGGGATTATGAAATGAGCATTGGCATGGCCTCACTTCAATCTACCGGTTTCGTTCCCTTCATTTACCAAACATGGGCTGGGAATGTAACTATCAATGGAGTTAAATACATTACCTATAATACAGACGGATGTAATTCAGGTTACGTATTCCGCAAGTTTGTACGCAATTACGCTGGGCAAGGTCGTAGTGATGGCGATTATGCCTGGCCAGTAATTCGTTTGGCTGATGTATATCTCATGTATGCTGAGGCTACAAACGAGGTGAGCGGTCCGCAAACCGATGCTATCGATTTGGTTAATAAAATTCGTCATAGGGGTAATTTACCACCATTGGCAGCAACAAAAATAGCTTCCAAACAAGCATTTTTTGATGCTATCGAGCAGGAAAGAATTGTTGAGCTCATAGGTGAGGGCCAGCGTTCATTTGATCTTCGTCGCTGGAGAGCGATTGAAAGGGTATGGGGTCCTCCCGGCAGCCCTGGTCTTTTTCGCATTGACACGTGGGGTGCACAACCATCACGTTATTTTCAGAATGCCTCCGATAGGGAATATCAGCAAGATTATATTTTCAGGATACCACCCAGCGAACGCGATAAGAATCCAAATCTTACACAGAATATTCCTTGGAGATAAAAAGAAATTGTAACAACAATTGATAATAATAAAAGCATTATAAAATGAAAAAATATTTCCTGACAGCGTGGCCCATTTTACTGGCAGCATGCATTTGCCTTTCGTGCAAAAAAGATTATCCGGTAGATGAAGACGGATTACTCATTACAACAAGAGCGGAATGTTATGTAAGCAGTTTTGAATTATTGGGAAGTGATTTTGTAACTGTTCGTTCAGGAGCTGCAGTAATTGATACCACGGCCCAGACCATCAACGTAAAAGTGCTCTTTGGTACGGATCTAAAAAATCTCTATCCTCAATTTTCATTGGCAAGCGATTGTAAACTGGACCCTAAGGTTACAGGCAAGACTGATTTTTCAGATCTCGCAAATCCAAAGGTGTACACAGTAATATCTGGTAACCGCCAGATAAGGAAACCTTATACCATTTACATCACTGTTCAGCCACGTTAATTTTTTAAAATTTAAAACTATTGTGATGCAACGCAGATATATATTTATCAAGTACTCTTCTTTAATGGCAGGTGTACTTCTTTTCATAGTTGGATGTAAAAAACAGGAATATGAGCTTCCAACAGCCAAAGAGGAACTGCAAAATGATGTTATTAAAAGAACACAGGGACCTAATATAGTGGGGCAGAGTATTGAATTTGCTTATGCTATGGCCATCTCGCCTGGTTTCGGCAAGCTTGTTTCTGCTGAAGTTGAGGCTTCTATTGCAGGCGCCACTGGTACTTATCTCGAAAACAATTCTTATTATACTAATCAAAGCGGTGTAGATGTAGGTGTCCCTATAGGGCAGCCATCTGTCACCAATGGTACAAAAACAACTGTTACGTTCACCAAAGACACGTCTGCGGCTACACTTCGGTATTTTTATGTAATACCACCCGAGGCTCGTGGCAAATCAGTTAGCTTTAAGTTCTCTGCTAAAAGCGATGATGGAGAAAGTGTTTCATACTCAATGGGACCTTACACCATTGCTAAAATGGACATGGTGCGTAACCTAGCCGTGAGCAATAATAATCTCGCTTATATATCAGTAGCAGATATGACGGTTTATAATGCCGCCGCGGCTGCTACTAATGCTGCTAAGATTGATCTTGTGTATCTCTATCGCAATCTAACAACAAGTGCCTTTAACCATGCACTTGTGTCTCCGGCGGCAGACACGTTATATCTGCCAGGTGTAACATTGCCGGCGGGTGTTAACAGGAGCACCCAAATGATCAAAGTATTTAACCTGCAGGATTATAATCTTGCGCAGTTACAATACGGCATCTACATTGATGACCTGGATTTTGAAGAACTGAGTTTTGCCGCTGCACCCAATTTCGCTATCAACCTGAAAGCAGAAGCAGGTGTGTGGGTTGAAACGGCCGATGGTAAATACAGGGCCTATATTTATATTAACTCAGTGAACAGCAACGGAAGCGCAGTCATTAGTATAAAGCGTCTTGCACTTTAAAATAGTGTAGTAAGGAAATCGATTAGTAGGCAAACTATATAGTAAACTTTTTTGAGTAGCAATACCTACTGCTAAAGTTATATACCAACATGAAGAGCATCCAGGGTATCATTCTGATATTTATTGTCATTATGGGTTTTGTGTTGACAACGCCTTTGCAATCTTTGGCTCAACCTTTTGTTCATCCGGGTATAAATCAACAATTAAAAGATCTTGCGTACATGAAAAAATTAGTGAAAAGCGGTGCGCAACCATGGAAAGACGCTTTTGACAAGTTGAAAATAGCTACAGATACTGCGTTTACAATAAAACCGTATGTGCATGTTCTTCGCGGCCCCTATGGAAAACCAAATATAGGTGGGGACGATCTGTCGAGAAGCGCTAACATGGCTTACAATTATGCATTGTTATGGTATATAACAAATGATAAATCTTATGCCGATAAAGCAATTGAAATTCTCAATGCGTGGTCGCGGGTGCTGCACGATTTTGATTACAACGACGCCAAGCTGCTTGCGGCGTGGACGGGTCATGTTTTTTGTAACGCTGCAGAAATTTTGCGCTATACTAATGTTTGGAAGCAAAAAGATATCGATGCATTTAGCAATATGCTAATGACAGTATATTATCCTTTAATGCGCTATTATTATCCGCAGGCTAATGGTAATTGGGATGGCGCCATCATTCATTCAATTCTTGCAATAGCGATATTCACTGACAATCGTAAAATGTTCAATAATGCCATCGATCATTTTCTGCATAGCCCGGTGAACGGAAGCATTTTCAAATATATTTATCCAAGTGGCCAGTGTCAGGAAAGCACAAGGGATCAGGGGCATGTACAATTAGGGTTGGGCGAGTTTGCAGGCGCGGCACAGGTAGCATTTACGCAAGGTGTAGATCTATTTTCAATTGGTAATAATAGAATTGCTTTAGGATACGAATACACGGCACGTTTTGTATTAGGTGAGCAACTTCATTCATACGGTATTATCTCAGAAAGAGCAAGAACCATTAGAGATGATTATGAGTATGTCTATCGTCACTATTCAGCAATAGGTGTGAATATGCCATATACAAAAAGGGCTGCAGATTCCATACGATCAACTGCAAGTAGAAGCGTTTTAACTTCCGTTCGCGTTGATTATGGTAAAAAGCAGAATGGAGTTTCACCCAAGCCAAGTTCTATAGGATATATTGCCGGAGCCGGTTTTGCAGTTGCTAATAATTTTCCGGCCAATACAGTAATGGTTGAACCCGGACAATCTTTACAAAAAGCGCTTGACGATGTTTCAGTCAGCGGTGGCTGGGTAATAGCAAAGTCGGGCATACATACATTATCTTCATCACTTAAAATTCCAGCTAACGTTATTCTTTGCGGGGAAGGATTGAAAACAATTTTGTTTTTAGATCCTGCTTCCAGTAATAGGGAGACAATTGTAAATGCAAGTAATGATCTGCATGATATTACGATTCGTGATCTCGTTATAGAATGTGCATTAAAAACGGAGCCGCCATCCGATCCCAACAGTGCCCGTTCTTATCGTGGTGGATACAATCGTGGAGGCATATTATTTCGATCAGATAGTGAAAGTGGAATGAAAAATATAAAACTGATCAATCTTACTGTTCAAAATGCAACTTATCAAGGTGTTTCTATTAGTGAAACATCCGGCATCACCATAAATCATTGTGATTTTAATGAAAATGGAGCAAGTGTTCCACCGGGACAAAAGCTGCTGCATAATCTTTTCTTGTCTCATTGTTCCAATGCGCAAATTACTGATAGCCGTTTCGTCACTTCTCCTTATGGAGGTGGAATAGTTTTAGAGCAAGTAAGTGATGTTTCTATTAGCAATTGCGAAATAGCACGCAATGGTTACTATGGAATTTTGATCACTGAATGTAAAAACATTTTGATCAAAAATAACCTGATAGAAGCTAATGACAGAAGCGGCATTATGGCTGAATACTTGCGACAAGGTTCTCAAAATTTAAGTATTACTGGCAACCTCATTCAGTTTAATAATGGATTTGGTGTAGAGTCGTATGCGGTAACGAATGGCAAGTATGAAAAAAATATATACACCGGGAATGGAAATAATATGAAGCAAGAAAAAATAAACATTGAAAAAAACGTTTTAATGGAATAAATAAAATGTTGGAGTAGTAAAGTAATTTTTTAATAGTGAGGACAAGAGCAAATAAACCATATTGAAACCATTACGATCCTTTGCAAACATCATGAAAAAACAAAGCAGACCAAAAAATAATTCTATACAGGATATAGCCGAGGCACTCGATTTGTCTCCGGCAACTATTTCTCGTGTGTTAAATAATCATCCGCATGTGCACGTGAATACACGTTCCAAAGTAATGAAGATGGTGCAAAGGGTGGGGTATAAGAGAAACATAATGGCATCGGGGCTCCGCACAAATAAAACGAATACAATTGGAATGATTGTACCGCGTGTTTCAATGTTTATACATGCTGAGGTGATAACAACTATTCAAAACGGCTTGCATAAACATGGCTATAATTTGATCGTTTGCCAATCCAACGATTCTGTGGAGATGGAAAAAGAATTGGCTGAAACACTATACGCCTCCCGTGTAGATGCAGTAATTGTTGCTTGTACTTTATACACAACCGATTTTGATCATTTTGACATTCTAACACAAAATAATATTCCTGTTATTTTTTATGATCGTGTACCTACAAAACCTTATCCTGGTCGCATTGTAAAGGGTGATGATTTCAGAGGGGAATATTTAGCGACATCGCATTTAATTGAATTGGGGTGCAAACGTCTTGCTTGTATATCCGGCCCCCTTTCCTGCAACTTATATATCGACAGGTTTGGTGGTTTTAAAAAAGCATTGGATCAAAATGCGATCCCTTTGACAAAGGACAACATTTTTTTCCATGAGCTAACTGCTGTGAATGCGCGAAAAACTTTGCATCGTTTGTTTAGCAAAAAGCCATACCCTGATGGAATAATCGCAGCAAATGATGTAACTGCTCTAGAAGCACTTTCTTTTGCAAAAGAGATCGGAATACAAGTGCCGGGTGAATTGAAGATTGTTGGTTATTCCAATGACCCCCGCTCTTCCATCGTTTCTCCTTCTATTACCACCATTGAACAATTTCCTGCACAAATTGGAAAGGCGGTTGCTGAGGAGGCGTTGAGAATTTTAAAAAATGGTGCAAAAGAAATAGCTGTTGATGCAGCACCTATTATAACGCCTGTACAATTGATCAGACGAATGTCCACTTAATTCTAACTAAATTGTTATACTAAATATGAAAGTCTTAAGATTAATCATTCCTTTTTGCTTTTTAAGTCTGGTTGGATTATGCCAGAGCAACAAAAAGCTTATGAAGCAGTTGATAGATGATAATATGAAGTTTGCCGCGCAACAATATAAGTTATTAATGAAAAATGTACCGCCAGATTCTATGCCGCGGAGTTATGATGCAAGCAAAAACAAACTTGTGACCAGTAATACGAAATGGTGGTGCAGTGGTTTTTATCCGGGTACTTTGTGGATGATTTATGATGCTACGAAAGACCTGGTATTAAAAACAGAAGCGGAAAACAGGCTAGCTATTTTAGAAAAAGAAAAAACATATACAGGTAACCATGATCTGGGCTTTATGATGTTTTGCAGTTTTGGAAACGCGTATGCGATAACTCATAAGCCAGAATATAAAGACGTAATTTTTACCGCAGCATCATCTCTTACTACCCGTTATCGGCCTTCTATACATTCAATCCAATCATGGGATTCCAGTAAAAATTTTAAATGTCCGGTTATCATAGATAATATGATGAATTTAGAATTGCTTGAGTGGGTAGCAAAAAATGGAGGCGATGCACGTTTTGATCAGATTGCCGTAACGCATGCGAATACCACATTAAAAAATCATTTTCGGCCGGATAATAGTTCGTATCATGTATTGGATTATGATCTTCAGACAGGTGCTGTTGCCCGCAAGGTTACACACCAGGGTTATTCGGATGAATCAGCCTGGGCTAGGGGACAGGCCTGGGGCTTGTATGGTTTTATAGTAATGTATCGGTTTACGAAAGACAAAAATTATTTGGATCAGGCAAATAAAATTGCAGCTTTCATTTTACATCATCCTAATCTCCCCGCTGATAAAATTCCTTATTGGGATTTTAATGCGCCAAACATTCCAAACGAACCAAGAGATGCATCGGCAGGAGCCATTACCGCTTCTGCTCTGCTAGAGCTGGCACAATATGCAAAAGAAAAAGAAAAGAAGGAGTATATTTCTGTTGCCAAAACAATCATTCACTCTCTTTCATCATCCAATTACAGGGCTGCAATGGGCACTAACGGTGGGTTTTTATTGATGCATAGCACTGGTCACAAACCTGGGGGCTCTGAAATTGATGTGCCCCTCACTTACGCTGATTATTATTTTATCGAAGCATTGGCACGATATAAAAAATGGTATTTATAGAGAAGCCAGATTTGTCAAGTGCTGCTAAATAGCCATCGAGAAAAATTATTTAAAAACTTTTTTATTTTTAGCCGCTTTCTTAATTGTACCGTTTGATGTAGAGTCTCTCTCTACAAGCGTAGATTTAAAAACAATATTCTCCTGTTTTAATTTAAATGTTTTTTTATCCAGAGCTTTAAACAATATTGATGCTGCCTCTTTGCCGATGTCAAAAGCAGGTTGTGTTATAGTACTTAAAGGCGGATTTAAAAATGCAGCTGCCTGCAGGTTAGAAAAGCTGATGAGTTTGATATCCTCAGGAATAGAAAGCTTAAGACGATTACATACGTCATAACATAAAATCGCATACCTCTCAACAGCAGCAAAAACTCCATCCGGCCTTTTTGATTTAAATAATTGTTCCACCAGCTTATAATCTTGTTCATCATCGTTAGTGCAATGAACGAGCATTTTTTCATCAAAAGGAAGTCCATTATCGTGTATTGCATCCACATAACCCTTCATTCGTTTATTACCAATTGACGTACTCTCGGAAATCATGAGGTGAGCAATTTTCGTGCAGCCTTTATCGATCAGATGCTGTGTAGCTTTATAACTGCTTTCATAGTCATCTGTTATAATACACGCTGTGTTCAGATGCTCATACACACGATCGAAAAATACAATTGGCAAGCCTCTTTCCTGCAATTCCTTAATATGACTGTAATCTTGAGTGGTGCTGGATAAAGAAATGAGCACCCCATCTACGCGTCCGTTATGCAAATGCTTAATAAATGCAACTTCCTTTTCCACATCTTCATGAGTTATATAAATCAATACATGGTATCCTTTTTCCTGTGCAATAGATTCAATACCATTAATAGCAAGTGTAAAAAAATTATTAGCAATTTCAGGAATAATGACTGCTATCGTTTTACTCTTGTGCCTACGCAGGCTACTGGCGTGCGGGTTTGGTTGATAATTTAATTCATTAGCAAGTGCAATGACTCTTTCTTTGGTCTCCTTGCTTATATCATAGCTGTCACGCAAGGCTTTTGACACAGTAGAAATAGATAGATTTAAAAGCTTTGCAAGCTTTTTCAGATCAACGGATTCCATAATAAGCAATCTTCGAACAGGCAAGCTAGCAACTAAAATTCATAAATCCTGAAAAACGATTCGAATGCGATAGCGGGAAGGCTTTGGCATTTAAAATAAAAGAAATTCTGCCAGGTTTATTTTTATTTGCCGAATTTCATAACTACAGTTTTTCCGGCCATTTCAGCTTTAGGTAAGTCAACAGTTATTGTCGTTTCCTTCTTCTCTTTATTCCATACCGAATGCCAATTAACACCCGAGGTTGTAACTGGAACATTTATCGATAATTGCAATGAAGTTAATTTTTCAGTAGGATCGGAAACCGAAATTTCGTCTATCGCTCTTCCTTTTAGTTTAACCATTACGATGCAAGGATTACTGGTTGCAAGGATTATATTATTCCCCAGTTTGATATTTGCAGGTTGATAAAATACTATTTCGATTATATTCAGCGATTTGTTTTGTACAGCTTGTATTTCCGATGAATTTGCCAGGATAACTATGTTTTTTGTTTTGCTATATTGCTCCGGAAACGATAATGAAATTCCAGGCACAACAATGTAAGCATAGCTTGCAGAAGCTGGTTGTTTTCCATGATCCAACCATAAAGTAAAAACTTCTTTTTGTACCGACTCATCAGTTGCTCGTGATTGATGGGTTATTTGTCGCCAGTTACCGGTTGATGTAGCATTACGAATGTTTGCAGAAACCGGCGAAGGAAAAAAATAACCGACACTGTCGTGCAGCACCCAGGAAACATCTTCTAAATGATGTTCGCCTTTGCTCAATGTTTGCGAATGGTTTTTTGCTTTAACAACAACATCTTTGTTTAGTAAACATTGATTCAATGTAGTTGCTACAGGATATTCAGCGTCGGAATGAATACCTGCTCCCAGACACACGTATTCACGATCAAAGAAAAACCATGCTTTACGGGCTTTAAGCGGATCATGAACACTCTTAAAATCAAACGCGGCTACACCAAATTCTCCATTCGATACGCCACCCACAAAATCAGACAATCCTTTTTTTACAATTTGATCCCAATGAGGAAGAGCAGGTTTTTGCACTACTGTAGTTCCTGGAATTTTCTGCCAATCCCATACAGGAAAAATATCAATATACTCTTTACCTGTTCGTGATAAAAAGTTTGAACCATCAGCTAAATGATGGTTTTTTAATCCTTCTTCATTGTAAGGCGCTTCTACATTATTTTGTCGTGAAGAATGCATTCGCACGGAGGCAAAATAATTTTTGCGTTGATGAACAAAATAGGAAGACCACCAATAATAGCGGTTCCATGTTTTATCAGCCTTTTTCTCATCCTTTCTGACTTTTATGATCTCTTCTAATTCTTTTTTTCTGTGATCGGAAGACTTTAAAAGATTTTCGGGAATATCGGTGCCCTCAGCGCCCAGATCGCCCTTTCTGCTGAGGTCACGATTTTTTGCACCAGGATCCGGATAAATGCCATACGCCATCGACTTGCAAATACCATCGAGGTAATAATCAATTAGCAACTTTAAAGCTTCATCCGGTAGTTTATATATAGTTCCGGCTGTTTTTACACTCCAATACGCAAAAGAGTTTACGTAATTAGTACCATAACTGTGGATGGAAGTTACATTGTCAACCCGGTGATGAAAACTAAGATCAGGCTTTATTCCTCTATCCGTGGTAATTTTAATTTGGTCTGCCATTACCTTCAATGCTTTTTGCACAATGGAATCATTTCTTTTAAAAAGCCCTTGTTTAACTACCATTCCTGCAATAGGTACAAAGTCACCACCGGCCCTGGCGCCGAATCCTGTAAGGCTTGCCCGGCTTGCTATTCGTGCGCCTTCTGTTTTTTGTTTATCAGTCAAATCATCATCTAAAGCCAACATAGTATTGATCATCCAGTTAGGAGTGCCCATTTCGTTCCACCACCAGTTCTCACAAATAAAATCGTGTGCAATCCAAAAATCCAGCGCCGACGAAACCGTTTTTTTTACTTCAGCATTTTGGCAAAATTTTGTTCCTTGTTTCTTATAAGCCCTTGCTAAATCAAGCATGTTTTCCAAATGGATACTGTGTTGAAAACCTGTTCGAGAAGTGTCTTTATAATTAATACCGGGCCAACTTCCATCAGGATTAATCGATTCAATAAGCCGCTGTATTTTTTGTTCGTTAACAGATGGCTCAAGCAAGTCATCAATGATTCGTTTCCTGATTATCTCTAGATCCGAGTTGGATCTTGATTTATCAATTTTACTTGGAGAGTTATAACTAAATAAAATGAAAGAGATTGAGATAAAAACCAACCAAAAAGAATTTCGCAATGGATTGTTTTTCATTTCCAGCTTTTTAGAGGTTGAATTTTTTTGATTGCACTTTTCAAAGCTTTTTCCGGTATCAGTTTTACAACCCATTCAGTTTTTGTATGTGCAGGCACAGTCATTTCAAAACCAACCAAGGCTGTGCCGGGGTTAGGAGCATCATAACTATTTGGTGGATCTGTTGACCATGTTTTCATTGTAATATTTGATGGTGCATCAACCTGTAGAATTAGTTTTTTGTCTTTTTGTG
This sequence comes from Chitinophagaceae bacterium, assembly GCA_036005185.1. GTDB lineage: Bacteria > Bacteroidota > Bacteroidia > Chitinophagales > Chitinophagaceae > VBAU01. The sequence goes on along the minus strand of DASYQS010000049.1, from coordinate 35,562 downwards.
TTAATTCAGCTTGATTCGCACCGGAAATTTTTATCGTCGTGGGTGTTAGCATGGTCCAGCGTACAGTTGTCGTGCTATCCAGCGTTTCAATCTCATCACGAACTACTACATAACTTTGATCCACAACCGCAACACCTCGCATAACTTTAGCCACCGAGCCTTTATAGATCTCGCTTAAATCAGTAACTGCATTCATAAAAGAAGAATTGGTTCCTGAACTAACTATAGGAGCGTGGCCAGTAACTTTTTGATGCTGGTTGTTTATAGCAAGCGTATTGTGAACAAGGTTGGTATAACGAAAAATAGTCCAACGTTGTGCATCCTGCGTTCTACCAAAAACTTGTATGCCTTTTGATTCTAACGATTCATAATCTTGCATGCCAAAGTCCATGGCCCAACGAACGCCATCGGCATCCATAACAAAAGAGCCAACGTCCATATGTGCATGGTTCACGGAAACAGAGCCTCCTTTCATTGCCACATAAATAGCATTTGTATCTGTCCATGATGTGCGCATTAAAGCAACAGGGTTTTTGCCTTGGCCTATCCATATTGTTGATTTTGGCGGTGTGATCTTATTCATATCAACGCCATGACCCCATAGCAACATTGCTGGCAGTAAACGGTCACTAATATATTTCTGTGCATTATCATTTAAATAATTTTTTTCTACCCATAATAAGGAGGGGTCTTTTGTTTTAGCAGCAAACCAAAACATTGCTGGATGAAGTCCACCATTACCTCCTGCATCAGAGTAATTAAAAGGCTTGCCAGTTGTGCCGGTCATGTTTTCAAGAAAACTGGCAGTATGTAAAAACCCCGGCATTTTGCTTAAACCAAAATCTTTTCCAAAGAGTTTATCAACGGCGCTTAGGAACATTATATTAAAGCTGGTTCCATAACCCCAATAGCCATAACCTTCCGGATAACCGCCGTCGGGTGCATAATCCTTCATGGGTAACTCAATTGATTCTATGGCGCGGTTTATAATTTGTTTGGCTAGTTCTGGTTGATCTTCATAAATAGCCATAGCGCCGTATGTCATACCTGCATTACATACCTGGTTCCAGTTATGTTCTGCCCGCAACCAGCTATTATATTTTGAATCCAAAGAGGGCTCTAACCCTTTTTTCAAAATAGCTTCTTTAATGGCAGATCGTGACGCAGGAGATAGATAATCATACAGCCAATCATATCCTATTGCCATCGCCATTGTCATTTCAGCCACATCTAAAAAATGAGATGGGTTCCAATCACTGAAACCAGCAATCGTCAGCAATTCTTTTTCTCCCCTTTCAGCATATTTCTTGTTTTCGGTAATGCGATAAGCATAGGAAAGAAAAAACATGCGTCGTAAAGCTTCCCTTGATTTATCCAATAAGCGACGCCCTATCTGGATTCGTTGAACAGGAGGAGCGGTTATTAAACGATCAGATTCATTCAATATAGCCTGTTGTACATTGGTCCAGATTGCATTGGTGCTGACATTTTTCTTTAATGTATTTTCCTCGTTCTTGAAAAGTAAAATGCGAGGATGAGGTGGAGGGTTGAATGTGCCTATGTGATCCGTTTGCGAAAAAATACATTCATTGACAAGTGTAAAGCACAGTAAGCTTAACAAAAAATATTTCTTGTACATATGGCAAGTGTTAAATCTGGATGATTGATTCCATTCGAATAGAAGGATGATATGGACAAACAACGATACTCAAAACATAGCAAAAAGAAAAAAGAAAATTGTTTTTAAAGTAGAAAATTAATTATTCCTCCAAACAATCTCTGCATTTGTATTTCATCAGGTCCGTAGTTTTTACGAAAACGTTCTCGTAAAATTATTCTAGAAAACGGTTGAGTAATAAACTAATTACAATCAACAATTTCCTGTTGATAATCGTTCTGCGAGTACAGAAGGCAGTACAACCCTTTCTTTTGAAAGATCAAAACTCTTTTTCTCTATTCCTTTAAACAATATAGTCGCCGCTGTTTTGCCCATTTCAAAAGCTGGTTGTGTAATGGTAGTCAATGGTGGGTCTAATATCAGGGCTGTTTGCAGATTGGTAAAGCAAATAAGCTTTAGATCATTGGGAATAGTCAGCTCCAGATCTTTGCAGGCTATATAAACAGGCGTAGTAAGTTTTTCTACTGATGCAATAATGCCATCAGGTTTATTTTTTTTCGTCAGCAGATCTTTGATGATTTTATAATTTGCCTCTACATCGCCATAACAGGAAATAATCTCTACCTCCGTATTTTTTATCGCATGATCAGCAATCGCCTTTTTATATCCTTCCATTCTTTTAATGTTGATAGAGAGGGCAGGTGAGGCGGATAAATAGATGATTTTTTTACAACCCTTCCTGATAAGGTAAGAGGTAGCTTTATAGCTGCTTTCAAAATCATCCGTAACAATTTTTGCTGTATCAACATCATCACACACTCTGTCAAAGAATACAAGGGGCATTCCGGCGGCGATTACCTCTTTAATATGATTGCTGTTGCAGGTTTCACCGGATACGGACATGAGTATCCCATCCACCCGTCCGCTTTTGAATTCTTTTAATATCGCTTCTTCTCTTTCAAAACTTTCATGTGTCAGATAAATCAGTACATGATAGCCTTTATCATGAGCAACGGACTCAATTCCGTTTATGGCCAGAGAAAAAAAACTATCTGCTACTTCTGGCAGTACAACAGCGATCGTTTTACTGTTTCTTTTGCGCAGGCTGCTTGCATATGGATTGGGGATGTAGCTTAATTTCTTTGCAAGTTCGAACACTCTTTGTTTCGTTTCCGGGCTTATTTCATGACTATCTTTAAGCGCTTTTGAAATAGTGGCAACGGACAGATTTAATTGTTTTGCGAGGTCTCTGATTTTCACACTCATTGAAAAAAAATTATTTCATTGCGAGGTATTCTGCGAAAACGGTTTCGTAAATAAAAATGTTCTTATGCGTCTGTTTGCGATTTAAAATTGTCACTTTAGTATTCCGACACCAACGGTTGCTAAAGAATATGCTTGCGAAACGAACTTTAAGCCTTCTTCATGTAGAGCTTTACAAGTTGTCTTCAGCACTTTTTTGTGTCCCCAAACAATTTTATTTCTTAAATAACAAGGCAGTTAATCAAATGGTAATATATTCTTATTACAGGCTTTAGCTGTAGTAAGGTTCCCTTATCTAATTTAGTAAAATTGAACAACATGAATACAAACAGTTTTGAAGCAGTTCCGCTTAAAAATCTTGATGAATGGGAAGATGATCTTCTCCGTCGCTATCCCGATCCTGAAACTATTGCAACGGCAAAAACAACAGATGAATACAGGAACTATGATAATCCTGAACGGGATACTGTAAAAGAATTTTACCGACTGAACCATACCTACCAGACTTATGATTTTGTAATGGAAAAAAGAAAGGAATTTCTTTCCTTTTCAAAAAAAGAAATGCCGGTTTGGGATGCTTTCAATTTCTTAAATGAACTCGTAGACGATTCTGATCCTGATACTGACCTTGATCAGTTTCAGCATTTGCTTCAGACTTCCGAAGCTATTCGCAGGGATGGTCACCCAGATTGGATGGTACTCGTAGGATTGATGCATGATATGGGGAAGGTTTTATGTTTGTTTGGCGAGCCACAATGGGCTGTTGTGGGCGATACATTCCCAGTTGGTTGCGCTTATTCGGATAAAATAGTTTATCCGGAATTTTTTAAACATAATCCGGATTATAATAATGAGAAATATAATTCTAAATATGGAGTATATACCGAGGGCTGCGGGCTAAGAAATGTTTACATGTCGTGGGGGCATGATGAATATGTGTATCAAATGATGAAAAATTACTTGCCTGAATCTGGTCTATACATGCTTCGTTACCATTCCTTTTATGCATGGCACCGGGAGGGAGCTTATGATTATCTGATGGATGATCATGACCAGGAAATGCTGAAATGGGTAAAACTTTTCAATCCTTATGATCTCTATTCTAAAAATCCGGAGCCGCCAGATTGGAAAAAGCTTAAACCTTATTATGAAGAACTGTTGGCTAAATATTTACCGGCAACACTTAAGTTCTGATACTTTTAAAAGGTGCCAGGTTTAAAAATTTTATTCAGGTCGATTTTTTTTTATAACTCTTTCTCAAACCAAAATTAATTGCTATGATGCGAACGCTAAAACCACGATTTTCTTTTTCCCGGATGGTGCCGGCAATCCTTGCATTCTTTTTTTCTGTGATCATGCTGACCACTCAGGCGCAGCAAAGACAGATCAGCGGAATAGTAAAAGATGAAAAGAGCAGCCCGGTTGCTTTAGTAACCGTCTCGGTCAAAGGAACTCAGACTTCTACGATTACAGGTGAGGACGGATCTTTTATAATTTCTGTAAAAGATGGCGATGTGCTTGTTTTCAGTTCAGTTTCTTTTCAAAGCACTGAAGTGAAAATTACTTCAGCCTCTTCTTATTCTGTTGTACTCATACCCACTTCAGTTACCTTGACAGATGTAGTAGTGGTTGGATACGGTACACAGAACAAAAAAGATGTAACAGGATCAGTGAAGTCATTAAAGAATAGTGATTTTAATAAGGGAATTATCAACTCTCCGCAGCAATTGCTGCAGGGTAAAATAGCGGGAGTAAATGTTACAGCTGTCAGCGGCGAACCAGGCGTCAATCAGGGAATAACAATCAGGGGGCCCGGTGGGGTTAGAACTGGAAGCACTCCTCTGTTTGTTATTGATGGTTTGCCAATGGATAACTCAGCCACAGGAAGAGGCGATCCATTGAATTTCATTAATGCACAGGATATAGAATCGATCGATGTGTTGAAGGATGCGTCTGCCACTGCTATCTATGGTGCCCGTGGAGCGAATGGTGTGGTTATCATCACTACTAAAAAAGGCAAAGCTGGTACTTCAACCCTTACGTTCTCTAGCAGCGTAGGCTTTTCAAGGATGGCAAGAGCATTGCCGGTTTTCACCGCCAGTGAATTCAGGATTGAAGTTCCCAAAGTTGGTATTTTGGACGATAAGGGTGGGTCTACAGATTGGCAAAAAGTAGCAACAAGAACAGGTATCACCCAGGATTATAACCTTACATTGAGTGGGGGTGCCAATAAGCTAACATATTATGCTTCCTTTGGAATGCAAAAGCAGCAAGGCATCATCAAAACAAATGAGCTTGATAGGTATTCGGGCCGGTTTAATGTTACACAGAAATTTTGGGACGACAGACTCTCCCTTGAGATTAATTTAGGCGTGAGTACAACTGATAATAATCGCCCATTTTTTTCCAACATCATTGGCGATGCCATCAGCAGTAATCCTACCTATCCTGCTTATGATGCCAACGGAAATCCGGCGGTGTACCAGAACCTTAATAACCCGTTGATCTCTTTTAAACTGGATAGGGAGATGAGCAAGATAAACCGAGTTGTAGGTAATATTTCACCTTCATTCAAGATCATAAAAGGGTTGGTGTATAAACTGAATTTTGGCATCGATAATTCAAATGGTACCAATGACATTCAGTCCCTCCCAAGTGCAGTACCCGTGCGGCTTGGAAGACTAGAGACTTTTTACAATTACAACCGGAACAGGCTGATCGAAAATTATCTTACTTATAGTTTCAGCAGATCGGAGCATAATGCAACTGCATTGGCGGGTTATTCTTATCAAAGAATATTTGTACAGGGAAGAAATAATAGCATCAACAATTTCCCCATTGTACCGGTAGAACCGCAGTATAACCCAGGCTTGGGACAACTTTTAGATCTTACTAACAACCGGCCCGGCGGTTATGCTTTCATCAATGAGCTGCAATCATTTTTTGGTAGGATAACTTACCAGTACGCAGGTAAATACTTGGCCACGGTCAATTTCAGAGCTGATGGATCTTCTAAATTCGGTGAGAATAACAAATATGGCTATTTTCCGTCCTTCTCATTGGGATGGGAAATGTCAAAGGAAGAGTTTCTCCAAAATTCTCCATTCACCAATTTAAAACTGAGAGCCGGCTGGGGGAAAACAGGCAATCAAGAGATACCGGCAAAAATTACACAACCCTTGTTTAATTCATCAACAGCCGCAGGTCAGAGTTATCCGCTTTATCCAACGGGACCATATCCCGCCGGAACGGTGTATACAAGGCTGGCCAATCCCGACATACAATGGGAAGTGTCAGAGCAAACCGATGTGGGCCTTGACTTCGGTTTAATGAAGGGAGCATTGTCGGGCACCGTTGATCTTTTTAATAAAGTTTCCAGTAATATTTTGCTGGAAGTCCCTCCAACAGACCCGATACAACCGGCATCAAGTGTTTGGACGAATGTACCGGACATGACCATAACGAATAAAGGGATTGAACTGGATCTAGAGTATAGACATAATTCAAGACATGGAGTAAGCTTTAATGTGGGAGGCAATTTGACCTACATGAAGAACAAGGTTCAGAAGTCACCCTATACAGTCATCACCTCGGGAAATGCTTCCGGACCGGCAGGCTTAACCTCCGCTACCATTAATGGTTATATTAATGGAGAACCGGTCGGAACATTCTACCTCAGAGAATACCTAGGCATTGGAAACGATAGTCTGAGTATTTACCGAGACATAGACAAAGACGGTGTTACCACAGATAAGGACCGAATTGCAGCAGGCAAGGCTTTGCCTGATTTGCTTTATAATGTTTTTGGTGGCGCTTCTTACAAAGGATTTGACCTGGACGTTAATTTCAATGGGGTTTCCGGTAATAAGATATATGATTTCACGGCCAACACTAATTTTATTAAAGTAAGACTGGCAAAGAGTTCAAATACGACTCGCGAAGCCATCGCTGAGCCAAAAGAATCCGTTAGTAATGCAGCTCAGGTAAGTACACGATACCTTAAAAATGGGTCTTATCTGCGATTAAATAATATAGTTCTTAGTTACAATTTCAATACGAGCACCCTTGGCATCAGCAAGTGGGCTAAGACCTTGCGCTTGTCGGTTACAGGACAGAACCTTTTTGTAATCACAGACTATGATGGATATGATCCGGAAGTAAATGCTGACAGAAACCTTAACGGCATTACTTCGTACGGTATCGATTACCTAAGTTATCCCCGAGCGAGATCAGTGATCTTTAGTTTAAATCTTTCATTTTAAAAATTAAAAAAATGAAAAGGAAAATATATAGACTGATATTATTATCAATAGTTGTGGCCATCATGAACGGCTGCACTAAATTAAATGAGAAAATCCTTGATGAATCCTCCGTAACAGGGCTTACTGAAAAACAGATCGCTGAAGGAAATATAGCACCTGTATATGCGAAACTACCCGACATCTTTCTGCATACGAATTATTTTGCCCTCCAGGAAATTTCTACTGATGAAGCGATCCTCCCATACAGAGGTGGGACCGATTGGGGTGATAATGGTATTTACATTTCCCTGCACAAGCATGAAGCAAACAGCCAGGATCCGAATATAAGATCTACATGGAACCACCTCACACAAGGTATATCTAGGGCTGTCACTGCCATCGAGGCACTTGCTACCAACAACGATCCTAATGCAAAAACTTTTTTGGCCGAAGCAAGAGGAATGAGAGCATATTATAATTTGCTTACGCTGGATCTTTTTGGTCTTGCGTTCGTGAAAGAAAAAGCGGATGAGCTTTCCACAATTGTGCGTGGTGATGATGCTATCAATTACATCAAATCAGAATTACTGGCTGTTGAACCACAATTGGAAACAACTACAGGTCCGGGCCGCTTAACAAAAGCCGGCGCCTGGGGCTTGCTGGCCCGACTGTATCTTAATGCCGCAGTATATCGAGATAGATACGCAGCATCATTCACTTTCAAACCCGAGGAAATGGATAAAGTGATAGAATACTGTGATAAGATCATTGCTTCCAATCAATATGCGCTGGCCTCAGAATATTTTTCGATTTTCAATAATAATAATCACGACAATAAAGAACTCGTCTTTGCGATTGACCAGCGGCCCGACCTGAATGGACACAACCGCATGGCCTATTTTTCTTTGTCAGGTGACCAATTTCCCTTACCACAATATCCTGCTGCGAATGGAACAGATGGCCCTGCAATTACTCCCGAGTTCTACAGAAGCTGGGTAAACACCTATGCGCCGATTGATCCTGCTGTTGCTGATCCGCGGTTTTATAAAAAGAATCTGATCATACCTGTGGATTCTTGTATTCCTGCTGCGTCTTTTAATATTGACCGCGGAATATTAAGAGGACAGCAGTATGGATTAACAAAGGACCCCAATGGCGCATTCTACAAATGTGCTAATGGAAACATGAAGATCAGTAAGCTCTTTAATGTAACCCGTAACAAGCCCGCGCTTCCTGTCGATTTCACAGAACTTATCGATTTTACTGTGGCCGGTAGCAACTATAGCACGGGCTATAGGGTAGAGAAATATGAATTCAGCAAGTCGTCTTCCACGGGGAGAAATGCTGGCGAACATGACATTGTTATCGTTCGACTGGCAGATGTTTATTTGATGCGGGCCGAAGCAAAGCTTAGAAAAAATAACGACGCTGCAAGTGCGCTTGCCGATGTAAATACTGTGAGGGCTTCCAGGACGGCTACAACTCCTGCTCCACCCTTAACGAGCATCTCATTGGATCTTCTGTTCCGTGAACGCGGGTTTGAATTGTATTGGGAGCATCAGCGTCGCACGGACATGATCCGTTTTGGAAAGTACGAAGGTACATGGACTGAAAAAACCAATACTGATAAGCAAAAAAGAATTTTTCCCATTCCTGAAACTGCCATTAACGGAGCTTCAAATTTGCCGGGCTATTTGGTTCAAAATCCGAGCTATTAGGCAATTTTTTTTAAAGGGTGCAGTCAACAAGATTGCACCTTTTTTCTAAGATTGCATTTTATAAAGTTGACAGGGAGTTGTTTGATATGAAAGTATTTATTGCAGGTATATTCATCATTGCATCTGTTTTTACAATTACAAATGCAAAAGGACAATTAAAAAAATATACCACTGCCAATGCCCATTCTCACAATGACTACTTGAATGCAAATCATTTTTTTCTTGCTTATGAAAATGGTTTTGGTTCTATTGAAGCAGACATTTTTCCCATTGGTGAAATTCTATACGTGGCTCATAAAAAAGAGGAGATACAGTTAAAAAAAACATTACAGGATTTATATATCGTTCCCTTAATCAGAAAATTTAGTTCGGATGGCGCAAGAAAATTAAACCTGCTCATTGATATAAAGGAGAATTATTCGCTGAGTTTGTCTTTGCTGATAAAGGAGCTCGAACCATTAAAACCATATTTATCCACTCTAAATAAAACCAATTATATAACTATTATTATCAGTGGAGATCGTCCTCCACCAACAGCATATAAAGACTATCCTGATTTTATTTTTTTTGATAATGACTTACAATTGCCACACAGCAGTGAAGAATTGAAAAGAGTAGCACTGGTAAGCTTTCCTTTTGATAAAATTTCAAAATGGAAAGGTGAAGGGGCTATAAATGCTGAAGACAGAAAAAAAATAAAACGGGTTATTGATACTGCACATGCCATGAAAAAATCTTTTCGCTTTTGGGCGGCGCCAGATTCAGAGCAATCATGGAAGCTGCAAATGGAACTTCATGCCGACTTTATTGGAACAGACAAGATCAATGAACTTGGCAATTTTCTAAGAAAGCAAAAAAATAGATAACAGTTTACATGCAGCAACCATCAATAAATTATTTATTTTTCCTTTTTTAACCAAAACCAACGATTGCTGATGAACCAACTGCGCCTGGCTGACTACATTGTATTTTTTATTTACTTTATTTCCGTATCCGCATACGGATACTGGATCTATCATCGGAAAAAAGCAAAGAAAATAGATTCAAAAGATTTTTTCTTAGCCGAAGGTTCACTTACCTGGTGGGCAATCGGAGCTTCATTGATCGCATCTAATATTTCTGCAGAACATTTTATTGGCATGTCGGGGTCAGGCTTTGCCATTGGATTGGCCATATCTTCCTATGAGTGGATGGCAGCAGGTACATTAATCATTGTAGCCATATTTATTATTCCAATGTACCTGAAAAATAAGATCTATACTATGCCGCAATTCCTGGCAAGAAGATATAGTGATACGGTAAGCACAATCATGGCTGTATTCTGGTTATTGGTTTATGTATTCGTTAATCTTACCTCGATCATTTACCTGGGCGCACTTGCCATATCATCTATCAGCAATATAAGTTTTGAGTGGTGTATAGTCGGTTTGAGTGTATTTTCAATTATTGTTACGTTGGGAGGCATGAAGGTGATAGGATATACAGATGTGATACAGGTGCTTGTTTTAATAATCGGTGGTTTAGTTACAACTTATTTAGCTCTTTCACTGCTAGCCGATAAATTTGGATATGACGGAGACATTTTAAAAGCTTTGGGTGTTTTACGAAAGGAAGCACCCGAACATTTTCACATGATCCTCGATAGATCAAGCCCTCACTACAGAGAGCTACCAGGATTATCAGTTTTGATTGGCGGTATGTTGATCAACAACCTGGCCTATTGGGGCTGTAATCAGTATATCGTGCAGCGAGCCTTGGGTGCCGATCTGAAAACAGCTAGAAGCGGGATCTTATTTGCAGCTTTTTTAAAATTACTGATTCCTCTTATTGCTGTATTGCCCGGGATTACTATGTATGTATTGCATCAAAAAGGAATGTTTCAGAAAGAAATGGTGGATGCAATCGGAACAGTTAAGCCCGATCATGCATATCCTACGCTGATGAATTTATTGCCGCCGGGATTAAAGGGCGTAGCTTTTGCCGCATTAACGGCTGCAATTGTTGCATCACTTGCCGGCAAGTCCAATAGCATATCCACTATCTTTTCATTGGACATCTATAAAAAATATTTCGATAAAGAAGCTTCGGAAAGGAAAGTGGTAAGAGTGGGAAGATGGGCAGTTATTATTTGTATGTTGATTGCAGCTATAGTAACGCCATCATTAAAATCATTGGACCAGGCCTATCAATTTATACAGGAATATGTTGGTTTCTTTTCTCCGGGTGTACTTGCCATTTTTTTATTAGGTATGTTTTGGAAAAGAACTACAGCAGGAGCGGCTTTAGCAGGTGCATTACTGACAATACCGATTTCAATTTTATTAAAATTTTTACCAACGTGGACAAATGGAGTTTTTCCTGATTATCCTTTCTTAGATAGAATGACGATCACTTTCTTTGCAGTAGCAATTATTATGATATTGAGTAGTCTTATAAAACCTAAAAATGAAAAAGACAGTCATACCATTGAAATGGATAAATCAATGTTTAGAGTTTCGCCGGCGTTCATTATGGGCTCAGTAATTATTTGCGGCATACTGGCGGCATTGTATACTGTGTTTTGGTAAAGGATCCTTATGCGATTTGATGATGGAAGGAGTCAAGCATACGTGCCCAAATGATTTCACCGAAAATAAAAACCCCCGCCATCATTGATTTTGCGGGGATTCGATGCGTACCGTGCTGTAAATTAAATAGACAATTCTTACCGGCTGCAACATATTTTACTTTAATCCAAACTTCCTCAACTTTTCGCATGTGCTGTTGTGATCAGTATGGCGTATGGCATGAATGCCCAGAGTACGTGCTACCTGCACAAAGATGGGTCTGTCTTCAATATACACAACCTGTTGCGGTGTTACCTGTGCAGTATCCAGTGCGATGCGGAAAATATCTGCATCAGGTTTTCTGAAATGAACAAAACTTGAAACGATAAAAAAATCAGCGAGGGCATTCAACTTAAATTGTTTAATACGGTATTCTGCCAGCTCACGACCTTCATTACTTACAACTGCCACTTTAAGCCCGTACTTCTTTTTTAATTGTTGTATCAATTCGATCATTCCTGGTAAAGCTTGTGATTGATCCAACATGAATTGCCGGAATTTGTTTCGGGTAAAGGACCTTTTTTTATAAAAGACTACACGGTTGAGATATTCATTGAGCGTGATCTTGCCTACCTCGAGTGTGTCGAAGCAGAGGTGATGACGTTCCTCTGTTTCCTCGGGGTCGAGCTTAAAAACATCAATGGCTCTTCTCCGGCAACCGCGGTCCCAACCGTTTGTAAGCAATACGCCGCCAATATCGGTGAATATAGTATTGACAGAAGATTTTGTAACCTTCATATGTAGGAATTTTTTGTTCGGCCGATCCCAGTGCCTGTGCATCCGGTTCAACGAATATAATAATGCAAAGCGAAACGATGCAGATCTTGCCATCGTCACGCCAAAACAACTTATGTATAACATCGACAGGTTGGGCGCAGAAGCCTTCAGAAAAGAAATGGATCAACAATTTTTCGGTTAATCAACTTACATCGGATAAAGAAGAAATAAAATATTCCATTTCCATAAACGTCCACTAAAAATAATAACTCGATATTAAATGATTGCTGTTCTCTTAATAATTGGTCTTCTGATCTTAAGCGCCTGGTTTTTTATGCAACAGCCTCAATTTGGCAAATTGCCTTACGGCGAAAGATTAGAGCGCATCAAAAAGTCACTTAATTATAAAGATGGTCAGTTTCAGAATATACATTTCACCCCGAATCTGGTTGAGGGAGTTAGCATATTCACTGTAATGAGACAGTTCTTTTTCAGGAAAAACAAACATAGCAGGCCCTCAGGCGTTTTGCCTTCAAAGAAAACAGACCTCTTACATTTAGATCCGGATAAGAATTGCCTGGTTTGGTTTGGACATTCATCATATTTTATCCAGGTTGATGGAAAAAAGATATTGGTTGATCCTGTTTTTAGTGGAAACGCTTCTCCTTTATCATTTACAACAAAAAGTTATGCAGGCAGTGATGTATATATAACAAATGATCTTCCAGAAATTGATTATTTACTCATATCACACGACCATTGGGATCATTTGGACTATAGAACTATAGTTGAACTTAAACCAAGGGTTAAACAAGTGATTACCAGCCTTGGCACAGGAGCGCATTTAGAACATTGGGGTTATGACAAAAAAAAGATCATTGAAAAAGATTGGAACGAAGAAATAATTTTAGATAATGGTCTTATCCTCTATACTACACCCGCAAGACATTTTGCTGGAAGAACATTCAAAAGAAATAGATCTATATGGATGTCTTTCGTTTTACAGACTACATCTTTGAAATTGTTTTTAGGTGGCGATAGTGGTTATGACACTCATTTTTCAGAGATAGGAAATAAATATGGCCCCTTTGATCTTGCTATTTTAGAATGCGGGCAGTACAATGCTTATTGGAAATATATACATATGATGCCCGAAGAAACAGTCCAGGCAGGCTTCGACCTTAAAGCAAAAAAAATATTTCCAGTACATTGGGCAAAATTTTCTTTATCATTAAATGACTGGGATGAATCTATAAAAAGGGTTATTATCGAAGCGTCAAGAAAAAATATGCCACTAATTCATCCAATGATCGGAGAGGAGGTGGATTTGAATGGTCCAATGAAATCTTCAAGATGGTGGGAGAAATCAATTAATGCGAAGGACATCATTTAATATTTGACACTCTCTTTTCCGTAATTAGTTCATTGAAAATATAAAGAAGTATAACGACAAAATTATTTTTCTGTAAATTCAAAAATCTATTGAATTTTTGAGGGAGCATAAGAATCACAGGATTTAAAGAAGATTTTATTTCCGATGTTACAGGAACAAATATTACTTGTCATCTCATTGCTGCTCGGTATTGCCTTATTGACAATTCTGAGTAACAAATTAAAAATTTCATACCCAATCTTACTGGTAATAGCCGGTCTTCTTATTAGCCTTGTACCTGGTGTTCCGTTTATAACTCTTAATCCCGACCTTGTGTTTCTTATTTTTCTTCCTCCTTTATTATATGCTGCTGCATGGAACACATCATGGATTGAGTTTTGGAAATGGAAGCGTCCCATTATCTTGTTAGCGTTTGGCCTGGTCATCATGACATCAGCGGTTGTGGCACTGGTTTCACATGCAATCATTCCTGGTTTTACACTCGCATTTGGTTTTTTATTGGGTGGCATCATATCACCACCCGATGCGGTAGCTGCAAACTCTGTTTTAAGTGGACTAAAAGTACCAAAGAGGGTTGTTACTATTCTTGAAGGAGAAAGTCTGATCAATGATGCATCGAGCTTAATAGTATTCCGATTTGCTTTAGCAACAATATTTACAGGTGAGTTTCAATTCTGGGATGCAACCAAATCTTTTTTTCTTGTTGCAGTAATGGGCATTTTGATAGGTTTAATTATTGGTGCAATTATTTATGGCATTCATCGCATTTTACCGACTACCGCCAGCATCGATGGAGTGATAACTCTTATCAGCCCTTATATAATGTATATAACAGCAGAGCATTTTCATTTTTCAGGAGTGCTGGCAGTTGTTACAGGGGGATTGTTTTTATCATACCGTTCACAGGAAATTTTTACTTATGAAACCAGGCTACAAGTACAGGGATTATGGGACGTGTTGATTTTTTTATTGAACGGTCTTGTTTTTATTCTTATTGGATTGCAATTACCCGTGATCGTTAATGGACTGGAGGGTTACTCATTGGGAGACGCAATTTTTTATGCTGTTATAATTGGTTTGATCACAATTATTCTCAGGATCATTTGGGTTTTCCCGGCTGCCTACATTCCAAGACTTATGTTTAAAAGTATCCGGCAAAAAGAGCCTTATCCCAAATGGCAGTCTGTTTTTTTAATAGGCTGGAGTGGTATGCGGGGTGTTGTATCATTAGCAGCAGCATTAGCAGTGCCCATAACATTAGTAAGTGGAGATGCTTTCCCTCACCGTAACCTGATTTTATTCATCACGTTTGCAGTGATTTTGATTACACTTGTTTTGCAAGGTTTGAGTTTGAAGCCACTTATCAGGCTTTTAAAAATTCAGACTAACGAAGAGGAGTCAGAGAAGTTTCGGGCAATATCGTTGCGAATACGATTGGCGGAGTCAGCACTTTCTTACCTTGATACAAACTATCCTGAAGAAACGCAGAACGATGAAACATATAAAAGGGTGAGGGACCGATATGAACGAATGATTGATATTGCAAAAAGAAAATTGGAGAGTGATGAAGCGGCAGATGAGTCAGCATCTTTTTTACCACGTTACCGGCAAATGCTGATTGAGTTGGTGAATATCCGCCGACGTGAATTAAATTATCTCCGGCACAAGGGCGAATTCAGTTTAGAACTGATTCGTGAAAGAGAATGGGAACTTGATATAGAAGAAGCAAGATTAAAAAACTAAAAACTTCTTTTTATTTACAAATCTTTATCCTTCACTTGCTAGGTTAATCGGCAATTTCGTGATCCTCTTTCCTGTTGCAGCAAAAATTGCATTACAAACTGCCGGAGCAATGGGTGGTAATCCCGGCTCGCCCAATCCCATCGGATCTATATTATTTTCTATAAATTTTACTTCTATGTCCGGCGCATCAGAAATACGGATAAGATTGTAGGCATTAAAATTCTTTTGTACTGCTTGTCCATTTTCTATGGTTAGCTTTCCATAAAGTGCAACTCCCAATCCATCAATAATTCCTCCTTCCACTTGTGTTTCTGCGCCACTTAGGTTAACAACCTGTCCGCAATCCACTGCACAGAAAACTTTATGCACTTTTATTTTATTATCCTTTACAGAAATTTCTGCTACCTGCGCCACATAGCTACCGAAAGAAAAATGCGCACCAAATCCTTTATAAATTCCATTATCTGCCTTCTTTCCCCAATTTCCCATTTCAGCCGCCGTCTTTATTACTGTTTTATATCTTTCCGGATCATACTCCACTGTTCCTGTTGGGCTGGTTTTTGCTTTATCCAAAAGTTCCAGGCGAAAAGCCACGGGGTCTTTACCCGCCGCATGAGCAATTTCATCCAACAGGCTTTCTTCTGCAAAAGCAATAAAATTGTGGGTTGGCGCACGCCAGGCACCCACAGTAACTTTTGATTCGAGGTTGTGACTGTCAATTCTGAAATTGGGCACGGCACCGGCCGGAAAACTATTTTCTCTTGATGCATTTCCCGAATTGATTGCCGCAGCTTTCAGGTGCCAGCCGATCAGTTGATTATCTTTACCCAATGCTGCTTTGTACGAATACATGCCTGCAGGTCTGTAAAATCCTGCCTGCATATCATCTTCGCGTGTCCACATAACCTGCACCGGCGCTTTAGCAAGGCTGGATATCTCAGCTGCTTCAACTGCATAGTCGGATTGTAGCCTTCTGCCAAAACCGCCTCCCATTCTTGAGAGCCCAACGGTAATTTTTTCCTCCGGAATTTTGAGTAACCTGGAAACATCTGAACGGGTTCGGGAAGGAGTTTGTGTAGGACCATATAATTCCACTGCGTCATCATGCACATCGGCGTAAAAATTCATAGGCTCCATGGGGGCGTGGGGAAGAAAAGGCGCAACAAAAGTCCTTTCAATGACCTTAGCGGCATTCGGGAAGGCGCTGTCTACGTCGCCATCGTTCCTTTTTGGCTTGTCTGTTTTTTGAGTAACCAATTTTGCAAATGCTTCGAGGTGGTCAGTTGTATTTTCTAGTTTGCCGTCGTCTTCCCATTCAATTTTAAGCGCATCTCTCCCTTTTTTTGCAGACCAAGTGGACGTGGCAAGCACAGCAATTTTATTACCGGCCTGCAAAACTTTTTTAACTCCCGATACCGAAAGTGCGCCCTTGTCATCAAAAGATTTCAATTTTTTCCCAAATGCCGGCGGTCGGGCCACCATGGCATATAACATACCTTCTCTTTTTGTATCAATACCGAAATCCATTTTACCCGTCACGATCTTCCTGTTATCTACATTATGTATCCGCTTGCCGATTAAATTAAATTCCTTTGGATCTTTCAGATTTACATCAGAAGGCACTTTTAATTGTGATGCCTTTTCAGCGAGATTGCCATAACTGAGTTTCTTGCCGTTTGGTTTATGAATAACAAATCCTTTTTCTGTATAACACTCATCGGCATTTACATTCCATGTTCCGGCTGCCGCTTCAACAAGCATTTTTCTCGCCGTGGCGCCGGCTTTTCTGAAACTCTTCCAGCTTGATCGGATTGAGCCGCTGCCTCCTGCTGTCTGACGATTAAAATTCTTAGTATCCAGCCCGGCTTGTTCTACTTGGATTGTATTCCAGTCCACATCAAGCTCTTCGGCTACCAATAAAGGGAGAGAAGTTTTCACTCCTTGTCCGATTTCGGGATTGGGCGCCATAATGGTGATTATTCCATCAGCACCAATTCTGATAAATGCATTAGGCTGGAAAGAAACTCCGCCAGGTATGGTCGACAAATCCTTTAATGAAACTACAGAACCTCCTGACAAGAATGGATCAAATCCAAGCAATAATGCTCCACCGGCGAGCGCTGTGGTTTTCAGAAAAGATCTTCTCGATGTTTTAAGATTAGCTGTTTTCATTTGTTACCTCCATTTTCTGCTGCCAGATGAATAGCTTTCCTGATTCTCTTGTACGTGGCGCACCGGCAAATATTCCCGGTCATGGCAGCATCAATATCGGCATCAGACGGCTTTGGCTTCTTTGACAATAATGCCACGGCGGACATGATCTGCCCAGCCTGGCAGTATCCGCATTGCGGCACATCCATTTCTTCCCATGCCCGCTGTACGGGATGCGAACCATCTTTGGATAATCCTTCAATGGTGATGATTTTACCTTTCTCGGCCACAGAAACCGGAATCGAACATGAACGAACTGCATTACCGTTGAAGTGTACCGTACATACGCCGCATTGCGCTATGCCACAACCGAATTTGGTACCTCTGAGATTGAGTTCATCACGCAAGACCCAAAGTAATGGGGTATCAGCCTCTACATTTACTGTAAAGCTTTGATTATTGACATTAAGACGAAAGACTGGCATATCTTAATCGCATTTATTTACAATTCATATTCTATTTGCTATGTAAAAGAGGCAACTATTATTATTACAAGAACCAGGTTCACTTATTCCTTGCAGCTTTGACGTCGGCCGGTGTAACTGCGCCTCCTTTGTTTCCCCATGAATTCCGGGTATAATTCAAAACATCACTTGCCTCTTCGTCGGTGAGATCAGTTCCAGCCATCGGTACATTATATATTTTGCCGTTTACTTTCATTTCGCCTGTTGCGCCATACAATACCTGCTGAATCGATCTTTTTTTATTAGCCATAAGGTAATCAGCCTTTGCCACTGGTGGATAAAGTCCTTCAATACCTTGTCCGTTTTCCATGTGACAGGAGATGCAATGGGCAATATATACTTCCTTGCCTCTCTTTATACTGGCTTTCAAATCAAATTCTTTTTCGTGTTTAAAAGTGAATTGAGTAAAAAGGATAAGTACTAACACCCCTGTAATAAATATGTCCCGTCTGTATTTCATAAATGAATGATTCAGTTGTTACGATTTCAAATTTTCATTGTCTAAATTTCTTCCATATTGAATGGCAGTTTCCTGATACGCTTTCTAGTCAGGTCAAAGATCGCATTACACAAAGCTGGTGCCAGTAGCGGAAGTCCCGGCTCTCCTACACCGCCCGATTTTTCATCGTTTTCCATTATATACACTTCAATATCTGGAATTTCGTTGATACGCGGCATTTTGTAAGTATCAAAATTTTTTTCTACGGTCAGGCCATCATTAAAATGCACCTCAATGTGTAAGCGGCCATGATGAACCATTTTTGGTACTTCGTAAGTTACAAAATACCTGAATAGACCCGCATGAAATTGTATTACTGGAAGACAATTTTATCCACCTTCCACCTACAAAGCAGGCAATTGTTTTACTGAACTAAGGCAGATGCATATCTCCGGATGAAAATTGAGAGACTGCAAATAGATGCGATGTTGATTAATAACGGACGAAAGATTCGCTGCCTTTTTCTATGATTGCATCGGCGACAAAACATACTGGAAGGAATTGTCGGAATCTATTCATCATGTCTTACACCTTTCGCTACACGAAATACATGAAGGACATAGGGAAATAAGGCATCCATTGTTTGGGCAGCGCCCGCAGCAGATCCAGGCAAAGTAATAACAAGTGTGTTTTTTATGAAGCCTGCCACACCCCTTGATAGCATAGCAAAGGGAGTTCTTTGCTGACCATAGTTTCGTGCCGCTTCCATGATGCCGAGAATTTCTCTGTCGAGCAATGGAGTGATCGCATCCGGTGTAACGTCTCTTGATGATAAGCCTGTGCCACCGGTAAATAGAATAAGATCATATCCCTGATCACTGAGTTGTTTTGCTTTTTCCTGGATAGCAAAAAATTCATCGGCGATAATTTCATATTGTCCGACTGGTAAATTCAATTTTTCCAGTTTTTCTATAATTGTTTTACCGCTTGTATCTTGTTTTACTCCTGCAGCAACGCTATCTGAACAAACAATGACCGCACAACGTAAACTATCCGTCACTTCATTTTTAAGATCTGTTTTGCCGCCTTTTTTACTTTCCAATCTTATTGTTGATATTTCCACGCCTTTGTCCAAAGGCTTCAACATGTCGTAAATAGTTAAAGCCGTAATAGCGGCTCCATGCATGGCTTCCACTTCCACTCCCGTCTTATAAATTGTTTGCACTTCAACAGAAATGATAATATTCATGCCATCCACATGATATGTTATGGCTGCGTATTCAACAGGAAGAGGGTGGCAATCAGGAATAACATCGCTTGTTTTTTTTATGGCTAATAAACCAGCCGCTCTTGAAAATTCAAATACATCGCCTTTGGGAACGGTTTTGTTTTTTACTGCATCAATTGTTTCCTGCATGGAAACAGAAACGACTGCTGAAGCAATGGCTTTGCGCAGACTGTTTGATTTATGTGTAATGTTAACCATTATTAGTTATTCTTTTTCCATTGCCAAGTTTCATCTTCAAACAATTCTTTTCCCCATACCGGTAATTCCGCTTTTAATCTTTCTACAGTTTCCTCGCAAGCATTGATGGCGGCTTTTCTATGAACGGATGAAGTGAATACAAACAAACTGATTTCGCCGGCACGCACTATTCCAAGACTATGATATACGTGCATACATATGAGATCATATTTAGCAAACATGCCTTCCCGAATAGCATGCATTTTTTCCAAAGCCATTTCTTCGTAGGCTGTGTATTCTATTGAAGCTACTTTTTTCCCATCAATTGTATCGGCCCGCACCTGGCCCAGGAAAATACTGTGACCACCGATTTCTGTTTTAATGCTATGCTTTTGTATGCTATCAGCAATAAAAGAAGCGGCAACAGGCCCGTGAACAAAAATATTTTTGAGTTTTCTTTCCTTCATGCTGTTTGTGTATTCTGAAATTTTTTCCATTGTAAAATACCACCCCGCAGACTATAAATATTTTTAGTTTCGCCAAACGTATCAAATAACCATCGGGCTGCCTGTAAACTCCTATTTCCGGTTTGGCAAAAGAATATGATTGTATTGTTTTTAATTCCTGCCAGGTTTTCTTTTAGTTGCGATAAAGGAATTTTTTCAGAAATGAATTCATTAACGACAGGAATTTCATCCGACTCTCTTACATCAACAACAGTAACGTCATCAGATCTTAGAAGCGTATTGAAGTTTTCAACATCAATTTCAAATTTCCGTAAAGAGGGCGCACATAGCCATTCATAGTCGGTTTGTGTGAAAGCCGCTGCACTTTCCGGTATCAAAGAACGGGTTTCTTTTCCCGCCGATAAACTTAGCTGGTAAACCTGATTGTTCAAAGCATTATAGGTGAGCAATTGGTTGATTAATGGTTCGCCGATCCCGGTAATAATTTTTATTGTCTCATTGGCCATCATAGTTCCTATGATACCGGGTAATATACCCAGCACACCCGCCTCTTCACAATTCAACACTTCATCATCTTTGGGTGGTTGCGGAAACAAATCACGATAGTTGACTGCCGGATCGCCTTCATTTTTCCTGTAATTAAATATGGCCACCTGACCTTCATATTGAGAAATGGCGCCGTATACCAATGGCTTGTTCAAAAGAACGCATGCATCGTTTATCAAATACCTCGTAGAAAAATTGTCGGTGCCGTCAATAATAATATCAAATGCATCTATAATGCTCAATGTATTTTGCTGAGTCAATCTTTCATTGTAGGGAATAATTTCTATGTCCGGATTTAATTCTTGTAATCTTAAAGCGGCCCTTTCTGCTTTTGATTTACCAATATCATTGACAGCATACAACACCTGGCGTTGAAGATTATTTAAAGCAACGGTATCATGATCTGCAATGCCGATAGTGCCCACGCCGGCTGCGGCCATGTATTGCAATGCAGGACAGCCGAGACCACCTGCACCAACCATCATTACTTTTGCCTTCAATAATTTTTGCTGCGCCGCCTCACCAAATTCTTTCAGGATCATCTGGCGCTGGTATCTTTCGTATGAATTGATGCTACTCATTTTATCCTCCCGAAAAAGGTGGCAATAAGGCCACCGTATCGTTGTTGGTTAAAACAGTGTTTGTAGTTACAACCTGTTTATCTACGGCTACTACATATTTTTTACCAGCCAATGCCGGATAGCGTTTGTTCAATTCTCTTACAAGGTTATCAGTATCTGAAATATTATCTAATGAAAGGGAGCTTCCTGTTATATCGGTAAGTTGTCCGAATATGATAATATTTAGCGGCATGATGTTTTGTTGGAATTAACAAATTTACTTAACCTTCGGGTTATGCTCCCGTGAATAATAATTTATAAGCAGCTACCATCAATACTGCCGCTAGCATATATTTTAATACAGCATGCCGAAATCGAAGCGAACCATAATAAGCTCCGCAAACTCCGCCGATAAACGCCACCGCTACGTATGCATACATATCCGTGCTGAAATTTATTCCTTTGGTAAGCTGACCCGCCAGTCCTGAACATGAATTGACAAAAATGAATAAAGCGCTGATAGCAGCTGTTTGTTTCATGTCTGTCCATTTTAACAATAGAAGCACTGGTGATAAAATAATACCTCCGCCAATACCTATGAGGCCGGAAAAAAAACCGATGGTTGCACCAATTATTAATGATAGAACCAAATTTGATTTCTTTATATCTTTTACCGTAATGTTTGCAAAGAACAGGAAGCGGATGATGGGTATCAGCAATAATATCCCAAGTATCTTTTTATAAATGTCTGCTTCTATAGTGATCAACCCCCCCACATATGCCATAGGTACGGAGGTAAGAGCAAAAGGTAAAAATATTTTCCACTTAAAATGTTTGCCGCGGTAAAATTGAATAAATGATGTCATCGACACAAACAGGTTCAGCAGCAATGCTGTAGGTTTCATTACCTCCGGCGAAACACTGAAAATGGCCATCAGGGCCAGATAACCGCTGGCGCCACCGTGACCAACAGATGAGTATAAAAATGCAACGAGGAATAACAGTATGTAAAAAATAATAATAGTTTCCATGCTGACCCTATTAGCCCGGCAATAAATGTACATCAACTAATTCTCCTTCTTTACATGTGGTTACTTCCTCATTAATTTGTATCAAGCAGTTGGCCCTGGCAAAAGAACTAAGCCTGAAAGATTCTTGTGCATCTAATGGCGTTGCAATTTGCCCGTCAAACCTGCCTTTTAAAAAATGGGTAAGACCTGAGGCTTTTTGAAATGATTTGGATAAAGGTGCCCTGATGATTTTCAAAATAAGTTTTCTTCTGTTTAATTTTTCCAGGGCCGGAATAACGTATTGATAAAAACAGGTAAGCACAGATGCAGGATTACCAGGCAAACCAAATACCAGCCTGGTTTCTTTTTTCCCGAAATATAATGGCTTGCCGGGCCGTTGTTTTATTTTATGAAAAAGTTTTTGAACTCCGCACGCTGTAGCTGCCTCCAAAACAAAATCATAATCGCCCACACTGATGCCACCCGTCAGCATCACTACATCATTTTTTTGCAAAGCATTTTTCAATGCCTCGGTAATTAATTCAGGTTTATCTGTCACGTGTGCTATTTCTACTTTATTAAAATTTAATTGATGTAAAACTGATGTCAGTGCAACTGAATTGGATTCATATACCTGGCCATACTGCAATGGTTCTCCCGGTTTTTGTAATTCATTTCCCGTGATAATAATACTGATTGAAGGATTGGGATAAACTTTTACTTCTGCATTACCCACACTGCCTAAAAATCCGATAGCTGCGGGAGACAAAACACTACCTTTTTCCAACGCCAATGCACCGACCTGTATTTCAGAACCCTTTTCCCGGACATTAGTTCCGGCCGCAAGGTTTTCGTCATGAATGACCAACTCATCATTTTGGGTGGTGACTTTTTCCTGCATGACTACGGTATCAGCGCCAGGTGGAACAGCGGCACCGGTAAAGATGCGTGCAGCACTACCTGGCGGAAGAGTAATTGTTTCTTTACTTCCGGCAGCGATCTCACCTTTAATTTTTAATTTTTTATGCAGTTGCCATTCATTGAAGGAAAATGCATACCCATCCATAGACGATTGAGGAAAAGGGGGAACATCGCTTGCGGCAAATACATCATCAGCTAATATCAAACCCAGGGATTCCGTCAAAGATAATTTTACAGGGGACAGTGTATTTGTATTTTCCTGGATTATTTTTTTTGCCTCGGTTACAGAAATCATTTTAGCCCCCTATGGTAATCATGCTCCTGTTATGAATATCTTCCGCATGAAGATTTTTGAAATCTGTAGTAAATTGTCCGCCCAGCTCTTTTGCCTTGCTTTGAATACTTTTATAAATAAGTGGCACTACATCTTCGCCATTTCTCAATGCTGATAGCAGATTAGTTTCCTGTTCCGAGAAAAGACAGTTCTTCATTTTTCCATCCGCGGTCAAACGCATACGGTTGCAATTGGCACAAAAATTAGCGCTCATCGTGCTGATGATTGCAAAGGTGCCCGGGTGTCCCTGTACTTTGTATCCTTTAGCTGTATCATTTTTTTCATCCTTCAAACGAACGACTTCATATTTTTCTTTGATCACATCCAGCATCTGTTGCATCGTAAAAACTTTGTTGCTTGTCCAACGGTTGCCGGTAAAAGGCATAAATTCAATAAAGCGAACATGAACAGGTTCATGTTTTGTCCATTCTACAAAGTCATTGATCTCATTATCATTTAATCCTTTCATCACCACCATATTCACCTTTACGTGAAAATTCTTTTTCAATAAAAGTTGAATATTGTCATACACTTTTTTGAATTGATCCCTGCGGGTGATAAGTTGAAATTTTTCCGGTTGAAGTGTGTCTAAACTAATATTCAATGACCGGATATTTGCTTCTTCCAGCACATCTACAAATTCATGTAATCTTGAACCATTTGTAGTTAGTGTAAGTTTTACTGGAAGTTTAGATAAGGAAAGTATTATTTCAGCGGCATCTTTCCGTACCAGCGGTTCTCCCCCAGTAAGCCTGATTTTATTGACACCAAGACTGATAAAGATCTTTGCCAATGATTCAACTTCGCCAGCCTGCATCAGTTTTGAAGCGGGTGTAAAATCATAATCCTCTTCCGGCATACAGTAAAAGCAACGCAGATTACAATTATCCGTCAGGGAAATGCGCAGGTAATCATGAATACGATTATATTTATCAATGATCATTATTTCCTTCATTTAGTTTCACACTCACATTTTGCAAGCTCTGCTTCAAATTTCCCTTTACAGCCGTCACACAAAATTATATTTTCTCTCCTTTGTGTTCTATAATATTTTGCGACTTTTTAATCATCCTGCCTCAACATTTCATAATTGCTGATCGTATCTATATCAATTGCCCCTAGCGGGAAAGAAACAGTGGCCACCTGGTCAATTTGTTGTCGTAAAATCTTTCCTGCGCCCTTGTCACCTTTTAATAAAAGCAATTCAGGAAAAAATATTTTATGAAAGAGTGCCGGAGTGGCTGCAATACCGCTGTAGTAAGCGGCAACTATAGGCTTGCCGGTTTTTCGCTGCGCATCGACCAGATCATTGAGCAAAGAAGAAGTAATATGCGGCTGATCGCAGACCATTAAGATTGCCGCATCAGAAGCCGGACTTATTTCTCCCAGCGCCCGGATGCCGCATCGGATAGAAGAAGCAATACCTTCTTCCCAGTCTTGATTTTGCGCAACGTGAACATTATTTTCAGTGATCTCACCGGTGATTAATGTTGAATGAGCACCAAGCACAACAACAACTGGATTTAAGTGAGAATTTACTGCAGCAGATATCATGTTTTGTAAAAAACTTTTGCCTTTATAGATGAGCAGTTGTTTGGGCTTACCCAAACGCACAGAAGCGCCGGCTGCAAGCAATATCACCGCACAGTTATCTATTTCGAAAAAATTATTCAAAACAACCGAAGATATTTTTCATTGTCCGCGAACATCAACCTGTTCAACATGCAAATCTGAACGGGAGTGTATCACATCGGAATTCGTTCTAAGGGATTGAGCGCTTTTAGAAGAGAATACCGCTTTTATTTCTGCTAAAATAGATAAGGCTATTTCTTCTGATGTTTCGGCGCCAATATCAAGGCCGACCGGTCCATATAATGCAGAAAGCCTTTCACTGTTTAATGATACACCTTCTTCTTTCAATTCATCTATCATCCTGTCTAATTTTTTTCTTGGTCCGAGAGATCCGATATACGCCACTTTTCTTGACAATAAAGCACGGAGCATCGCAAGGTCGTAATTGTAATTATGCGTCATCAGCAAAAAAACAGTTTGATCATCAACAGTTAACTTATCCAGCACATTTTCAGGTTTTGAAACCAGCACTTTGCAGGCAGGAGAGAACCTTTCTTTTTTTGCATAGTCAGCCCGTCCATCGACGACTGTAGTCTCCCATCCGAGGATATCAGCCATTTTTACTAATGGCATTGCATCATTTCCTGCACCGATTATAACTATGGAAATAGATGGTTTTATCAGTTCGATAAATGCAGTCAGGTTATTATTCTCTGTAATGTAATTTTTGAAAGATGAATTCTTGCTAACTAAGGCTTTTTTTGCGTCTGTTATTAAAATATCTGTCAAGACAGGCGCATCACCGGAGACCATGCCATCTTCTGAAACAAGCAAACATGTTCCATATTGCGCGTCTCTCTTATTCTGCAGAGAAAATAATGTAATTAAAACATTTTGTTGACGTTTGCTGATTATTGCTTTCAAAAATTGAATGGGATTATTCTGATCAGATATGTCAACAGGCTCTATCAACACCTGTATAATGCCGTTACATCCCAAACCCATTCCCAATTTTGCATCATCTTCATCATTGGTATCATAAGTCACCAGCTTGCATTTTTGCTGCATCATCACCAATAATGCTTTCTGTAAAGCATCCCGCTCAAGACATCCTCCGCTAATTGCTCCGGTCAGTTGACCGTCTTCTCTAATAAGCATACGGGCACCCGGCCGGCGATAAGAAGAGCCATCTACATGAACTACCGTGGCCAAAGCTGTTCGTTTTCCCAGCTTTTGTGCTTCATCGAAGGCCATGATAATGTCATGTATCTCTTTCATCTCTCTAAATTACAGCATATCTGTATTTATTTATTGATGCAGGGATTTAAATGCAAGAAAGCTAACATGTTCAATCTAAACTGCAAAAGAGATTGGACTGATTGGCAAAATCGTAATCAAAAATGTCGGAGAAGTTTTATGTCGGCAATTTATCGAGTGAGATCGAGACGAGGGGAAACTCTATTATGCAAATTTTTCTTATCGAGCTTGCTTTATTAAAACCCCGCCGGTTTGGCGAAACAAGCGATTTTGGTGAAACACTGTTGAACCAAAAAAATGTGAAAAGCGTTTCTAACTGATGCCAACCGAAAATAAAAATCCCCGCCAGTATTGATTTTGCGGGGATTTCGTTGTGTACCGAGTTGTGAAACTATTTCTTGTAGCCCGTACGAGATTCGAACTCGTATCACCACCGTGAAAGGGTGGTGTCCTAGCCCTTAGACGAACGGGCCTCGTTTTAAGGACGGCAAAGATAGTTTGCGACGGTTTTTTAGCCAAAATTATTTCACTTCGATATCTGGTTAATTATGAAGCTTGTCCGCTGTAAGGCTCGAAGGTTCCAAATTTGTCAGCAAATTCACGAATAAATTTTAAAGAAATGCGATCAAATGACGCAGTTGACAATCATATAATCCCATATAACTTGTAAACTTCTATTTATTTCAAACACGTAACTTTGCCCCGCAAAACTTTTAAAGTAATATAATTTCAAACAAATCATGAGCACAGTTAAAGTTGCCATCAACGGATTCGGACGTATTGGAAGGTTGGTGTACCGCCAGATCTATCAAATGGAAGGTATTGATGTGGTGGCCATCAATGATCTCACCAGCCCAAAAGTATTAGCACACCTGCTTAAATATGACAGTGCACAGGGCCGCTTTGGCGTTGACGTAAAATCAACTGAAGATTCAATTATAGTTGAGGGTGATGCAATAAAAATATATGCACAGAAAGATCCCGCACAAATTCCGTGGAAAGATCATGATGTAGATGTGGTGCTTGAGTGTACTGGTTTTTTTACTGACAAAGAAAAAGCAGAAGCGCATTTAAAGGCTGGTGCAAAACGTGTTGTTATTTCTGCTCCCGCAACGGGCGATCTCAAAACGATTGTTTTTAATGTTAATCATGATATTCTTGATGGCAGCGAAACGATTATCAGTTGTGCATCATGTACAACTAATTGCCTGGCTCCAATGGCCCAGGTGCTTGATGAAAAATTTGGAATAGCAAATGCATTCATGACTACGGTGCATGCTTACACCAATGATCAGAATACGCAGGATGCGCCGCATCCCAAAGGTGATCTTCGCCGTGCAAGAGCGGCAGCACAAAATATTGTGCCCAATACAACTGGCGCTGCTAAAGCAATCGGCCTCGTATTGCCAAATTTAAAAGGCAAAATGGATGGCAATGCTCAACGTGTTCCAACACTAACCGGTTCGCTCACCGAACTTACAAGCATCTTAAATAAAAAAGTTACCGTAGAAGAGGTGAATGCTGCCATGAAAGCTGCAACGAATGAAAGTTATGGCTATACTGAAGACCAAATTGTAAGCAGTGATGTGATTGGCATGACTTATGGCTCTTTGTTTGATGGAACACAAACAAAAGTGCAGACAGTTGGTGACACGCAATTAGTAAAAACAGTGAGTTGGTATGATAATGAAATGAGTTATGTGAGCCAACTTGTACGCACTGTAAAATACTTTGCCAGCTTAATATCAAAAAAGATGACGCCGGCAGCAGCGCAGTCATGAGCAACGGCAAGAATCACTTTGGTTTCGTAGTTTTTACAATGCTCAGTATACCGATGAACGATATTCATTTACATAAAGGCTTTCAATTTTTTGAAAGCCTTTCATTTTTATATTCATTAAAATTCTTCATTTGAGGAATTTAAGGAGGGTTATGTCAAAATTTTCATCATATAATTTTTCAGGGCAAAAAGCATTGGTTCGTGTTGATTTTAATGTGCCGCTGAATGACAAACATGAGATTACGGATGATACAAGAATAAAAGCTGCAGTTCCTACCATCAGAAAAATTCTTGATGACGGTGGTAGTGTAATTCTTATGAGTCATTTGGGCCGCCCCAAAGATGGACCTTCCGAAAAATATTCGTTAAAACATTTGGTTGTTCATCTCAGAAGATTACTTCAAGGCGCTACCATACTTTTTGCAAAGGATTGTATAGGCGAGGAAACCGAGCATTTAGCAAAAAGTTTGCAGCCGGGAGAAATTTTGTTGTTGGAAAATTTGCGTTTCCACAAAGAAGAAGAAAAAGGAGACAAAGGCTTTGCACAAAGTTTATCAAAGCTAGGCGATGTGTATGTGAACGACGCATTCGGAACAGCCCATCGTGCACATGCCTCAACAGCCGTTATTGCAGATTTTTTTCCTCCTGCAAAAAAAATGTTTGGCTTGTTGATGGAAAATGAAGTGGCCAGCGCTGAAAAAGTTTTGCATAGTTCACAAAAGCCTTTTACTGCTATTATCGGAGGGGCAAAAGTTTCTGATAAAATTTTAATTCTTGAAAATTTACTCGACAAAGCCACCGATATTATTATTGGAGGAGGCATGGCTTATACCTTTGAAAAGGCAAATGGAGGAAAAATTGGTAATTCACTATGCGAGAACGACAGAATAGAAGCAGCGAAGGAAATATTACAAAAGGCAGAAGCAAAGGGTGTATGTATTCACCTGCCTTCGGATTCAGTGATCGCTAATAAGTTTTCTGCTGATGCCGACACCTCAACGGCGCCAAGCAATAATATACCAGATGGCTGGATGGGTTTAGACATTGCAGAAAACGCATGCGACCAATTTTCCAATATCATCAAGCACTCAAAAACCATTTTATGGAATGGACCTATGGGAGTTTTTGAAATGGAAAAATTTCAGCATGGTACAAGAACTATAGCCTCGGCTGTGGCTGAATCTACACAAAATGGGGCATTTTCTTTGGTGGGTGGCGGAGATTCTGTAGCGGCGGTGAATCAATTCGGATTTTCCGATAAAGTAAGCTATATATCCACGGGCGGTGGCGCCATGCTTGAATATTTTGAAGGAAAGACTCTCCCTGGAATTGCAGCTATTCAAAAATCTTAGTGCAAGATTTACCGACGATTACCGCTATTCGCCGGCAACGAATTACTGTTTACTTCCTCATTATTGTGCGTAACCTCCAAACGAATTTATTTTACAACGAAAATTTTCATGTCGTCATGGCGATGAATAAGAATGGAATCTTTTATAAAAGATGAGCCAGGAAGTTTTATAACGGAACTGGTTTTTGATTTTTTCCAGTAGATTGTTGCCAATAAGGGAATCAGGAAAATCCAGCAATGCTTTTTCAGAAAACTCATAGTCTCGGAGATTAGGAAAGAAAAAAAGCGAAAACCGTGCCGCCACGGAAGAATAACTTAAATCAAGAGGAGCATAATAAAAATTTATCATTGAGAAATAAACAATGCGCTAATTTTAATTTATAAAACTTAAAAACATGAAAGGAACACGCAATCTTGGATTGCTGATCATTGTAGCAATTGTTTTAATTTTTGTGGTTTGGGGATGTGGTGGATATAATGGTTTGGTATCTGCTGATCAAAATGTAAAAAAAGTTTGGGGCAATGTAGAAACAAATTATCAGCGGAGAACGGACCTGTATAGTAGCGTTGTTAAAACAGTTCAAGCTTCAGCCAATTTTGAAAAATCGGTATTGACACAGGTGGTAGAAGCAAGAGCAAAGGCTACTTCGATAAATGTGGATATTAATGACCAGGCAAGTCTGGACAGATTCCAGCAGGCCCAGGGGCAACTACAAAGTGCATTTGGAAGATTGCTTGCAGTAGCGGAAAATTATCCTGATCTTAAAACCACTAAGGCTTTCCAGGATTTTCAGACGCAAATTGAAGGCACTGAAAACAGGATTAATGTGGCCCGGCAGGATTACAATAAATCGGTTGAGGGCTATAATCTCAAAGTGAAAAGATTTCCGAATAATTTATTAGCTGGCATTTTCGGTTTTCATGAAAAAGGCTATTACAAAGCCGCTCCCGGAACCGAAAAGAACCCCGATATAAATTTTGATATTAAGTAATTCATCGAATAAGAATGTTTTCCCTTTTTAAGAAAAAAGAATTCTTCACACCTGAAGAGAAGCAAACCATTGTGGAGGCAGTTCAGAAGGCGGAGCAACGCACCAGTGGCGAGGTAAGGGTTTTTGTGGAGAACCGCTGCCGTTATGTAAATGCAATCGATAGGGCCATAGAAATTTTTGAAAATCTCCAAATGCATAAAACGGAATTGAGGAATGCTGTGCTGGTGTATGTTGCGATTAAAGACAGGCAATTGGCGGTGTTTGGCGATGAAGGCATTCACAAGAAGGTCGGCAATGAATACTGGGCCAACGAAGTTGTGAAAATGATCAATGCTTTTAATCGTGAGAATATAGCAGAAGGAATTCGCGAGTGTGTAATAAATATTGGTGAGGCCTTGTGCACACATTTCCCTTATGACAGGAATACCGATAAAAACGAACTGCCGGATGATATTGTTTTTGGCAGGTAATAATTAATGAAAAGAATACTTTTATTTACTCTTCTATTTATTTCTGTTTTTGCAAAAGCACAGATAGAAAAAGTTGTTCCTTCAAGACCGGTTCCCCCGCGTTTGGTAAACGATTTCACTCGTACGTTAACACCAGAACAAGTTCAGGCATTAGAACAAAAGTTAGTTGCCTATGATGATAGTACATCAAACCAGATTGCTATTGTAATTATTAATTCTCTTTCTGGTTATGACATTTCCGAATATGCTATTGCATTAGGT
The DNA here is from genome assembly GCA_036005185.1 of Chitinophagaceae bacterium. Classification (GTDB taxonomy): domain Bacteria; phylum Bacteroidota; class Bacteroidia; order Chitinophagales; family Chitinophagaceae; genus VBAU01. The sequence goes on along the minus strand of DASYQS010000049.1, from coordinate 4,163 downwards.
CGAAAATGGGGAGTGGGAGGGAAAGAATTTAATAATGGCATTGTATTGTTAGTTGCAAAGGAGGATCGCAAACTTCGCATCGAAGTCGGTTACGGACTTGAAGGAGCAATTCCTGATGTTACGGCGAAAGCTATAATAGATAACGATCTCACTCCAAATTTTAAGCAGGGGAATTATTATAGAGGCTTGGACGAAGCCACAGATGATATAATAAAGGCTGCCGCAGGTGAATATAAAGCACCGGCCGGTTATAATAAAAACAAAGGCGGTAAAGGTTTCCCGATAGGTGCGATTATATTTATCGTTATCTTTTTGATCATAGCTGCCAGCAGAGGAAGTGGAAAGGGCGGGGGTATGATGTCGCGTCGTGGTTACAGAGATATTGGTACGGGTTGGATTATTGGAAGCATATTGGGAAGTATGGGAAGAGGCGGCGGAAGCGGTGGCGGTGGATGGTCCGGCGGAAGCAGCGGAGGCTTTGGAGGATTTGGTGGCGGAAGCTTTGGTGGCGGCGGTGCCAGCGGCAGCTGGTAATTCTAAGATCGGTAGTTTTCCGTTCTTCAAATCAATGAATATAAAAAATTATCGGGTTGTTATGCTTAGTACTCAGCATTCTCCAGACGCCAACAATCATGCATCGTAGTCGCTAATATCATTTTGTTTTAAAGACTCCAGTTTCAACACATGGTTATTAAAAATATCGCTGCCAACATAACTTTCAAAGTATCCTCCTGAAACATAGATTTCATTATAAAAAAGAATTATTTGACCTTTCTGCCCGTGAACATGAGATCTTGGCCTGTCTCGTAAAAGGCATGAGCTACAAATGATAGCCGATACCTGTTTTATCAGTATTGAACAGCAAATGTGCACATAAAAAAAATTTACAAAAAACTACAGGCGCATTCAAAATCCGAGGCTGTAGCAAAAGCTTTAAGAGGAAAGATTGTTTACCTGCTTTTTTTATAGCCTAGTCATATCCCCACAAAACTATCACACTAGAGATATTTTAAAGAGCTAACTATTTAACACCCTTATAGTAGGAATTGACATAAATTTGAAATGAAAATCACTGTTAGTTATGAAGCGAGCCCTATTGATCTGTTGCTTTGCTATAGTTGTGTCATTCCTAAATGCCCAAAAGATTTATTTTGTTTACCTCCAAACTGAAACCGCAGAGCCTTTTTTTGTTCGCATAGATGATAAGCTTTATAATTCTACTCCGTCGGGATATTTAATTCTTCCCAGGTTAAAAGACAGCACTTATAATTTCAAATTGGGTTTTCCGGGAAAGAATATTGATCTTGATTTTCACACCTCTATCAATAAAAAAGATCATGGGTATCTTATAAAAAATTTTGGAGAAAAAGGATGGGGGCTTTTTGATTTGCAATCATTAAGCATTCAAATGCCTTCCTCAAATGCGAAAACTGCGGCTCAGTACAATAATAATCCCGATGTTCAAGTAAATGCCTTTACCGATCTGCTTTCAAAAGCCACAGATGATCCTTCATTGAAACAAACTCCTGTTCTGGTAAAAGAGCAAGAGAAAAAAACCGAAGCTGTTCAAACAATTGAAAAAGAGGAAAAAAAACCTGAGGTTACGGAAGCTATTGTGAAAGAAGAAAAGAAATCTGACAACCCTAAACAACCAATAAATCAGGAAGAACAAAAAGTAGAATCTGTAAATGCAACTGACAAAAAAGTTGACTCGGCGGAAAAAAAGCCAATAGTTAAAACGGGAGAGTCCTATAAAAAATCTCAGGTAACAAAAATTTCAGGGATATCTACTTCAGAAGGATTTGAATCCGTATTCATCGATGAATACCAAAGTGGAAGTAAAGACACAGTAAGGATATTAATACCTGTCAATAAGGAGGCTGTTGTCCAGGACGAAACAAAACCCGATACTGCAAAAGAAAATAAGAGATTTTTAGACATTCTTCCTGATACAGATACAATTCGAATAATTAATGAACCTAAACCCGAAATAAAAAAAGAAGAGGGAAAAAAATGGTGGCCGTTTAATAAAAACAAAACCCAAACGCCTGATAAGCCGCAGCCTGAAACAAAAAAAGAAGAAGGTAAAAAATGGTGGCCATTTAATAAGAACAAAGCTGAAGAAGCAGAAACAAAAAAATGCATGACTGTCGCCGGTAACGATGATTTTCTAAAATTAAGAAGAAAAATGGCGGCCAAAACCAATGATGACGGAATGCTTGAAGAAGCAAAAAAATACTTTAAAGAAAAATGTTTTTCAACTGAGCAGATAAAAAATCTTAGCACGATGTTCCTTTCCAATGCAGGTAAATACAATTTTTTTGACGCTGCTTATAACCATGTATCAGACATTGAAAATTTTTCCTCCCTTGAATCCGAACTAAAAGATCAGTATTATATAAATCGCTTTAAGGAAATCCCTCGCAATTAAGTATAAGTTAATTAGGCTACGAAGTAAATGCCATATAACTTATTATCTTGTAAACTTATCAACGAACTATGGCTCGTTACTTTCTTGAAGTAGCTTATAAAGGAACAAACTATAGTGGGTTTCAAATTCAGCAAAATGCAAATTCTATTCAGGCGGAAATAGAAAAGGCTTGCGAAGTACTGCAAAAAGAAAAAATTACTTTAACCAGCTCGTCACGAACTGATGCAGGTGTACATGCATTGCAAAATTTTTTTCATTTTGATTTTGAGGGCGAAATGAATTCTCATTTTGTATATAAAATAAATGCCATTTTACCTGATGATATAGTAATACAAAACTTAATTACTGCAAAATCAGAAGCACATTGTCGTTTTGATGCTGTAAGCCGGGAGTACAAATATTTTGTTTACAGGTATAAAAATCCTTTTTTAAAAGACAGAGCTTTTTATTTTCCTTATAAATTAAATACAGAGCTAATGGAAGAGGCTGCAGAAGTAATAAAAGATTATGTGGATTTCACTTCTTTTTCTAAGAAAAACACACAGGTCAAGACTTTTATTTGTCATATTCAACAAAGTGAATGGAAATGGGAAGAAGACTGCTTGGTCTTTTATGTTAAGGCCGATAGATTTTTAAGAGGAATGGTAAGAGCCTTGGTGGCTACTATGTTGAAAATTGGCCGTGGAAAACTATCAATAGAAGAATTTAAAAATATCATTGAGCAAAAAGATTGTACAAAAGCAAGCTTTGCTGTTCCTGCGCACGGTTTGTTTTTGATTGCAGTAAATTATCCGGAAAATTATTTTTGAAACAACAAAAAATTTTCGCTTCAAACCCTTATTGGGCTTACATTTTGACGATCCATCATTTTTATTTTCAAAAAAGATTTGTCGATAAACCCTCGGTACTTATCTTTGCGTCCCGCTTTTAAAAATTAAACGGATTAGTTCTTCGAAATATTTATCAATTTGTTGATAATGGATGAATAAGAGGTGTGATGAATGTGAACAAAATTCACGAGAAAAATTTGCTGTAAAAGCATCACATCGTATTTTTGCAATTCGTCCTAAAATTTTTTATAAGCTCTCTTAAAGAAATTGAAAATCAACCAAAATCTTTTAAAAAGTTTTGGTTAGGAATGATACGGCTCGTACCTTTGCACTCCCATAAAAATGGGTGGCAAATAAGCCAAAAGATCTTTGAAAGTTGGGAAGCAACAGCACGTCTCGATTTTGATCGGGACAATAGGTAAGTCAAGCGAAACAAATTCGATTTGACACGTTAATTCTTTGAATTAATAATGTCAGTATCAAACAACATTTACAATGGAGAGTTTGATCCTGGCTCAGGATGAACGCTAGCGGCAGGCTTAATACATGCAAGTCGTGGGGCAGCAGGTCCGTAGCAATACGGATGCTGGCGACCGGCAAACGGGTGCGGAACACGTACACAACCTTCCTTTAAGTGGGGAATAGCCCGGGGAAACCCGGATTAATACCCCGTAATATAATGAAGTGGCATCGCTTTATTATTATAGCAGCAATGCGCTTGAAGATGGGTGTGCGACTGATTAGGCAGTTGGCGGGGTAACGGCCCACCAAACCTACGATCAGTAACTGGTGTGAGAGCACGACCAGTCACACGGGCACTGAGACACGGGCCCGACTCCTACGGGAGGCAGCAGTAAGGAATATTGGTCAATGGACGCAAGTCTGAACCAGCCATGCCGCGT
>DASYQS010000048.1:0-38288 GCA_036005185.1 Chitinophagaceae bacterium | reverse complement strand
TAATGGCCTGCTTATCTTAATTATATCACTATCCTGAGCATTGGCATCCTGCCCTTTCGCAGATAGAAGTCCTAAAGAGAAAAACAGGACGAACAATTGAAAAGTTATGAATAAAAATTTCATGTTTGTATTGGTAAAAATTATTTCTCTTGTTATTGAATATCTGGTACCAGTTTTATATAGTCAAGGGTAAGGGTATTAGCTCCCGTTGTAGTGCTGTTACCGGCAGTTAAAAACATGTCTAACGTTCCGTAAGTGGTTTGTATATAATCGCCCAAATAAGTCTCACTATAAATTCTGGGAGCAATAGAAATAGTGGCAAAATTTGTAGCGGTTCTGGTACCCATTGCAAGGCGTTGGCTAAATGAAACCGGTACCCTCACTCCCGGATTGAGGGTGCTAACAACAATTGTGTCATTAACTGCTACCCAATAGATCTTATATTTTACTGATGATAAATTAGAGGCTTGGTATAGGATATTTAAATTGGCAATTCCATGATTGTAAACAAATATATCATTGAACAGTTGCCCTGTGCTAGGATTAGCTAATACTCGATAAAATGTAGTGTTGCGAACATCAACCGCTTCACCAGTGGGTCTAAAAAAACCACGGGGGCTTTCGCCCTGAATAATAACAGTCGGTATTTTATTTTTGGGTGCAAAGTTTATTTGGCTCATCACATAAGCTATGCCATTGCTTAAGCGGCGGGTTTCAACAATTTTATTTTTATTGATAGGGATTTTTACACCAAATTTTGAAATCAACGTATCCGGTAATTGGTCAATAGTATACAAACCCTCAACCGCCAAATCTTTTACAACCGCATAAGATGACAAATTGGTTGTGCTGTCAGCGGTACTCGTGTTGAAATAAATCTTTATCTTATTTACTTCTGAATTGAAGGCAGTATCATTTAATATAAAATAGGTGTACAGCTTATCTTCTTTTTTTAAATCATATACTCCTGTAGTAAAACTATTACGGGTCACAATTCCTGTTCCGGGTCTGTAAACAGGCAAGCCAGTTACTGAGCTTATGCTGTCGATAACAGCCAATGCGGGGTCTTGAAAAGTAGAAGTTAATGACAGGATAAACGTATTTTGATTATAATTTACCGTACTGATAAATTCCCATCCGTTTGGCAAAACGGGAGCTGGTTTATCAATGATATGCAATACACCATTCTTTACGTATTTATCAGCCTCGACAATATTCGCTTCATCAAATTTGGTTGACGAAAAACTTACCCGTTTTCCATTTAGCATGGGCACTCTAATTGGTGTTTTTGCATTGCCAGTAAAGAAAGATTGAAATGCGATATGATTTGAAATAAATTGTTTTAGCCTATTTACATCTGATACAATTGCAGGATCAAGATTTTGCAAAGCATCATTTGTAGGCGCCCAAACTGTATAAGTTTTAGAAGAAGAAATTTCGTTGTCTAAGCCTGTTTTCTGCAAGTACTCAGAAAATTTGCTCAGATTCGGGCGATTATTGATTTCATCCAACAGGTTTACCGTTAAATTTTCATCGGTAATCTTCGTGTGATCATCCCATTTTTTACATCCTTGTATAACGAGGGTAAAAATCACCAACCACAGTAAAGTCGTTTTAAATTGCATGCTTTACAATTTTTTCTCTTGCTACTTAATATTATTTGTTTCTCATTCTTTAAGTAAATGATCAAAGCATCACTGAACTATCCTTCCGTCTCTGGCAAACACAGGCCGCAATTGATTATCATTAACCGGAATAAATTGAATCATGTCAAGATAGTTACCACTTTGCCCACCACCTGTTAAGGCTTCAAATCGAATAACATGTCTGTCTGTGCTTTTTACATCCGCTACTCCTACTAATCGGGCTACATTGTCCCTATTGGTTACCGGAGCTTCCGCAGTGTACCGTTTCCAACCTAAGGCTTCTCCTTCGCCATCTGAAAGCCCGGCCGGCATTTGCTCCTCAAAACGGAACAGTCTTGAAAAGGGCTCTCCATCAAACAAAACGCGAAGTGGAAAAGCTGGATTATTACTCGACTGCCTAAAGTATTTATAACAGATCCAAACTTTATATTTTCCTCTTACCAGCAATGGTGTTGTGAACTCATACCATTTTGCCCGTGCATTATTTGTTAAACCCATGGGCATAATCACAAAATCACCCCACCATTGATAGTAAACGGTGCTAGTGAGACCTGTATAGGCATAAGCCATTGGCTGTCCAGCCGTAGGCTCCCACTTAATATCGGCTATGCTTCCGGTAGTTAAAGTAAAACCACCAGGTGTGCCTGGAGCGGGTGTTGACTTGCGAAATACCGCTGTCAATTTTCTGATCTCCGGCACATCGGCTACATCCCAATCAACGCGTACAGGCACTCTATTCTTAATAGCAAAATGAGCCAGAGCAACATGCAGCACTCCATTTGTTGCAGTTACATCGCTGGTGGACCGATCAATAACAACTCCTTGTTCGTGATTGCCATTAAAAACAAGATCATTGATCAAAACAGTTTCTCCATCTAATTTGGAAGTAACCACTTCAAGCGGAGCAAGCGTTTGGTGCGAAGGCGACGTAACAATATCGGCAAGATATTTTGCATCAGGAAGAATATGATAGGCTACGTACAAGTATAAACTGTCTTCGCGATTTCTTGGATTTCCTGTTTGAGAATATTTATTTTTTAGATCCGTATAACTGGTAATACCCGAATCTTGTAATGCTTTGTTGGTTTCCGTCAGTACGGTCAGAAATCTTTTTGTTGTATCCGGATTGTTTACCACATTCAGCAACGAATCAGAAAACCCTGTTGCGTCCAACGCTTGCGCAAAAATGGAGAACTCAGGTTTTTCTTTTATCAATTGAGCAACGGTTTTTGTTGCCGGTTTTAAAACATGGTCTAGTGCATGTATTAGCCCATTCGATAACCGAATGTTAGGCTGAGTTACAATAGCTATTCTATTCACGATATAGCTTGACACACCATCTTTATTGATAACTCCTGTAAGAAGATACTGTCCATACATGGTTATTTGAGGAAGCTTTCCATCTTTGAATGCAGTAGTATTAATGGTATCTTGAATAAGGTGGAGCTTTACAATACTTTTTGCTTCATCAACTGTGATGGCATCTGCATCTGGTTTTCCAATTTCTTGCAAATAAGATTTCACAGCATTGTTGTCGGGCGCAAAGGCAGTGTATGCTCCATAAGCATCAAGAAATTCGCTATAACCCGCCTTATCAATTATTTTTACATATTCTGAAAACCGATCAGGGTCCTTTACCAGATAACTGTAAATATTTACATCTGCAGTAGTCGTTGTAACTAGCTGAGTTTTTTTACAGCTTGCCAGGTAAAGAATGCAAACACTCATTATCAATGCTCCAATCAAGCAAAACCTATTTTTCATAACAATCATTATTTATAAAATGGATTTTGTTCTAAATTTTTATCAGTTTGAATTTCGTATTGGTAAATGGGTAGATAATGGCTGTTCTTGTCTTTGAATTTTGCAATAGCCGATTGCTGCCGGTCGGGCGGAACTGTTTTTGATACCATGGTTAAAAGCAGATCGAGTCGTTTGTAATTGTCTCTTTTAGCGTGACGCAACAGATCGAACCATCTTTTACCCTCATAGGCAAACTCCCTTGATCGTTCCTCTAAAATAAAATCCAGTATTCCCTCGGTATCATTTGCAGTAATACCAGGTCTGTCTGTATCGGGTAATGCACTTGCACGGCTGCGAATGCGGTAAACGATATCCAAAGCATCCTGGCCTTTTCCTGTTTTGGCCAAGGCCTCTGCTTTCATTAATAAAATATCAGGATAGCGATACACAAACCAATGTGCAAACGATTCTCCTTGCGCTCGTAAAGTAGCATTATCAATCCCAATGTATTTCCAAATGAGGCCATCATTTGCACGGGCTGCCGCGCCATCAAATCGTAGGTCCTTTAGATCATTCTGTCCATCTGCGGCAAATACATCTTCATATACAATATTGCTGGCGGTAAAATGGGGATTGGTTCGAAATAGTGTGTAAAATGAATTCAACTTTTGACGATCAAATTGAAATTCAAAAATGCTTTCATAAGAATTCCCATTGGCAAAAACGGTATTAAACCATGTCGAACTACCTGGTATTAATCCAAATTTTCCTGAGTTAATAATCTTATCACAAGCGGTGATCGCTTCAGGGTATTTTTCCATCCATAAATAAACATCGGCCTGCAACGCATTCAAGGTGTAACGCGTTATTCTTCCTTTATCTGCAGCCTGATCGTTATAAGTAAGCGGCAATGCGGCCTCCGAATCATTCAGATCAGTTACGATTTGATCAAGGACTTCTGCTGCTGTACTTTTAGCAAGTTGTTCCAATTGATCATCGCTTGAAGTGGAAGTTAATTTCAAAGGCACATCTCTAAATGTTCGCACAAGATAAAAGTACATGAGTGCCCGTAGCGTTGTAGCCTCCGCAACATATGCGGCAAGCGCTTCATCGGTAAATGTTTTATCGTTACTTAATACTTCAGGGGCATAATCAATCACGGTGTTGCAGTAATTGATTGTTCTGTAAACCGAGCGCCAGTTCGTAATATTATTTGTAGGCAAAATATTTACGTTCATAAAATCTAATTCCGGTGCTGTTATGCCAAATGAAGGACTTAGCATATCGGCTCTCAACTCGCCCCACAAAAAGAAATATTCTGATAACGGACGGTCGCTGATACCTGCCGGCGCTCCCAGCAAAGAAGCGTAACAGCCAAATACCGCTGCTTGTACTTGCTCCTTTGTTTTCCAAAAGTTTTGACGTATGATCCCATCCGTTGGTTTTAATTCAAGGTATTTTTTACAAGAAGAAAAACAAATAGCGCAACAGAACCAAACGAATCCAAGCAGAATATTTTTTTGCAGTTTCATTTTCTACTTTTTTAAAAAGAGGCAGTTAATCCTAGTGTTAGCATCTTAATAGGCGGAGTCATTGAATTATCAACAGCCACGCGAAACGGATCGGCTCCCCTTGTGCTCACTTCAGGATCCTGACCTGTATATTTTGTCCAAGTAAAAAGATTTTCAACGGTTATATAACCACTGAGATTTTTCATCTTTAGTCCATCAACCATTTTCTTAGGAAGTGTGTAGCGCACGGTCATCGAGCGAAATCGTAAAAATGAGGCGTCTTCGACATAGCGATCAGAACCGAGCCAATTGTATCCTGATTGAAACAGTGCTCTTGGTATATCAGTAACATCACCTTCTTTGCGCCACCGCCTTAATACAGCGGTGCTTTGATTATCGTAACCATACATATTGGTAGTTGCCATTTTGGTACCGTTCACTACATCATAATCATAGCGATAGTTAAAAAATGCCGTGAGCTTTAGATTTTCTTTGAACGTTACACTGGCTCCAAAACCGCCCGTAAATTCAGGATTGCCGTTACCGAGATATACTACATCCATGTAATTGATGTTGCCATCGTGATTAATATCCTCATACATAGCGTCGCCGGGCTGAAAAATGTAATCAACATTGGGGTAATTAAAGCGCATATAAACCTGCTGGCCATTCGGTCCAATGATAGGTTTGCCGCTCGCGCCTCTTGCCAACGTAGCGTCTTTGTCACTATACACACCTAGGTAACGGAAACCATAAAACGATCCGAAAGGATTATTTACTTGCATAAAGGTTTTATACTGCCCATTTGCTGAAATGTTTCCTTTTTCTGTTGGATAGAACTCTGAGATTTCACGAATGATGTTTTCGTTGTGAGCAATATTGAAATTAAAATCAACTCTCCAGTCTCCTTTTTTATAGGGCGTCGTGTTTAAACCAATTTCCCATCCCTGATTATCCATAGTGCCTACGTTCATATCAACGCCATTGAATCCGGTAAACGAAGAAATTTGCAGGCCATAAAAGAAAAGATTTTTTGTGCGGTTTTTATACAAGTCTATATCCAGGTTGATCCTGTTTTTGAACATGATAACATTTAAGCCTAAGTTTTGTCCGACAATCGTTTCCCATTTAAGGTTTTTTAATTCGAGATTTGAGGGATATACGCCGGCTTGACCAAGGTAGCTCCAATCAAAATTTCCATATATGCTATAGAATGTATAGTCTCTGCGAGGCGCATTACCGCTTTGGCCGTAGCTGACTCTCAGACTTAAGTCATCAAGCCATTTTTTAAACTGGTCCATAAACGGTTCACCCGAAATCCTGTAGCGGGTTGACACAGAAGGAAACAAGGCATAACGATGTGCGGGGCCAAATCTGGAGTGACCATCACCACGCAATCCCACATTTATAATGTACCGATCCAAATATCCATATTGAGTGCTCCATGTGGCTCCTAAGCTTCGCGTTTGATAAGAATTAGCGACAAGCGCCAGATCGGCATTCTGAGTTCGTGAAGGAACGGACGGATCTTGCAAAAGAGAAGAGGCCGTATTAGATGTACGAGCTTCTTGTGAAACACTTTTATTGTCATAAGTAAAGAAAATGAGCGACGACATCAGATCATGCTTCTCGTTTTTTAAATGAGGAGTATAAATCAAACTTGTTTTTGTCTGCACATTAAATACATCCACGTCACCATCATAAGCACGGTTTACATACGTTTCTGTTGTGGGACGGCCAGTAGCAATTTGTGGAAGGAAGGATTTATTTTTTGTATTGTTGATATCGAACTGAACATCGAAAACAGTGACCAGCGTTTTCTTAATAATATCGTATTGCAAATTAAAATGCGGAGTTACTCTTTCTGTGATAATATTGCTTAATCCTTCTTTTGCCATCGCTACGGGGTTCACTGTTCCGATAATTTTATTTTTATCATCTATACCACTAAACTGCCCTTGAATATTAGATGCTGGTGAAAAATAATTTGGTGTTTGATTACCAAATTCATCATACTCATAAATGCTCATGTTCGGCATTTTTTTGTAAGCAACTTCTCTTAAATTATCTGCATAGCTGCGGTGATTGTTTGTGTAAGAGAAAGAAAGGTCAGTACGGAATTTGATCCTGTTTGACACGATGTAATCAAGATTGATACGAGTGCTGATACGATCCAGATCAGTGCCGATAGTTGTTCCCTTTTGTTTAAGATAGCCTAATGATGCATAGTAGCGTGCTTTTTCGCCTCCGCCTGTCATAGATATGTTGTGATCATGCGTAAAACCAACCTGAGTGATAGCGTCCACCCAATCGGTATTGTTGCTATAATTATAATACCAGTAAGGATCGTTGGGATCGTATTGAAATTCTTTTATGGTTTGCGTATTCAAGGGTGTACCGTTCCTATTCATATACTCTTCAGGTATCAATGTTGAATACTGGTCGCCTGTTAACATAGGAATTGCCTCAGGCTGTTTTGTTATTGAGCCTTTAAACGTGTAGCTAATCACTGGCTTGCTAACTACTCCTCTTTTAGTATTGATGACTACTACGCCGTTTGCTGCTCTTGAACCCCATACGGCAGTAGCTGCAGCATCTTTTAAAATGGTGATGTCACGAATATCAGTCGGGGCAATATTTAATAAAGAAGCGTAGCCTAATTCATCAGCCGTACCAAAATTAAAATCGGAAGGGATCTGTGTTTCGTACGGCATTCCATCTACAACAATCAACGGGTCGTTTGTTGAATTGATGGATGAAGTACCGCGAATGCGTATTTGCATGCCCGCACCAGGGTCGCCAGAATTAGCTGTAATATCCACTCCGGGCAATCGTCCTTGCAATGCTTGATCAATTGAAGCAGCCTGCATCTCTTCCAATTCTTTGGCGCTGATCTTGGCTACCGACGTAGTGAGATCTCTTTCATTCACCGGCAATAGCCCATTGTCTGTTTTTCTTTGAGAAACAACTACCACTCCGGCCAGAACGGCTTCCCTTGTTCTCATTGTTATATTAAAAACCGCTCTGTTTCCAATGGGTTGTATAACAGTTTCAATACCGATATGTGAAAAGGTTAGTGAATCATTATTATTATCAATGCGGATGGCAAAATTCCCGTCAACATCCGTGGTTACCGCCCGTATAATTCGCTGCTCTTTATCTATTTCGGCAACAGTTACTCCTCGCACAGGTTTTTTATCTTGATCAGTTACTCTTCCCTGTACAATAGTTTTTGATTGCGCTTGGGCATGTGCACCTCTATTTCCTAAAAAGAATACGAGGACAAACAGAGTCGAACATAACAACAATCTTTTCATATCGCAGTTTATGGTAGTTACTAATACTAAAAATTGTATTTAAGATAATTGTCAATAAGATGGATTACTGCCCGGTTAGAAAGCTTATTGCTTTCTGTTATGATCAAATTTGCCGAACGGCTATTCATATCTCTTATCTGCATGCTTCCTACACCGGTGGTCACACTAATAGGCAGTATTTCTCCAGCGGCATTTTTTAATAAAGATTCATAGGAGGCAAAATCTCTTACTTCAGTTGGTATAAGCGATGCTTTATTGATGATATGATATTTGATAAAATTGTCAACGCGCAACTTATCGGTATTTGAAGCAGGATTAAAATTCGGAACACCCGTGATCTGATCACCAGGCAGTATTCCATCTTTTACTGCTTGTGTGATAGCGGCATTAGATGGAACAAGTATTGTGTAAAATGTACCGACTTGCGTACCGACAATTTCTCCAAAAGTTGCGCCCGGACTATTGTTATAAGCCGTTGAGCTTTGCAAATACTGAGCGAAATAATAATAGTTAGAAGAAGGAGAGCTGCCTAATTTTATAATATGCCTTCCAATGGTAGTGTCGGTGAAGGTTAGCAGACCATTCAGATAATAAACTTTTCCGTTTCTTGCTGTTTTTACACTATCTACTCTTACCGTTTGCCCTGCATCCTGCGTTCCGATTGATATTACTTGATTACTGTTCCATTTGATTAGCTCGCCATTATACGCAGCTGCAATTCCTGAACCGGAAAGATCAGTCAATTCCTGTGGAATGACGCTGGTACTTAATATTCGTAATAGTCGCTGCCGTGCAGTCTCACCTGATACGGCAGTGCCCACAGGCGGATTATAACTCCACGCCCCGCTGGTAGAATTATAAGTATAGCCCGCTGCATTTAGCACCGCATCAGACATCATGAATAAGGTAAACTTTTGATTTGGACTGGTTACAATGAATTTTAATTCAGCATCCAAAAGTCTTGTCATAATAGAATACTTCGGATTGAGATATGGTTTACCATATACACTTGAAAATACATTTGCTTCTTGCACCTTGTTAGTACCATATAAAAAACCATTGCTTAAAACTTTACGATCGATGATATTAGTTTGAGGGTCAAAGCGGGCTTCCTCTCCCAGAAAATTAAAGGTCTTGTCAAATTTGCTTGGCCATACCGGACTGATCCACATGTGAGCATTTAAAAAATCGGCGATCACCTGGGGTGGAGCATTTTCAAAAGTTTTAAAGTATTCTAAGATCACGCTGTTTACATAGCTTAAAAGCACATCGTTTTTAGGCACAAACAATGTCCATGAGCTTTGTTGACCGTCGTTATCCTGTACCTTGAGATAATTTTCATTATTTGGAGAGTAAGCCAAAAGACTGTTGTATGCTTTCACATATACCAGACTATCCTTTCCTGTTAATATTTTGTAACGACTAGTTGCGTCAGTATTCAGAATAAAGTTAACCATGTACTTATCGTACAATTTTTTAAACTCGCTATATTCCGGTTTGGATCTTAGATATTCATCAATAGAGGGCAGAGGAGTTACTACTTTATCGATTTCATAGATGATTCCGTTTTCCGCAGTAATACTTTCTTCAGAAATTTTGGCTTGCGCCAAATTAAATCCAGTGTATTGAGAGTTAGGATAAAAATATGTGTAATCCGAAGTCGTGAGCGTTTTGGCCTTAAAGAAAGCATCGGTGAAATAAGGTATGTATTTGTTATTATTATCTGCTGAAACATAAGGAAACGTGGATCCATTTCGGTTTGATTGTATGGCTGTCACCGCAGTTCCATTGGCCGTTGTGTCCTTATAAAAACCAGTGTAATAAGCGGTACGCCGCCTGAATGCCTGATCGGGAATCCATCCGGCGCTTGATTGGTAATCGTCAATTCTCGTTTTGTCGAATGCGTTGTAAACAAGCAGGTATTGCACAATTGCTCTGGCAGTGATAGAATCGATTGCCCCTACATCTGGCATCCCTCGCTGCTGCAGGTAATTTTTAAAATCCGCATCGTTGTCAAAAGCTAAATCGTTTGGAGCAAATAGGGTCCAATAACCGGCTGAGCTAAGTGTTTGCTTATATCCCGATTTGTCGATAAGCGAAAGCAGTTTGTTGAAATTGCCTCTGTCTTGAAGCTGCTGATAGATAGGTGCATCTAAATTATCGGGACGTTTGTAATAATCATCAAACTTTTTTTTGCAACCAACCAACAGGATTACGGTCGTAAAAAATGATAAAACGGGCAACAATAAATCACCAAGAACATTTTTATTCATAAAGCAGTCTGGGTAAGCAGGTTAAGCAATCGTCTTAATTGCTGGTAAATCGGTTTTATCAGAGCACAGACTAAAAGTAAAATATTGAAATACAAAAACTATCCTGCTGCATCCTGAGGATATGCAGATTTAAAAATCTTCTTTAAAAATCCATGTCCTTATGTATATTGAAATGTATTTTAGACAATTGCATCTCCATAAAGCAAATGACTAGGTTTATATTTTTAATTACTATTTTGTTTGAATTTGTTTCATGCCAACAGCCTTCGTCCATGACAAAGGATGAAGAGAAAGCAATGATTGACACCATTCAAAAAACATTTCGCAATTATTATAATGATCTTAAAACTTTGGGATTGACTGCTGAGTTTAAATATCTCGACAGCTCATCGAATTTTTTTTGGGTTCCACCGGGTTATCCATCAGCTATTTCCTACGATTCTGTTGCTACGATCCTGAAACAAAATGCAGCATTTTTCAAGTCGATTGACAATCGATTTGAGGATTTGAGAATTATTCCTTTGAGTAAAGAACTTGCGACCTACACAGCCCGGTTACATTCAACTATGACTGATACAACTGGCAACACATCCAATATTTCATTGGTGGAAACAGGAGTTTTAATTAAACGAAAAGATGGATGGAAATTATTAAGTGGGCAAACCGCTGTTATTAAATAGAACCAACTAGTTTCTGTAATTACTTCAAATAAATGCGACCTGTTGAAATATTTTTTGTCTTCAACTTGTTCGCCTTTCATATTTGAATTACGACCGACGGCACATTAAAACCCGTCACTGGGGTAATTGGGTTATAAATAATCAGTGCTTTGACTAAATTCAGATCACCCAGCAAGATTTGTGTTATATGAAAAAAAGGCTTTCCTCCTTACTCATTTTGCATTTTTTCAATAACTTCTTTTTCTTCTCTATTTGTATTACATGCTTTTCACAGAACAGCAGTGACTCTGCCATTACGGTGCGCTCTATTACTGCAGGCGGAGTGGTATATATGCTTGATTGTGAAAATGGTTTTGGTGGTGGCAACGTAGCTGCTTCAATAGGACCCGATGGAATTCTTTTAGTGGATGATATGTACAAGGCTACAACGCCAAAAGTATTGGATGCATTGAAAAAGAGATCAAATGCTGCAATTAAGTTTGTGATCAATACGCATTTTCACAGAGATCATATTGAAGGCAATGTGGTACTGTCCGGTTCATCGACCATTATTGCGCATGAAAATGTTTTGAAAAGATTCAGGGCCAAGCCAGGTGCAGCACCACCGGAGGCATTGCCTCATTTAGTATTCACCGACAGTCTAATACTTCGTTTCAACGGCGAAGATGTTCGCCTGGTACATCTTCCCAATGGACATACAGACAGCGATGTGTTCGTTTGGTTCACAAAATCGAATGTGATCCACATGGGTGATACATATTTTAAGGGTATGTTCCCTGCGGTATATAAGGAGGGTGGTGGCAACATTTTACAGTTAATCGCCAACTTAGAAAAAATATTTGCAGAATTACCGGACGATATAAAAATTATTCCCGGTCATGGCGACCTTGCCACCAAACAAGATTTGAAAAACTATATTGTTATGCTGAAGGAAACAACCGGCATGGTCAGCTCAGCTATTAAAGCTGGCAAATCGTTAGAGCAGTTGCAACAGCAAAAACCACTTGCAAAATATGATAGTCTTGGACAAGGCGGTGCACAGACTACAGAACAATATACTGCTATGCTGTACAAGCTACTGTCTCAATAAATTTGCAGTTGAATAAAACGGTATTTATTTTACTTTCCGATACAGAACTTTGAGAAAATATAATCAAGCTGATCTTCATTGGTAATCTCTCCTGTGATTTCTCCCAAGTAATAAAGACTGCGACGAATATCAAGCGCCAGCAAATCACCAGGCAATTTGTTTGACAAGCCCTTTTTTACATCATTCAATGAGGCGTGCAATTGCTGCAATGCATGAAAATGTCTTGCATTGGTAATAATGGTGCTTTCTGTTTGCACCTGGCCCTCTAACACAATATCAACCATTCTTTGCTTTAAATTTTCCAGATGCTGGTGTGCAATAGCTGAAACAAAAAGTAGGTTAGTGTTTTCGTCGAAGTCTTCTTTTACTTTTTTTTCATTTGCGATATCTATTTTATTTCCCACCAGCAAATGTTTTATCTGTTGAATTGAAAGATCTTTTTCCAATTCCACTAATTCATCTCTAGCCATTGTATTGACATCAAATAAATATAGAACAAGATCAGCCTCTCTCATTTTTTCAAGACTTCTTTGTACACCTACCGACTCAATTACATCATGCGTATGCTGTCTGATGCCGGCCGTATCGATCAAGCGAAACAGAATGCCATCAATGTTGATCGTTTCTTCGATCGTGTCGCGGGTTGTGCCTGGAATTTCACTTACAATAGCTCTTTCTTCATTCAACAAAGCATTTAATAAAGTTGACTTGCCCGCATTTGGTTTTCCTATAATCGCCACACTGATCCCATTTTTAATAACGTTGCCGAGCTTGAACGAGTTGATCAATGAAATGGTAACATGATCGGCCTCATCGATCAAATCCAGTAATTGCCTGCGATCTGCAAATTCAACGTCTTCCTGTGAAAAATCCAACTCCAGCTCAATTAATGCAGAAAAGCGAATAAGTCTTTCTCTCAATTGTTTTAACTGCTGAGAAAATCCTCCGCGAATATTATGAAGTGCAGTCTGATGAGAAATGGATGTATTGCTGGCGATAAGATCAGCCACAGCCTCAGCCTGAGTCAGGTCTATCTTACCATTTAAAAAAGCTCGCTGTGTAAACTCGCCTGGTTTTGCTAATCTGGCGCCCTTTTTTATACAAGCTTCCATGATTTGCTGCAAAACATACGGAGATCCATGTCCGCTGATCTCTATTAAATCTTCTCCGGTATATGATCGCGGGCTTTTATAAATCGATACCACCACTTCATCCAATACAGTATCGCCATCTTTTAAAAGCCCCACATGCAATGAATGAGAAGGTTGCTGAGCCAAATCTTTTGAAGGAAATAATTGATCGATGATCGTAAAAGAATTTTTGCCGCTTAGGCGAATTATGCCGATAGCGCCAATTCCGGGTGGAGTTGCCAAAGCCACTATCGTATCATCCCATCCTGTTAATTTTCCAATCATAGTCATTCAAAAGTAAGCTAAGAGTGAGAGTAAAATCTCCCTCTTGACTGCCCATCAATAAAAAATCCCTCCGACCTGTCGGAGGGATTAAAAAATTTATAATTATAGACTACTGTTCTTCTATCTGGAAAGTTATAGGCTGTTTGCGATAAGCTTTTACATTACGGCCATTTTGAATAGCAGGCTTCCATTGCGGTCCTTTTTTAATAACTCTTACGGCCTCATCTTCCATACCATAGCCATGATTAGTAAGAGCTTTTACATCGCTCACATTTCCTTCTTTGTCCACAACAAACTGTACCCATACGGTATAGCTTCCGGCAGGTGCCCCACCATCTGTAGCTACATCGGCACGCAAGTTTCTTTCAAGGAATTTGCGCCAGGCACTTTCCCCACCGGGGAACTGCGCTTCCACTTCCACTTTTTCAAAAATCTTATTTTCATCGTCTTCTTTCTTTTCCTCAATCACCTGCTTGCCTTCATCAATTTGTGTAGGAGTTGCTATCTGTTCATCTTTTACACCTTCCTGATTTACTACATCAATCTTTTTTTCCTCAAGCTCTTTATTTTCCTGAATTACCTCCTTTACTTCTTCATCTTTTACAATTTTAGGAGGAGTGAATTTAGCCATTTCAACTTGAGGAGGTGGTGGTGGTTTTGGAGGAGGCGGAGGGGGAATATCCTGTTTTTTTTCTTCCTCCTTGATTTCCTGCAAGGTAACCTCGCTAACCTTGAAATTGTTTCCTTTACTTTGAAATGCCTTAGCCAAAAGCGAACCAAGCAAAGCCAGCACCGCAATTGAAGCTGTAATAATAAGCGCTTTTAAAATGCGCTTATTATATGTTTTTCTAAGGTTATAAGCGCCATAATCCTTGTTACGATCTTCGAAGATCAAATCCAGAATATCGGCACTCAATATTTTGTTTGCTTCCATGGTTTAATTTTATTTTTATTAGATGCAAAAACATTTCATTTTCCACACAATAATTACTTTCCCGAATTTTTTTCCGTTGCTTGTATCACTTCATATTCCTGTGGGGTAATATCAATCATTGCATAACGCTTTACGTTATTGATCGTCATTTCATCTAAAATATCCACGGTGTTTTTATAAGTAGCATCCTGATCCGGTTTAATTACAACCACAAAGTCTCTATCCAGGCAAGACGTTTTATCTCCTTTATTTTCAGCCCAGATTTTTTCACAATTACTATCGTGAACATGATTTTTTATCACATCATTTCTCTTATTGATAATTTCATCGCGGATACCTGTAAAATTGGTTGCTTTAAAATTTGAGCCATCAGGAGCTAATTGTCCTTCATAATAGTAAACTGCATTATTCTTGCCAAGCATAATGGTCAACGCGCCGGATTCTTTAGCCTTGTTAAGTTCCTCTTCCTTCTTAGTGTCCTTTGGCATATTCAGGTTTAGCGCTTTGGGGCTGCTCATTGTTGTAGTAAAAATGAAAAATGTAATGAGCAGAAAACCTAAATCCACCATAGGCGTCATATCAACACGAGTCGAGAGCTTTTTAGCTTTTTTAACACCAGGTCCCTTTTTGTGGCTCTCTTCGCCTCCACCTTCCATTTGTGCCATAATGTTAATTTTTTTTAAAGTTAAAAATAATTATCCTGCTTTGTGTCTTTCTTTATAAAGTTCTGTTCCCGGAGGAGCATCCTCAGGAGCGGTTATCAGGTTATATTTATATACATCATTCTTTTTTAAACCCTCGATGACATCCTTAAAAACTGGATATTTTGAGTTATTATCTCCTTTAATCAAGTATTTTAATGGCTGACCTGCAAAGGCAGATTTTGCTGCCTGTATCCAATAGGTCAGCTCGCCACCGGTGGTATCAACCGGAATTCCCGGTTGCTTTAAATTTTTCTGCTGATCAGCCGGCATAGCAAGAAGCTGTTTTAGCTGCGCGAATGAAACACCAACCAAATACGTCTTTCTATAATTAACTTTTTCAGCGTCAGTCAATGCTAAATTTCTTGTAGAATTAATGTTATTGATAACCTCATCATAAATTGACTTTGCCTTTTCTGATAAGACTGTAAAATAAACCTTCCCTTCTTTGTCGATTGTGATCAGCACAGCATTGCTTTCAGGAAGTTCGGTTGTTGACACTGATTTTGGAGTGTTTACTTCAACAGGCTCAGGTGGTTTAAACTTAGTAGCCATGATAAAGAAGGTGAG
This sequence comes from Chitinophagaceae bacterium, assembly GCA_036005185.1. Lineage (GTDB taxonomy): Bacteria > Bacteroidota > Bacteroidia > Chitinophagales > Chitinophagaceae > VBAU01. The sequence continues at coordinate 22,408 of DASYQS010000048.1, read as the reverse complement.
AATGAGAAATGCTACGTCCACAAAGGGAGTCATGTCAACAAACGTACTCTTCTTTGGCAATTTAACACTGGGCATGCTTTAAAAATTTAATATTAATTAAGATGCTTAGCAATTAATTTTCCATAAAAATAAAGCTCAAAATCAATGCTATTTATACAAGGATGCAAAGCTTTGAGTCAATGTAAAGCCTGATTCATCAATTCCATACGTAATGGCATCAATTTTAGTTGTAAATACATTATACATTATCAAGGCTACGGCGGAAGTACCGATACCAAAAGCTGTATTATACAAAGCTTCAGAAATACCAACTGCCAATTCCGTTGCTGCACTCCCTCCGCCGCCTTCTTCACCCAATGCTGAGAAAGAGCGGATCATACCCATAACCGTTCCCAAAAGAGCAACCAATGTACCTACCGAAGTAATTGTGGAAAGAAATACAAGATTTTTTTGCAACATAGGCAATTCCAGAGCCGTGGCTTCCTCTACTTCTTTCTGAATAGCCAGCACTTTCTGATCAGTATTTAATTCAGTGTTATTGATCATTTCTTTATACCGACGGAGACCTGCTTTCATCACATTAGCAACAGAGCCCCGTTGTTTATCACATTCTGATAAAGCAGAGTCAACATTACGATTAGCAAGATGATATTGCACTCTGCGAATAAAATCAGAAACGCTGCCATTACCCAGTGCCTTACTTACGGTAAGAAATCTTTCAATTGAAAAAACGATTACCATCAATAACATGCCTATTAATATCGGAACAATAATTCCACCCATGTAAATAGCATTTAAAGCGCCTTTGGGATCTTTGTGTTTTGGCCAAAACATTCCTTGTGCAGGGGTTTTAAAGCCATCGGGGTTACCAAAAATAAAACGCCAGATACAATAACCGGCAATGATGCAAATAATGGGAGCAAGCCAGGAAATAGCATTACTGCTTTTTTTTGCCTGAACAGATGTAGCCTTAACTGATGCAGTTGCAGTCGGTTTAGTCTCAGCCATGATCGTAATTTTTAGTGTTTTTAAATTTAGAAATAACGATTTAAATTTTACGGGTCACAATTCTAATGAAAAAATGTTTTAATTACACAAATAGAGCCTTCTATTTTTTGTGAAGATGGTCAAGTTAATGATTTTTTTAAACGCGGCAAGTTCAAACCTGCCCAAAAAAATCAATCTTATTCATAACGCAAGGCTTCAATCGGATTTAACCTCCCAGCTTTTAAAGCTGGGTAAAGGCCGGCTAAAAGGCCTACAAGAACGCAAATAAAAATACCCGCTAAAACCCAATCCCATGGTATTAAAAAACTTGTTTTAAATAAAAGTGCAACGAGATTGCCGCCAATGATCCCTAAAATAATTCCAAAGGCTGCTCCAATTAAACTGATGATGATGGCTTCAAAAAGAAATTGAACTCTGATAGCATTACTTCTGCCACCAATCGCTTTGATCAAACCCACCTCACGGGTTCGTTCATTTACAGCTACCAACATGATATTCATAAGTCCAATAGCAGCACCAATTAAAGTGATAAAACCAATTGCTGAGATAGAAATAGTTATAAAGCGAAGACTATTCATAGCCCTTTCGGCAATTGCATCATTTCTGTCGAGAACAAAATTATTTTCTTCTATCGTATTTAATTTACGAATGGCTCTGAATGTTCCTTCTGCCTCACCCATAGCCTCGCTCACTTTCTTAATATCATCCGTCATTACTGCGATTGTATAGGTGCTTACATTGTTCGTAAAATTTCGGTCAATGTTTTTATAGCCTAGTATTACAAGGTTATCGCGACTAAATCCAAATGAGGAGCCTCTGCTTGCCAGCACACCTAAAACCCGATATGGAATATCATTTACCCGAATGATTGCATTAACAGCCTTACTGATATTATCTTTAAATAATTTGTTGGCTACATCGTGCCCGAGAAGGCATACATTCCTGGCACTCTGCACATCGGTTTGATTAAAGTTTCTTCCGGCAGAAAGTTTAAATCCGTTTAGCAAAAGATAATTTTCATCAGCGCCAAGCAATAGCACATTTGGTGTTGTTTTTTTAGTGTCATAAGAAACGATCGTATTTCTATTGACAAAAACGGAAACGCCTGTCGTAGCGGGAAATGTGTAAAACCGTCTGAATTCATCTGCTTGTTCAATAGTGATGGGCTTACCTAAACTCGAAGTCTTTTCTTTTCTCTTTCCTTTTTTAGCTACTTTAAGATTTGACTGCCCCCCACCTCCAAAATGTATTTGCCGTTCCTTGAACCGAATGGTAAAACCATTTGCGCCCATTGTAGAAAAACTTTCTGAGAGCTTTTGTTGGATAGCCCTAATGCCTGTATTGATGCCGATAATAGCAAAGATGCCTAAAGCAATTATTCCCACGGTTATCCCTGTTCGAAGCTTATTCGTTCGAACTGTGCGATAGGCAAGCGAAAAAATATCACTTATGTTCATTGCATCTCCCCATGCAATTTAAAGACAACTAGCGAAAAGCCCTATGATTTTATTATTGAAACAAGAGATCAGAAAGGATCATTAAAAATAAAGCCAGTAGATAAGCAAATTCGGAAAGATTCCAAGAATAATAATAATGGCGGCAAGTAAAATAAGGCTCCATTTAAACCCGATACTCGCTTCAACAGTTTGCCCATTGCCTTCTTTGAAATACATAGCCTGAATAACTCTGAAATAATAATATATACTCACTACCGCCATCAATACAGCAAAGATCACCAGCCACAGATACTTGCCCGTCATTGCAGCCGCTCTAAGCATGTAAAATTTAGACAAAAACCCTGCTGTTAAAGGAATGCCTGCAAGAGATAATAAAAAAATAGTTGTTGTTGCAGCTAGCAAAGGTTGTTGCTTTGAAAATGCGTTAAAGCCTTCGAAACTGTAATCCTTTAATTTAATAAGTACCGCAAAAATTCCAATCGTAGCAAGACAATAAGCAGCACTATATAACAGCAATCCTTCTTTGGCATCAGCATTCATTGCATAAATAGCCATCATCATAAATCCTGCCTGCGAAATACTGGAATAGGCAAGCATTCTTTTTACACTTTGTTGGAACACGGCAGTGATATTTCCAATAAACAAAGTAACAGCTGTGATCAGCGCAATGAGCAATTGCCACCTTGGTTGTATATTTCCAAACTCATCGCTAAACAATCGAATAAACGCAATGAAAGCGGCAACTTTAACGATAGTTGCCATAAATGAAGTAAAAACGGTAGGCGCTCCATCGTAAACATCGGGCGTCCAAAAATGAAAAGGTGCTGCCGATACTTTGAAAGCCATAGAAAACATAAGCAACAGCATTCCCGCAATAAATAAAGCGGAGGTAGGTGATCCGCTTGTAGTTGCATCTACTGTGCTAAATGTTCCGGTGGATCCATAAATGAGCGCAATTCCCATGAGCATGAGTCCGGTTGAAAATGCTCCGAGCAGAAAATATTTTAAGGAAGCTTCATTACTTTTCAGATTCTTTTTATCACTACCTGTTAAAATATAGAGGGGGATGGAAATAATTTCAATTCCAAGAAATAATATCAATAAAGAACGAAAAGACGAGGAAAGAGTGATGCCGCAAAGTATAAAAAATATCAGGGCAAAATATTCACCATAATTGGTACCCACTTTTTCCATGTCCCGTGATGATAAGAGAAAATAAATAAGAGTACTGGCAAAAACAATTGTGTTGAATAAAAGAGCAAACCTGTCAAAGAAAATCATGCCTTTTGTATCAATCTTAAAGAAAATGATTCCCGACATTTCAAGAATATTTACCACTAACACTGATGCTAATCCTAAAATAGCGAGATTTCGTATAATGGATTTCTTGCTCAGCAAAAAACTGCTGAACATCATGACAACTCCCAATACAGCCGTTAATAATAATGCATTCATCGAACTTATCGATTACCTTTTAAAAAATTTGCTCACATCAACCTTTTGCAAAATAAATTCTGACGTTTCCTGTGTTATATTCAAAAATATTTTTGGATACAGGCCAATCACAAATACAAATACAACAATAATTGCCAAGGCCATTTTTTCATTTACGCGAAGTGAATAACCCGCCGCTGCTAATGAATTAGTCTCTCCATAAAAAACTTTTCTGATCATATTTAACATATAGACGGCCGCAAAGATGATAGTAATACCCGCAACCGCCGTGAACGGCAGATAGAATTTTGTAACAGTCGAGGCGAAAATTCCATTGAACATAAGAAACTCACCAATAAATCCATTGGTTAATGGCAACCCGATATTAGCTAAAGCAACCACAACAAGCAAAAAAGCCATGGCTGGCGATTGTTGTGCTAATCCGCCAAGATCAGAAATTTTTCGAGTTCCAAATTCTCTCTCTATAAATTCAATAATGATCCATAAGCCGATTATATTAATTCCGTGATTGAACATTTGGATCATTACCCCTTGCATACCACTTTGTGTTTCGGCAAAAAGGGCTGCACACATAAGGCCGATATGTGCTATCGATGAATACGCTACTAATCGCTTAAGATCGTTTTGCCGGATTGCGATTAGAGAAGCATAGACCATTCCGATAATTGAAAGCCATGTCACCCGATCTCCCCATTGATAAAAAGCCAGGGGAAAAACAGGCATCAACCAGCGTATCATGCCGAGCACACCCATTTTTACCATCACACCGCTTAATATCATCGTAACAGCAGTAGGCGATTGTTCATACGTATCGGGTTGCCAGGTATGCAAGGGCCATATAGGCATTTTGATCGCAAAGGCAACAAACATGAGCCAGAATAGCCATCCTTGTGATTTGTCATTTATAGTTGCATTGTAAAAAGCTGAAATGTCGAAAGAATGATTGGAAGTTTGTAGATAGATATATATAATGGCAACCAGCATCAATATAGAACCGGTAAATGTGTAAATAAAAAATTTAAAGGTTACAGCAATTCTTCTTTCGCCTCCCCATTGTGAACAAAGAAAATAAGCTGGTATAAGCGCTAGTTCCCAGAAGAAATAAAACAGCAACGCATCCATGGCCACAAACACTCCCATTAACCCTGCTTGCATCAACAGCATTAACGCAAAAAAATTATTTGCCTTTTTATAATTGGTCTTCCAAGTTGAGATAAATACTAACGGATATGCAACGGCATTCAGCAAACAAAGTATTTGGCCCATTCCATCAAGCTTAACTGAAAAGCTAGTATTCAGGTTACTGATCCAGCTAACCTGATATTGCAGCCATGAATTATTTTTTAAAATGGTTAGACCAAGAATTGAAAAAGCCAGCGTACTAAATGAAAAAAATAAAGCCCATGGGCGGACGGCTTTCTCATTTTTTAAAAAGAAGGAGGCCAAGCCACCGAACAAAGGAATTACTATTAATAAAACTGGAATCATAAGTTTATCCTGAACAGAATCTAAAAATTTTGGGTTAGTTGTGAATTGTCAATGATCAATGATCGATTTTTAAAACTTCTGACTCACAATTCACAACTGCCAATTCACAACTGCGAATCGCAATTTACATTTCACTATTTTCTCAAAAAGAACTGCAGCACAAAAAACAACACCATGCTTACTACCATCAGTAATATATAACTTCCTACTTGCCCACTTTGCAACCATCTTAATTGCCGGCCTCCATATTGCACAGCTTTTCCAACTCCATTTACTAGCGCGTCAATACCAGATTTCTCCAGCGCTTCATCTAATATCTCGCTCAGCTTACTCAAAGGCCTTACAATGATCGCGTCATAAAATTCATCCACGTACCATTTGTTCTCGAGTATTTTACCAATGCCTTTCGAAGGTTGAAAATTATATTTTCGAAAACGTAACCATGCAGCTATAATAGCACCCAAAACCAAAACAGTTGATAAAGCCATCAATGATAATTCTGTTGAAGAAGAAATAGCTATGCCTTCTTTTACAGGAATCACGGGAGATAGAAATTGAGTTAATTTATCTCCGCCCTTCATAAATACATCCGGAATACCAACAATGCCCCCGATAACAGACAATATCGCGAGAATAATGAGCACAATCGTAATCGGGGCAGGGCTTTCATGCAAATGCTGTTCTTGTTCTTCCATTCCCCTGAATTTTCCTGTAAAAGTGATGACAAACAAACGGAACATATAGTAAGCAGTAAGCATGGCGCCAAATAAAGCCACAGCATATAATATTTTATTGTGTTCATATGCAGCTAATAGTATCGCATCTTTTGAAAAGAAACCTGAGAAGGGCGGCACACCAGAAATAGCAATACAACCGATCAAAAAAGTGATCGAAGTAATTTTTAACTTATTCAATCCGCCCATTTTGCGAATATCCTGTTCGCCACCTATAGCATGAATGACGCTGCCTGCTGCAAGAAATAATAATGCTTTAAAGAAGGCATGTGTCATTACATGAAATACACCAGCAGAATAAGCGCCTACGCCCAACGCAAGAAACATGTAACCTAGCTGACTTACCGTTGAATAAGCCAAGACTTTTTTAATATCATTTTGTTTGAGAGCAATGGTTGCTGCAAGGATAGCTGTAGCGAGTCCAACAATTGCTACAACATTTTGCGATAGCGGCGACAAAGAATATAAAGCATTGCTTCTGGCAATCATATAAATGCCTGCCGTTACCATGGTAGCAGCATGAATAAGTGCCGATACGGGCGTAGGTCCCGCCATTGCATCAGGCAGCCAGGTGTATAGTGGTATCTGGGCACTCTTGCCTGTAGCGCCTACAAATAATAATAAAGTAATTGCTGTAATATCGGCTGAAGTAAAATTCGATGTGGTTGAAAATACGTCCGAAAAGTTTGTATTTCCTGTTTTCGAAATGATCCAGAATATAGCAATCAAGAAACCAAGATCTCCAATTCGGTTCATCACAAAGGCTTTATTTGCTGCTTTATTGTATTCAGTATTTTTAAACCAATAGCCAATCAGCAAATAAGAACATAGCCCCACACCTTCCCAACCTATGAACATAATGATATAGTTAGCTCCCATTACCAGCAAAAGCATGGAAAAAATAAAAAGATTGAGATAGGAAAAATATCTTCCAAAATGCTCCGTAGCTTCTTCATGCATGTATGAAGTAGAATACACATGAATGAGAAAACCAACGCCGGTAATGATTAATAAAAAAATAGCTGATAACTGATCTATCTGGAAGGCAAAGGGAACACGCAAGGAATGAACAGAAATAAAATCAAAATAATTGGCCACATGCACGTTGCCATTTTTAACCTGAAGAAAAACCCAAATGCTTATTAAAAAAGATACGAGCACTACTCCACAACCAACTACACTAATTAGCGACTTGGATAAAATTTTCCGTCCTAAGCCGTTGATCAGAAAACCAAGCAAGGGAAGAAATGGAATAAGCCAAACTATTTGCAAAACGTTGTTCATAAAGCCCCTCCAAACCTCTCCGCCAACTGGCGAAAGGCTTTTGAAGTTTTATTTTTATTTATCATTTTTAATCACAAAAAGCCATACCCTCCTTTCGGAAAGGTTGAGACGGCTTTAGTGCTTCAACCTGTTCAAAAAATTCACATCTACTGAATGAATATTTCTGTACATCATGACTATAATTGCCAAACCCACGCTTACTTCTGCCGCAGCTACTACCATGATAAAGAAAACGAATAGTTGTCCGTCTATCCCTGCCGTTGCGTCAGTAGCCGCCTTTGCTAAATGATGCATTTTTGAAAAGGCCACCAGCAATAAGTTCACAGCATTCAACATTAATTCAATGCACATAAAAATGATAATGGCATTGCGACGTGTAAGCACTCCCACAATTCCTATCACAAACAAAGTGATAGATAGAAATATGTAATAGTTTATAGGCATACCCCCAAACCCCCTAAAGGGGACTTTTAATACTCAAATAATTTAAATATTCATTTAGATTAGCGAACTGAACCTTATATGTCTTCCGACGATGAATATCAGAATACCTACCAAAGCGTCAGCATATGCAACACAACAAAAGCCTAATCATTCCACTTCTGACGGAAACAAACAAATCACTTCACATTAAAAGAACTTATTGATAAAAGGAAAATGCCCAACCTGAGTCCCCCTTTAGGGAGGACAGGGGGTCATTCTTTCTTTCCAATCACTACTGCCCCCACCATAGCACTTAAAAATAAAATACTGCTTATTTCAAAAGGCACTACGTAATCGCTGAATAAAGCTTTTCCAAGATTTTGTATCAGTCCGATATCACCGGTGTTTGTTTCAGCTATTTGTTTTTTTATGTCAATATTTTTTAACGCAGCAACAAATACCAGCAGCAAACATCCACCCGCTACAACTCCAGCCATTCTGAGCCAGCGATGTTTTTTTGGCTCGGAGCTTTTATTTAAATTCATCAGCATGATCACAAATAAAAAAAGCACCATAATGGCACCGGCATACACAATAATATTTACAATAAAAAGAAATTGAGCGTTTAATAGAATGTAGTGCCCTGAAATGCAAAAAAAAGTAAAGATGAGCCATAGCACACTGAATACAGGATTCTTACTCACAACTACCATTAATGCGCTAAAAACAGTTAGTGCAGATAAAAACCAAAATAGTATTTGTGTTATATTCATTTTTCTCTAAGCAATTATTAATTAATAATTACTAATTAATAATTTTTTTAGCTCTATGTCCCAACGCTTCTTGATATCCTTCCGGATCTTCTTTAGGATCTGGAATCAGCAGATCTTCTTTTTTATAAATAAACCCTGCTCTGGAATAATTTGCCGGAGTAAAAGTCTCCGATAAATAGATGGCATCTTTCGGACATGCCTCCTCGCAAAATCCGCAAAAAATACAGCGCAGCATGTTGATCTCATATTTAGCTGCATATTTTTCTTCGCGGTACAAATGTTCCTCGCCTGGCTGTCTTTCTGCTGCTTCCATTGTAATCGCCTCTGCCGGACAAGCCACTGCACACAAGCCGCAGGCTGTACAACGCTCCCGACCCTCTTCATCACGATTTAACACTTGAAGGCCACGAAACACTTTTGGAAAACTCCTTTTTTGTTCGGGATACTGTATCGTTGCTTTCTTTTTAAATAAATGACCTAATGTAATAAACATCCCTTTCAGCACGGCAGGCAAATACAATTTCTCCCATACATTCATCGGCCTGCGATCCACTTGTTTTGCTCTTTGAGTTAACATATAAAAGCTTTGAGCCGTCAGCTACAAGCTGTGCTCTTTAAAATTTCGCAAATATATTGATGAGTGAAGTATTTCTAACGACAATATCACCTTTTCTCTTACTCACTCACATTTAATTTTCCATGGTTGTGACAGCAGTTCCTTTTTGTAAATCCTCAACCACATCAAAAATTTTGACTATTGCCCAAACTGCGAAAAAAGAACCTGGTAGCCAACGCCAGCTTTGTTCAGCAGTAAAGAAATCATACCCACTCAAAAAATGAAGCTAAGGCTGCCACTATGGTTGAGGCAATGTCAAATGCCAATTTGTGTTTTTTAAAAAATTTAAACATAATACTAACCTATTTAAGCAACATCACCACTGCCGTTGCTACCATATTGATTAAAGCTAGCGGAATTAATTTTTTCCATCCCAGATTCATCAATTGGTCGTAACGGAAACGCGGAATCGTCCATCTTATCCAAATAAATACAAACAAAAAGAAAAATGATTTAGCCAAAAGCGTCGCAAATCCAAGTAAGGCCAAAACATTTGGCGACAAGCCCCAGCTTGCTTCATTTACAAAAGGAATATCGTACCCACCAAAAAACAATGTAGCCATCACCGTGCCGCTGATAAACATGTTTACATATTCAGCAAATAAATAAAGGCCGAGCTTCATAGATGAATACTCCTGATGATAACCAAAATTCAATTCATTCTCTGCTTCAGGTAAATCAAATGGCGTTCGGTTGCATTCAGCTAAAGCACAAATAAAAAATATTATAAACCCCAAGGGTTGTCTCCAAACATGCCAGCTCAAAAAACCGCCCAATCCTCCATGTAATTGATCATCTACTATTACACTCATTTGCAGGGATCCCGTAAGCATCAGCAATGCAATCAAAGCCAGACCCATCGATAATTCATAAGAGATCATCTGCGAAGCGCCGCGAACAGCAGCGAGCAAAGAAAATTTATTATTAGAGGCCCATCCGCCAATCATAATTCCATACACGCCTAAACTCACCACACCAAAAATGTAAAGTATGCCAATATTTACATCGGTGATTTGCAACGGCACCTCACGCCCATTGATTTGAAGAGGTGTGCTCCAGGGAATAACGGCGCTTGTTAGCATAGCAGTAACCATAGCCAGTGAAGGGCCAAGAACAAATAAAAATTTTGAAGAAGCGAGCGGAATAATTTCTTCTTTAAAAAATAATTTACCTCCATCAGCCAACGGCTGAAGAATGCCAAAAATTCCCGCTCGGTTCGGTCCCCTGCGATCCTGTAAAAATGCTGCAATCTTCCTTTCTGCGTAGGTAGTGTACATGGCAACCAGCAGAGATAAGGTTACAATAAAACCTACCAGCAAAAATTTTTCTAAAATATACCACCAATCTATAGCGAGTAGATACATATAAAATTTAAAATGTAAAAGTCAAAAAGTCTCATCCTTCCTATTTTTTGCATTTTGACTTTTAATTGATTAAGGCGTATTCAGATTTGTCGAATCAGTTCCTTCTGTATTAGGTCCAACTCCAATCTTCACATCAGTTACATTTTTTCCATATGAATTTGGATTACCGTCAAAAGTTTCACTAGTTGCAGGACCAGGTAATTCGGCCAAGTCAACTTCCGGAGGATTTACATCGCTCACGGTATGAATATCAAAAACCAATTTTGGCTTTCTTCCCCCCATTACATCAGGCAAAGCTTCATGTGGTTTTTTTACACCTACATAATGCCCTGCTGAAATCACTGAATGTCGGTTCACTTTGGTTGGCCCTTCAATTACCCAATCACTCACTTTCTTTTTTTCAAAGCGGCATTCATTACAAATCCAATCTTCTACTTCACCCCACTGATCTTTTCTCGCAGTTACTCTCAACACTTCATCACCACGCATCCACAAGCGAACCTTGCCGCTGCATTTTGGACAACCGCGATGCGCATCAACTGGCTTTGTAAACCATACACGATTTTTAAAGCGGAATGTTCTGTCCGTTAATGCACCAACCGGGCAAACATCAATTACATTTCCTATAAAATCATTATCCAAAGATTTTTCGATGTAGGTAGCAATTTCAGAATGATCACCCCGGTCTAAAATTCCATGTATTCGTTTATTTGTTAACTGATCAGCAGCAAATACACAACGAAAACAAAGAATACACCTTGTCATGTGTAGTTGAATGTAAGGGCCTAAGTCATGCCTCTCAAAAGTTCGTCTTTTAAATTCGTATCTCGTTCCTTCTCGGCCATGATCATAGCTCAAATCTTGCAGATCGCATTCACCGGCTTGGTCACACACTGGGCAATCAAGCGGATGATTGATCAACAAGAATTCCACGACAGCTTTTCTTGCCTCCAGCACCGTATTATTCGTCATGCTTTCTACCACCATTCCATCCATTACATTGGTTCTGCAGCTTGCAACCAATTTAGGCATTGGTCTCGGATCAGCCGTTGAACCGGCTGCTATTCTTACCAAGCAAGTACGGCATTTACCACCGCTGCCTTTGAGCTTACTGTAATAGCACATGACAGGCGGCACTACATCACCACCAATTTTTCGTGCAGCCTGAAGCACAGTTGTTCCCTGTTCCACTTCGATAGTGATGTTGTCGATTGTTACTTTAAATAATTTTTTGTCTTCGGGCATTATACAAATTCAAAAGTCAAAATTAAAAATTCAAAAAAGTTTATTCCTGATTTTCTGCGTTAAGAATGATTCTTGCAATAATATTTGAAATTTCTTCTGCTTCTTTTAAAAGCTCTGCGATTTTCGTTATTTCAGTTTCCATGGTATCTCTGATTAAACACAGCCAGTATTTTGTTTCATTGGCTGATTTCAACGCAATTACAAAAAAATTTTTCCAGTCTTTTTTTGAACTGCCTGCTTTTCCCTCAACAATGTTAGCGCCGATAGACGTTGCACTTCTTATTAGTTGATCAAACAAAGAACCATAAACCTGATGATATTTACAACGTTTAACAAACAGTATGATTTCCTTTGAAAAATAATAACATCGATGCCTTATATTGTATGGTTTTTCTTCTTCCCTTAGTTCAAAACTTTCAAGCTCTTGTTCCATAATGGCTTTTATTTTTGACTTTTTCCTTTTGACTTTACACTAAGGAAGTACTGGCATAGTTTGCTAAGCCATAATTTCTCCTTAAGGCATCATCAGGATTTGTTACATGCCATTCAAACTCATCCCTGAAATGTCTTATCGCTGCTGCAACAGGCCAGGCTGCTGCATCACCTAACGGGCAAATCGTATTTCCTTCAATCTTGCTTTGTATATCCCATAACAAATCTATATCGCTCATCTTTCCTCTTCCATATTCAATATTGTTTAAGATTTTTTCCATCCAGCCTGTGCCTTCTCTGCAAGGCGAACATTGCCCACAACTTTCGTGACGATAAAATCTGGCCAATGTCAAGGTATGTCGAACCACACATTGATCTTCATCCAACACAATGAATCCTCCCGAGCCCATCATCGAACCAGTTTGAAATCCTCCATCAGATAGACCTTCATAGGTCATCATTCGTGTTTCACCCTTAGCAGTTTTTAATAACAGATTTGCTGGAAGAATAGGCACAGATGAACCTCCGGGAATGCTAGCTTTTAGCTGGCGGCCATTGGGAATACCACCACAATATTCATCACTGTAAATAAATTCTTCAACAGAAATGTTCATTTCAATTTCATAGACACCTGGTTTTTTGATATTGCCGCAAGCAGAGATCAGTTTTGTTCCTGTAGACTTTCCGATCCCAATTTTTGCATAATCATCAGCACTATTGTTGATAACTGGAACTACTGCCGCCAACGTTTCTACATTATTTACTACTGTAGGACAATCCCACAAACCTTTTACTGCAGGGAATGGCGGCTTGATCCGTGGATAGCCGCGTTTTCCTTCCAGTGATTCAATCAATGCAGTTTCTTCGCCACAGATATAAGCACCGGCACCACGATGAACGTAGATCTCACAATTAAATCCGCTCCCTAAAATATTTTGACCAAGCCAACCATTATTTTTTGCTTCTGCGATAGCTTGTTCTAAAATGTCAACGATCCATGCAAACTCTCCACGTATATAGATATAAGTGCGGTTACTGCCAATTGCATAAGATGAAACGATCAATCCTTCTATCAGCAAATGAGGAATAAACTCCATTAAATAACGATCCTTGAATGTTCCAGGTTCTGATTCATCTGCATTGCAAACCAAATAACGAGGCACACCTTCTGGCTTCGCCAAGAAACCCCATTTCATTCCTGTTGGAAATCCTGCACCTCCACGACCGCGAAGTCCGCTTTTTTTTACTTCTTCAGTAACCTGATCGGGACTCATTGTCTTCAAAGCCTTTTCCACAGACGCATAACCGCCATGCTGGCGATACACATCGTAAAGCCTGATGTTCTCAATATTTATTTTATCTAATAAAAGTTTTCTTGCCATATAATCTACAATTTCGTACTCTGCCTAGCTAACAATTGCCAACCTTGTTTTGTTTTCAACCAAACTTGTAACACATGCAGCTTTAATTCAAATGCAGGTATAGTCAAACTTTTCCCATTAGCATTTGTATTTGTTCTTACAGTTGCCCAATCGTTGTTAATAGCGACAATCGTTACACTTGTATTTTCAATTTTATCATAAACAAGCTTTCCACTTTTCAGGTCGCTGATGATTTCCGTTTTATTCTGCACCCAACCATTGGAATGACCATAGCTTACATTGTCATGCAGCAATTGTGTCAATGCTTTTTCATCTTTGTTCACTAATGCTTTGTCAAGATTTGACATGGCTTGTTTTAGTGAAATACTGTCAACCTGCGCAACAACGATCAAGCACGTAAAAAACAAAGATATTGTAAGAGTAAAACGCATTCAATTTATTGTAAAGGCACAGCCTGTCTTCCAAATAATTTCCATTTTCCTTTTTCTTTTACCCACACCAGCATCAATCCAAGATTTAATGGTGTTACTTTTCCATCTTTGGCTGTTTCCTTTGCTTTAAAAACATGCCTCACAATGGCCATATCATCATCGGCAAAGATCACAGACATATTGCTAACAGTCGTATCCGTATAAGTGGATTGATTGTGATATATGCCATTGATGGCCTGTTCTCTCGTTTGAATATTGCCATGAGAATGGCCATAAGTTGCTGGCTTGGCAAAAAGATCTTCCAATGTAAGGCTGTCTTTTGTTCCAAAGACCGTGCGACTTAGTAAATAAGTTCGTTCAACGAGCGCCTTTTCATTTTTGCTTTGTGCATTTGCCGTAATTACACTCAGCAATAAAATAGAGATAAGTATTTTTTTCATTGGTCAATTATTTCTTACTGCATTTTGCCTGCATTCATCAATGATCTTGTCCACCTTTTCCTTCGTTAGGTATTCACGATAAAATTTTCCAAACTGCATCATCGGAGCGTATCCGCAAGCGCCCAGGCATTCAACGGTTTTCAATGTGAACATTCCATCACTTGTTGTTTCACCTGGCTTGATTCCGAGTGTTTCACCGATATACTTAATAATCTGGTCGCTACCATTCAACATACAAGGACCGGTTTGACAAACTTCAAACACATATCTACCCACGGGTTTTAAATTATACATGCTGTAAAAGGTGGCCACTTCATATACTTCTATCGGTTCAATTTTTAATAAAGAAGCAACATAATCCATGACAGGCACATCGAGCCAGCCGCCAAATTCTTGCTGCGCCAAATGAAGCACAGGCAAAATAGCACTCTTTTGTTTTCCTTCAGGATAAAAGGAAACGATCCGGTTTACCTCTTTTAATTTATCGTCAGAAAATTTTACCATACCCCAAACCCCTAAAGGGCTTTTGTACACTTTGTTTTATCAAAGCGTTTTTTAATTAATCATTATCCTAGCGTTGAAGTGTTCCCTTTGCATTACTCCGGGTAAACTGCAACAGACATAGTAGCAATAATGCTGCTACACAAATTCAATTCTATTTATAAAGAACTTCAAGTTATTAGATGCCACCTAAGTTCCCCCTCTAAGGGGACAGGGGTTTAACTATCCATTTCTCCTGCAATTAAATTCAAGCTGCTCAATAATATAATTGCATCACTCAACATCTGACCTTTTACCATTTCTTCAAATGCCTGGTAATAAATAAAGCAAGGTCTGCGGAAATGCAGCCGGTATGGACATCTTCCTCCATCACTGATCAAATAAAAACCTAGCTCACCATTTCCCCCTTCCACTGAATGATATACCTCGCCTGCCGGCATATCAATTTCGCCCATAATAATTTTAAAATGCCAGATCAGCGCTTCCATCTTTGTATATACATCTTCCTTCGGAGGCAAATAATATTCGGGCACATCAGCATGATAAATTTCAGCTTCCGCTCCCTTAAATTCTTGTACTTTTTGATAAGCTTGTTCGATGATGCTTAAGGATTGCCACATCTCTTCTCCACGAACAAGGAAGCGATCATAACAATCACCTGTTGTACCTACCGGAACTTTAAAATCAAAATCTTCATAACTGCAATATGGACTGTGCACACGAACATCATAATCAACTCCTGCAGCGCGAAGATTAGGACCTGTAAATCCATAATTCAACGCCCGTTCGGCGCTGATAGGGCCAACGCCTATCGTACGATCCATAAAAATTCGGTTGCGTACGAACAGATTTTCAAACTCCTTCAATACTCTTGGATATTCCTTTAAAAACTTTTCAAGCTTTTGAAATGCGATGTCATTAAAATTTCTTTCAAAACCGCCAATGCGACCAATATTCGTCGTTAAGCGTGAGCCGCAAACTTCTTCCCAAATTTCATAAATAAGCTCACGGTATTGCATTAAGTATAAAAAACCGGTATAAGCGCCACTGTCAACACCAACAATTGAATTGCAAATAAGATGATCGCCAATTCTTGCCAGCTCCATAATAATTACCCGTAAATAATCAACACGCTTGGGCGTCTTGATGCCAAGCAATTTTTCGCAGGTAGTATGCCAGCCCATGTTATTGATCGGAGCAGAACAATAGTTCATGCGGTCTGTTAGTGGAGTGATATGATACAACGGTTTACGTTCAGCGATTTTTTCGAATGCACGATGAATATATCCTATGGTTTGTTCAGCAGAAACAATTCTTTCGCCATCTAATTCAAGAATATTTTGCATAACACCATGCGTAGCAGGATGAGTAGGTCCAAGATTGAGCGTCGTTGTAGTTTTTTCAATACTCCCTTCCGGTAAGCGAATATGTTGATCGGTTATTGTTGACATTTTTTTGTTACCATGCTTTTTGTAATTCTAGTTGGCTTCTGTTCCGCCTTAGGCAGACTCTTATACTACATCAATTCTTTTAGTTTTTAGTTTTTATCTTTTATTTTTTAAATTATTTGTACAATATCTATAAAACAGGTTTGCCTTCATCATTCTTCTCTGCTTCAGCCAATGTTCCATGATCTGTTTTTTCCGTACCATATCCAAGTGTCCCACCTCTTCCAAACATTTCATCATCCTTGTCAATTCGTGTTGAATCCTCTAGCGGATATTCTTTTCGCATAGGGAAATAATCCATTTCCTCTACATTCAATATGCGTTTAAGATTTGGATGTCCGACAAAATTTACTCCATAAAAATCATAAGTTTCTCTTTCGAGCCAATTGGCAGCGGAAAATAAACCAGTTGCCGTATAGATGTCCGGCGTATTAATATCTGTGTAAATCTTAAATCTTATGCGAATATTATCTTCCAAATTATGCAGGTGATATACGATAGCAAGTTCTCTTCCTTTCTGATCAGGATAATGCACTGCGCAAAGTGTGGTAAGGAATTTAAATTTTAGCTCCTGATCATCATATAAAAAATTAAGCACCTTCAGGTTTATTTCTTTGGGCGCTTCAAATGTAAGCATGCTATAGGGTTCGGTAAAGTTGCTCACCTGCTCTCCAAATTTTTCAATAAGGCGTTGCTTTATGTATTCGTTGGTTACTGCCATAAAAAAATAAAAAGTAAAAAGTAAAAAGTCAAAACACCAATTTTTAATTTTGCCTTTTTACTTTCTATTGTATTCCGTAGCTTTCCAACAATCCTTTATATTGTTGACCATTTCTTCTTCTCAAGCTTTCTTTTCCCACTAAATCTTGAATGCGTATAATGCCATCAATAATCGCTTCTGGCCTTGGGGGGCAACCAGGCACATAAACGTCAACCGGCACCACCTGGTCAATTCCTTGCAGCACACTGTAGCTGTCAAAAATTCCACCGCTGCAAGCACAAGCTCCTACAGCCATTACCCAACGCGGCTCGGCCATTTGCAAATAAACTTGCTTTACCACAGGCCCCATTTTTTTGGCAATAGTTCCCATTACCATCAACAGATCACATTGCCGCGGTGAAAAGCCTACACGCTCACTTCCAAATCGTGCAAGGTCATAATGTGAGCCCATTGTAGCCATGAACTCAATGCCGCAACAAGAGGTTGCAAAGGGCAATGGCCATATAGAATTTTTTCTTGCAAGCCCTACTACCTTATCGAGTGAAGTAGCAAAAAAACCTTCACCCATCGTACCCTCAGGCATTTCTGCCATACTGATATCCTTTTCTAAAGGCTTCGGATGTATGTTATATGATACCGGACGATCCATAAAAACCCCCATCCCCAAAAGGGGAGTTTATATACACTCTGATTAATGAGTGATAATTAAGAATTTTGTTGATTAAAGAACCTTCGAATAAAGAACAATATTAACAGAAGGAAGTTCGACCTAAGTCCCCCTTTAGGGGACAGGGGTTTCAATCTTCCCATTTCAATGCGCCTTTCTTGATTATGTATATAAATCCGCATAAAAAGAAACCTACAAATATCATAACAGCCCAAAAACCGCTCCAACCAAGACCTTTAAAATTTACCGCATAAGGATAAAAGAAAATCACCTCCACATCAAATAGCACAAATAATATAGCTACTAAAAAATATTTAATAGCCATAGGCTGTCTTGCATCACCATGCGATTCAATACCGCTGGCAAAGTTTTCTAATTTATCAGTAGTTTTTCTTTTCGGCCCTAATAAATGTGTTACCAGCATCAGCACAGCAACAAGCCCAACGGCAAAAATTATCTGAATGGCCACAGGCAGATAAGAGCCGGAAGTGTTGGTATTTAAATTCGCCTGAAGTAAATAGATCATGAATGAATCCACAGTCCGCAAAAATAAGGCGAAGCAATTAAAGGAGAAAAGGAATCTTGTTTCTGGTTGCTTGTTGCTGGTTTCTGGTCAAAGTGAACAGGGTGGTAGTTTGAAGTTGAATTTGATTTAGGCTTTTTACCAGCAACTAGTAAACCGGTAACCAGAAAAAATCCCCCACCTTTCGGCAGAGGACTTTATGAATAGAAAACCACGATTACGCTTTTGGAACAGACCCCGTTTTTGTTTTTACTGCTGAAGATTTGATCGCAGAAGCACCTGATTTAATCGCACCTGTAGGTTTATTACCAGGAGTGTTACCCGTTCTTGTTGGACGACTGGGTGTCTTCTTTAAATAATCAATAAGTTCCTGAATAGATGTATTAGTAGGATCGAATTCAAGTCCTTTTTGCAGATAAACAATGGCTGAATCTTTATTTTTCTTGATGTTGTTATAATACCCAGCCAGCAATTTACTTGACTCAACGGCCTGGTTTTTAAATTTTACTTTATCCATTTGAGCTAGCTCAAGAGTTTTTTGATATTCCTGTACCATGGCAGATGCATAAGGTTCTACGCTCATCGTTGTGTCAAGCGCAAACATGGTTTTAGCCCTGTAATAATGACCAAACAATGTATCGGGCGCCAATGCTATGTATGCTTTTAAAGCACTGTCGGCCCTTTGATAAGATCCGCATTGATAAAAACGCAAACCGATAAAAAATGGATCAGTAGGCAATGGAGTTTTTCTTGATTTGGATTGTACAATACGCATTTCTGCCGCAGGGCACCATTTTTTCTTTGTTTCAAAAAGAGTAATTGCTTTTGTTATGAGATCCATTTTATCGGAATAGTCGGAATCCATTTGAGCTGCTTTTACATAACTATCAAAGACTATTTTATCATCACCAGTTGTAGCTCCATAAACCTGTCCTCTTAAAATATAGTCTGTTGGATTAATTTCATCTTCTTTTGCCTTGGTAAAATATTCATCAATATATTGTTTAGCTCCTGCAGTGTCTCCTTTACTCACATAGGCATCAGCCAATAATTTATATACTCTGGCCTTCGTCTGCTGACCAGCAGCATTCATCAAAGATTTAGCTCCGGAAATAGCCTCATCATATTTTTTCTGGGCCCAAAGGGTTTGTATGCGCAGGTAATCATTTTGTGGGTCCTGCTCGGTATTGGCAATAAACTTACTGGCATACTCCGCGGCAGTATTAAAATCGCGCTTTCCGAGATAATAATAATATAATTGATAGTATGCAGGAGCAAATTTTGGGTCTAGGCTTATTGCCTGTTTCATAAATTGTTCAAATAATTCCCAGTTCCTTTGTGTGTAATAGATCATTCCTTTTCTGAATACTGCTCTAGCCATACTTTGATTAGCAGAAGTTGCTAAATCATAATTTACTACGGCCTGACCTCCTTCATGAGCTTTGCGATAGGCATCGCCAAGATTTAAAAAAACATCTGCATTTTTCGAGTCCTTGGTTGCCGCTAATTTTAATTTATCGATAGCATACGCAACATCGCCTTCTTTAGCATCCACATTCGCACGGCCAATAGCATTTAAAACACTAACGTCGGCACCTTTTTTTCCGGTACTTAAATTAATAGCTGTCTCAAACCGCTGGCGAGCCTCATCTTTTTTGCCCTCAATTAATTCTACATGCCCCATTCCTACTAATATCAAAGGTGCATTGCCATTGGCCTGAAGTGTTTTTGAATATAGGTCTCTTGCAGACTTTATGTCATTCATCGCAATATAGCTTTGACCTAACCAATATTGCGCCTCCAGATTATTAGGATTTGTTGCTGCCAGTTTTTCAAATGTTTCTTTTGCGCTTTTATATCTTTCTGCATACAGGTGATTAATACCTTCCTGTATGGATTGTGCTTTTATGCCGGCCATGCTTAATAAGCAAGCCATTAACATCGTGATCGTGGTTTTCATCATTTTCATATTCTATTTCACTTTTTAAGATTGTAAATATATTTTATTCGTTCAATTTTACGTCCCTGATATTAAAATTCATTATGGCTGGCAACAAATATGCTCTTTTAAAGATCAATTGCCCCTGCTCACCACTTAGAAAATTGGCAAATCCCTTACCCAAGCCAACATATTTTTCTTTCAAAATATAAACCAAATCCCTGATCATCGGGTATCGGCCTGCATAAATATTAGCCTGCCATGCTACTAAATAACTGCCCGGTATATCCGTGCTTTCCAGGCTGGCCATTTTCACCTTTTTCAAAAAACTTTGTTGCAGGGTGTCCTCATGATTTCCTATCCAGCTTATACCTATAAAACCGACCGTATTAGGGTTTTTTGAGACATAATCAATAACACCTTCGCTGCTTTTAGCTGCCATTGTTTTGGGTGTCAGAGTATCGCCATGCAATACAGAATCGATGATAAAACGAACCGTACTGGTTGCATGGGTTCCGTCAAATATGGGGATTAAATTTTTCTTAAATCTCCCCGTAAGTATTTGTCTTACCTCGCCCATTGTGAACAAAGAATCTGGGGAGGATGGATTTACGATAACGGCAATAGCATCTTTTGCAATCACCAAACTTTTGGGTGCCAGTTTAAAAGAATCAACCATAAAGTTTTCTTCCTGTTCCGTAAATTTCCTTGTAATGATCACCATTCTGATGCTATCGACGGCAAAATCTTTGATACACTCAGCTTCGGGCTTATAAAGCGGAATGATCTTAGCCTCCTTATGCTGTGATTGAAACACCTGAATCTCGGAATCGATAACAGGCTTGAACGATTCATCAACGCTTATATAGATGGTGCCTGATTCAAGGGTGTCCTTTTGCACTTCCTCGCTATAATTTCCGCAACTATTTAATAAAAAAAATAAACTAATTAAACATACAAACGTTCTGCTGGTATAAATACATTGAGACATAAGCCTAATTTCGTCAATAATTTTTTCTGATTCCCCTGTATATCCTGAACCCGCCATACAAAATGGCCGACACTCCAAATATGGTAGTCAGCACCGGATCAACATTCAGTTCTATGCCAAACTTTTTATACAGCAGAAAAAAACCCCCTAAGCAAAGCCAAAGAACTCCCATTGTATAATCATACACGGAATGTAAAAAGATATTTGTCTTTCTTCGTCTATCTTCATAATCATTTGCCATACATTTCCATTTTCAGAGGGTAGCAAATTAAAAAATTTTACTGTTCAATGCCGATAAAAGTTACCGGTTGAGTAAACCAGGTAGTCACATTTATGCCATTTTGCATAGCAGGGATCCACTTAGGCATTTTGCGTAATACACGAATTACTTCTCTATCATAAATATCTCCCCCACTTTGTACAATTTTAGTTTCCGAAATAGAGCCGTCTGAGTCAACCATAAAACGGACCAACACTGTCTTCTTTTCTTCTGGTTCCAAATCTCCTGGCGTCGTGAGATATTTCTGTAAAAAATTTGCAAAGGCTTCTTTGCCGCCTGGGAAGTGTGCATCATAACTAGGTTTTTTTTCCACTATTGTTTCAATAGGTGGTTTATTATTTTCATTATCATTGGTTGCATTGTTACTAATTTGTGCCGTTCCATCTGATGGTAAGCCATCGATTGTTTGATTTGATACTATTGCTTTGTTTATGTCATCTTGATCGGGTACATCAGTTTTTTCGTTATCATTTACAATTTTTATTTGGTCTGTCGATTTTATTTCTGCCATTCTTGGTTGTTCCTTTGGTTTAGTAGTTTCAGGCTCTTTGGGTTTGATTTTTTCTGGATCATCAGTAACAACAGTTAACTCTCTCTCATTAAAGACTGGTCTTCCATAAGCTTTTTGTTTCGTTGAAAAAGCGAATGATAAAAACAAAACAAGGCTCAATGAAATTCCTAACGCCCATTGCAGCCGATGATTATAATTTTTTCTGAGTGCATAAGCCCCATAAGCTTTGTTGCGATTCTCGAATAAAATATCGAGTAAATCGGCATGTAAAATTTCTTTGTTTGTCATGGCTATA
>DASYQS010000047.1:0-20927 GCA_036005185.1 Chitinophagaceae bacterium | reverse complement strand
TATCCTTCCGCCTCTGCAATTGAATATCTCGACGGACAGTTTTTTATAATGGGCGATGATGCAAACAATATGTTAGTACTCGATAGCAACCTTGTCATTAAAGATTCAATACCTTTTTATTCTTATCCAGGAAAAAGAATTCCCAAAAATATTAAGCATGATCTGGAAGCTGAAGCGTTATATAAAGGCGGTAGTAGCCCAGTGTTATTTTTATTTGGCTCAGGCTCGCTGCCACCTAGAAATACAGGTTGGAGATATTCATTAAAGACAAAAGTTAAAGACAGTTTTCCACTTGAATCTTTATATACAGAAATTAAGCTTTCCGGAGTAAAGGAAATAAATATTGAAGGCGCTTGTTTTATACCACACTTTCTCATTTTATCAAATCGCGGCAATAAAAGCTATCCAAACAACCATCTTATTTTTCTTTCTGAAAAATTTTGGGAAAAGAATTATAATATTACTATCTGCCTGGTTGGTGAAAATAGTGATAGTGCTAGTTTTAAAGGAGTTTCAGGCTTGGCTTATGCAACTCAAAGTGATCAATTAATTCTTACTGTTTCTACTGAGGACACAAGAAGTGCTCATGAAGATGGAACTATCGGCAAAAGTTATTTGTGGATCATAAAAAAAATTTCAGAAAAAAACAAAAGTAAGATCATCAAGACCGATGAAGTTATCGATCTGGAATCGATCGATTCTCGGTTTAAGGGTCAGAAAATTGAATCTGTTTGTGTAACCTCTGAGGCAAAAGATTTTATTTATCTGGCATTGGCAGCCGATAATGATGACGGCAGCAGCACATTATTTAAAATGAAAATAAAAAAGTAAATACCGTCGGAAAATAAGCTTGATTAAAAATACTATGTTGGATGTCTTACTCAAATTCAGAAATATTATTTGCTTTTACTGAAAAGCTTCCGCAGGAATATTCTCATAACCCTATTGTTATTTCAGGACCCGACTCAATGAACCAGCCAAATCACGAATACCTGTTACTAAAGGAAAATGATACCATCGAAAAAGTATTTGAAATAAAACACTTGGTTTCAAGTGGACCTTATAAAGAAGCAGTACTTTTTAATAATCTATTAGCGGTTGGTCATTATGACTTCTTATATCTATATGATCTTATTCACAATTTCAATATTTTGAGGCTAGAGCTACACGGCTATTTTGGACATTTATATATAAACAATAATAGACTATTTGTAGCCGATGCAGGAGCAATTTATTGTTTTGATGATAAAGGAAAAATAATCTGGAAGAACGAGTCTCTTGGAATTGATGGAGTTTACATCTCAGAATTTGATGATAAAAAAATTTATGGAAGTGGTGAATGGGATCCGCCCGGTGGTTGGAAAGATTTTGTCTTAGATATAAACAGTGGCCGAGCCGTATAAAAAATTATTTTTCAAATAATATTACAAACTCTTGCTCCAAACTCAGTGAATGCTGACAAAGTTGTTGAATAAAACTCCTTCCCCATCTTGCATAGTAATACATAAAGTTTTCAATTCTTTCCTGTAAGCCATTTTTGGGGAATAGGCCTTCCTTGAAGGTATGAATCTGTCTTTGTTGGTCGGTAAATTTTCGTTTTTCTGCTCTCAGCATTTTCTTCTCCAATTCGCGCAGGCGATAAATGGACTGCGTTTTCAAGGCTTCAACATGCTGAGCCAGGGTGGTATCTATTGTCACCACTTGTTTTTTTAAAGATTCATATAACTGCTCAGCCTCAGTGAAATTGCCATTTAGTTTTATTTCATTCTTTGTTTCTCTGGCAACCAGCTTATTCATTAATTCCTGTTCAGGTAAAAAGAAGTCTTCCGCAGTAAATCCAAGTTTATTTAATTTTTCCTGCCATTTTTTTTCAACAACTAAAAATGAATTGCGCAGCAATAATACAGGATAAGGAACTTTATAATGCTCAAACATATCTTTTAATTGCAGCCAATAAGCGATTTCACCTCCTCCTCCTATGTAAACAATGTTTGGCAAAATAGTTTCCTGGTATATTCCGCGTAAAATGACATTGGGGCTGAAACGTTCAGGATGATCGCTTAATTCTTCTAATAATCCTTTTTGAGTAAACTTCAATTCTGAATTCTGTATTCTGTATTCTGTATTCTTTTTAACTATTCTCTCCCTCATCCCCTCTTCCAAATAAAACAAATTAATCTCTCTTGGATTGGCTTGCAGCTTGTAGCCCGCAGCTTGTAGCTTGCCAGCCGTTTGCTCTACAATTACTGAAGGTGTTTCATGCAATAAATCATCTTCAAAAATCTTAGCTGCCCGTTTTTTTAAAGCGGCCTTGTCAGGAATAAGAACAATTAAGCCAAACTCACCAAACAAGGCATTTACTAATTTGAAAGTTGCATCCTGTATCCTTACTCCTTCTTGATAACAATTTTTTACAAGAGAAATTATTTCATTTCCAAAAGACAAAACGGCTAATTGACCGCTTATCAGCTCGATCAGTTTAATAAATTCTTTATCCACTTTCATTCTTCCAACTGCACCTGTTTGGTTTGTTTTCCATTCTATTTTTTGTCCGCCAAGATAAATTTGTCCCAATTCATCAAGATCTGCATCTTCAGAGCCCATGTAATAAACGGGAATAAAATTGTATTGCGGCAATGAAGACTTGCAATACTCGGCTAGCCGAATGGCATGAATGATCTTGTAAATAAAGTATAGCGGCCCGGTGAAAATATTTGGCTGATGTGCTGTTGTGATGGTAAAACTATTTTCTGAAAGCAGGGCTTCTATATTTTTATGAATCGCTTCGGCAGTGTTAGCATCTGCATATTGCTTTTTTAACTCTTCCGCGAGAATCTTTCTGTTTGTCGAAAAGTTTTGTCTGCTGTTTATTGCTTTTTGTATTCCTTGCAAGGACGGCGGATGAGCATAAAATGATTTCAAACCTTCGGCATGATCTAAATAATCCAAAATTATTTTAGTAAAATAGTTGGTTTGTCTATAAGGTAATCGTGTAGATATATAATCCATACAAAGTAAAAATAGAAAGACTTGAGTTGCTCTTAAAACCTCATTTCAAAATTAACGTTACTTTACCTCGAAGCCATCTTGGGTATTTAAATAAAGTTACCAACAAATTGAAAAAGATAATTTATGAAAATCGTTCCACACGGAAAGCCGAGAGGTCAATAGTTGTTTTTTTATGATTCAATATCTCTTCAATTAATTTTCCCGTAGCCGCTGCGGCTGATAAACCCAACATAGCATGACCGCCGGCAAATGTAAGATTGGAATATTTTCCATGCTTTCCAATATAGGGTAATCCGTCAGGTGTCACCGGCCGGTAGCCGAACCAAGCCTTTTCGGGTTGAGGTTGTGGAATATTTAAATTGGGAAAATATTTTTTTACAGTTTCATAAATAGCCATTACTCTTTTTGGTAAAATGGTTTCACTATGTCCGCTCAATTCCATGGTACCGCCAATTCTCAACCATCGATCAATCGGCGTCATTGCAGTACGTGCCTCGATTAGTATTGATGGATGGTGCAAGTTTTTTTCCATGTTTGGATAAACAACACTGTACCCCTTCCCTGGTTGCATCAATAAATGAATACCGGCCAATTTTGCAACAATCGGCATCCATGAGCCATTGGCAATAATTATTTCTTCAGCTTCAACTTTTCTCTTGTTGGTAATTACTGAACGAATTTTTCCATTGATCTTTTCAAACCCTACTACTTCTTCATCCAACAAAAATTTTACTCCGGCTTTTTGTAAGTGGCTGTGTAATGTTTTCATGAATTTACCAGAGTCCAAATGGCAATCATCCAGCCATAATACCCCACCTGCAACATCTATTTCCACTTCCGGTTCAAGGTCCTGTACTTGTTGCGCTGAACAAATTCTTGTTTTCAAGCCCAAGCCCTCTGCTTGCTCAGTTAAATGTTTTTCGTGATCACCTGTGTTTTCATTTTTATAAAGTGTCCAGCATCCTTTTTCGATCATTTCAAATGAACCATTGAACTCTTTTTTAAAATCATTCATCAAGTGACGGCTCAGTTGCAATAAATTATTAAGATGCGGAATATTCTCTTTTACTTTTTCTACTGTTGAATTTTTCCAGAATGTTGTTCCCCAGCGAAGAAGATCCAAGTTTAATCTTGGCTTGATATAAAAAGGAGAAGAAGAGCTAAGCATCCATTTCAATCCTTGTTTTACGATACCCGGAGAAGCAAGAGGAATAAAATGGCTTGGTGAAATATAACCCATATTGCCAAAGGAACATCCGTCAGTAATGTTATTGCGGTCAATTACAGTTACTTCCCATCCTTCTTTGTTAAGATAATAGGCGGAGCATAATCCGATCACTCCGCCGCCTATGATCGCTACTTTACTCATAGTTTCATTCGCTTTTAATGCCCCTGCTCAGAAAATCCTCCCGAGTTTTTTAATAAGTGTTGTGATTTGTCTTTTAATAGGCCTGCGAAAATAAAATAAATTGTTTCATTGACTATTCCTTCCATTTATTCTCTAGCATTTTTATAAAATATCCTCCCACCACACTCCTCGCCTGAAATCCTACTTGTTTGCCGTTTATGGTTTCATGCCAGTCGGTCAAAGGAACTCGGCTGGGAGTTTCAGTTGCAAATTTGAAAACAGGTTTTATCAATGCCTCAAAGTCATTTTGATCATTAGCCAATGTGGCCGTCCACATTATCCAGTCGCTTTTTGTATAAGTTCTTCGGCTGTCCAAGGGTAATCCAAATTCATTTTGTTTGGTCAAATAATATTTTATTTCCTTATTGTAAACTGATTGAGGAAAAAGATGTAAACCAAGCAGCTTGTCCCAGACCAGATTATATTTCTGGCTCCAAGTTCCTTTTTTATCGAATGTTAGTGAGTAATGATCGCCATCATCGGCCATTTGCATCCAACGATTCGCATAATCTGCAGCAATGTTATGATATTTCTCCGCTTCTGTTGTTCTGCCAAGGTTCTTGGCTATCTGTGCATATGCTGCAATGCCCACAATTGCTTTCATTGACAAGTTCACATTACGCGCAAGATGTCCTGCAAAATCATCAGTGCATAATTGATTAGCGGGATCAAAGCCATCATTTACCAAGAACAGAACCCATTTACTCAACACATCCCAATGTTTGTTTGCAAAATCGGTTTTATTTTCAGCCTTGCAAATAGCAGCAGTAAGTATGATCATGTTACCCGCTTCTTCTACCGGCATATCTTCTGGATAAGTTTGGCCATTTGCCTGAGGGTAAGTGCCCAAATCATGAGCAGGAAAGGGTTTTGTCCATTTACCGCTTTCGCTGTAATACATTAACGGTTCTACCATTCCTTTCAACAATGCAGGATTATAAATTAATGTCAGCGGTGCAGAAGGATAAGTTACATCAACTGTCCAAATAGAGCCATTGCTAAAATTTTCTTTTTGAGGAAATAAGATTTCGTTGTTTGGACCTCTAACCAGTTTATGTGCGGCTAATGATTGTCGATAAGCAAGTACACAAAGTTTGGCATAAGTTTCTCCGCCTGCATTAACCGCATCATTATATAATTCTTTATCAAACTTGTCACAACGTTCAGCAATTGACCCAAATTCATCCAGCGATTTTTTTATCATTTCTTCTGCTGAAGAAAAATTCTTCTTCCACCATGCCTGCAGGTTTTGACCAAAGTATCGGATTGAATAAAGATCATCATAAGCAAGTAAGGCCGTTTTTTCAAGAGGAACATTTTTTATAAAGCCATAATCAATCTTTAATTTTAAAAGCCCTGAAATATCAGGCTGTCTATTTAAGGGGTTCACTTCAATACCCTTTCCTTGTTTTAGGCCCATATATGAATAGCCCCAATCAATTCTCACATCATCGCCTTTTCTTTTTAATACCAGTTGATCCTTTGTGCCGGATTTTTGAAAAGCAATGCCATCCTTTGGGTAGAAATTGACTTCTGCTACTTGCGAGCTTTTATTTTTTGCGATATCTGCCGATACATCAAAAAATAATTTCACATAATGCTGCCTATCATCATTTGCCTTCACATTGAATGTTACAAAACTGATAGGCCTTGAATACAGATCGAGATCATCCATCAACAATGGTGAAAGAAATTTTAGAGACAGTTCAACTGGGCCGCAGTTAAATTCATATTTTGTTTGTGTTGCTGTTATCTCCACAGATCTCTGAACAGCTTGTGGAATGGGTTGAGTTGGCAGTCGCTCATAAATCCCTGCATCAATATAAGCTTGTCCTCCCGTATTCTCGCAATACATGGCTAATACATTCTTTCCTTTTCTAAGTTTTTGTTGAACATTTTTTGTCAGTTCTATCTCCTTATTTGCTGAACAACACCCGGCATTAAATATTTTTTCTCCGTTGAGATAGATCTCTACATTATCATCAT
Source organism: Chitinophagaceae bacterium (assembly GCA_036005185.1). Lineage (GTDB taxonomy): Bacteria > Bacteroidota > Bacteroidia > Chitinophagales > Chitinophagaceae > VBAU01. Next base: position 14,524 of record DASYQS010000047.1, on the reverse strand, counting down.
ACTTAGTCTTAAGCAACATTTCATTAACCTGTCTTGCTTGCCAATCAAATGTTCTCCTGATCCATATTTCCCGGCTGGTCCAAACTGTTTGCGGATCTTGTTCTTTTGTTCCAAATAATCCTTTGCCGATTTGCCATTTCGTATCATTAAATTCAACCGCAGTCCAGTCTCCCACAGGTTTTGTTTCTGTGAATTGACAATTGTATGGTTGAAATTCAGCGATTGGCAGAATTGGCTTCAATTCTTTAAGTGGTTCTCCCAAAAATTTGTAAAGTTTACCATCAACATTTACCAATCCGATCAATGAATGATCCCTTCCTGTCCAATGCTTAGTAGTACTTTCATTCAGGTTATCGGTAAAGCTCCAGATGCTGAAATATGGATCATGCACAACCAGCGGGTATGCAGGCGCCTTATTAACTTGTGAAAAACAAATCAAACAGAAATGAATAAAGAACAGGAATGAAAATATTTTTTTCATTGATCAATAATTCAATTTACATCTGAGGTCTGGATAGAAAAAAGAACAACAAATGCAGTTAAGCGTTTTTTAAATTAGGCTTTCATACTTTAGGTAAACTGTATCCATTATGATATTCCGCCGCAAGATATTTATTGGCGTCCGCATCTGTAAATTTATTTGTACCGGCATTCCAATAAATCTTTTTTCCTATTCTGAACGCAACGTTCCCCATTTGGCAAACTGTTGCTACATGTGCGGCAAGTTGAACCGGACATTTGAGTTCTTCTATCTTTCTTGATCGCACGACATCAATAAAATTTTTGGCGTGCAATACCAGCCCATCATCTACTTTAGATTGTCTTGCTACAGCCTGCATCTTATCTTGTCCATTTATTCGTTCAGGAATTACCTCCCAGCCACCACGATCCACTACAAGCGTTCCATTATTTCCGATAAATGCTACACCATGATCTCGTTGATAAGGGCCATCATTGATGCCCGTTGCATGTTCCCATAGCATATTAAATCCGTCAAACTCAAATACTGCTGTTAATGTATCAGGCGTTTCTTCTGCGTCATCAGGATATGCGAATTTGCCCCCGCTGGCCATAATGCTTTTTGGTACCGCTGCTTTTGAACCAAGCAATGCATAATCGATCATGTGCACACCCCAGTCAGTCATCAGCCCTCCTGCATAGTCCCAATACCAGCGAAAATTAAAATGAAACCGGTTTGGATTGAATGGACGTTTCTTTGCAGGTCCTAGCCACATGTCATAATCAACACCAGCAGGTGGGCTACTATCAGGTTGTACAGGAACTGGTTTCATCCATCCCTGGTAAGCCCAAGCTTTTACCAACCGCACATTTCCAAGCTTGCCTGAGTGCACAAAGTTCATTGCATCTTGATAATGCTTATTACTGTGCTGCCATTGACCTACCTGCACCACACGATTATATTTTTTTTGCGCTGCTACCATGGCCGCACATTCTGTTATCGAATTACCGATAGGCTTTTCGCAATACACATCTTTTCCAGCAGCACAAGCATCTACCATAATCTTACAATGCCAGTGATCGGGAGTGCCGATGATCACCACATTCACGTCCTTTTGCTCCAATACTTTTCGGTAATCGGTAAAGGTTTTCACCTTGGAGGTACCAATATTCAATTTTGCCAAATCGCTCATTCTCTTATCAAGTACATTTTTATCAACATCGCACAAGGCAACGATATTTACACCATCATTTTTTAAAATGGCGGTCAGATCAGCCCATCCCATTCCGTTGATGCCAATGGCAGCCACATTGATCTGATCTGACGGAGCAATACTGTTTTTAAAAATGGTAAAGGTTTTTTTATCGAAAGATGATAAAACCAAACCTCCTGCAGCAAGTGCCGAAGCATTTTGTAAAAATTTTCTTCGTGATGACATGGCAATCAGTTTATCGTTTTTAGTTTATTGTTTCCGTATGAAGTAGTAAATAGTAAAATATTTTTTATGTCCAAGCTTTTGTAATGCTATTCAGCATGTATCTAAATTAAAAGAGCATGGATCGATTTCAAAAATTATTTCCTCATAATCCAATTAATCTAATAAATCACGGTTCTAGATTACCTGAAACCCCCACGCATAAGGATCATCATCTTTATCAATCGTAATTGTGTTGTGTCCGTAAATCTTTGCCCAGCCTTCAATAGATGGTTTAATAGCAGGTTTTCCGTTTATTGATAATTCTTCTTCAATTCGTCCTATAAATTTACTGCCGATGATGCTTTCATGAATAAATTCTTCCCCCTTTTTCAAAAAGCCTTTTGCATGCCACTGTGCCATCCTTGCGCTGGTTCCCGTTCCGCATGGTGAACGATCAATGGCTTTATCACCATAGAATACAGCATTTCTCGCTGTGGAAGTATTGTCGAGTACAGCACCTGTCCATAAAATATGTGTACAATAATTTATAGTTGGATCTTCAGGATGAATAAATTGATATTTGATATTAATATTTTTTCGCAGCTCCCTCGCCCAACCGATCAGCTTATCAGCGGAATAATTTTCAAGTCCCTTGAAATTCTTTTGAAAATCAATGATCGCATAAAAATTCCCGCCATAGGCTACATCAAAAACGAGTTCACCTAATTCGGGGCAATCTGCCGTTAACTCTGAAGAATGAAGAAAGGATGGAACATTGGTAAATTTTACAGATTTGATTTTTTCTGATTTTATTTTTTCCCCGGACTGAAGTCCGAGGCTATTCATTGAATCTGTTTTATATTCCGCGATTACCAACCCCGCGGGAACTTCCATTCTTACGATGCCCTCCGTTTTTGGTTTTATTAATCCTTCTTCAATAGCAATTGTAACTGTTCCAATTGTTCCATGTCCACACATGGGTAAACAGCCACTGGTTTCAATAAATAAAACGGCAATATCATTTTCTTTGTCGTGCGGAGCATATAAAATACTTCCACTCATCATATCATGCCCGCGAGGTTCAAACATAAGCCCGGTTCTTATCCAATCATATTCTTTTAGAAAATGTTGACGTTTCTCGCTCATATTTTTTCCTTCCAATCTCGGGCCGCCTTCTTTCACAAGCCTTACGGGGCTACCACAAGTGTGGGCATCTATACAATGAAAAACGCTTACTTTGGCAAAGTTTTCAACTTTGCCAAGGTTCAACTCAGATTCGTTTAGCTTATTTCTATCCATCTATCCATGTAATTTTTGAGTCCACGGACTGTTGATGATAATGGATAAATTTCTCTAACCCTCCAAATACCTTCAACACATGATCCCTTTCAATTTTCGTTTCGATTTTACTAAGAAATATTTTGTAAGAACTATGTTTCCATTTTCCTATCTCATTCACAAACCGATGATGGATTGGATTAGTATGAATATAATTAACAACATTTCGAAAAGAAACATCGCCTTCGACCAATTCAGTTTTCATGCTGGGGATAAATAAGCTTCCCATTCTTTTGTACATCTTATTGAATGCCTGTGTATAACTGCTGAACAGATTTGAAAATGCCTTACTTGTTTTTAAGATAATTTTCTTCTCAGTTAACTGTGACGCATCTTTTGGTTTACTCCATAGCGTCTTTAATTCTTCCATACTCCGTATTTGTACAAATAAATGAAAGTGATTTTGCATTAAGCAGTAAGCATAGATGCGACATACTGGCAAAATATGCTCAGAAAGTTTTTTTAAAAAGAAAGAATAGTTTCGTTCCTCAACAAAAAGATTTTCTCTTCCATTAGCATGATTAAAAATATGATAGGATAGGCTTGGTTCCATATTTCAAATTTAAACTTTGACAAAGTCTAAAACTTTGTCAAAGTTGCTAATCAACTACCCAAACTCCTCTTCCATAAGTACCTACTACAAGCTTCTTATCTCGCGGATGAATGAATATATCATCCACTGCAACAGCAACCGGCATATTTCCATTTAAAGCAAACCACTTCTTGCCCCCATCCTTACTCATATATGCTCCCATATCAGTTCCGCAATACAAAACATTTTGTTTATCGGGGTCTTCAATCACAACATTTACCGGTGATAGGGGAAGACTTGTAGAAATCAATTTCCAGTTCTTGCCGTAGTTATCTGATTGATAAATATAAGCTTGGTGATTATCTTGCCTCCGATCATTCAACACAACATATACTCTCGCATCCTTAAAATTTGAAGTAGTGATTTTTGTTACATGTTTATTAGAAGGTAGCCCCGCCGTAATTTCTTTCCAGCTATTGCCATCATTTAATGTTAGCCAAACACGTCCATCATCTGTTCCTGCATAAACAATCCCTTGCTTATTCCCTTCAGCAATGGTAGTGATAGCTTGGTGATAAATCAAATAAGGGTACACACCCATTTTGGTTTTGTCATTGTATGAAAGATCGCCACTGATGCGCTCCCAAGTTTCACCCCCATCATTTGATTTATATAAATGCTGCAGCCCATGATAAATAATATGGTGATCAAATTTTGAAATGAGCGTTCCAGCTAACCATTCTCCGCGCAAAGAATCAATCGCGCCAACTGAAAACATTTTAATACGTTGATTGCGCAAACTGTCCGGTTTTCTCATATCACTCTTCATTAATCTACCATAATAACTGCTCGAAAAAACAATATTTGAGTTTTGAGGATCGACTTGCACCTGCGTTCCTTCACCACCTGGCGCCATTCGCCATCTTCGAATGGTTGTATCTGTTTTCCCAAAAACATTCAGCACATTTCCTGTCATAGTGCCTTCATCCTGTACAGCACCAAAAACATTAAAGGGAGTTTCCATATCATAGGTAACCGTATAGAATTGAGTGGTGGGAATTTTGTCAAAAAAGTTTTCCCATTTTATACCTCCGTTATTCGTAAGAATAACTCCTCCATCATTTCCAATGATTATTCTTTCAGGATTTTCTTCATCAAACCACAAAGCATGATTGTCGCCATGCGTCCAATCTCCCGTAGTATCTGTCGGGTTCCATTGCTTCCAAGTTTTACCTCCATCTTCAGAGACTGCTTTGGATACACCTAGTGCATATACTCTGTTCTCATTTTTTGGATGAACGCGGATCTGTCCAAACACCCATCCGTAGGTTCCTGAAAAAGGACGAAAGAAATCATGCACTTCTCCCATCTTTTCCCAGTTTTCTCCTTTATCCCTGCTTCTGTAAATCACTCCGCCAATCACAACTTTTTGTACCTGTCTTTCATAAGAATCAGTTTCGCCAGGTCTTGGATCACGTTTTTTTGTATGGTCATCTACAAAAGCATAAATAATATTTGGATTGGAATGTGACAGGGCCAAACCAATTCGCCCCGTGAATTTTGTATCGGGCAAACCTTTATTGATGATTCTCCATGTTTTTCCTCCGTCAGTTGTTTTGTAAATGTAATCTCCCTCTTCGGGAACCGGATCGCTCCACCGGCGCCGGATGCGATTCCACATGCTGGCATAAATTATATTAGGATCGGAAGGGTCCATTATCAAATCAATACATCCTGCTTTGTCATCTACATACAAAATTTTCTTCCATGTTTTACCGCCATCATTTGTAAAATAAACACCGCGATCTTTATTGTAAGTCCATTCGTTTCCACTCGCAGCAACATAAACTATGTTTGGGTTTTTTGGGTGAACAATTATTCTTGCAATGGTTCCTGTATTTTCCAAACCGATATGCTTAAAGCTTTTCCCTCCATCCAGAGATTTATAGACCCCGATGCCTGGTAATGACGCTCTAAAAATATTAGCCTCGCCTGTACCTACATAAATAATATCAGGATTTGAAGGAGCCAACGCCATATTTCCCATTGACAACGTAGCTTGTTGATCAAACAAAGGTCGCCAATTATTACCTGCATCTTCTGTTTTCCATAAGCCGCCTGTAGCAAAAGCTGCGTACATAATATTGGGATTACCCGTTATGCCGGCCACATCAGTACATCTGCCGCTCCTGTTATCAGGACCGATCAATCTCCATTGTAAATTTTTATATGGCGATTGCTGTAACATGACTTTTTGCTTGGCAAACGCTGCAAGCTTTTCACTGCCTGTGGTAAACTGAGCCTCAACACTGTATGAAAAATTTAGAAATAGAATTAGTATGGTGAAATACGGTTTCATATTTTATTAATTTTACAGTACTAAGTTTTGAATGGAAACGTACGGAAAGATACTACTGATTGCAATGCCAGCTTTTCTGTTTTTAGTTTTATTTGAAAAATGGTATGGTTGGTATAAGCACAATGATACTGTTCGCAATATGGATATGGTGAGCAGCTTGAGCAGCGGCATTACCAATGTAACAAAGGATGTGCTTGGCCTTAGTATTTCTATTCTTACTTATAGCTGGTTAGTTAATAGGGTTGCACTGATACATATTCAATCAACATTATGGACCTATGTGATCGCTTTTATTGCTCTTGATTTTGCCGGCTATTGGGTTCATCGCTGGAGCCACCACATTAATCTTTTCTGGAACCTGCATGTTATTCATCATAGCAGCGAGGAATTTAATTTGGCCTGTGCACTGAGGCAAAGTATTTCAGAGTTTGTAAAAGTTTTCGCTTTCTTGCTGTTACCGGCAGCTTTGCTCGGTGTGCCTGCAAAAGTGATCGCTACCGTTGCTCCTCTTCAATTGTTTGCACAGTTCTGGTATCACACCAGGCATATTAATAAAATGGGGTTTTTAGAAAAGATTATTGTTACGCCTTCCCATCATCGTGTTCATCATGCCATTAATAAAGAATATTTGGATAAAAACCTGTCGCAGATATTCATTTTTTGGGATAAGCTGTTTCGCACTTTTCAGGAAGAATTGCCGAATGTTGCCCCTGTTTATGGAATCACGAGACCTGCGCAGACATGGAATCCTATTAAAATAAATTTTCAGCATTTGTGGCTGTTGATAAAAGATGCATGGCGAACAAAAAGCTGGAAAGAAAAACTTACCCTTTGGTTCAAACCTACCGGCTATCGTCCTGTCGATGTTGTTGAAAAATATCCGATTTATAAAATTGAAGATATTTATCATTTTAATAAATATGCGCCAAAAGCTTCTTCTGCTTTACAGGTTTGGAGCACGATACAAATAATATTCACATTACTTTTTATCAGCTACTTGTTCGGAAATATTGCAATCATTAATAAAATCAATGGAAGCTTTATTTATATGTATGGCGCTTTCGTTTTCCTAACCGTGTATGCTTATACCGAATTAATGGATCGAAACCCTTATGCAATTTTTTGGGAAAGTTTGAAGAATATTTATGCTCTTGGGATTATTTATTATTATGGAGATTGGTTTGGCGCTTCACAATTTATTCCATGGATCAATTATGTATTGATTGCTTATTTTATTATTGCCATCATTGTAACGGCTTGGTTCGTTTATCTTCACTATAAAGAAGACCGGCAATTAACAGTTTCATTTTGAAACCAACTCGTAAGAACTTCTCATCCACGCTATCAGTTGCGCATTAATATCTTGTTCGTCATCTATTGGTACCACATGCGCTACCCTATGTTTTGAAGTTTGCAAATATTTTGAAACAGGTGGTATATCTTCCAAATGATCTAAAAAGAATTCAATATCGAGATGATCTTTTTTTACCTTGACCGCAAGAAAAGTGCTTTTTGTTTTGAAGAAGATCACATCGGGATTTACAGTCTCTTCTCTATACTCACCAAACTTTTTTACTTGCTTTACAATCTTTTCATACAAAACTTTTAATTCAGGCGGACGCTTGGCAAATAAATTTTCCTTTGAGATCAAAGTACAAATATGTTGTTGATCCTTTCTTTTAAAACTTCTTCCGCATTTGGGACAAGTCCACATTCTGGTTGCTGGTTATTAGTTAATCCTTTCGAAGTTCATTATTTACTGTTCTCCAAATACGCAATGGGTTTTTATTCTTTAATTCATCAGGCAACAATTCATCAGGCCAGTTTTGGTAACAAATAGGTCTGGCAAAACGTTTGATACCATCAGCACCAACGGAAGTAAATCGTGAATCTGTCGTAGCAGGAAATGGTCCTCCATGCTGCATGCTTAAACATACCTCCACACCTGTCGGAACGCCATTCAAAATAAATCGTCCGCAAATGTTTTTTACCGTTTCAACCAATTCGTTGTATTCCAGAATTTCATTTTGCGTAGCCATAATGGTAGCTGTCAATTGTCCTTCCGTATGCTTTGCCACATCAATCATCTCATCTATGTTTTTACAACGAATAACAATGGAATAAGGTCCAAATACCTCCTGATGAAGGATGGGGTTATTGATAAAAGCCGGTGCAGTAGCAGAGGCAAGTGTGGGCGTTGCTTGATTGAATAGAGGTTCAACCTCGGAAGCAGCGACGGTCTCTACACTCTCTTGTGATAGAGCATTTGCTCTTCTTTCCACATAATTTTTAAAAATTCCAGCATGCAACATGTCACCCGGTGCTACTTTTTTTATTTCATCGCCTAATATTTCGATGAATGTTTTCAGATCATCATTATCAATTCCAATGATCAAACCGGGATTGGTGCAAAATTGGCCAACACCAAGAGTAATGGAGCTTGCATATAATTTTGCTACATCAATGGCAGATTGTTGTAATTTTTCAGGCAATAAAAAAACGGGATTCACGCTGCTCATTTCTGCAAAAACAGGGATAGGCCCTTTACGTTGATTAGCCCAGTCAAATAATTGTTTACCCCCTAAAAATGAACCAGTGAATCCAACGGCTTTTGTGAATGGGTGCTTTACCAATGCCTCCCCTACTTCATTTCCTGTTCCATGCACGTGAGCAAAAACTCCCGCAGGCATATTGCAAAAACTTGCAGCTTTTAAAATAGCGCTTGTCACTATTTCACTTGTGCCTGCGTGCGCAGGATGTGCCTTTACGATTACAGGACAACCAGCAGCGAATGCACAAGCGGTGTCACCGCCCGCAGTAGAATATGCAAAAGGAAAATTAGCTGCGCCAAAAACAACAACAGGCCCCAATGGTACCAGCATTTTTCGCAGATCCGGTTTTGGCGGGTCGCGATCGGGATTGGCTGTATCAATTCTCGCTTCCAGCCAATCACCTCGTTCGCAAGCATCCGCATAGCTGTCTAACTGAAATATAGTTCTCGCAATTTCATTTTTCAATCTTGCCTCGGGCAAATGCGTTTCTTCGTGGGCTGTTTTCACTAACTCATCACTACGATTTTCCATCTCTCTCGCAATGGCATGCATAAAATTGGCCCGCTGCTTTAGTGAAAATTTTTTATAGATAGCAAAAGCATTCCAAGCCTGTTGCATTACCACTTCTATTTCTTCTATTGAAGCATCGTTGAACATATCGATTTATTGATTATTTAATTACTTATTATTAATTATTATTCCGATGCAATAATCAGTAATCACTAATTAATAGTTTTTCAAGCTGAGGTCTTGTTTTCAAGCCATCATCAATGATCTTCAAAATTCGTTCCCTTTCTTCTCCTACGAGTTTTAATCTGGGTGCTCTTACGTTTTCTGTCCCTAAGCCTGCTTGTGCAGCAGCGAGCTTAATATATTGTACAAGTTTGGGATGAATATCTAATTCAAGCAAAGGCATAAACCAACGATAAATTTTTGTGGCCTCTTCAATCTTTCCCATTTTTACCAAATCATAGATAGCTACCGTTTCATTGGGAAAGGCATTCACTAAACCTGCCAGCCAGCCATCAGCGCCCAACAATAATTCTTCCATAGCAATCGTATCCACACCGCAAAGAATTTTATAACGGTCACCAAAACGATTTTTCATTCTGGTGACATTGCTTACATCTCTTGTACTTTCTTTTACTGCTGTGATATTTTTACATTCAATCAATTCTTCAAACATATCCGGTGTGACTTCAATTTTATAATCAACTGGGTTATTGTAGATCATGATAGGCAGTTCAGTTGAATTGGCAATAGCTTTGAGATATTCTACAGTTTCCCTGTCATCGCTTTTATATATCATGGGAGGTAGCAACATAAAACCCTGCACATTCCATTGTTCAGCCAATTTTGTTTGCTTCAATGCATCCGCAGTACTACTTTCCGCAATATTTAAAACAACCGGAATCCTGGAATTAATTTTTTTCAACGCAAACTTTATTAACGTTTCTTTTTCATTTGCCGTTAATGTACTGGCTTCGCCCAACGAACCACCAATAATGACTCCATGGATGCCTGCATTCAATTGGTAGTCCAAATTCTTTTCAAAAGCAGCGAGATCTAATTCATCATTGTCAGTAAACGGGGTGGTGAGAGCGGGGAAAATTCCTTTCCATTCTAACATATAATATTTTTGTGCCGCTAAAGTTAGGACTGTTTGAATTTATTTATATGCTTAAGTTAAATAGAAGGGAGCAAAGCTAGTCGAAACCATTACCTTAACCTATCCGAGAACTAATATGCTGATAAGAAAATCAATTATTCTTTTTATTGTATCTCTTTTTTGGAGTCGATATTTTTCATACAGTCAAAGCGTTTACGTAAATACTCCTAACGGTATTTTTGAATTGAATGGCGGTGCTGGTAATTGCAGTTTTATTCCCTTAACCAACCCGTGTGGTCCCGAAATTAACATCTTAAACATGGCCTTGTTTAAGGACACGCTTTATTATACACTCTCGACCGGAGAATTAAAGCGATTTAAACTGGGTACTCCCGGAAGTTGCGAATTATTGACACAAGTGCCCGGTTCCAATTCAATGACGGTAGATAAAAACGGTATCCTTTATCTGGCCGGAGGTAATCGTTTATCGAAATATAATCCCTATACCAATCAGATCACATTATTAGACACTATGCCCTGTCAAAGTTCAGGTGATTTAACTTTTTATAGAGATAAACTTCTCTTAGCTGGCCGCAATCCTAACAGCCCAGTTTCAGGAATTTTTGAAATAAATATTAATAACCCACCGGCAAGCACAAATTATATGAATACTGATAATTTTTCTTTTTTTGGTTTAATATCTTTTCCTAGGAGTTGTAATAAAAGCAGATTTTTCGGTCTGGCTTCGAAAGGCAGTAATACGGAAATGGTTGAACTTGATCTAGAAAATAAAACAGTATCGGGGGTAATCTGCACGCTTCCCATGGAAATATATGATGCAGCGAGCAATACGGAAAACGGAAATGATGATAATGTTTTGATCACTAATTTAAACATTTATCCGCCTTGCATTCCTATGACTACAGGCGGGGTTGAAATCAGTTCTTTTTATCCATCACCGGGCGATATCATTTACAAATTGGACAATACTGTTTCAAACACCTCAGGATCTTTTTCAGATATTTCTGTCGGCACTCATACTATTACCGCCATCGCTCCTTCCGGCAGATGTTCAAGCGATACTACATTTACTATTCCTCCACCTGCCGCATTAGTTAAAACCGTTGATGCCAGGCAATCTCATTGCAATCTTGATAACGGATGGATAAAAATAAATTTGAACGCTTACCCGGCTAACGCTTATTCAAGCATCAATAATGGACCCTTTACGCATACTCTTCAATATTCAAATCTTTCACCGGGAAATTATTATGTGCAGGTAAAGAATGGTCCTAATTGTTATTTCGACACCAGCATTTCAATACAAAACATCAATGATGTTAAACCAAATATTCGGATACAAACAAAAGATCAGGTTTGCTTTGCAAATAATGGAAGCATTCATTTAGATCTAACCGGAAATGACTCTCCTTATTTTTATCAACTTAATAACGGCGATTTTATCAGCAACAATGAGTTTGCAGATCTTTCACCCGCAACGTACAAAATCAATATTAAAAATAATTTCGATTGCCAATGGGATACCTTTGCTGTTATTGCACCTTATACGCTGAGTCCTGTTTCCGTAAATATTGAGCATACTGATCCAACATGCAGAGGTATTAGTAATGGAACAATTAAAGTGAACATAAATGGAAGTCAACCTCCATATTATTTTCTCATCAATTATCATTCGTATAATAATGGTCAGGCGATAACAGGTTTTACGGAAGGAAATTATTCAATTGAAATAAGGAATGGAGATCAGTGTATCGTGGATTCCATGACCCAATCATTAAAAATGAACTTCGAGCCAGCTTGCAATGATGTGTATATTCCTAATGCTTTTACACCTAATAATGATGGTAAGAATGATCTTTTCAGGCCTGTTTATTCTTACTTCATTAAAAATATAACAATGAGAATCTATAATCGATTTGGTCAGAAGTTATATGAAGGAAGCGGCGATAAGATCTCCTGGAATGGCGTATATAAAAATATTTTACAACCTACCGATATTTATGTGTACACCTTGACTTATACGGATTATTATGGTAAGCCAAAACTTCTAAAAGGAACAGTTGCCTTGATCAGGTAAATTTTTAAAAACAAATCTTATGCATTCATTAACTGCAAACAAATTCAGATATATTCTTTTACTGGTAATATTCGAAACAGCACTATTCGCTGCAAAAAGCCAGGCTGTTCATAAAGATGAATCATTCACCATTGAAAACTATTATAAAGTAAAATGGGGCTTTGCCGATGAATTTATTGATCTATGGAAAAAAAATCACTATCCCTTATTAAAGAAGGCGCAGGAAAAAGGAGATATCATCAAAGTAATTGCGGAAAAACCCATTCTGCACAGTGGAGAGGATACACGCTGGGATTTTAAGGTCACTATCACATTTAAAACTACACAACTGGCCTTTGATCCTGATCTTACCGCTCCTTATAAAAAACAATTATATCCGGACGCTGACAAATTAACGAAGGATGAACAACATCGTTTTGAATTATTGCTGGCTCATTGGGATGTGATGATAGAGAATATTGAGTTGAAATAAGAATGGCTTGGCTAAACTTCTATCGGCTTCCCTGATTCCATAGATCGATAAATGGCCTGAAGAATTTTTACATCTTGTCTTCCCATTTCACCAGGCACAGGTGTTGGCCTGTTATTCATAATTGCGAGAGCGAAATCATCCATTTGCGCGGCTTGCTGGTTGATGCGAGGAAGTTGCAGTTCTCCCTCAGATGTTTTGCCCTTTAGTCCGCCATAAGAAAATGCTGGCGCTATTTCAAACCATCCTTTTTCAGCATCCACATGCAAATGATTTTGATATTCCGAATAACTGCAACTGCATTCTGCAATAATACTATTGGGGTATTCGATTTTCCATGTCAACGATTCTTCGACCGTTTTAAATTTTTCTTTGTTATTCTTTGGCCCTTCAAATGCCTCAACTCTTACAGGCTCCAGGCCGGTAATATAGCGACCTGCATTCACGCAGTAAATACCCACGTCCATTAACGGGCCACCACCTGCCAGTTGTTTATCAAGCCTCCATCCTTGAGCATTGCTCAATCCATGGGATGCCGTTATTTTTCTTACATCACCATACTTTTTTTCATTTGCCAATTTCGCCATTTCTAAATTATACGGCTCAAAATGCAAACGATACCCAATAGATAACATGACACCTGCTTTTTTACAAGCCTCGATCATCCTATCGCATTCTTCTACTGTTACAGCCATTGGCTTTTCACAGATCACATGCTTGCCTGTATTTGCAGCACGTATCACATATTCAGCATGCATGGAATTAGGAAGCACCACATAAATAATGTCGATATCATCATTATTTTTTATTGAATCAAAATTCTCATAATCATAAATATTCTTATCCGCAATGCCATATTTCTTTTTCCATTTTTCTTTTTTCAGGTTAGAACCGGTGACTATGCCCGCGAGATAACAGTGCTTTGTTTCTTGCAGCGCAGGAGCCAATTGTCCTTCACTGTACATGCCTAGTCCAACCAATGCAATACCTAATTTTTTTGATGTTGCTTCCATAAAATCTTTTTTAATTCTCTCCGATATGTTTCATAAAATGTGCCAGTAGCTTTTGTTATGTGAATTTAGAGCCAAAGCGAAGATCTCATAGATTTTAAGTAAAAAGGATCCGCAAAAAACGGATCCTTTTACAGAAACAATGGACTGTGTTTATTCAATGACAATTTTCTGAGTCATCACTTTATCTCCGCGCATTCTTATAAAATAAACACCGCTCCGTAATCTGCCTTCATCAATTACAATATTGGATTGTCCTTTCACAGAAATTTGTCTTACTATCCTTCCTGTAAAATCTACAAGTTAATACTGTTTATATGAAGCGTATTTATTCCCAGAGAAATATTTATTTCATTTTTTATCGGATTTGGATACATCGCTACCCTCGACTGAGGGTCTTGTTTTTCTGAATTTAAAATTTATAGAACAACTATTTTTTGAGATTGTGTTTTATCGCCTAGCATGCGGATCATATAAGTACCAGCTTTTAGCCTTCCACTTGGTATAGCAAGAGTTTGCATTTTACCTATGTTCATTTGCACTATTACTCTTCCTGAAAGATCCACCACCACAATTTTTGTTATGTTTTGAAGATTAGTTCCAAGATTAATATTGATCTGACCTTTTGCCGGATTAGGATAGACTTTGATGGTATTAGTAAGTGCTTCTTCTGTGCCTGC
>DASYQS010000046.1:0-121152 GCA_036005185.1 Chitinophagaceae bacterium | reverse complement strand
CACATACCCTATGCTGCTTAGCTCGGCAGCATTCTTTAATTGCGGTTTTATTTTCTGAGTGATCATTGCACTATCCTTATATAATTTTTTTAAACTAGCTTTCTCCAGCTTTTCAAAAAACCATTTCCCGGCAGCATAATTTGGCTGATAATCCTTTGAAGCCAATATATCAAGCAGATCTTTCTCCATGGTTTTTCGAGGTGATTCAACAATGCGGCTTATTTCTTTGTTGCCCGACATTATAATTAAATTAGGAACTCGAAAAATTTGCTTGCCTTTTTCTTCGTGTTGTGGGCTCTGTTTGTAAGCTCCATCTTGATAATCGAGCATGATGAGCTTAAGCTGTTCATCAGGAACATGGCAATAATCAAGTATCTTAATTAATCTTGGCACTTCACGCCGCGAATCGCCACACCATGTTCCCATGAATACAATAATTGTCTTGTCTGCCAATAAAACTTTTAGCTGATCAGCAGCAATTGAATCAACCGTATAGTCTGCATAATTTTTTTTAAACCATTCTTTATATGGCGATTCATACAAGCATGATCTTGAGCAATGACCCAGCAGCATTTCCGTACCCTTCGCATCTTTTGCTCTTTGATTGACGATTGGAGTATTAACGGCTAGCTGCATAGTTCCGCATGACGATAATAATAAGGATAGAATGATGATATGTATGAAATTATTTTTCATAATTAATTAATTGATGATTTAAAAATGTGAGAATGCCCGTAGAGCCAAGGCCTACGAGAGATCATTGAATTAGGCAATTAAACAATTGCAGGAGGGCGAAGAACGGATGATTCAAATCCTTGAGCGAGTAAAGAAATGTTGTTGACAAAGCAACTGTTCATTTGATTTGAAAACTTGTTGATATGGATTAGATCAGTTTTTATATACGGATCTTGGGATTTGTCCTTTAGAATCAGCTGAGCAGAGTGGTCGGAATTTTTTGTATCGGTGACAAGCTTTTTTTCGCAATCACAAGTCGTCGCTTTTATCTCTGACTTCCATTTACAATATACA
Source organism: Chitinophagaceae bacterium (assembly GCA_036005185.1). Taxonomy (GTDB): domain Bacteria; phylum Bacteroidota; class Bacteroidia; order Chitinophagales; family Chitinophagaceae; genus VBAU01. The sequence goes on along the minus strand of DASYQS010000046.1, from coordinate 120,123 downwards.
TAGGAGAGAATAATGCCGTACTGTGCAAAAGTAAAAACAAGAATTAATGATATAGACAAAGCTATTTTCATGCTCACCGATTCTCTAAAGTAAAAAATCATTTTCATTTTAAGCAACTTCAAGGTTGTTTTATTCGATTTGCCCAATTACATCGGTTCTTTATTATCGGCTGTCTTTATCGGGCAAAAATGTCCGAAAATAGTTTTGAACCGCGGCAAAGTTTTTGTGAAATTGCATTTTGTAAACCTCTAATCATGAAACAGAGAAAAGCTTTTTTGTTTATTATTACAACAGCGCTTCTCGCTGCATGTAATAATCAACCTTCAACACCTTCTACAACGGCTGATTCAACTGTAAAAGAAACAGCTAGGTCACCAAACCTTAAAGAAGAAAATGTAACATATACCGGCGATAGTACTACCATGAACGGCTATGTTGTGTATGATTCCAATAAAGAAGGTAAACGCCCTGCTGTATTAGTTATACATGAATGGTGGGGGTTAAATGATTACCCGAAAATGCGAGCAAGGAAACTGGCCGAGCTTGGTTATATAGCGATGGCTCTTGATCTATATGGTAATGGGAAAACTGCCGATAATCCAACCGATGCCGGAAAATTGTCAGGTCTTATTTATGGAAACACGCAAATGGCAAAAGCAAGATTTGATGCAGCTCTGAATAAATTAAAAACATATAGTCAAGTTGATACAAATAATATTGCAGCAATTGGCTATTGTTTTGGTGGCGCTATAGTTTTAAATATGGCAAGATTGGGTGAAAATTTGAAAGGTGTTGTAAGCTTTCATGGAAACCTGATTGGAACTCCCGCAAATAAAAATTTATTGAGGGCAAAGATTTTGGTTTGCCATGGAGCCGATGATCCCTGGGTAAAGCCAGAGGAAGTGGCGCAATTCAAAAAGCAAATGGATTCTATTGGGGCCGACTATAGCGTTAAAGACTATCCGCACGCCGTGCATGCATTTACTAATCCGAATGCAACGGCTGTAGGAGAAAAATTTAATATACCAATTAGATATAATGGCGCTGCAGATACAGCATCATGGAATGATATGAAAGATTTTTTCGACAGAGTATTGAAATAGCTTTAGAGAGTTTTGCCATTTACCCACTGATTCAATAGCCTTTTCTGTTTTTCTGTAGGTTGAAGTAATTCTTTCACATGAACTTCAGGCTGCTGATAGCTTGTAATTAAAACATTTGCTTTGAATGCGCTTGCCCCTCGCTGTACTTCAACCACCACTGTGTCACCAAGCTTTACATTTCTTAAAAGCTGTCGAAATTCCCTTGCCTGCTTTATCGTTGTTCCATTTACTGTTCTTATCACATCACCGGTATGCAGGCCAGCCTTTGCCCAGCAGCTGCCAGGATTGGTTATACCAACTCTGATAACGTTTTCGTTTGGCGCTTGCCAGGGATAAACTCTTAAATCCGGAATAGCTGTTCCATCGGCAGACGATCCTTCTTTCCACACTATACTCATTTCAAGACCGATCAGTTTCAAGTATTTATTAAAATCAATTTGTTTGCTCCCGTAAACATGATCAACAAAAAATTGATGAGCATTGTAGCCACAAACATCATGAATAGCTTGTTCAATGTCTTTTGATGAAAAACCTTTTTCTCCACTAAATTTTTCCATCATCCTTCTCATCACATCATCCATCGAAAGCCTTCCATTCGATTCAGACCGAATTATTAAATCAAACATTGATCCTAAAACTTCTCCTTGCAGATGAGTGCTTCCTGAATAATCACCAAGCATACCAATGGGACCGTAGGAGGCAAGGCTTATTTTTTCAGCGGAAAATTTTAAATACGCCGGAGATGAAAAATATCTTCTGATCAATGTTTCAAGATGCTTGACCCTTGTTGAGTCAAAAACCGGCAATCCCGCTCTCCGCATCAAGAGGTCGGCATAAAATATAGTGAGCCCTTCACTAAACCATAGGCCTTTTGAAAGCGGTGGAGTTTTGTAGCTCACATCTCCATATTCAGCAGTGTGAATCCGCATCAAATTCCATGTATGAAAATACTCATGCGCTATTTCAAAAAGAATCCCGTTCACATCATTCGCAAGCTGCGAAGCCGGCGCACCTACGGTAACCGAATTATTATGTTCTAATGAACCAACAGCCCCATCTTGCAGCATAAAAGAATATTCCCGATATGGCAGTCTTCCAAAAAGCAATGACGTTTGCTCGACTAATTTTTGAATGGATGAAACTAACTTGACCGAATCAAAGCTTATTGCACTTTTCAATGGCCAATATGTTACACGATGCGGCACTTCATTTACTTTAAAAGACCAGCTTTTAAACTCTCCTATAAAAATTGGATCGTCCATTAAAACGAAAACTGAAGATGCAAAAAATGTATTGGGATCAGATGTGGATTGCAATCCTGTTACCGCCTTCCATGAACCAGGAATCTTTAGTGTAACATAAGAAGGTGCAAGCGTTTCACCCACCAAATACATAAATGAATGTGGCCCGCCAACAAGCCCACCTGTTGGTGTAAGAAATGCTTTCCATGAGGATCGAATTGCGTCCTGCAACACTGGAAGGTGAATGCGATAGTGCAATGAAGCTTCACCTCCGCTGATTGTGATTTTCCATAAGGCGCTGTCCTCACGTAATATGTTTCCTTTCCCAAGTTTTGAAACAACATAAAAGTTCTCAACAAACCTCCAATAACGGTCATCATACTCGGGATGAGCAGCCATAGCAACATGAAACGTGTCAACTATATTCCGAATATTCATTTCAACTTCGTAATAAGATGTATCGGTTGAATCAATAGTTAAAATATAGTTGATTACAGGTTGTTTGCTATTATATCTTATTTCAATAGCATCAGTCCAATGTTTGAAAGGGTTTTGAGCAAACGCCTGGACAATATTTACGAGCGCCACTAATACTAAAAAATATCTTCTATACATAATGAATTTCCTTTTGCAGTACCAAATTAGCCTGAGTAGCCAGGTTATCGAAACCATTTACATCAACCGCTCACGTGTCTTGATGAAATACATTTTTGAGCACTGGAAGCCAGCGCTTGAAATATTTTTATTCATGAAAAAACTTTTTTCATAGTTCTGCGGTTATTAGTTTATTTCGTCTTAATCTTTTAATCGCTGAATCATGATTATTGCGTCTATTATTACTATTGGTGATGAATTATTGATTGGTCAAACCATTGATACCAACAGCGCATGGATGGCTGAAGAGCTAAATAAAATAGGAGTTTGGGTAAAACGACGCGTAGCTGTTGGCGATGTTTGGGATGATATATGGAATACACTGGATGAGGAGAGCGATAAAGCTGATCTCATCTTAATAACTGGCGGCCTTGGTCCCACTGCCGATGATATTACAAAACCGCTTCTCTGCAAATATTTTAATGGAAAGCTGGTGGTGAATGAACAGGTATTGGCCCATGTAAAATATTTATTTGAACAAGTGTTTCGCAGACCCGGTCCCATTTTAGAAAGAAATTTGAAACAAGCTGAAGTGCCTGATGTTTGCACCGTGTTAATGAATAATCGAGGAACGGCGCCGGGAATGTGGTTTGAAAAAAATAAAAAGATCTTTATTTCATTGCCGGGTGTTCCTCATGAAATGAAAGGCTTGATGAAAAAACAAGTGCTGCCGCGACTTAAGCAACATTTTAAAATGTCATTTATCCTTCATCGAACCTTTCTTACTTACGGCATAGGTGAATCTTTTTTGGCAGAAAAAATAAAAGACTGGGAAAATCAATTGCCACAGCATTTGAAACTAGCATATTTACCGCATTATGGTAATGTTCGGCTTCGCTTAACCGGTATCAGTGATGATAAAAATAAATTAGAAAAAGAACTTGAAGAAGAATCGAAGATTTTAAAACCATTGATAAGCGAATGGTTGGTAATTGATGATGACAAAACCATTCAACAAGTCGTAGCCCAAGTCTTAAAAGATAGAAAACAAACTTTAGGCACAGCCGAAAGTTGTACCGGTGGTTATATTGCTCATTTAATTACTCTGAATGCGGGGGCTTCATTGTTTTTCAAAGGCACTATTGTAGCTTATGATAATTCGGTAAAGGAAAACATGTTGAATGTATCGCATGATACGATCGAATCGGCAGGCGCTGTGAGTGAAGAAACAGTGAAACAAATGGCAAGCGGCGTGCTTGACAAATTAAAAACCGATTATGCGCTGGCAACTTCGGGCATTATGGGGCCTGACGGCGGAAGCGAAGAAAAACCGGTTGGAACTGTATGGATAGCTGTAGGCAGCAATAAAAAAATTGAAACACAGCAATTTCTTTTCAGGTTTGACAGGCAGCGAAATATTGAACAAACAGCACATACGGCATTGAATATGCTGAGAAAATTCATTCAGAGCCAGGATTAGGAGGAAAAATCTATCTTTGGCCAATTAGAATTGCTTGCTAATTAGTCATACATCAATCGTCAATAATTCTGAACATTGAAGTGTGATTAATCCTGCACAGGGCTGGGCAGTAATTCAAAAGCTAATTAATAAATTATTCAATCTTCAACCTAAATATTCAATAAACAATGGCTATTGTTGATTTGATAATGCCTAAGATGGGCGAAAGCATTATGGAAGCCACTATTTTGAAATGGCATAAACAACCCGGCGATCATGTAAAAATGGATGAAACCGTACTTGAAATTGCCACAGATAAGGTTGACACTGAAGTGCCAAGCACAACCGAGGGCATAGTAGAAGAAATTTTATATCATGTAAATGATGTAGTGCCGGTTGGAGCCACTATCGCAAGGATCAAGACGGAAGTGGAAGAAAGTGTTGAAGAAAAGGAACAAGGATCAAGGAACAAGGAACAAGAATATGCTGTAGAACATGAATCTGCTTCACCAGCATCAAGCTTTAAGCCTTCAGCGCCGTCCGCTTCAGGCAGATTGTCGCAAACGCAGCAAACATCAAATGGTAATGGCCGTTTTTATTCACCGCTTGTTTTAAATATTGCCGCCAGCGAAGGCGTGAGCATGACCGAGCTTGAAAATATTCAAGGCACGGGCAATGAAGGAAGGGTGACGAAGAAAGATATTTTGCAGTATGTAAGTCAAAGAAAAGCTTCGAGCTACAAGCCACGGTCAAGGGGTCAAGAAGAAATGTTGGTTGTTCCTATGAATAGAGCTGAGCCTGAAACCAATTATCAACAATCACTAACAACTTATAGCGGCAATGTTGAGGTTATTGAGATGGATCGCATGCGTAAGCTGATCGCAGAGCACATGGTGCGAAGCAAACAAACCAGTGCTCATGTAACAAGTTTTACTGAAGCTGATGTAACTAACATTGTGATGTGGCGTGAGAAAATAAAAAATGAATTTGAAAAAAGGGAAGGCACAAAGATCACATTTACTCCTCTTTTCATTGAAGCCGTTGTTCGCTGCATAAAAAAATTTCCGCTTATCAATAGTTCTGTTGAAGGCGACAGGATCCTTGTAAAGAAAGATATCAATATAGGCATGGCTACCGCCCTGCCGAATGGAAACCTGATCGTTCCCATCATAAAAAATGCAGATCAATTGAATTTGGTTGGATTAACGAAGCAAGTAAATAACCTGGCAGAGAATGCAAGAAATGGAAGATTAAGACCTGACGATACACAAGGTGGCACATTTACCTTGACAAATGTTGGCTCTTTCGGCAGCCTGATGGGCACTCCCATTATTAATCAACCACAGGTAGCTATACTTGCTGTAGGTGTGATAAAAAAGAGACCAGTAGTGATTGAAACGCCTCATGGTGATAGTATTGCTATCCGCCACATGATGTATTTAAGCCTGAGCTACGACCACCGAATTATTGATGGAAGTTTGGGAGCCACTTTCTTGACTTCTGTAGCCAATGAGCTGGAAAACTTTAATGCGGATAGAGATTTTTGATACCAATGAATTCTATCTTTATTTGATGAGATTCTGGCTACTGGCAATTTGCTTTACTACTTTCTCTTGCTCACCTCAACGAATGATTGAAACCGATCTTTATTTTGGTCAATCTAAACCTTCTGGTGGTACAGTATCTGAAACAGAGTGGAATGATTTTAAAGAAAAATATATCAGTAAGGTGTTTAAAGAAGGAAGTACCATAATAAATGTTACGGGTAATTGGTACGATCCCGAAGCTCATAAACTTATCACAGAGCCAACTTATAAAGTCATTTATTTCTACAAAAGATCTGCAGCCATTTCAAAACAAATTGACAGCTTGCGCTATTGGTATAAAAATTTATTTCAGCAGCAGTCTGTATTACGAGTTGACAAAAAAGTAAAGGCGTCATTTCAATAGTCCAACTATTGACATCACATTATGATTAACGAAATAATAAGGCTTACTCCTTAATTGTACCTTAGCGCTTTAATTCCTCTGCATGTCAAAAAAAACTTATACAAATGGCGAAATAACTGTTATTTGGCAACCTCAAATTTGTCAACATTCTGCTCGTTGCTGGAAAGGCTTGATTGAGGTATTTAATCCACACAAAAGGCCATGGATAAACATGGATAGCGCCACAACGGAGCAAATCATTCAACAAGTTAAAAATGCCCAAGCGGCGCATTGAGCTATTTGGAGAATAAGGAGATCAAAAAATAAATTTATCTATTCGAAGAATTCTGTCAATGCTTCAGTTTCACCTATGTTTCTTTCAATCACCAGATGAAAAAATTTGTACCTTAATGATACAAACTTAACTTATGAAACATCCTTATTTTTTTGCCTGTCTTCTATTTTTCTGTAGTTCCTTTTCTCAGGACTTAGTACACCAAAAAGATATTATTTATGGCAAAGCGCCAAATTGGAAAGACCAAATGGAGGATTTGAGGCTTGATCTGATTTATCCTTCAAAAACAAAAAAGCTGCCTTTAATTGTATATATGCACGGAGGCACTTTTTTAAACGGCTCAAAAAAAAACCTTACAAAATTTTGTGAGCAAATTGCTAAAAAAGGTTTTGTTGTTGCTAACCTCGAATACCGCCAGGGTTTTGATATGTCGCCTGAAAAATTTCAGTCAGCCATCGCGCAAGCAGCATACAGGGCACAGCAAGATGAAGCTGCTGCCTTGCGCTGGCTGGTTCATCATGAAGCTAATTACCCCATCGATACTTCATGGATATTTATTGGCGGAGAAAGCGCAGGTGGTGTTACTTCGCTTGAGTTGGCTTACGCTACCCAAAATGAACTGGATCTAATATTCCCTTCAATCCATTCAATATTGGGGGCTATTGATCGTTCGGGTAATGAATTAAACGATCAATACAGGATCAAGGGAGTCATTAACCAATGGGGAGGCATTGCTGATACTTTACTCATATCACAACAGGAAATGCAAACGATACCTGTAATACTCTTTCACAGCGTTAACGATCAAGTTATTCCGTATGAACGCTCTTCGCACCCGGAAGCGAGATTTCAAACAGTGTGTGGTTCTCTTGACATTGCTCACCGTTTTAAGAACAATCATGCCCGTTACAATTTATATTTCATTAAAGGAGCAAAACATGGCTATGGTTTTTCACCAAATTATTTAACAGATGCGATTAGTGATTTTATAGAAAATGTACAGAAAGAAAAGTGTAAGAGCAACGAAATCGAAAATGAAAAGGGTGATGTAAACAAGGGTATCTGGGATTATTAAAATAGAGAATCCATAATCTTATATAGCAATGGTTAACATTGATGCCATTCAAATTTGGAATTTACTCCAAGAACATCAAATCAGAGAAATGTTTAGGTAGAAAGAAACTTATTGCGAGTGTAAATACCCACCACGATATAAACAGGCTAACCGCATATACGGTTTGCGGCGGTAAAAATGGCAACAAAATTACTCTTAAAATGGCGGCAATGATCTTTATACCCAAGGCGATTCTGATGAACATAAATTGACCCTCCTGAAAGGTGTTTTTTTCTTTCCTTCCCTATTTACAATGGCGGCCAATGCTTTTACAAGCACTTTTTCTCCTGAAAGTTTTGTAGAGCTTATTCTTAACTCTGAAGTCTTTCCAATACTATGCATATACAATACACAGCAAAATATAGATAAGAGTTTTTTCATAAGAGGTGGATCAAACGGAAAATTAAAAATTGAGCAATTTATATACAAGAGTAAGTATCGCAATAAAAAACGAATGGTTTTTGCGTATATCCACGCATGAGGAAAACCCTACTATTTTTAGGCGTAAGGAGAAATTGACCTGCATCCGTTATTTGCTATCATCCGGGGCGAAATGAAGCATTGGGAAAAAATTTGACCCCTCTTATAATTGTTCAACTTAAAAAACCCTTCGTCAATTAGATAGCCACAGCCATAATAAATGTGGCTTTGTGGCTGCGCAGTAATATTATTATACAGCGGGGTACAAATTTTTCTTCGAGCATTTTAAAAGAAGGAGGAATGCTGATTAAAAAAAACAAGGCCGCCTTCCGGCGGCCAGTTTACTATGAAATATTATTGATCCCACCAAAGCTTATCTGCTAATGAAGCTACTGCAGGAACATTTTCTCCATTACGATCGGTTTCTGTAGACGGATATCCTACCCTCCTGATAAAAGTAGAAAGCAATGCATTAAAAGGCAGTGTAAAATCTTTGTATTTATAATCGTACCTGCGGGCATCTGTCCATGCTTCAGGATGAAGAAACATGGCTGTATATTTTTCTTTGAAAATCAGATCTTTTGTAAACGCAGCCACGCCAACAGCGACAGCGGGATTAGCAAGGTATGTATTTTTTTCTACTGCGGTTACGCCAAGCTTATCCATGTTTGCGGCAATGCCTGCTAAATATGCATTATAAGAACGTGTTTTATCAGTGGCGAAGCTTGCTTCTGATTCTATAAATTTCATTTCAGCATAAGTAACCAGTAATAAAGGAGCACCTGACTTGGAATAAAAACCATTCACTGATAAATAACTTTCTTCTTTATTCGTTCCCGTACCAATTCTTCCTTTTCCATTAGGTGTTCCTCTATAATCTCCAAATTTTGTTGTATCGGTTATGTATTTGATTCGTGGGTCAAAAACGCCATAAGTCGTTCCATCAAGATGATCTATGAATTGCTCACTCATCCAACCATCTAATAACAACTGCGTATTATTGTAGGCTGCCTGGTTCCAGGGACTGCGGCCGGTAAATTTGGTTAGTTGAGCGTCATCATTATTTGAAGCATATGCATTGGCTAAAGCAGCAAGTATAGTTGTTGGACTATAAGAAGATCTTTTACTCAGCCTGTTAAGCAATCTTGCTTTTAAAGCATTTGCCGTTTTTATCCATGCTGAAATAACACCGCCGTGAATAAGATCACTGCTAGCATCCAGCTTGATAGCAGGATTTGCTTTATTAAATTCTACAATCGCTTCATCTAATAGCTTTATGCAAGCGTTGAAAATATCCTCAGCTTTATCATACTTGGGAGTAAAATCTGTAGGATTGAAAGCTTCTGTATACGGAGCATCACCAAATAAATCAATTAGCGTGCTCATATTTATTGCTTCCAATACTTTGGCCACCCCAATATGTTGAAAGCCATTATTGGCTATTGCTTTTTCCTGCATCACTCTTATATCACCGATAGTATTATAAAAGCCTCCGCCTGCATTACCACTCGTTGGCGTTGCTACAACAAACCACAAGGAACTTCTATCAACATTATCATAAATATCTGAACCACTGGAAGCATTAGGAGAAGCGAGTTGCTGAACATAATAAGAAGTAACATTTCCCGCACGGTAAATATTCAGTCCTGTCTGATAAGTAACAGAAGCTAATAAACCATTAATGGGCGGATTCTCAGTTTGATTAGGATTTACTTCATTAACATCAAGGTATCCTTTTTTACAGCTGCCAAAAATGACAGATGAAAGCGCAAGGATATAAAACAATTTATTTTGCATAATTATTTTTTTAAAATTGAATATTTATAGTTGCCAGAAAACTTCTTACTCCCGGATAAGTAAACCCTGAAAATCCTTCAGCTGAATTTGCACCGGAATTAAAAGAACTCGACTCTGGATCAAAGCCGGAATAATCAGTAGAAAGCCAAAGATTATTCCCCGTTAAAGAAACACTAGCAGCTTTAAGAATTTTTGTACGCATCAATATGCTTGAAGGAATCGAATAAGTTAATGACAGGGAACGAAGTCTTACCCAGGAAGCATCTTCCACAAAATTTTCAGTAATTCCGCGATATACATTTCTGTAGTAGCCATTCCCGTAATTAACTCCATCAGGTCCTGTTCCTTGTCCCAAATAAACAGGTTTCGTGTTTTTTGTTCCATTAGCAAGAACACCATCGAAAACAATTGTCTCCGTTCTGTTCTCTGTATATTTTGCTGTTCCAAAAGCGGCCATAAAATTGGCAAATTGGTTATATTTCATTTGCCCTTGTCGTGTGTCTAACAAAATGGATAAAGAAAACTGTTTGTACCGCAAGGTTTGTAAAGTGCTTGCTATATAATCCGGCTGGGTACTTCCCAAATATTTTTGCTTGGTATCAATAATAGGAAATCCATTAGCGTCGATCAGCAGAGGCTGATCGTAATCGATCCTGAGGGGATCTTCCACTTTAGTACCATAATAACGTTTATAGGTTCTACCAAATAAAGCTCCGTATTCAAAGCCCGGAATTAATTTCATGTTGGCATTTGAAGAAATATAACCAAATTGTGATTCAACAAGTATTTCATTTAATCCCTGGTTTAATTTTACCACTTCATTTTTATTAGAAGAAAAATTGATTGTAAAATCCCATGAAAGATCATTTGTCCTTACTGGCATTGCATTCAAACTTATTTCAATTCCTTTATTTTTTATTTCCCCGGCATTAATGAATGCGTCATCAAAGCCTGTGGTATTGGATATCTTCACCGGTATGATTAGGTCTTTACTATTCGCTATATAACCAGTTATTTCCAATCCAAGCCTGCTCTTCAAGAACTGTAACTCAAAACTGGCCTCTACGGTATTTGTAAACTCGGGTTTTAGAAGTGGATTACCCAATCTGTCCACATAGGTCCATGGCAGCACATTTCCAATCGGCGCCGCAGAAATAAATCCGGTAGTGGTCGCATAGGTAGGAGCATCCTTGGCGATTTTGGCATAAGAAGCCTTGAACTTACCATAACTCATCCATGATGGCATGTGAAACATATCGCTAAAGACATAACTCAAACTGGCTGAAGGATAAAAATAACTTCTGTTATCTTTTGATAAGGTAGAGGTAAAATCATTACGGCCAGTTACATTCAAAAAAAGATAATTTTTGTAGCCCAATGTTAAATCACCTAAAACGCCGAAATTTCTGTAATCGTCAATTAGATTGGAAGCAAGAATACGCTTTGTGTTCTGAAGCAAAAACAAATCAGGTACAACCAGGGTATCTCCTGTTGTGCTGACTCTTCTTAATTTTCTATCAATCAGGTCATGACCCAAATTTAGATTGAGGGAAAAATCTTTTGCAAAACTGTGGTTCAGATTAGCAATAAAAGTTGAGGTAATAACCCTATTTTTTATGTTGTGCTCTTGAACAAATCCAAATCCGTTATCGGTGTTGACTAATTCTCCCACTACTCCCTTAGGACCGGGTGCGTAACGCGTTCTTGCATCAGTATAAAAGTCATTGCCAAAACGATATGAAAATTTCAACCAATTTGTAGGAGCATAACTGATATTTGTATTTGCTATGATCCTGTTTACATTATCAAAAAAACGGTTGGTGGCTAATGTAAAAACGGGATTGTCATTATCAACACCATAATTTTTTTGTGTGCCATCTGGTTTAATATAATCCATCACATCCCAGCGAGGTGACCAATAAATTAATTGCTCACCATAGCGATCAGAATTTACCCTAGAACCACCGGCATTAATAAAGTTCAACGAAGCACCCGCTTTAATTTTTTTACTGACGTTCAGCGTACCATTTACCCGGGCGTTATAACTTTTATAATCACTGAATGGGATGACACCTTCTTGGTTAGAATAAGAAAACGAAGCACCAAGCAGCATGAGTTCAGAGCCACCACTAAGATTAATAGAGTGTCTGGTTTGATTACCTGTACGATATGCCCTTTCGAAATTATTGAATATATGATCTGGATGAGTGGGATCTAAAGCTTTTGCTGCTTCTACTGTCGGGCCCCATGAAGGCCAGAAGCTTGTTTTATCATACACACCTAAATATCCCTGAGTAAATTTGTCTTGCACATCGGGAGTTTTGTTTACATTTTCAAATCCATAAGTACCGGTATAACTGATTTGAATTTTGCCAGCCTTTCCGGATTTAGTTGTAATTAAAATAACACCGTTAGCTGCCCTAATACCATAAAGAGCAGTAGCTGCTCCACCTCTTAAAACAGAAATACTTTCAATATCGTCGGGATTTATGTCAGCTGCCCGATTTGTCATTCCTCTTGTGCCTGTATTGTCTCCTGTAGTGAAAGTACTATTGTCTATTTCAACTCCATCTACAATAAATAAAGGCTGATTAGGTCTTCCAGGATCTAAAGAATTGATGCCCCTGATTGTAATTCTTGCTCCTTGTCCCGGGCCACCTCCTGTACTGGAAATAGTAACACCAGCAACTTTGCCCTGCAATGCATTTACTACATTGTTCTGATGATTTACATTCAAGTCTTCAGCATTGACGGTTTGTACAGTGTAGCCCAAAGATTTTTTTTCTTTTCGTATCCCTAAGGCAGTTACAATTACCTCGGACATGGAACCATTGGAACTGAGACTGACATTGTAATTGTTGTTGGTACCTATCGCAATTTCTCGAGCTTGTCTGCCGGCATACGAAAAAACTAATACCGGGCTTGCACCGGATACTGTGATTGTAAATTCTCCTCTTTCATTGGTTGTTGTTCCATTGGTTGTTCCCTTTTGCAGAACCGATACCAATGATAAAGGAGCACCTAATTCATCACTCACCGTGCCGGTGATTTGGCGGGTTTGACCGAATGCAAAAAAAGGCATGGAAAGAGAAAGAATAATCCATGCTAAAAGCAGTGATTTCTTCATAATAAGCAGTTTTTATTGGTTATTAAGCAGTTTGAAAAATCGTCGTTAGTCTCGGTGTGAACGGAAATTAGGCTCAATAGTCAGCAAAATCCAGCAAAAAATTACGCATAAACCAGCAGAAATAGACAAAAATGTCAATTTTTTTTTTGCACAACCCCGAATCATTTCTAGTAAAAAGCAAAAATGCTCATTATCCAAAATAAATCATGCTATGGAACTAAATCAATAAATATAAACCGCAGACATTTTTAATGATAATCGAAAGTGAGTAAGAGAAGCGACAAGGTGCTTGATCTGAAGTACAAAATAATTTGTTCAGCAATCATCCGATTCAGTTATTCAACTTTACAAACCCTCCGTCAATCAGGTAATCGCAGCCTGTAATAAATGAGGCTTCGTCGCTGCATAAGTATAACGCAAGATAAGCGATCTCCTCAGGTTGCCCCATTCTTCCAATAGGTTGGGTTTTTGACAGTTTTTCAAACATCTCTTGTTCTTTACCGGGAAAGTTTTTTTGCAGAAATCCATCTACAAAAGGTGTATGCACCCGTGCCGGTGAAATAGAATTGCAACGAATATGATAGCCGATATAATCCTTTGCAACGGATAAGGTCATTCCCACCACAGCTCCTTTTGTCATTGAATAGGCAAATCGATCAGGAATACCAACATGATAAGCTATCGAAGCAAGGTTTAAAATAACACCGCCTTGATTTTTTTTCATCACAGGGATCACTTCATGCAGGCAATTGTACATACCCTTTACATTCACATTGAACAAACGAACCAGATCTTCCTCAGAAGTTGTTTCCACTGTTCCTACATGAGCAATGCCCGCATTGTTTACGAGAATATCGATACGCTTGCTCGCTGCAATAATAGCTTCAATATTGGTTTTAACCTCTGCTTGTTGCGCTACATTACATTGATGAAAAAAAGATTTTCCTCCCGCTTCATTCATTTCCTCAACTGCTCTTTTTGCATTTTCATCAAGGTCTAAAATATGAACTTCACTTCCTTGCTTGGCAAACAGACTGGCAATGGCTTTTCCAATACCGCTTCCGCCACCTGTAATGATTGATATTTTATTGGTAAGGCTAAACACTTTTTATTTTATTATTTCAAAGAAAAAATTTGATTCATCATTACCCATTTTTCTCCCGGCTTGCTTCCGGGGATAGCCTGCTGATATTTCCACATTAGGTTTTCCCATTCCTGAACCTTTTTATTTTTATTATCCATGGCAGCTTTTTTTTCAAAAGAAAAATCATCATTTACTTCCATGATCATAAACAGACGGTTAAAAATTCGGTAAATCTCCATTTGTTCGATACCGCTATCTTTTATGCTTTGTAAAATTTCGGGCCATACTTTTTGATGACATTCTTCATACTCTGCGATCAACGAAAGGTCGTTTTTTAAATCCAAGGCAAGGCAATAGCGTTTCATGTATGGGAATACAATTTTAAATTTCAAATAAAATGGATGATCAATACATTCAAAGTTGGCAGGTGCGAAGATAGCGGAGACAAATTTTTATTTAATCAATTTTTTTATTTAAGTATTCAACATAATATTCATTCCTAGCGAGAATAAACCATTTCTGGAAGATTAAGAGAAGAAGTAAAAAGTTTACAATGAACGAGCCGTTCATCCTATTGCTTGTTGAACTGGTAGTACACTTCATTCCACCTTAACTCATTTTTGAATTGGTAAAGATCGGTTCCCTTACCGATCCTCAAATACTCAATGCCAGCCATGCTTGCAAAATCTTCTAAATGCTCTGCAGTTAAATTTTGACTATAACAAGTATGATGTGCGCCCCCTGCGAGTATCCAGGCAGCACAAGCCGTTTGCATGTCGGGATGAGGTTTCCATAAAACTCTTGCTACAGGAAGCTTAGGCAAATTATTTTCGGGTTTCACCGCTTCCACTTCGTTTACGAGCAATCTGAACCGATTGCCCATATCAACCACCGACGCGTTTAGTGCGGTGCCACCTGCTACGTTAAATACCAGACGCACAGGATCAGCTTTGCCGCCAATCCCTAGCGGATGAATTTCACACGATGGTTTTCCATCTGCAATGCTTTCACAGATCTCCAGCATGTGAGCACCCAGCACCATTTTATTTTTTGGATCAAAATGATAAGTATAATCTTCCATAAAAGAGTTACCCCCTTTTAATCCGCTTGCCATTACCTTCATAGCGCGAACCAGCGCTGCTGTTTTCCAATCGCCTTCAGCACCAAAACCATATCCTTCATTCATGAGTCGCTGAACAGCAATTCCTGGCAGTTGAACAAATCCATGCAAATCTTCAAATGTATCTGTAAAACCTTTGTAATTCCCTTGTTGTAAAAATCTGCGCAATCCAATTTCAATTTTTGCAGCTTCACGAAGAGACTGATGTTGATTATTCGACTTCTTTAAAGAAGAACTCAATTTATATTTTGCCGCATACTCATCACATAGTTTGGTAATGGCCGCTTCTTTTACTTCACCAATCATTTTTATCAGATCGCCAACCCCATGTGTGTTGACGGAGTAACCGAATTTTATTTCCGCTTCCACCTTGTCGCCCTCAGTCACCGCAACATAACGCATGTTATCACCAAAGCGGACAAATTTTGCTTGTTGCCAATCGTGCCAGCCCATAGCTGCCCTTATCCATGTTTCTATTTTGCTAATGATAGCCTTATCCTGCCAATGGCCAACCACAACTTTTCTATTTAGCCTCATACGGCTCATAATAAAACCAAACTCTCTGTCACCATGCGCCGATTGGTTCAGGTTCATGAAATCCATATCAATTTCGTTCCATGGAATATCCCTGTTGAATTGCGTATGTAAATGCAACAACGGCTTTTGCAACATCTTTAATCCACCAATCCACATTTTAGCGGGAGAAAAAGTATGCATCCAAGCAATAATACCGATGCAATTTTTTGCCACATTCGCTTCCTGACATAAATTATAGATCTCTTCTGTTGATTTTAAAACCGGTTTGAAAATAATTTTGACAGGGATTGCTTCAGCTTCATTGAATGATTTTACAATGATGGTTGAATGCTTGGCAACTTGTTTCAATGTTTCTTTACCATATAAATGCTGACTGCCGGTAGCAAACCAAACTTCAAGATTTTTAAGATTGATCATATTTTATAAGTCTTATTCTATCGGGAAACTATATCGATATCCTTAACTTTTTTTGGGAACCATACCATCATCTCTCCTTTACCTCTGTGCGCCCAAGCATAATAGGGAATGGCTGTGAATTTCTTATTTACCGTTGATACCATACTGCCATCATCATTTACTACCACTGCGGACACAGTACTTTTAACTATAACAATGCCGTTGAGAAGATTTGGTTTATATTCTGTGGTGAATACTGCATTGTCAGGAACGATAATGTTACCCGCCTTGCCATTATTATCAACCCATTCTGCACAATAAATGATAGGGCCTCTTTGCAATGCTACTTTGCCAATATCATCTTTTACATTTTCATTAGCAATGACTCTGCGCACTTCCATTGGCAAATCCACTTCTACTCTATCGCCTTTCTTCCATGTTCTTGAAAGAACTGCATAACCATTTTGCATGTTATATTCAACCAGCTGACCATTTATTTTGATTTCAACTTTTTTGTCGGAGACATCGGCGAACGTATATAGATCCGAAGGCATGGCTTTGTTTTGCGCCCAACCCGGAATACGCACCAGCAAATTAAATGCAAGAGCAGATTTTGGAGTAATACTGAAGTTCAATTGGCCATTCCATGGATAATTATTTTGCTGTACAATTTGAACAGGCTTGTTATTGATAGTTAAGCTTGAATTACCACTAATAAAAAGGTTTACATACACATCATTCTCTTTCTGCGCATAAACATAACCAGGCACTGAAGGAATTAATCGCACAACATTTGTAGGGCAACATGAACAGGGAAACCAACCTGACCGCTCCGCCTCCATATCGCGATGCGATAATGTATTTTTTATTTGCATGGCATTAGTATAGAAAAAAGATTTTCCATCCATGCCTACACCTGATATCAAGCCATTGTACAAAGTTTTTTCCAACACATCAATATATTTTGAATCGCCATGCAGCATAAACATGCGTTGATTAAAATAAACATTGGCGATAGCTGCACAAGTTTCGTTATAAGCCGTTGCATTGGGCAGCTCATAATTATCACCGAACCGTTCGCCATCACCTTTGGCTCCCACTCCTCCCTGCACATAAATCTTTTTGCCTACTTCATTTTCCCAAATTTTATCAATGGCGTTTAATAATTGCTTATCATCGGTGAGTGCTGCCACGTCTGTCATAGCTGAATACAAATATCCGGCACGCACCGCATGGCCTTCTGCTTCATCTTGACTAACTACAGGTTTATCATCCTGCCAGTAAGAGCCGTTCTTCCAAGGATCCTTACTTTTTGGATCATAACCAGTGTAATGCCCTCGTTGCTCTATAAAAAACTTGGCCGTTTCCAAATATTTTACATTGCCGGTGATACGATACAGTTTTACCAAACCCATTTCCACTACTTCATGGCCTGGTGCAACTTTCCTTTGATCAGCTGCCGGACCAAACACAGAACAAACAAGGTCTGCATTCTTCAAGGCAATGTTTAATAAATTTTTTTGTCCTGTTGCCAAATAATGGGCTGCCGCTGCTTCATATAAGTGTCCTGCATTATACAGCTCATGGCTTAATTCTCTCTCCTTTTCCCATCTTTCTTTTCCAGCCCAAGCATGCACTTCATTTGGATTGATTGTTCTTGCCGTATATAAATAACCATCGGGTTCCTGCGCCTTGCCAATAATTGTAATTAGTGAGTCAATATATTTTTTTAAACCGGGATCAGGGAAAAGGCTCAATGAAAAAGACGCACCTTCAATGGTTTTATAAATGTCTGTATCATCAAAAGGATAGATAGTGCAAAATTTCCCACTACGTGCAGCGGCCATTTCAAAGTTTTTTATTCTGCCTGTTTTATCACAACGCTCAAAGGATGCGGGAATGGTAACGGTGTGATTCGTTTTTATCCTGGGCAACCAAAAATTATCAGTCAATTTTACTTTTGTAAAATCAACGGCTTTTATGGGATAATCTTTTTGCTGAGCCAATGAAACAGCAGAGTAAAAAATGGTGGCTATAAATAATATTTTTTTCATACGAAAAATTTTTTCGGTACTAGAAACAGGACATACCCCGTTTCTACCGATCACTTCATCGAAAATTTATACACCGTTGTCTGCTTATATGTTTCCCCCGGTTTTAAGATCGTATTGGGAAATGCCGGTTCGTTTGGGCTATCAGGGTAATGTTGTGCTTCCAAACAAAGTGCACCATGCTGAACATATTTTTGTCCATTTTTTGTATGCGATAATGTTCCATTCAAAAAATTTCCTGAATAAAATTGAATGCCTGGCTCCGTTGTAAATACTTCCATTAAGCGGCCGCTGGTAGAATCGTACAATGTAACAACCTTTTCTAAGCCATTTCCATTTCTATTTAATACCCAGTTATGATCATAACCTCCTTTTACATTCTGAATATCGCGGCCTATTGATTTTGATATAGTGAAATCCATTGGCGTGCCTTTTACATCCGCAATCTTACCCGTCGGTATTAATTTATCATTTACAGGGGTAAATTTATCCGCATCGATTTGCAATTGATGATTTAAAATCGTTGAATCCCTGCCAGCAGATAAATTGAAATAGCAATGACTTGTGAGGTTTATTGGTGTGGGCTTATCAGTTGTGGCGGTGTAATCAAGCTTTAATGAATTGTCCGAACCCAGGGTGTAGATCACTTGTGCAGTTAAATTGCCAGGATAACCTTCTTCGCCGTCTTTACTTTGATAAGTTAATTTCAAACTGCTATCACTTAATTTTTCCGATGCCCACATAACTTTATCATATCCTTTATTGCCGCCATGAAGACTGTTTCCATGATCATTGCCTGCTAATGTGTATGTTTTTCCATCGAGAGTAAATTTTCCATTAGCTATACGGTTAGCATAACGACCTACCAGTGATCCAAAAAAAGGGTTATTTTTTTGAATGTAACCGTCAAACGAATCAAAGCCAAAAACTACATCACCTAAATTGCCGTTTCTATCAGGAACTAAAAGTTTTGTCACCGTTCCTCCATAATTCAAAATGCTTACCCGCATACCTGCAGCATTAGTGAGAGTGAATTCTGTGACAGGTTGATTGTCATAATTCCCAAATGATTTTTCCATAATACCTGCTTTTGTGCTTTCAATCCTTTGCTCGGTCGAGTCTTTTAAACTAGGATCATTTGACGCATTATTAGTACAAGCCATTGCAAACAGCAAGCATGCCAGAAGTATAAGATGAGTTTTTCTCATAGTTTTTATTTTGATTTATTCGTTTGACCATAGTAAGAATCAGTTCCATGTTTTCTTTCGTAATGTTTTTTTATAAGAGCATCTTTCAATCGTGACGCACAGGAATTTATTTGTTCGGTCAAATATGCCATATGCGCAATATTTTCCAACACAGCACTGTTATATACTGCCTTCTCTGCATCATGACCCCAAGTAAACGGTGCATGATTACCCACCAAGATCATCTCTACTTCTTCATAACTCAATTTTTTTTCTTTCAGGCAATTGATGATTTGGAAGCCGGTTTGATATTCGTAATCACCTTTGATCATTTCGTCATCCATCGGAGCGGCACAAGGAATATCGAAGGTATTATGATCGGCATGGGTTGTGCCGAAGATCGGAATATCTCGTTGCGACTGTGCCCAGGCTGTTGCATACAAGGAATGCGTATGAGCAATGCCACCAATTTTTTCCCAATGCTTGTATAATACAGCATGAGTTTTTGTATCGGATGATGGGCGCAGCTTGCCCGCAACAATATTCGCATCAAAATCTACTATCACCATTTTTTTTGGAGAAAGCTTTTCGTAAGGAACCCCACTTGGCTTTATTGCAAAAACACCAAGGCTTCTATCAACTGCGCTTACATTTCCGAATGTAAAAAGCACTAGGCCAAGTTTTGGTAATTGCATGTTAGCTTCGTAGGCTTGTTCTTTGATATCGTCGTATTTGCTCATAAACCCCCTGTCCCCTTAAAGGGGTGACTTAGATCGAAATGTTTAATTGAATTCCGAAAATAAAAAGATAATAGGAATACGTAAGCCGATATGAAAGATATGATGTTTGGATTTGCATTGAAGCACCGCTCCCTCTCCTTTTGGAGAGGGAGAAGGAGGGTGAGGTCTGCACAATAGAGAACAGAATGTACAAGAGTGCGACGCACCATGTGATAAATAGAATTACTAAAGCCATGCTCATAAAATTTAATTTGCAATTTGTTTTTCAATGAATGCACCTAATTTTTTATACTGCTGATAACGCCTGTTGTAATACTCAATATTTTTTTGATTGGGATGATATTCTGTATCGAAGCCTTGTCCCATCCTTGTCATTGCCTCCTCGACAGAATTATAAATGCCTGCCGCTGTTGCAGCAAACATAGCAGCACCCATGGCGCATGTTTGTTCGGATCGATGAATCCTAATTGGCATATTCATTACATCGGCCATTACCTGCATGGTGTAAGGAGATTTTTTTGCGACGCCACCTAAACCAATAAGGCCCTTGACCGGAATGCCTTGCTCAATAAAACGATCCACAATAGCTTTTGCACCAAAACAAGTGGCTTCAACCAGTGCTTTAAAAATTCGCGGCGCATCGCTGGCTAAATTTAAATGAATAATGGCAGCTTTTAATAATTGGTTGGCATCGGGGGTGCGGCGGCCGTTCAACCAATCAACAGCCAATTCATCGTTTTCACTGAGCGGAAGTTTAGCCGCTTCCGCAGATAATGTTGCTATTAATTTATCAGAGATCTCTTGTTTCGCTTTTTCATCATTCCCCAAATGATCAAGCGGCCAGCACAATAAATTTTTAAACCATGCATACACATCGCCAAATGCACTTTGTCCTGCCTCTAAACCAAGCATTCCGGGAATGATTGAACCAGACACCTGCCCGCAAATCCCTTGTACGAGTTTTCCATTCACTTCATCAAGCGGGGCGACAAGCATATCGCAAGTTGAAGTGCCCATGACCTTGCTTAAATAATACGGTTCGATTTGTCCACCCACTGCGCCCATGTGCGCATCGAAAGCACCTACGCCGATCACAACATTTGCCGGCAGACCTAATCTCTCAGCCCATTCCTTACTGATCGTTCCTGCAGATTGATCGGCACAATAGGTTTCGGCAAATAATTTTGAGGTGAAACAATTCAGTAAAGGATCGAGCGAGGAAAAAAATTCATTGGGTGGAAGACCGCCAAATTCTTTGGCCCAAATAGCTTTATGACCAGCAGAGCAAACGCCTCGCTTTAATTGATGAACATCAGCTGCGCCAGTAAGCAAAAAAGGGATCCAGTCGCAATGCTCTACCCATGAGTAGCAGGCTTCCCTCACCTTTTCATCTTCCCTCAAGACATGAAGCAATTTTGCCCAAAACCATTCTGAGGAATAAATACCGCCAACAAATTGCAGATAGTTCGTTTCAAATTTTTTTGCATGCTCATTTATTTCAGCCGCTTCTTTTGTGGCTGTATGATCTTTCCACAATACAAACATGGCATTTGGATTATTTTCAAATTGCGGAAGAAGCGAAAGAGGAGTTCCTTTTTTATCGACAGCTACGGGAGTTGAACCGGTGGTATCAACAGAAATAGCCTTCACCTGTTGCGCAATTTCTTTGCCTGCTTTTTGCACACAATCTTTTATTGTTTTCTCAAGGCCTTCAATATAATCAAGCGGGTGCTGCCGGAATTGGTTGATAGAGGGATCACAGTACAGACCAACCTTCCACCGTGGATAATAAAAAACCGATGAGGTTATTTCATTGCCATTCGATGCATCCACTAATACTGATCGAACAGAATCAGTACCATAATCTACGCCTATGACATAGGATTGTTTCATATCAGCAATTCGTGTCAAATTAACACTAATTTTTAAAAACACATGTTCGCATTGGAAAAACCTTTTTAGCCCTTCACCAGTGTTTATGCGAGTTCGGAATTATGTTCAAGAAAGACTGAAACTTCTTTTCATACTTTCGCTTATCCAGTTTGTAGTAATAAGCTCCTTTTTTTGAATTTATTTTATCCTTCTCTTTTTGCTTGATCAGCAAGCCCGTTGAAAGTAGTTTTCGGCTAAAGTTCCGTTTATCGAATGAGGTAGAATAAATTCCTTCATACAGGATTTGCAATTGAGGTATTGTAAATTTTGCAGGCAATAGCTCAAAAAGAATAGGATGCATTCCTGCTTTGTAGCGAAGCTTTTCTTTAGCCCTTTCTACCATGACAGTATGATCGAAAATCAGCTTTGGTATTTTATTTAGATTGAACCATTCGGCATGGTAATCGTGACTCAATTGTTTTTCATATTGGTGAATATCGATCAGCGCAAAATAAGCTACCGAGATGGTTCTTTCAATGGGATCACGTTTTGGTTCTCCAAAGGCGAAAAGCTGTTCCAAATAAATTCCCTCAAGCCCTGTTAATTGCTTTAATATCCTGGCAGCAGCATCTCCGAGGCTTTCATCTTTTTTTACAAAGCCTCCCATAAGACTCCACTGCCCACGCGCCGGTTCAAAACCCCGCCTGATGAGTAATATTTTAAGATCCTGTCCATCAAATCCAAAAATGATACAGTCAATTGCAGCAAGTAATTTTGATTGGCTTGAGTATTTGTTCATAAAAAAAGAAAAACTGAATAAATAACAAAGTAATAAACAAAAAATGAAAAATAATCTGATCGCCTCATTTGAAAATGAAATCCTTTGTTATTGAAACAATTTATTCGCAGTCACTTTAAGGCTTATTCTTCATCGTGATTGGTCTTGAGCTAGGGAAGTTTACTGTGATGGAATTGTAATCGTCAATAAATCCAATCACATTTCCATAGTTACTAAATTCTTCCTTCTTGTGGAGGTTAGTAATTATTATTAATTTCATTCCTGCACTCAGAGCTGATTCTGCGCCTTTGGGAGTGTCCTCAAAAACTAAGCAATCGCGAGGATGCAATTTTAATTTCTCTGCACACTTCAACCATGTTTCCGGGTCGGGCTTGCTGTTGGTTACATCATCAGCACTTACAATGGCATCAAAATATTTTCGCATTCCCAATCCATCCAACACAAAATCAATATTGAATAGAATGGCAGCCGAACCAATCCCCAGTTTTATTCCTGCATCATGCGCATTTTTTAAAAACTCTTCCAGTCCATCGATCAATTTTAAATAAGGCTTGAATTCTTGCTGGTACTGTTTTTCTTTTTCAAGGCTCATTTTATTTTTTTCCTCTTCAGAAAATCTTCTGGGGAATATTCTTTCAAGTAACTCGTGGTTTTTTCCATAACATTCTTCTTTCATTCTTTCCAAACTTATATTAGCACCTAATTTATTCAAGATACGATGCCAGGCAGTAATATGATATGGCATATCATTGATCATTGTTCCATTCAAATCAAATAAGAAAGCCTTATAATTTTTAATTTCTAAATGCATCTATCAAGTTTGTCAATGGTCAGTGATCAATGGTGAATGGTGAATAGAGGCACTTTAAGCAACTCATTACTGATTACTGATTACTCATTCTGATCACTCACCTTCTCTATTCGGAACCAATCAAAGTCAGCATAGCCCGAATCATTGGTCTGGGATTCCCTCGTACAAAAAATACCAACTTTTGCTCCAATCCATCTTCCAACCTCAGCTTGAAATTCTTCGCCTGCATCAGTAAAGTTTTTCCCATCTGTGCTATAACTAAATTTACATTTTGCTCCTTTTAAAATCTTTACCCTTAAATAAACAGTTGAATCAGCTATTTTCAAAATGAGCTTTTCTATTTCCGTCTTGTTATTATCAGCATCTTTACAAATTGCTTGCTCCAAATAAATCCCATCTTTTTTACTCTTTAGTCCAAGATAAGCATAACTAAAACCCATCACTGTCAATCCTGCTGTTTCGTTTTCTAATCTTGGGTTGGGAGTAAAAGTAAATTTAGTAGTCGCCGTAAATTCTTCGGCAGGAAATTTTTGCAAAAGCACATTTGGGGCGTTCCAAAGATTTTTTGCGCTATCAGGAATTTTATCTGAATATAATCTTAATAAACCTCTCGAAGGATTCATGAATGCCCAAGTAGCTTTCGGGTTAGCCATCCATTGCCATTGTAATCCTAAAAAATTTCCATTGAATTCATCTGATTCCTGTGGTGTAGCAACAGAATGAATTTTCCCAACATTTGGTTTTTTATAATTGAGAACCGGTTCCCCTCTCCCATCGCCATCTTTATCTATTCCAATCACTGGCCAATCATTTATCCATTTCATCGGCTGTAAATGCACCACTCTACCATACGGTCCTTTATCCTGAAAGTGAATGAACCAGTCTTCGCCTGTTTGTGTCGTGATCCATGCGCCCTGATGCGGACCATTTACAACAGTTGTTCCCTGATCCATCACTATTTTTCTTTCATAAGGTCCATAAATATTTTTTGACCGAAGAACGATTTGCCAACCAGTAGTTACGCCGCCCGCAGGGGCAAATATGTAATAATACCCATTGCGTTTATAAAATTTAGGCCCTTCAACTGTAGGATCAGATTGATGACCATCATAAACCAATATACCTGCATCTGTTGTTTTTGTTCCTTCTTTATTTAATTTTTTTACTACGATCAAACTTTTTAGTCCTGCCCGACTTCCTGCATACGCATGAACGATATATACATTTCCATCATCATTCCAAAGCGGGCAGGGATCAATCAACCCTTTGCCTCCTTCAACCAGAACAGGCTCGCTCCATGGACCTTCCGGTTTTTTCGACTTTAAGAGATAAATTCCAAAATCAGGATCGGGATAATAAATATAAAATTCACCATTGTGATGCCGAATAGAAGGAGCCCATACGCCACTGCCATGTTGAGGTTTTGAATAATGATCATAAGGCAGTTGTCGTAAAAGAGCATGACCAATAATCGTCCAATTCACCAAATCTTTCGAATGCAGAATTGGTAAACCAGGAATATCTTCAAAGCTTGACGACACCAAGTAATAATCATCATCTACTCGAATGACATCGGGATCAGAATAATCAGCATGGATGATTGGATTTTTATAAGTGCCGTTACCATTATCAGCCACCCAAACTTTTGATGGATTATTTTTTTGTGCAGATAATTGAACTAGCGAGGTTAATAAAATAAGAATGCATTGAAATTTTTTCATCGGTTATTGTTCTCGGGGTCCCAATTTCCAAAAATATTTTTGAGTGTGTAATTTTTTATTTCTTCATGGGTAAGCTGGCGAGACCATGCAACTCTTTTTGAAACATCAGCAGAAGGGCCATAGTTTTCATACTCTGCATATCTCGTCGTTTTATAATTATCGGTACTGTTCCAGTTACTCCAACCCTCTGGTTTGATATGTGACCCTATAAAACAATGAATATAGGTTACATTCGCATAAGGCCGCCATGGTCTGCCTAGCGATACATTGTGCAAAGAAGTGTCGCCAGTTAATACACAATCATTAAATACATAACCATAAGCATGTTCCTTTGGCGTCGAAGCCGCAGTGACATGCGAATTCTTTTTGCTGTGAATATGACTTTGTTCAAACCAAACTGTAGCAGAGCCAAAAATAAAATCCGTTGTGCCTTCAATGTAACAATTCTTATAATACTGTCTGCTTGTTTCACTATTAGTAAATAAAACATCTTGATTGCCAACAAAACGGCAATTAAAAAAACGGACTTTGTCCCCATCTACTTCTGCAGCTACGGCCTGACCTGCCGTAAAGCCTGCATCATTTTGGAATGTAATATTACGGGCAGTGAAATCGTTTCCTTTAATGATAAAACTGTATGATGATCTTGTATTGATGCTATCGCCGTGTGCATCAAGCTTGCCGGGATGATCGTCGTAGGTTAAAATAGTTTTGAATTTATCTTCGCCAATAATGGCTACAAAGTTCTTTGTTGAATCAAGATGAAGCTTTTCTTTGTAAACACCATTTTTAATATAAATAGTAATCGGTTTTTTGTTGTTCAATGGAACAGCATTCAAGGCTTGCTGCACGGTTTTGTAATTTCCCTTACCATCACTTGCCACAATTATTTGGCGCTGGCAAAAAGCTAACAATTTTATTAAGAAAAACAAAAAAACAAATCCGATCTTTTTCATGCTTGCTTAAAGTTTTATTTCTTGACTTCAAGGGGTGGCCGAATACGGTTTGCCAATTCAAGATGCAACTCTCTTATGCCGGCAAGAACAAGCTGCGCCATTTTTCTTGCTCCTAACTCGCTAAAATGAGTATCGTCAACTTTTCCTTCAGGATAATTAGGATGTTCGCCAGGTTGAAGATAATTGTATAGAAATTTTGAATTTTCGGCACCCAATTGTTGAAGCAAGGCCTGGCTTTTTCTATCAAGATCAATCAACGGAGCATTCAATTGTTTGGCCGCAGAACGAACAATTTCAGAATACACTTCGTGAGTGCTTACAACGTGCCCATTAGAATCAAATTTTCTTCTTGCAACCGGGGTAATTAAAATGGGAGTTGCTTTTTTAGCTCGTGATTCATTCACATAACGAACCAGATTCCTTTTGAATTGTTCTTCAGTGGTGTAAGTTTTTTTTGTTGGCACTTCGTCGTTATGGCCAAATTGGATGAACACATAATCGCCTTCACTTAAATTGTCAACAACAGGCTGCCATAATCCTTCTTCAATAAACGATCTTGTGCTTCTTCCATTCCTTGCACGATTATCTATCACGACAGTTGAATCAAAAAAAAATGCGAAAGGCATTCCCCAACCGGTTTCTGGATAGGCTTTTATTTCTTTAACCGACATCGTTGAATCACCAATGAGCCAAACTTTTATTTTCTTTTTCTGTGGAAAAGCAAAAACAGCTAAAAGAAAAATGGATGGAATGAAAAATTTTCGATTCATAGAGGCTTGTTTACTTCCCTTTCGGGGATGCGGGTATAAGACTATTTATATACACTTCAATATTCGTATAATTTTTATCTAACTTAAATATTGAAGCGTCATTCGCATCATTTGGATTGAGCCCATTCTTTTTTTCCCAATCATCAGGCATCCCATCCGCGTCTGAATCCTTAGGAGCAGGCAAGGAATTTAAAACAGGCCATGCATTTGTTGTAAGTTCATACGCAGTGCCATGAGGATAACCGCCTTGAACGTCGATGAACCGGCCAGTTCTATTTTTTACATCGTTAATAATTCTTTGATCAAGCGTATCTCTCTTAAAACTTGCTCCCACATTATCAAGAACAACTCGATAAGCTTCTGTAGCTGTTTGAGTAGAAACCGGTTCTGCTGAAAAAGGATTGTCAACAACCGAATTTTTTTTGTCAATATCTGTCCCGCCATTGCCCATGTGAATTCCGAGCCGGTTGTTTTTTGTTACGTCTGTAGAACCATCTACATAATTTCCATTTACATAATATTTGCCAAATGGGATTGGCGGTTTCTCCCATTTACCAGGATTTACAATTCTATACTGCACGGTTTTATTGGTAGAAGGTCCATACCTAAAATAATTATTAATGAGATTGTAATTGCCGCCCTCACCGGCATAAATATTATTGCTGCCCCAATTGTAAATCACATTATTTCTGTAATCAACCATTTCTTCGGGCGTTGTTCTGATACCATTAAACCGCGGATTGCGGTTGCTGCAATGCGCAAATAAATTATGATGAGCTGATAAATGAGCACCGCCCCAAATAGCGCCATAGCCATGATGCTCGTAATCTTTGTCGCCCGCCTCGAAATGATAAGAATAATTCAACGGCTCGGAAATAAGATTCCATTGAAGAGTTGTGCTGTCGCCAGCATACACAGAAAAAACTTCATCAGTGCTCCAGCTCATGCTGCAATGATCAATGATGATATTCTTCCGGTGTGTTCCCCCAAAAGCATCATCACCGCCATTGCCATCTACCATTCCTCCTTTTTGATATTTATCTCCCATTCGAAAACGCAAATAGCGAACAATAATATTATCTCCTCCTAATGACACAGAATTGTCGGCCAAACAAATGCCATCTCCCGGAGTTGTTTGCCCTGCTATAGTTACATCACCTTTAATGCTGAGCTTTGAATTAAGGTGAATGGTGCCGGAAGCAGCGAAGACAATAATCCTTTTTTCTTTTGCTTCAACCGCATCCCGAAAACTTCCGGGGCCGTCATCATTTAAATTTGAAACAATAAAAATTTTTCCTCCTCGACCGCCCGTCGTATATTTTCCAAAACCTTCGGCGCCGGGGAAAGCAATTGGTTTTTCCCCGGCTAAATTCATAGTTGTTTTTTTTTGTTGGGCACAACTACAAAACGATACCAGCAACACCGGCAATAAAAATTTCATTTTCGAACTCATAGTTTTAAAAATAAAAGGCTGCATTGCAGCAGCCTTTTGGTATTGTTATCAGTTTTATTAATAACCTGGGTTTTGCGGCATGTTTCCAGCGAAACTACCGTACGCTGTAATTGCATCTTGCGGAATGGGCAATAACTCTGATTTACCGGTTTGGAAATTGTTTGCAAAGTGATTCAGTGTAACAGCAGTTCCAGTACCAGTGCTAATAGCATTGGTTACCCAAGCCATTTTTACTGTTCCGGATGGTGTACTGGATGACGCTGCTTTATAAAGTGAGTTTACTATTAGCCCCCCAATATTCAAATCATCAGATGCTGTTCTGCCTCTGAAATATAATGCATTTGGTAAATTGGCAGGAATTAAGACATATGAAGGAGGCGGTGCCATATATGAAGGAACGGTCATAGCCGTGCCAGCACCCATCTTTGTTAGATTTGCCTTTGATTCGTTAATAGCTGTAGCTAATAGATTCCAGCGGATCAAATCATATTTTCTTACTCCTTCCCCACCTAATTCTAATGCTCTTTCTCTTACAATAGCTTTAAAGAAGTCATCTTTACTCAAACCGCTTAAGTCAACAGTAGCATCCGCTGCATTGATGGGTTTATTGAACCCTCTTCTCCTTACTATATTAATGGCGTTGTATGCAGTTGCTGTTGGACCATTTAGTTCATTCTCTGCTTCAGCGAACATTAGCAGCACATCTGAGTAACGAAGAATTTGCCATTTTGTAGTAGAATAGTTGTTCAAATAAGTTCCTTTGGGCAACGGTGGATTTATCCAGTCCCTGCGATATTTACCGTCAAATATGCCAGTAATTGGCACGCCTCGTTTATAAAAGGTTATTCCATCCGGTGCCAAGGTATCACTATAAGCTGCACAGGTAACATCTCTGCGAGTATCTGTTGAATCGAAAAGATAGAAATATGTAGGCAGTACCAGCACACCGCTGTTACCGGTAGCAGCAGTCTGTGTGGCAAGATCAACCACGGTAGGTCCATTATAATAACCCATCTTCGTATCGGCTGCAGAGGTGCGGCCGATAGCAGTTACCTGAAACATTAATTCGCCATTAGGATCATTTACCACATGGCCACCTACCTGGTTTTTCCAAAGGTCTTTATAACTTGAATTTAAACTATGTTGTGTTGAAGTGATAATGTCGTTCGTTTCATCTCTGGCAATTTGATAATAAGTTTGGTAGCTAGACCCTCTTTTAATGGTACCGTCTTGTCTTAACGAATAGCCTCCTCTAAACAAAGCAATTCTTGCACGCAAGCCTTTTACTGTTCCTTTGGTAATTCTTTCATCCGGCACATCACCGGTAGAAGCAATTTCATTACGCCAGGGCACCAACCCTTCTGCTATTTTTAAATCATCCAGCAACTGTTCATATAACTCATCTCTGTCTGTTCTTGATGGAAAAGGGTCTGTTATTGCCAGCACTTCAGCCGGTTCAAAGTGTGCAGGTAAATCACCCCAATTACGGATAGCTTCAAAATAAAACTGTGCTCTTAAGGTCAAAGCCTCACCCAGCATACGATCCAATTGTTTTTTCTCTTGATCTGAGCCATTTTTATACAAGTCCATGTTAGGAATATTGGCAATGCAAAGATTGGCATACTGAATTCCTTTGAAGAGCTGGCTATAAGGAGCAAACATTTGACTATTGCCTGGCACTGTGGCATAAAGCGGAAAGTCCCTCCTACTGCCGTCCGCAGCACCTGTAGGCCCCTGCATTTCATCATTGCCAATAGCAAAGTATAAGCTTATCCTAAGCCCATAACCTGCATCGCCTGTTAATTGCTGGTAAACACCTACCAGTGCTGCTTTTGCAGTTTCCACACTGCTAAAAACAAGTTCAGGACCTACTGATGTGATAGGTTGCTGATCGAGATATTTTTTGCAACTACCCAATCCGAATATCAAGCTTGTCGCTAAAAAAATCGCAAGGCTATTTAAATATTTTTTGTTCATATAACGAGTTGTTTGTGTCATTAAAAAGTTGCTTGTACGCCAAAAATATAGGTGTGACTTTTAGGATATGCCGAGTAATCAAGTCCTGGGGTTAAGCCGTTATTTCTTACACTTACTTCAGGATCATAACCGGAATAGCTAGTAATTATAGCAAGATTGCTTCCTGTTAAATAAAAGCGAAGCTTAGTGATACCGATCTTAGTTTTGGGCCTCATGGTGTAACCAATTGTTACATTATTCAAACGCAGAAAAGATCCATCTTCAATTGCCCATGAATGCAGGTAGTAACTAAAGTTACCAGTTCCGGAGCCAAAATTAGTAAGGCCTGAAGGCATCCATATTTTTGCATTGGCATTCGCATTTGCTAATAGATCGGGCGCCGCACCAAAAGCATACAGCTTACCATTAACAAGCTGAAATTTTTCGATAACGTTGCCATTAGCATCCACGGTTCTCCAACGTCCACTCATCTCATCTAAAAGATTGGATGTAACATTATACGCACTTGTAAACTCGATTTTGTTGGCATTATAAATATCATTGCCATAAGAAAAGTTAACAAACACGCTGGCATCCCAGTTCTTGTAGTTGAACTGTTGATTCAAGCCACCGCTGAATTTCGGCGTTGGATTGCCAATGATCGTTTTATCGAAATCATCGATCACGCCATCAGGTTTCCCCAGCGGGCCACTAATGTCTTTAAACCGAAGAGCACCCGGAACAACATTCGAACCAGAAACTTTCATCTCAGCAACACCTGATTTTAATGTGTATTGGGTTGTGGCAGGATTATAATCAAAATCTTCTGGTTTATAAAAACCATCCGTTACCCAACCATACATTGAGCCAACCGGGCTTCCAATTCTCACTAAATAATCATTAGGCTGACCTGAGATGCCCCAGGCAGGTCCGCCCGCAAACTCAGTTTGTCCTTTTGCTAAACCCTCAACTGTGTTCTTGTTATGCGAAATGTTGAAATTGGCACTCCAATTTAAACCATTAGACTTTCTCATAATGATGCCATTCAATTGTACTTCAAAACCTTTATTGCTGGTTGCGCCAACGTTTTGCAATTGATCCGTAAAGCCATAAGTCGGGGCAATTTTTGCTCTCAATAATAATTTATCGGAAGTATTGTTATACACATCAACACTCATATCCACCCGACCCTTGAATAAAGAAATATCCACGCCATAATTCCTGTTCACCAAGCTTTCCCATTGAAGATCGGGATTAGCTAAGCTGTTTTCTGTATAAGCATTTACTATTTGATTGTTTAGCGCATAAAAAGAAGTTCCGTAATTAAACGTTGTTAAATATAAGTAATCGTCGATACGGTTATTTCCAATTTTACCATAACCGAATCTTAATTTAAGATCACTGATAAAGTTGACATTCTCCATGAATTTTTCTCTCTTCACTCGCCAAGCAATTGAACCGCCCGGGAAAGTTCCCCAGCGCTTAGGTTGAGCGAATTTCGATGCCCCGTCATATCTTATGTTTAGTGAGACTAAATACTTATCAAGAAACCCATAGTTAAGGCGCCCAAAAAAGGAAAGGTTAGTATATTTTGCTTTAACGTATACGGGATAACCCGTCCAAACAGTACCAAGATCAGTATTACCAAACGCATCTTTGTATGAAGTAAATTTTGGAAAGCTTCCAAACTGTCCACTGCGTGAATCACTAGTTGACTCGTATGTTTCTTCACCTAAGAGAATATCAAAATCATGTTTCTGCTTAAAGCCTTTCACCGAATAAGTAAAAACGTTCGAATTGTTAATGACTTTTCTATAAACCGTATCCACATGTATTATTGGCTTTCCACCTCCCTGATTAACAGAGAACGAAGTAATGGAATCAAAAAATTGTTTATCAATAAAATCATTCTTGTCGTAACCAAAAGTTGAACGGAAGTTTAGGTGTTTGGTAATGTTGTAAGAAATATTAGCGTTCAGATTATAAGCTGTGGTTATTTTTCTCCGATATTCTGCATCGGAAAGCGCAACCGGATTAACAAGGGCTACGCCATTTCCAGGATTCACAACTAATGGGTCGGGATCATCCAAGGCCAATGTGTCGGCAAGAAATGGTCTGTATTTAACCGCATTGCGTAACCGTGCATAGGAAGTGCTCGACTCACTTGAAATGCCGGCACCTACCACGTCCTGATAAGTATAGCGGGCACCTGCTCCAAATTTTATCTTATCGGTAATCTTATAATCGCCTTTTGCATTTAAAATATGGCGATTATAATTTGAATTGACCACAATTGGCTTTTCATTGTTAAATGTGTAACCCAAATTGAAAGTAGCTTTTTTGTTACCACCTGAAACAGAAACATTGTGCCTTGTAGTAATACCAGTATTGCCCATTACCTTCTCCTGCCAGTCGATACCTGGAACATTTTTATAAACATTCAATGTATCCCATGTTGAACCAAAACTTGAAGCAAAATTTGTAGAATCAGTACTATTTGGTCTCGTTCTTTCCCACTGGTAAATAATATAATCATAGGGGCTCATTACTTTTAGTTTTTTAGCTAATTCCCTTATTCCAACAAAACCATCGTAATAGATTATTGTACGTCCAGGCTTGCCTGATTTAGTAGTGATCACAAAAACGCCATTGGCACCTCGTGCTCCATAAATAGCGGTAGCTGCAGCATCCTTTAAAACATCAATAGATTGAATGTCTCCCGGCGCGATTACATTCAAAGCATTTTCTACTTGAACTCCGTCCACGATATACAAAGGATCATTGTTTTGCGTAATGGAAATACCGCCGCGCACCCGAACTCGCACTACAGCATCAGGTGATCCTTCCGAAGTGGTGGCTGTTACGCCAGCTAATCGACCATTCAAGGCTTCGGCAGCCGAGGTAATAGTATTATCTTTTAAATCTTTTGCACCAATAGAAGATACAGACGATGACAGGTTTCTTTTTGGTATTGCCTGATACCCGATAACAACCACTTCTTCCTGTGTTTTTACTTCTACTGTCATCTCCACATTCACAGCATTTTGATCGACAATCGAAGCCTCGTAAGGTATAAATCCGGTTGAGGAAAACACAAGTGCTTTAGCATTGTTATCAACTGTTATTTTATAATTACCTTGAATGTCTGTAATAACAGCATTTTTTGTTCCTTTCGCTGTCACTGTAACACCAGCCAGGGGCTGCTTGTTTTCCGAAGATGTAACCTTGCCTGTGATTTGCCGCCCCTGAGCATAAACTTTATTTAATGGGCAAATGAAAAAAATAGCCAAGAAACTTATCGCTAAACATTTTGCAATTTTTGTCATAAGAAATAGTTTGAAATAGGTTTGTTAGGGATCGACTTGTAAATAAATAATGTTGACGAGATCATAAGGATCATGTAATTTTTATCTGTCCGGTGCTTGTTACAAAAAATCGTGAATAATCAGTTGGTTGTTTGGAATGATAAAGCGAAATGAATAAAGAGAAGAAAATTGAAATGCCGTTTGAAGAAAAGACAGAGTGTTTTTCCTTTCCTAAACCTTTTAGAGCAATATACCTTAAGCA
The DNA here is from genome assembly GCA_036005185.1 of Chitinophagaceae bacterium. GTDB lineage: Bacteria > Bacteroidota > Bacteroidia > Chitinophagales > Chitinophagaceae > VBAU01. The sequence goes on along the minus strand of DASYQS010000046.1, from coordinate 86,024 downwards.
ACGATCGCAAAGCAATCTTTTCATTTTTTCGACAAGCAATTTTCCTTTATAGCTATCCGTTCGTAATTAACAGACTAACCCGGTAAATCGTTTAACAAGTCTACACAGAACTTCTGTTCTACAGAAGATTTTGAATGTATTTTTTTACGCAATCGTTCCCGAAAACATCTTCATTTTTGAAAAGTATTTTTCAATTTTTACTACCTGCCAATAGTATGATCATCAAAATGATTTTTAGTCTTTTCAATTAAACTAATTAAAAGAGAAATTAAAATAGCGAAACGCTGCTTTTATTAGACACTAACAGCAGGGAAAAACATTAATTTTACGAATCATTTTTTTAAGCCCCTCTTCCTGAACGAATGCTATTATGAAATTTGAAGCAGTAACCATAAAAGATATTGCAAAAGCCCTTGGCTTATCCACTTCTACTGTATCAAGAGCATTGAGAGACAGTTATGAAATAAGCCCCGAAACAAAAAAGCTGGTACTTGAATATGCGGAAAAGATCAATTACTCTCCCAACCCAATTGCTTTAAGCCTAAAGGAAAGAAGAAGCCGCTCCATAGGAGTTATTGTTTGCGAAATTGCCAATAGCTTTTTTTCTCAAGTTATTAATGGCATTGAATCCATTGCCTATAACAATGGTTATAACGTCATCATTGCTCAAAGCCGTGAGTCGTTTGATCGTGAGTTAATGAATCTGCAATATCTTACTTCCCGCTCTGTTGATGGGCTTATCATTTCTGTTTCTACCGAAACAAATGATTTCAGCAATTTCAAACAGCTTCATGAAAAAGGTTTACCTATTGTTTTTTTTGACCGAATAGTGGCCGAGATTAATACACACAAAGTAATTGCTGACAATTATAAAGGCGCTTATGATGCTACCACCCATCTCATCAAAAATGGCTATAAGCGCATAGCCATTTTGGCAAATGCAGAAGTGCTGTCTATAACCAAAGAAAGATTAGCTGGTTATAAAGCTGCTTTAAAGGATAATCATATTGCAGCTAATGAATCATTGATCAAATATTGCCACCACGGAGGAATGATCTTTTCAGAGGTAGAAGAAGCTATGAGCAGCCTTTTAAAAATGAAACAAAGACCCGATGCTATTTTTGCCTCCGCAGATAAATTAACAACAGGCTGTTTGCGCATTTTAAAATCAAGAGCTATTGATGTGCCAAATGAAATAGCCCTTACAGGATTCTCCAATACTGACCTTACTGAATTACTTAATCCGCCACTTACCATTATTAAGCAACCTGCCTTTGAAATGGGCGAGGTAGCTACCCAACTTCTTCTTCAACTTATCGAAAGCAAAAGACCTGTCACAGAATTTGAAACCAGAGTGCTCACCACAGAGTTGCTGATTCGGGATTCCACAAAAAAGAAAAAGCCCAAAACGAAAGAAGCTATTCATTAACCTCAATTATCATTTCGTTTATCTTATCTGCTTTATTGTTTTTTATTTCTGGTAAAGATTTACATTTAACGAATAATTATTTTCTAACCAAAACCACTCGCTCGCCATGCATAATCTTGTAACGAAAGACTACATCGTTTTTATTCTCTATTTTATTCTCGTTGCATCCTACGGTTACTGGATCTATATCAAAAGAAAAAAAAGGGAGCATGATGCAAAGGCTTTTTTTCTCGCCGAAGGTTCGCTCACTTGGTGGGCTATCGGAGCTTCTTTGATTGCCTCAAATATTTCTGCCGAACAATTTATCGGCATGAGCGGGAATGGTTTTTTTGTTGGTATTGCCGTATCGGCCTATGAGTGGATTGCTGCAGTTGCACTGATCATCATTGCGATCTGGTTCATGCCAGTGTATTTAAGGAATAAAATTTACACCATGCCCCAGTTTCTAAAAATGCGATATAACGAAACAGTGGCATTGATAATGGCTGTTTTCTGGTTATTTCTTTATGTGATCGTGAACTTAACTTCAATATTATTTCTTGGCGGCGCTGCTATTACCGGATTAATATCATCACCAAGCAATCCGGAATACTTAAATCACCTCCATCTTGTTATGATATTTCTTGCAATTTTTGCCATTGTTATTACACTGGGAGGAATGAAGGTGATCGGTTACACTGACGTTATACAAGTGGCTGTATTGTTAATAGGAGGCCTTGCCACCACTTACCTTGCATTGACTGTAGTAAGTGAAAAATTTGGATTCGGAAAAGATGCTATGGCCGGGTTTAATGCTTTAATGACGAATGCTCCCGATCATTTCCACATGATATTAAAAAAACCTGATGCAGATGCACCTCAAGAATATGTAAATAAATATCTGATACTGCCTGGTCTTGCCATGTATGCCGCTGGTCAGTGGATTGCTAATTTGAATTACTGGGGTTGTAACCAATACATCACACAAAGAGCTTTAGGTGCAAATCTTTCAACTGCTCGCACGGGTCTTTTGTTCGCCGGGTTTTTAAAACTGCTCATGCCAGTTGTTGTTATGTTGCCGGGAATTGCTGCTTTTGTACTCTATAAAAATGGCCATTTACCTCAGTTAGAAAAAATGGATGATGCTTATTCCTCTATTCTTGGTTTTCTTCCTGCGGGGTTAAAAGGTTTGTCGCTTGCTGCTTTGACAGCGGCCATTGTTGCGTCGCTAGCAGGTAAAGCCAATAGCATTTCAACTATATACACTTTAGATATCTATAAAAAATACATGAATAAGGAGGCGACCGAAAAACGGATGGTTTGGATTGGGAGGGTAGTAGTTTTGATTGCGATGGTCATCGCAATATGTTTAACATGGAAGGATCTAATGGGAATTGGAAGCGCTGGTGGTTTCACTTATATTCAAAAATATACCGGCTTTATCAGTCCCGGAGTATTTGCCATGTTCATTCTAGGCATGTTTTGGAAACGCACAACCGGAACTGCAGCCATTGTAGGGGTAGTACTTGGGTTAGTTTTGTCTATTTTCTTCAACAGTTTTGCAGTGCCCATTTTTGGTGATGAAACTTGGTTATACACCGCTTTCAAAAATGAGAAAGGTATTTATGAAATCCCATTTATGGTAAATATGGGATGGTCATTTGCCATTACAGTTGCTGTCATGATCCTTATTAGTCTTGCCGGTCCAAAAATAAATCCAAATGCATTTATATTTGAAAAAGGCATGTTTAAAGTAAAACCACAAACCATAGCATTGATCGTAGCTCTCCTCATGGTGCTAGTAGCGTTGTACATCAAGTTTTGGTAGAAAAATTTGTGAATTATTGCGAGTTAAGAATAGCAACGACAACCTAGGAGCAATGACTATTTACTGAAGTTGATGATAAAATTACTTCCTTGATCAACCTTGCTTTCAACATGAATGGTACCCTTATGTGACTCAATAATAGAAAAACAAGCGGCAAGGCCAAGACCTGTACCATTTTTTTTGGATGTAAAAAAAGGTTCAAAAAGCTTTGGCATATATTCTTCAGGGATCCCTTTTCCATTATCGCGAATGGAAACACTATAAGCATTGGGTAAAGCCGAAATTGAAACCGCGAGTTCGCCTTTGTCTGTTTCCATCGCCTCAATGGCATTGATCACCAAGTTGGTGAAGGCAATGATCAACTTTGACTTATCAGCGTCAATCTCCAATGGAGATGATGGATAGTTTTTTTGCACTTTAATATGCTGCAAATTGATCCTGTCCGTGGCAAGAGAAAGGCTTTCATCCAATATTTCCTGCAACGTGTGTCTTTCAAATTTTAGTTCCAATGGCTTGGTAAGATCAAGTAGCTCTGTAATGATCTTATTTATTCTCGTCGAGTTTCTTTGAACAATATCTATTAGGTATTGTTGCTTATTCTTGTCATCATTCGTTACGTTTAGTTGTTCAACAGCAAGTGTGATATTGTTTAAGGGGTTTCTTATTTCATGAGCCAATATCCGGATTAGTCGCTCATTGGCGGCTAGTTTCTGTGCTTGTAAGTTGGCCAGCTCGGCTTTTTTAATATTCGTAATGTCATGAATAAGTCCATGAATCAAATGATGAGGGTGTGCATTTTTTTGAAAGGAAATAGAAACTAAGCAAAGTTTTATTTCATCTCTTTGATTCCGGATCTGAATTTCTATCTCTCTAAAATTCTCTTCGCTTTTTAGCAAATGAGCAAGTCTTTCTTTTTGAAATTCTTCCTTGACAAATTCAAATAAGCTATGGTGCAAAAGCTCCCCATTGCTCAGTCCAAAAAGTAGGGAAGTGGCTTGATTGCATTCAGTAAAAAATAGATTTTTATCCGAAATAAATACGGCGTCTTTTGAGCTTTTAAAAAGATTGCGGTATTTATTCTCTCTTTCTTTTAATTCTCTTAAAGATGCAGCCCTGTCAAGGGAATAACGTATGCAGCGTTCAAGCTTTTCAGTATTTAAATCTGATTTTGCAAGATAATCCGTTGCACCCATTTGCATGGCCTTAATGTCAATGGCTTTATTTCCCTTTCCGGTTAATAAAACAATGGGTTGATCACATTGCATATTGTTAGCCTCTTGTAAAAGCTCCAGACCCGTTTCATTTCCTAACCTGTAATCTACAAAATAAATGTGGTAGGATTCGGCTTTGATCTTATCAATAGCAGTTTGATAAGTGCTAAGCCAATCAATAACAAAATTGCCGTCTTCGATTTGTTGTATATAATCTTTAATGATAAAATAATCGTCTTCATCATCATCTACAACGGCAATACGGATTTGATTTCCTTTTAACATTATGGCTAGGGAGTTTCAGGTAAAATTAATACAAATCGCGAACCTATTTTCTCATCTCCCTTCGCATAAATAATTCCATGGTGATTAAAAACAATTTTTTTACATATAAAAAGACCAAGCCCATTGCCTTTGTATTGCGACTTGGGAAACAACCGGACAAAAGGTTCAAATATTTTTTCAGCCAAGGCCTGTTTAAAACCAATACCATTATCAATGATCTCAATTTTATGATATTTTTTATCTTTCACCAGATCAAACTGAGTTTTCTCTTCCATAGTTGCCAAGCCTGCTGTTATCTCAATTTTACGCTCACTATCTTTTTTACCAAACTTAATGGCATTTTCAAAAAGGTTCTTAAATAATTGTTTGTACTGAACAGTATTGCCTTGAACCACCGGCAGAGAATCGATCTGAATCAAAACATGTTTCTCTTCTATTTCCTCACGGATTGATTCAAGCGTTTGGCTTACAATTACATTAAGATCACAAGATGTATTTACAGTTGTTACTGTATCCACTTTTGTTAACTCCATCAGGCCATCAATCAAAGATCGCATTTCATCAATGCAAGTTTCTATCCTATTAATGTATTGTTTCGCATCATCATCAAACTGGCCTTCATTTTTGGTAAAAACTCTTTCAATCAATACAGACAATTTTCGAAGAGGGGCCTGCAAATCATGAGCAGCTGCTTCTACAAAATCAGAAAATTGCTCTTCGCTGAATTTTATTTTAGGATTTGATTCTTTAATATTTTCTTCTTTATCCATACAGCTAAAATAAACAATAGCCAATTTTCAATAAGCGACACGTTAATGAATTAACAATCTAACTTTAGGAAAAATATTAGAATTAGAGCTTCTAATCATTTGCTACTAGTTACAAAATGTGAAAGAGTGTAGAAAATTTTCCACTCTTTAGCAAAAAGAAAGCATGTATCGTATTGTTTCGATCAGCTCATTTACTTTGGAGGGCTTGATAATATAATCATCGGCCCCTGATTCAAGGCATTTTTTTCTATAGGTATCAGTTTGCGAAGTGCTCCATATAATTTTGGGTATACCGGCATACCGGGAATCTTTTTTTAACTCTTTTAAGATTTCGGCCCCATTCAATTCCGGCATATTATAATCCAATATAATCAGGCATGGCAAATGATTAGCGGATGTAATATTGAGATGATCAATGACCTGCTTGCCATTATTTAAAAACCTCAACGAAAAAGAATTGTCAACCTTATAAAACAATTCTTTCAAAAGCTCTTCATCGTCTAAATCATCCTCACCAAGCAGTATTAATTTTGAGTCAGAAGATTGTGAAGTTATTTTTTCTTCAGTTTGGTGGTATGGCACAAATTTTACGTATAATGGTAACTAAGGTAGGCATTTCTGTGTTTTACAAGCCCGGAATCATTCAATCCTCACATTACATTATATATAAATTAAATGCGACTGATAAACATAAAGTTTTCCATAAATTTTTTTGACACGTCCTTAATCAGTATAAAATGAAAAAAAAAGCCAAGACTTCTACCAAGTCTCAAGCCCCTATTAGTATTGCTGCCGATTTAATTCAGGTACCAACTGAAAAAAAATCCCGTCTAACTGGCTCGGTCAATCAGCCAAACGGCAGAAACGGTAAACACAAAAACAAAGCTTCATCCAATGGTTTTGATCATGAACTGGATACTCATGTGCTGTTGAAGCTATTGGCTGAAGTAAGAAATGGAAACTTCAATGTGCGTATGCCTGTTGATAAAGCAGGAATCGCTGGTAAAATTTGCGACACGTTAAATGATATTATTTCTCTCAACGAAATTTTGGTAGAAGAATTAACTGTAGCAAGAAATACAATTGGCAAACACGGGAGGTTAAATCACCGTGTAGTATTACCTCGATATGCAAGAGGATCTTGGAGCGCCGGAGCCGATTCAATCAATAGTTTGATCTCAGACCTTGTATATCCTACTATCGAAATTGCACACGTTATTAGTTCTGTGGCAAAAGGAAATTTGTCGCAGGAAATGCCATTAAAAATTGGAGATCACGTTTTACAAGGCGAGTTTGCAAAAATTGCAAAAGAAGTAAACGACATGGTGAAGCAGTTGAATCTTTTCTCCATGGAAGTAACCAGGGTTGCACGTGAGGTAGGCTCTGAAGGTAAGCTTGGCGGGCAAGCAAAAGTAAAAGGTGTAGCTGGCGTGTGGAAAGATTTAACTGATTCCGTAAACCAGATGGCAGGTAACCTTACTGCGCAGGTAAGAAACATTGCTGAGGTAACTACTGCTGTTGCAAAAGGCGACCTCTCCAAAAAAATTACGGTGGATGTGCAGGGAGAAATTCTGGAACTGAAGAATACGATCAATACCATGGTGGATCAATTAAATTCTTTTTCTTCAGAAGTAACCCGTGTGGCAAGAGAGGTGGGTACTGATGGTAAGCTGGGAGGTCAGGCAGAAGTAAAAGGTGTAGCGGGTACATGGAAGGACCTTACTGATTCAGTAAATCAAATGGCTTCGAACCTTACAGGACAGGTAAGAAATATCGCGGAAGTAACGACTGCGGTTGCTCGTGGCGACTTGTCACGGAAAATTACCGTGGATGTAAAAGGTGAGATCCTTGAACTGAAAAATACCATCAACACGATGGTGGATCAATTGAATTCATTCTCTGCCGAAGTTACCCGCGTAGCAAGAGAAGTGGGCAGTGAAGGAAAGTTGGGTGGGCAGGCAACAGTAAAAGGAGTTGGTGGCGTGTGGAAAGATCTTACAGATTCGGTAAATCAAATGGCATCGAATCTTACCGGTCAGGTGAGAAATATTGCGGAGGTAACGACAGCTGTGGCAAGAGGTGACCTTTCAAGAAAAATTACAGTGGACGTAAAGGGTGAGATCCTCGAATTAAAAAACACCATCAACACGATGGTTGACCAATTGAACTCCTTTGCATCAGAGGTAACTCGTGTGGCGCTTGAAGTGGGTACGGAAGGAAAACTTGGAGGGCAAGCAAAAGTGCAAGATGTGGGTGGTACTTGGAAAGACCTTACTGAATCGGTGAACCAAATGGCATCAAATCTTACAGCACAGGTAAGAAACATTGCAGAAGTAACAACAGCCGTTGCGAATGGTGACCTTTCCAAAAAAATTACAGTAAACGTAGAGGGAGAAATTCTTGAATTGAAAAACACCATCAACACGATGGTTGACCAATTGAACTCTTTTGCATCGGAGGTAACTCGTGTGGCACTTGAAGTAGGTACGGAAGGGAAACTTGGAGGGCAAGCAAAAGTGCAAGGTGTGGGCGGTACTTGGAAAGACCTCACTGATTCGGTGAATCAGATGGCTTCAAACCTCACTGGCCAAGTAAGAAATATCGCAGAGGTTTCAACAGCTATTGCACGAGGCGATCTATCGAAAAAAATTACGGTGGATGTAAAAGGAGAAATTCTGGAATTAAAAAATACCATCAACACGATGGTGGACCAATTGAATTCATTTGGTTCGGAAGTATTCCGCGTAGCACGCGAAGTAGGTTCGGAAGGTAAACTTGGTGGACAAGCCGATGTACCCGGTGTGGAGGGCCTATGGAAAGATCTTACTGACTCTGTAAATAAAATGGCCTCCAATCTTACATCGCAGGTAAGAAATATTGCGGAAGTAACAACGGCTGTTGCCAATGGCGACCTTTCAAGAAAAATTGAAGTGGATGTAAAAGGAGAAATTCTTGAATTGAAAAATACCATCAACACGATGGTGGAACAATTGCGTGCATTTGCATCTGAAGTAACAAGGGTGGCCCGTGAAGTGGGTACTGAAGGAAAACTTGGAGGTCAGGCGCACGTGCCCGGTGTTGGTGGTACATGGAAGGACTTGACAGACTCAGTGAACCAAATGGCGGGGAACCTTACTGCGCAGGTGCGCAACATTGCTGAGGTTGCCATTGCTGTTGCAAATGGGGACATGAGTAAAAAAATTACAGTGGATGTACGTGGAGAAATTTTGCAATTGAAAGAAACGCTGAATACGATGGTGGACCAGTTGCGTGCATTTGCTTCTGAAGTAACAAGGGTAGCACGTGAAGTAGGTACCGATGGAAAATTGGGAGGACAAGCATTTGTGCCAGGCGTTGCAGGTACATGGAAAGATTTGACTGACTCAGTGAACCAAATGACAGGTAACCTTACATCGCAAGTAAGAAATATTGCCGAGGTTACAAAAGCAGTTGCTTCTGGTGACTTGACAAAGAAAGTAACTATTGATGTGAAGGGAGAAATTCTTGATTTGAAGAATACCATTAACACGATGGTGGATCAGCTAAACTCGTTTGCATTTGAAGTAACAAGGGTAGCCCGTGAAGTGGGTACTGAAGGAAAACTTGGAGGTCAAGCTGAGGTGCAAGGTGTTGCTGGTACTTGGAAAGATTTGACCGACTCAGTGAACATGATGGCTTCAAACCTAACAAACCAGGTGAGGGGAATTGCAAAAGTGGTTACCGCGGTGGCAACAGGTAATCTGAAACAAAAACTTTCCATTGTATCGCGTGGTGAAGTAGCCCAGCTAACGGAAACCATTAATGAAATGATTGACACGCTTGCCGTATTTGCTGATCAGGTAACTACAGTGGCCCGTGAAGTGGGTGTAGAAGGAAGATTGGGCGGTCAGGCTAGTGTGCCAGGTGCCTCAGGTATCTGGAAAAACCTTACTGAGAATGTAAACCAGCTTGCTGAAAACCTCACTACTCAGGTACGTGCCATTTCTGAAGTGGCATCAGCAGTAACAAAAGGTGATCTTACTCAAATGATCCGCGTTGAGGCAAAAGGCGAAGTGGAAGAATTGAAAGACACAATTAATCAAATGATCGCCAACTTGAAGGAAACAACGCTTCGTAACCAGGAGCAGGACTGGCTAAAATCAAACCTTGCCAAATTTACTCAAATGCTGCAAGGCCAAAAGGATCTGAATACAGTTACGCACCGAATTCTTTCCGAACTGGCGCAGGTTGTGAATGCTCAAAAAGGCATGTTTTATATCCTTGAGCAAGGCGAAAATTCAGCCCAGCATAAATTAAAATTATTTGCAGCCTATGCTTATGGTGAAGAAGTAAAAAAGGAAAAGGAATTTTCATTGGGAGAAGGGTTGGTTGGTCAATGTGCTTTGGAAAAAAGACGTATCCTTTTGTCGAACATTCCAAAAAACTATATCAAGATCGGGTCAGGACTGGGCAAGGCTTCACCTGCAAACCTCATTGTTCTGCCAGTGCTCTTTGAAAAGGAAATTAAAGCCGTTATTGAGCTGGCCTCTTTTGATAATTTCAGTGAAACTCACCTTGACTTTCTTAGTCAGTTAACTGAAAGTATCGGCATTGTATTGAATACGATTGAAGCCAACTCGAGAACAGAAGGCTTGCTTGAACAATCGCAATCGCTCACTGAGGAATTAAGAAGAGCCAATGAAGAATTGCAGGATAAAGCACACTTGCTTGTGAAACAGAAAGAAGAGGTGGAGGCCAAGAACAAAGAGGTAGAAGAGGCAAGAAGGTCTCTCGAAGAAAAAGCCGAGCAGTTGCAGTTAACATCAAAATATAAATCGGAGTTTCTCGCAAACATGTCACATGAGTTGCGTACACCATTGAATTCGCTGCTGATTCTTGCTCAACAACTCTATGAAAACATGGATGGCAATCTTACGGATAAGCAAGTAAGCTATGCAAAGACAATCCATAGCTGCGGAGACGATCTGATACAATTGATCAACGATATTCTTGATCTTTCTAAAATCGAATCAGGATATATTTCAACTGACTTCGTTAATCTGCGCTTCCATGAGATCACAGCCTTTGTTCAAACTACATTCAAGCATGTATCTGAAAGCAAGAGTTTACGTTTCAGTATTGATTTGGATGAGAAACTGCCTGACAATCTTGAAACTGATGCACAACGCCTCAATCAAATTCTCAAAAACCTTCTTTCAAACGCATTTAAGTTTACGGAAAAAGGAGAAGTCAAGTTGCACATTTATGAAGCCAATCGCAATTGGAAGCAGAGAAACCCAAATTTAGATAACGCAAAACGTGTTGTTGCATTTGAAATAAGGGATACTGGTATTGGCATTCCCAAGGACAAGCAGAATATCATTTTCGAGGCCTTCCAACAGGCAGAAGGGTCAACCAGCCGCAAATATGGAGGCACTGGTTTGGGACTTTCTATCAGCCGCGGTTTAGCTGACCTGCTAGGTGGATCTATTGAACTATCAAGTGAAGTAGGTACCGGAAGTGCATTTACTTTATTCCTGCCGATCGAATACAACCCTGCCATTACAACAAGAAGGGAAAAACCAAGCAGCCGTAAAGTGAGTGAATATAAACTGGCTGAAAGTTTGAGCAATACTGATGATGTCAGTTTACAATCTGTGCCTACAGTAAAAGTAAGTGACGACCTTGATGTTTTAAGCGAGATCATTAATGAAGTAGGCGATGACAGAAATAATATTATCAGTACCGATAAAGTTGTTCTGATCGTGGAGGATGATATCAATTTTGGAAAGATCATGTTGGAGAGGGCTCACGAAATGGATCTAAAAGCGGTGGTAGCAACCAACTTCGGCGAAGTCTTTGATCTTACCAATAAATACAACCCGATCGCTATTACACTGGATGTGAAATTGCCTGATGCAAGTGGATGGAGAATACTCGATCTGTTTAAAAATGATGTCAATTTCAGGCATATTCCTGTGCACCTGATCTCCGGTGAAGAAAACTATTTACTGGCTATGCAACGCGGCGCAAGAAGTTTTCATTTGAAGCCATTAAGTTCTGAAGCGCTAAATATACTGTTCACAGACATTGTTCAGTATAATAATCGAAAGACAAAAAAATTGCTAATCGTTGAAGACAATGAATTAGATTCGTCACAAGTAGCTAAAATTCTTGATAATGGTGAATTAATAAATATTGAGATCACAGATTCAGGTCTGAAAGCACTCGATCTTATCAAAGAAAATGAATATGATGGCATCATCGTGGACTTTATGCTGCCGGATATTGACGGTCTTAAATTTGTGACAGAAATTAGTACGATTAAAAAAATGCAGATGACGCCTGTGATCGTTTATTCTGCTAAAGATTTTGCACCAAGAGAAAGGATGAAACTGAAACAACATGCCAACCGTATATTGCTCAAAGATGTAAATTCACTTGATCTTTTACTTGAAGAAACAGTGATGCTGCTTCACTTAAATCATAAAGATCTATTGCCGGAGAAACGAAAATTTATAGAAAATCTTCGAGCAAAGAATGATGTATTAGCAAATAAAAAAGTATTAGTAGTTGACGATGATGTGCGCAATCTTTTTGCCTTGACAACGGCGTTTGAAAAATATAATATTCAAACCATAACAGCAGAGAGCGGGCAGGAAGCAATGAATATTCTCAATGAAAATGGTGATATTGATATGGTGCTTATGGACATCATGATGCCAGAGATGGATGGCTATGAAACAACACAAAAAATAAGAAGGGAGCATAAGAATACGGCATTGCCAATTATTGCGGTTACTGCTAAGGCCATGAAAGGTGACAGGGAAAAATGTATTGAGGCCGGTGCATCGGATTATATTACTAAGCCGCTAAAAATTGATCAGCTGCTATCCTTAATGAGAGTCTGGCTATATAAATAAAACAGCATGGAGAAGATCGTTAACATGAAGACCGCAGTTGCTCAAAACTTGCTACGAAAATCAGATATCAAAATTCTTCTCGTTGATGACAGGGAAGATAACCTCTATTCCATAGAAGCAATTTTTGAAAAGGATAACTACACAATTGTGAAAGCCAGCTCAGGCAGGGAAGCTTTAAAGGTTTTACTGAAGGAGCAAGACTTTTCACTCATCCTAATGGATGTACAAATGCCCGACCTGAACGGCTTTGAAACAGCGACTATAATTTATGAAAGGGACAAATTGAAAAGCATACCGATCATATTTATAACCGCATTTGGCTACGACGAAGATTATATTTTTAAAGGATACAAAACAGGCGGTGTTGATTACATTTATAAACCGATAAACCCGGAAGTATTAAGAATGAAGGTTTCGGTATTTGTGGAATTATACCGGAAAAATCAGCAATTGCTTCTTCACGAAAAAAGATTATTGGCTGCTAATAAATCCCTGCAAAAAGAAATTGAAGATAGAAAATCCTCTGAGCAAAAAATAAAATCGCTGAATGAGCAATTGGTACAGAACAACGCCCATTTAAAAGCAGTGAATGAAGAATTAGACCGTTTTGCCTATGTAGCCTCACACGATCTGCAAGAGCCTCTTCGCAAGATCATGGTGTTTAGTGATAAGATTTTGATGAAAGAGAATTTGGATACGGACACGGAAAAATATTTTAACAAGATCGTTGAGTCCTCTCAACGAATGCAATTACTCATCAATGACCTGTTGAGCTTTTCAAGGCAGTCAATGAGCTCATCTGATTTTAAGGAAACTGACCTCAATATTTTGGTGAAAGAAGTGATTGCCGAACTGGAAATCGAAATTGAACGTAACAATGCAAAAATCGTAGTAAACGATCTTCCTGTAATTTGGGCTGTCCCTAGTTTGATGAGGCAGCTATTTTATAACCTCATTTGTAATGCGATCAAATTCAGAAAAAAAATGGTTGATCCTGTTATTCATATAGAAGCTGAAAAAATCAACGGCACTGAGAAAAGCCTTCCTGCCAAGATCATGAATGGAAAAACCTACTATAAGATCAGAGTTACGGATAATGGGATAGGGTTTGATCCTAAATACAAGGATGAAATTTTTATTGTATTTAAAAGATTGCATAGCTATCATGAATTCCAGGGTTCAGGAGTAGGTTTATCCATTTGCAGAAAAATAGTTGAAAAACATAATGGGTTCATTGCTGCTGAGAGTAAACCTGATGAAGGTTCCACATTTATTATAGGGTTGCCCGAGAAACAATCGGGGAACTAAATTCCACAAACAATCGTAATTGCTGCTCTAAATAGGGTTTATTTTCACCTAGCATAATTCTTGTCAAACCTTTGAAAATACTTCAATGATCAATCCGAAACTATGCGTCCTTTTGAAATATTAGACACGCCAGCTCTGATAAATGCACTAGCGGAATATACTGCCCGTTATACCAAAATGCTTTCCGAAGGAGGAAAGGAAAAAGATATTGTCAATTGCAGAGAAACTATGCAATCTCTGATCACAGAAATTGAGCTAAGAAAAGGATCAGAGGGTGCAAAGAGTTCGATGCAAGATGAAACACGGTTTAATGTCTAAGTCTGAATTAAAATTCCATCAAAATCGTCGAATGTTACCCTGTTAAATATTCCAGATAGAAATATCATTAATTTGACTGCTCTTCAAATTCAAATGAGGTTTGAACGATGTCTGGTTTCTTTGATAAAATGGATTTCAATATAAAATAACTGCCGACGGCAAAGCCATAAGCAAAGGGGAGAAAAGCAATAAATTCATCTGACCTAAAAAATACGATTGCTAAAACAATTCCCACAATTTCTCCAAAGAACCAGGCAAGCACAGTATAAAACTGCCAAACACCTCTTTTCTGTCCTTTTTGTTCAGCAAGATTTCCCATTTTACGGCATAGGTAAACTAAAGCAAGGATTTCAAGCATAAGATTGGGGTTTTAGGATAATAATTTAAAACAAAATAGAAAATATTTCTTTCTTTATTTCAAGAATCCACAAATAAGAAAAGAGTCAATTTAATTCACTTTAAAAACCATAAGTAGAAAATAGATTAGTTTATTTGGAAAGAAAGATTGGAAGAGATTGGCTGGATCGACAGGTGGTAAAAATAAAAAAACGATCCTTAGACAAGGCTCGTTTTTAAGAAAAACCTTCAATATACAAATTTTTGTTTTCAGGAAGTTGCTTGCTGGCCATCCCCATTTATAAATTGATGCCTTACTCAAAGCCAACAAGCAATTCCTGATGTCTTTCTAACTAGCTATACATTGCTCCTCTGTTTCATAAAGATATATTGCCGATTAAAGGTGATGATTGAAAACTTAGCGAACGGTAGGTTTTATTTAGCGAAGTGCAGATTTTATTAACCAAACCGGCGAGAGTTACTAAAATACTTAAAGAAATATTGTTAGAAAAATCAGTGAGCTATGCTTTCACTCAACAAAAAAAAGCCCTGCATTTCTGCAGGGCACAATCATATCATTTATACTTTCTAAACCAACATTATTTCACTTCTTCATAGGGGACATCCTGTACATTTTCATCCCCCGCTCCTGTTCCTTGTTGCTGCCCGGCGCCAGCACTACCACCATTCTGTTGCTGTTGTGCTCCGGCCTGTTGTGAAGCTTTATATATCTCCTCGCTGGCGGCTGTCCATGCATTGTTTAAAGCAGCCGTTGCTGATTCAACAGCGGCAAGGTCTTGCTTCTTATGCGCCTCTTTTAATTGTTCAGCGGCATTTTCAATCACTGTCTTTTTATCCGCAGGTATTTTATCACCATATTCTTTCAATTGTTTCTCGGTCTGGAACACTAAAGCATCGGCCGCATTCAGTTTTTCCACTTTTTCTTTTTCAGCCTTATCTGTTGCTTCATTGGCCTTGGCTTCATTCTTCATTTTTTCAATCTCATCTTTTGTCAATCCACTGCCTGCTTCAATCCTAATCTTCTGCTCCTTACCCGTGCCTTTATCCTTTGCTGTTACATGCAAAATACCATTGGCATCAATATCAAATATTACTTCGATCTGAGGAAGTCCCCTAGGGGCTGGCGGAATTCCATCAAGATTGAAGATTCCTAAGCTCTTATTATCTTTTGCCATCGGACGCTCACCCTGAAGCACATGTATCTGCACACCTGGCTGATTATCGCTGGCAGTTGAAAAAGTTTCCGATTTTTTGGTAGGAATTGTAGTGTTGCTGGGGATCAATGGAGTCATTACACCACCTAATGTTTCAATGCCCAAAGAAAGCGGAGTAACATCGAGCAGCAATACGTCTTTTACCTCACCAGTCAACACGGCTCCTTGTATAGCTGCACCTACAGCTACTACTTCATCAGGATTTACACCTTTATGGGGTTTTCTTCCAAAGAATTTTTCAACGATCTCCTGCACTTTCGGAATACGGGTGCTTCCGCCTACTAAGATCACTTCATCGATTTTTGAAATCTCGTACCCGGCATCTTTCAACGCCGCTTCACATGGCTTCAAACATCTTTCAAATAAATGATCAGC
This sequence comes from Chitinophagaceae bacterium, assembly GCA_036005185.1. Taxonomy (GTDB): domain Bacteria; phylum Bacteroidota; class Bacteroidia; order Chitinophagales; family Chitinophagaceae; genus VBAU01. Next base: position 70,048 of record DASYQS010000046.1, on the reverse strand, counting down.
CAACTGTTCAAATTTTGCTCGGCTCAATTTTTTTACCAAATGCTTGGGCACGCCATCTATTGCCGTAATATATGGCAGGTTGATCTCTGTTTCAGAAGAAGAGCTCAGTTCAATCTTTGCCTTCTCGGCGGCATCCTTCAAACGTTGTAAAGCCATTGGATCCTTGCGAAGATCAACCGCTTCATCTTTTTTGAATTCATCAGCCAGCCAATCCATGACCACTTTATCAAAATCGTCTCCACCCAAGTGAGTATCGCCATTTGTCGATTTAACTTCAAATACACCATCGCCTAATTCCAAAATGGAAATATCGAAAGTACCGCCTCCTAAATCGAACACGGCTATGTGATGATCCTTACCACCTTTATCTAAACCATAAGCCAGGGCTGCGGCTGTTGGCTCATTTACTATTCTACGAACAGTTAAACCGGCAATTTCACCAGCTTCCTTTGTAGCCTGTCTTTGCGCATCATTAAAATAAGCGGGCACAGTAATTACTGCCTCATTTACTTCTTGTCCCAGATAATCTTCAGCGGTTTTTTTCATTTTCTGAAGTATCATAGCGCTGATTTCTTGAGGAGTATATAACCTTCCATCTATGTCAATTCGTACCGTATTATTGTCACCTTTTACTACTTTATAGCTCCAATGGCTAATTTCCTCAGTCACCTCATCATGTCGCCGCCCCATAAAACGCTTTACACTCATGATTGTATTATGAGGATTTGTAATAGCCTGGCGCTTAGCAGGATCGCCAACCTTGCGTTCGCCATTTTTCAGAAAAGCCACTACCGACGGGGTTGTGCGGCGGCCTTCATCATTGGCAATTACTACAGGCTCATTACCTTCCATAACTGCTACGCAGCTATTGGTCGTTCCTAAATCTATTCCTATAATTTTTCCCATTGTATAGAATTTTTTGAGTTCACTTGTATTTCTCAATGATAGTGCCACGGCGCTGTAACGTGTAAAATTGACAGAAGATTGTATGGCCGACGATTGAAATTCTAAGGCTTAAAATGCAATTATTGGTTCTTTAAACAGGCTATTTGAACTACAAGTTCTCAAGTTATTAGTCAAAGACCAATTCATTTTTGTTTCCACTTGACTCCCGAATTCGACTAAATGAATAAATAAAATCAAAACAACCCGTTTTTAAACGGCAGCAAATTCAGTTATAAGACTCTTGATCCAAATTTGAAAGAAGTAAATATTTGTACCCAAGCATGAGTGATACCATAAACATGTTATTGACAATTGGCAGGTACGAAATTATATTGTGAGTGATGCAATTGAGAGACTAATTATTAATTCATTCCTCTGATAACTACAATCCCGTTTTTCCATTTGAGGCTTTATTGATTGTTCACAACTAGGTAAGAATTTCAGCGTTCCCGATTTTGGATTAAATATTCAATTGTTTGGAAACCTTAGGTACTAAAGTAACGATGCAAAAGTTTAGTATCAAGAGTTGTTTTAAAGTAGCAGCATAAGTGAGTGAATTTATTTACGAATAAAAACAAGCTATGATTATCTCCATCATCAATCATTCAAATGGGAAACTTACTGATGCGGAAATTCAAACTGTGATCTGTGCAATTAACCGCCAAGTAAAAGAAGATTATGAATCGTATTGGAGTTTGGGAGCAACTCTTCGATTAGAGGGTCACAGTAATAAATCTCCAAATACACAAAGCCCTGCTGATATGCGAGGCGATGCTGTAATCTATTTATGGGATAAATCAAATGTTGATGATGCGATTGGTTATCATGTCCTGAATAACCGGGGAATCCCTTTCGGGTTTGTTTTTCTTGATATTGCTGAAGAGCTTGGTGAGGAATGGTCGGTAACCTTATCCCACGAGGCATTGGAATTAATTGGCGATCCCGAAGTGAATTTGCCGGTAGCAGGCCCGCATCCCGATCCATCTAAAAAAAGAAATGTATTTCACTGGTATGAGATGTGCGATGCTGTTCAAACAGAGACCTATAAAATTGATGGCATTAGTGTATCCAACTTTATTCTTTCATTATACTTTACAGGCGGTGATGAATTTGATGGCAGAAACGATTTTTTAGGTTCATCATTAAAATCGTTTGGTGTTAATCCCGGAGATTATGTAGGGTTTTTTGATCCTGAAAAAGATGATCACGATACTTATTCAAAAAAGGGTGACGCTACGGCAAAAAAGCGGATGCAAATTAAAAGTAAAGTCAAGGGCACAAGGAGGGCTATACGATATCAACGACATGCACATCACCTTCCTTATAAATTGGCAATACAAGAGAGTAAATAAACTGAAGCATAAAACGAATAGGTACCGCAAACGAAAATGATTCAAAAAAATAAATACACTAGTCTCAATGTTTAATTCTCCTATTCTTGACCTTGTTATTTTTTTATCATTTACCTATTTCATTGGCAGCTTGATACTTTCTGCAATTAATGAAGCGATTGCAGGTACACTCCGCCTAAGGCAAAAAGATCTGGCAAAAGCATTGAATAAATTTTTTTTTGATCCCCAATGGAAAAACTTTTTAAAAAATACTCTATTAAAAAGCCCGCACATTCAAAGCCTGATGAAAGCTAAGGATCGAATACCCGCTTATATTCCTGCAAGAAATTTTATCATGGCGCTTACTGAAAATATAAATCCCATTGCATATAAAAATGGTGAGTTCTCAAAAACTACACTGGCTGCATCTGGCTTACCACCTGAGGCAATAAAAGTGATTGAAACAATCGGTAAACAAGTAAGCTATATTGAAGACAAGACCCAAAGAATAAAGGAATTTGAAAACCGGCTGGAGGAGTTTTATAACAATACAATGGATAGAGTTACCGGATGGTATAAAAAGCGCATCAGAAGAATATTACTGATTGTCGGAATAGCATTAGCGGTTGCGCTGAATATTGATACACTTAAAATAGCCAATGATGCATTAAAGGATCCGGACAAATTGAGTAAAGCGGCTGATAATATTTCAGCGAATCTTTCAAAACTTGATTCTTTAAATGGCACTATTAAAGTATCTGATACCGCTGTAATGGTTACTGTGGATAATATATCTGCCAATACAAAGAATTTAACCGTGCAATACGAAAGAACATCCGGCTTTTCATTGGGGTATAGAAATAGAGAAGATTTCAACGAGCAATGGAAAAGTCATTTCTGGAGAAAATTATTGGGAATTCTGCTTACTGCTTTTGCCTTACAGCTGGGCGCCAATTATTGGTTCGAACTGATGACCAAGGCAGTTAATGTAAGAGCGGCAGGAAAACGTCCGGATGACAAACCAAAAGAAACTAAAACCAGCTAAAAATAAGTTATGAGAAAGATCATTATGCTATTGTGCATCCTGTTGAGCTTTCAATACTTCGCCGAAGCACAGGATAGCGTTAAGTTAAAAAATCTGACCAACAAGGTTGATACCATCGAAAAAAATGTGAATACAATCAAAAACAGGCTTGATACATCAATCAGCAAAAATAAAAATGTTGATGAAAAATGCAAATGCTATGACCATCCACTGAATAAAAATGGCGACTGGTTCCTGATCCTCTTACCTGTCATCGTGTTTGTTGCATTATTCATATTAGCCTTAATATTTGGCCTATACAAGTTCAATATTGCCGATGCATTAACAGAAAGCGAGTACACAAGATCCACAGTCTTGAATCCACTGTACAACTCTGAAAACATAAAAGCCCTTGCAGCTACTAATAAACCTAACCTCGATGCAATACTGCCGCCAACCTTGGAAGTTTCCCAAGTGCCCCAAGCTGCTGTGAATGCGCAAAATCAAAATCCACCGGCTAATGAAAATCCAAGCACTCTGTCTGCTATTCCACCCAAGGCGTCGCCAAGCATGAGCAGATACATTGCTTTTATCACTTCGATAATGACATTGATCATTGCATTGTGCATGGGCTGTTTTTTTATTTATCACTATATCCGTACTGGTTGCGCACCAGATTTAAGCCCACTGAGCATGATATTAATCGCATTAGGACTGGGTGTTGCGCCTTATGCTTTCAATAAAGTATCAAGCGCTATTGCAGCAAGAAAAGAAGATTGAGACAATAATTGCAGAACGTTAAGATGACAAAAATGAAAATAAACATCAACCCACGAATTTTAATTTTAAACCAAATGTTATGGTACCTGATAACACATGTTTTGAATTTATAAAATCTAAGGAAGGATTAGAATTAAAGGCATACCAGGATAGTGCCGGCATCTGGACAATTGGTTACGGTACTATTATATACGAAGATCAAACGCCTGTAAAAAAAGGAGACGTGATAACACAAGAAAGAGCCGATGAACTGATTGAGAGAGAAATTTCTTCCAAATCGGCTAAGGTAAATGCTGCTGTGGCTAATGTTCCGGTTAATCAGAACCAATTTAATGCATTGGTAAGCTTTGCTTATAACGTAGGGACTGGAGCTCTGTTAAGCTCAACATTGTTAAAACGGGTAAAAGCAGATCCATCTGATCCTAATATCCGTGATGCTTTTATGATGTGGAATAAAGCACATGTGAATGGTAAGCTGGTTGCAGTTAAAGGTTTAACCAACCGAAGAGCTGCAGAAGCCAATCTATATTTCTCCTGAATTATTTAGGGATGATTGCTGAACACCCTTATAAAATAGTAAGCACCGGGAAGCCGAAAACGGATTAGAGTAGGCAAATAAAAATATAATATGAGCACTTACAAAACAGGTACTACTGCCCCGAATATTTCATTAGATGTAGATGTGGATACCGTTGGCCCAGCTGCTTCAAGGGCCAGTAAAAGGCCCACAGGTTCTGGCGGTGGTGGTACAGCCGTTGCGCATTCAGTAGATGCCACCGGCGATATAACCAATGCACATCTTGGAGGTGCTGCATCACTCAGCGGCAATACACTTACTATTGCCACTTCAATAAATCTGTTTGGCGATGAGGATGAAAGAGAACAAGAATTTGAACGATTATCTGCAACTTATTTTTTATCCGGAGGCGACGATGGCGTCAAAAATTTTTCACCAGATCTTAAACTGCATAATTCAGATTTTACAAGAGTAACACTCGTAAAAAACATCTCATTAACCCCATAGACCATGAAAAAAGTAATCATATTCTTCTGTTCTTGCTGTTTTTATCAAATATCCATAGGTCAAACACCAGGCAGCATCAATAGTGAAGTAAAAATAAAAGAGCTGGCAGTGCCTAAAGCACCTGCACTCAAATTATTAGATATTTCCCCTACTCAAATAGAAACACCTAATAATCCTAAAGAATTCGCACTCGGAATTGTCCAGTCTTTTAACGATAGTGTTGGATGGCCCCGGAATTATTCAATGGAATTTGCTCCTTATTGGTGGCTCAAACCTTCGAACAGGAGCGTATATAATTTCCTAGGGCTAAAAACAACAAGCGACGCAAGTGGAGTAAAAAAAATTACCGGAGAAGATCCTTTTTCTGGATTAAAGTTTACAAGCATTTCTCTGGCTTTTATTAATCAGGATTTAATTCCCGATACCGTTAAACAATCTCAAAAAATTTTTTCAATAGGCATTCAATCTACGATTATAAAAATTCACTCAAAGCATTATCAAAAAGCCCTGGGATCCAAGTTAAAAGAATGGCATGATGCTGCCCAAAAGGAGCTTGAGGTTGCTCTGGCTAATCAACCGGCAGATTCACCACAAGTAGTTTTCGAAGCATACTGGCAAAAATTCACCGACATGAAGCCTACCACCACCGGGAAAATTTTTGACGATATTAATGATATTATGAACGAAAAACCTCTTTTTAGTTTGAATATCGCCGCAGCGTATGCCAACTATGGCATCAATAATAGTGCATGGAAAACCGGCAGAACTGGTATATGGACTACTCTTTCTTCTTACTTGCCTCTTAAGCTTAGCGATGATGACGTGAACAGAAATTATTTTTCGTTCTTTGGCTACTTCCGCTTTTTACAAGATAACTATGCGCCTGCTAATAACAAGCAAATAGTGAAATCCTCTTCTACTGATATTGGCGGAAAACTTGAATTACAGTTCAACAAATTATCTCTGGGTTATGAAATCATTTATCGAAAATATTCCAAGCGGGGTATTACATCAGACAACCGCAATGTAGGCGTTATCAACTACCAACTTGGAAATAATTTATATATAAATGGTGCATTCGGAAAAGATTTTGGAATTACAAATAAGTTAATCAGCTTTTTAGGAATCAACTGGGGGTTTGGGGATGAAAAGATAAAACTTTAAATAAACAAGTAAAAAAAGCTGGCGATAAAGAACCACGATAAAATTCTTTGTCTGAAATGTCTTTGTCAAAATTTATTAACAACTCAAATCTATTAAAATGAATTATCCCGGACATGTTGTCAAAAGAGGTTCAACTGAAAGTTCAATCGTTACTATCATTCAGCAAAAGTTAAATGAAAAAGGATGCGGACCCATCCCGGAAAATGGAAGCTTTGATGCGGATACAGAAAATGCTGTAAAATTATTTCAAGCACGTTTTACAGATCAGCGTGATAACCCACTGAAAGTTGATGGTATTATTGGACCGGTTACATGGGCCACCATGTTTGGCAGTACTACAGTACTACCGGTAATCAATGCACCCAATACTTTATTAACTACTGTTCTTAATGTCGCCAGCTCACAAATAGGCATAATGGAAGTGCCGCCTGGCAGCAACAGAGGGCCCGAAGTGGATAAATACCATGATGCCGCCGGATCACCGCGTGGTGCGGCTTGGTGTATGGCATTTATTTTTTTCTGTTTTAAACAAGCCTGTACCAATTTGGGAAGGCAAAACCCAGCGGTCAGGACTGGAGGTGTGCTAGAACATTGGAACCGAGCAACCTGTAAGAAAATTCTTGCAGAAGATGCTATCATTAATACGTCATTGGTTTTGCCGGGACAAATATTCATTATTTCAACGGGTGGTGGGCACGGCCACACAGGCTTTATAGAAAGAATTGAAGGAGGTCTGTTAACTACTATTGAGGGTAATACAAATAATAACGGCAGCCGAGAAGGTGTAGGAGTTTTTAGGAGAAAAGCAAGAACAATAAATTCAATTAATGAAGGGTTTCTTGAGTATCAATAAAATCACTTCCACAACTTCTAGTAAAAATTTCCACGCGACAAATAGCAACATTCAAGAAATACAGTTAGTAGTAGGTTTTTATCTTTGCTTAAAATTTTTGTATGCCAACCACTACCGCGCAAAAATTAAAGATAAAAGAAGCTTTCACCTTACTTACTGTAAATGCCCCAATCGATTTTAAAAAAAATATTGGCACCTTACCTGCAGGAGTAAAAATTTCTGCTGATGCAAAAAAATATGATCAGATCCATTGGTTCGTAATGAACAAAGCTCAATTGGACAAAGAATTGAATAAAGTTTTAAAGCTGATAAAAAATGATGTAGTGCTTTGGATTTATTATCCGAAAGGAACATCAAAACTGCAAACTGATCTTACCAGAGATAAGGGTTGGGATGGCTTATTAAAACATAATGAACTGACTTGGATAAGCTTGATTTCTTTTGATGATACATGGTCAACGTTTGGTTCAAGACTAAATACTGAATCAGATAAAAGAAGAGAAGACAAACCAAAGGAGCGTCCCATTTTTGACTATGTTGACCCAAAAACAAAATCAGTTCGACTGCCAGATGATTTTGCAACAACCCTCAAAAAAAATAAAAAGCAAGAAGAATTTTTTAATTCCCTTTCCTTCACCAATAAAAAAGAATATATCGAATGGATTGTTACGGCAAAGAGAGAAGAAACAAGAAATGAAAGAGTAAAAGGCACAATGGAACGATTGGCGAAAGGTTGGAAGAATCCGAGAAATATTTAATAGAGAAAAATGAATAGTTAACAGATAAAAGTTTCTGATAACGATCTCTTATCTTTTCACTATTATCTTTTATCTTTAAGAAAATGAATTTAACCAGCGATCTATATCAGCGTATTGCCTCGGCCAAGATTTATATTGACGAGAATTATCAAGAGCCAATAGATCTGAACGCAATATCACAGCAGGCCTATCTTTCCCGTTTTCATTTTCATCGTTTGTTTACAAAAATTTATCGCCGCACTCCTCACCAATATCTCACACAAAAAAGATTGGACAGGGCAAAAGACCTGCTATCAGAAAATAAACCAGTCACCGATGTTTGTAATGAAGTGGGTTTTGAAAGCATTGGCTCATTCAGCGTTCTTTTCAAGAAAGAAATTGGTTTTGCCCCCACCTATTACAGGAATATGGCATGGTTAAAAAAGCAAAAGCAAAAGGAACAGCCAAAATCGTTTATTCCTCATTGTTTTATCGACCAATATCAAATTGATGATCATTGCAGAAATGATCAACAATAATCGAACTTTGCCTCATAACTAAGCAAGATTCAAGAACAGTTTCCCCTTCTCTCCCACTTACCTTTATGCAAAATATTTAATTATGAAACGGATCACCTATTTAACATTTGCAGGTCAATGCGAAGAAGCTCTAAATTTTTATAAAGAATCATTGGGCGGAGAAATACTTCAGATCTCACACATGGGTGAAGGCCCAATGGAAGTTCCGGAAAATGTAAAGGGCAAAGTAATGCATGCCCGTCTTAAAATCGGGGAAACGCTGCTTTATATGTCAGATCATTTTGAACCCGCTTCTATCAACCAAGGAAATAATGTTAGTCTTTCCCTTGAAATTGAAAACCTCTCGGAGTTAGAAGGGTTATTCACTATGCTTTCCGCAGGCGGCAAAATAAAGATGCCATTGCAGGATACTTTTTGGGGCGCAAGATTCGGCATGTTCACTGACAAATTTGGTATTCATTGGATGATGAATTGCGAATTAAAAAAAGAACCTTCTCTTAATTAACCTTGAAAATCTTATAATCATGATCACAAAACTTTCTCATGCCTCGTTTTTTGTAGCGGATCAAAACAAAGCCTATGATTTTTATGTAAACAAATTAGGCTTCAAAGTGAATACAGATGTCACTATGGACAATGGATTTCGGTGGCTTACAGTCAACCCTCCCGATCAGCCCGATCTTGAGATCATTCTTTTTCCGGGTACAGAGAACAATGGTTTCGATGAAGAAGTAAATAAAGCTTTAAAATTATTGTTGGAAAAAGGAGTAATGGGTGCCGGCGCTTTTTATACACCAGATTGCAAAGCAACTTATGAGGAATTGAAAGCAAAGGGAGTTCAGTTTAAATCGGAACCTAAAGAACAGTTTTATGGTATTGAAGCAATTATTACTGATGGATGTGGAAACTGGTTTAGCATGACGCAACCTAAAGAAGGTTAATTCCTGTTGCTGGTTACTGGTTTCTAGTTTCTGGGTTACATCTCTTTTTGCAGGGTGAGCAAATTAAGGTAATGAATAACCAGTAACAAGCAACCAGTAACCAATAAAAGACCGAAACAAGGGTACTGTGGTTTCCAACCGTCCTCTACCCTTTGTCCCGGTCAGTTCGATGGTTAATGGCGAATCAATAAAGGTGTGACACGGCAAAGCCTGAATAGATAATATTGTAAGAATTTTGATCTTGTTATTGCTACGATGATTGCTAATGTTATCATAAGGTCGATTTAGGTGAAGACTATGGTTACTTGGATTAAATATTCTTGTTCAAAAATTCATAGCCAGTTATGGCAATAGCTTTTTTTCTTAGAACTATTCGTAGTTAGGGAAATAAAAGAAAAAACAGAAACTTTTGAGAAAGCAGAAAACTTTTTCATAATGGTACGTTTTTAATGTGGCTTTCAGTAGGACTTGAATTTGGTAATTCGTAGGAAGGATTGGAAGCTCAAAATATGCAATAAAGTTTTGTGCTTACAATAGGAAATTTACGGATTTTGACCAAGAAAACCCCTATAAGCATTGAAAATCAATAACAAAATTTTTGAAATTTAATCCCCATTCGCCCGTTTTTCAAGCCGAATCTTTTACTTTAGAAAATACTATGTCTAACCGTCTTAGTAAACTCTCTTTTCCGGTGTTTTTTCTTTTTAGTTTTATTTTCGTTTCCTGTTCAAAAAAAATTATTCCAGATAAGCCTTCCCTTGCAAAAACAGATTTTAAAATGGATTTATTGCCTGAATCCGAGATCAATATTCCCATTCAAGTAAACTTAAAACCCGTTTATACACTAGCAGAAAAAACTGTTGATACTGTTTTTACTTCATCAGGTTGGCCTGACGGTTGGATTCAGGATGGATGCGATACAAGATATAAATACAGTTTTCGCAGGGGCCCCTTGCAAATGAAACCAGCCGGCCCATCACTTGTTCTAGGTTTTACCGGATATTATAGAATTATTGGTTCAACAAGGGTATGTGTAAATGGTGCTGCACTTTCACCATGGACACCACCTTGCCGCTGCGGTTATGATGAGGGTGAACGAAAAGTAAATGTAAGCTTTCAAAATTCAGTTTCGATTACACCCGATCTGAAAGCAAATCTTTCAATAAGGCGGCTGGAGCCTCAACCTATTGATAAATGCACCGTTTGTTTTTGGGGGCAGGATATAACGGGTGAAGTGATGAAAGGGTTAAAAGAAGAATTAGATGCCGCAAAAACAGATATGGAAAAAAGTTTTAGCGGCTATGATCTGCGCCCAAGGTTCCAGCAGGTTTGGGATCAACTTAACAAAGTGTATAATTTATACGGCCTGGGATGGTTGCAGATTAATCCATCTAAAATCCACATCAATAATTTATTTGCGCGAAATGATTCGTTGAATATCAATATTGGTTTGTCTGCGAGGCCTGTTGTAAGTTTTGAGAAACAAACGGAACATTTAACTGTTGTTCCTAACATCAGCGATTTTAAAGGTCAGCAGGGATTTAATATTTTTTTAGATGCTATATTGAATTATGATTCACTCAGCAATATTGTTACATCGCAATTAAAGGATAAAAGATTTGACCTGACATCATCCAAATATATCATCATCAAAAATTGCACACTTTATGGGATGGATAACGAAAACCTCATTATTAAAGTGGACTTTGAGGGCTCCGAGAAAGGTCTATTTTATCTTACAGGCAAGCCGCTTTATGATGCAGCTACAAAAACAATCGAGATGAAAGATCTGGATTTTGATATCAGGTCAAAAAACATGTTATTGAAAACCGCCGAATGGCTGTTCAATCGTCGCATCATAAATGAGCTAAAAAAATATTCACGATTTGACTTAACGTCTTATATAAACACGGCCATTACAACTTTTAATCAGCAATTAAACAAAGAATGGATAAAAGGCATCCGAAGCAATGGGAAAGTAGAAGAGATAAAAATCATTAAAATTTATCCGCTAAGAGAACATCTTGTGATTCGTGGTAATTGCAGTGGCAACCTATCTATCAAGGTTGATTCGATCAACTTTAGTTTTTAATTGTGGCTACGCGAAAAGTAAAATGCCTTTGAGAAAAATAACTGAAGAGAACAACAATCATCGTTGTAATTATTTTTGAGGGAAGCGGCCACCAACCAAATTTTTCTATAAATAGTTTTAAAAAAATATAATTTAAAAATATACAGCAAACAACAACTACAACGTATTTGCTTCCCTGCACCCTTTTTTTTGTGCTCACCGCATCAGGGAAAACTATATAACGCATTAAAGCAAATCCCGAAAGTAAAGTAATAGGAAAGGTAATCATCATGGCAGCGATATAAGGGCTAATGGCGATGCTGCCAAAATGAATAATTGATTTTTGAAGAATATAATTGTACGTAAAAGAATAAAGCAAGATGTCAAATAAACTATTAGTGCCGCCACAAGCTGCATAACGAAAGGTCTTAATATCCATGAGCCGGCTAAATGGTGGATAAAAAGAATCAATAACGGAAATGATCAAATCTCTTAATGAATAAATATGCTTTTGCATGCCGGTGCAAAATAACGCAAAGAAATGCCAAATATCAAATGGCAAGCATCAAATAAATCCTAATTCAAATTATAGGTAAATTCGCACCTTAATAAGCATGGAAATGAGCATTGTTAGCCAGATAAAGCCGCTTGTAGCAAAGGCACTGAAGGAATTATACAATTTTGAAATCAATGAACAAGATCTCATCATCAATACAACCAAACCAGAGTTTGAAGGAGATTATACTCTCGTATTATTTTCTTTTGTCAAGGCTTTAAAAAAAACACCCGAACAAATCGGAAAAGATTTGGGGGATCATCTTACCGCACAGCATGCTACTATTTTTTATTCTTACAATGTTATTAAAGGGTTTTTGAATTTAGTGATCACAAATGAGTATTGGGTAAATTTTCTTCAAACTAACTTTTTGGCTGCTCAATTTGGAATAAAAATCTCAAACGGAGTTAAAGTAATTGTTGAATACTCTTCTCCAAATACAAATAAGCCTCTTCATTTGGGCCACTTGCGAAATAATTTTTTAGGATGGAGTGTGGCGGAAATTCTAAAGGCAAATGGATACGAAGTATTTAAAACCTGTGTTGTCAATGACCGTGGTATTCACATTTGTAAAAGCATGGTGGCATGGCAGCTTTTTGCCAATGGTGAAACGCCGCAAACTACAAATTCAAAAGGTGATCACTTCGTAGGAGATTATTACGTGAAATTTGATGAAGAATATAAAAAGCAAATCAGCCATTTAATGGTGAAAGGTGTGAGTAAGGAAGAAGCAGAAAAACAAGCGCCGATCATGAAAAAAGCCCAACAAATGCTTTTAGATTGGGAGGCGGACAAACCTGAAGTAATTGAACTTTGGAGAAAAATGAACCAGTGGGTTTATGAGGGTTTTGATATAACATACAAACGCATCGGAACCGATTTTAATAAACTGTATTATGAAAGCGATACATTCATCATTGGAAAAAAATTTGTTGAAGAAGGATTAGAAAAAAAAGTTTTTTTCAAGAAAGAAGATGGCAGCGTATGGGTTGATCTGACTGCCGAAGGCCTTGATGAAAAATTAGTACTCAGAAAAGATGGCACTTCTGTTTATATAACTCAGGATTTGGGATTGGCCGATGAAAAATATAAGGACTTTCATTACGACCAAAGCATTTATGTAATTGGTGATGAGCAGAATTATCACATGAAAGTGTTGAAATTAATGCTTCAGAAATTGGAAAAACCCTATGCAGATGGCATTTATCATTTAAGTTATGGTATGGTTGATCTGCCTACCGGTAGAATGAAAAGTCGGGAGGGAACTGTAGTTGATGCGGACGACATCTTAGATGAAATGATTAAAGAAGCTGAGAAAAAAACAAAAGATCAAGGTAAAACTGAAGGGTTTACGGAAGCAGAACTGGAAGAATTATATGAAATGATCGGAACGGGCGGGTTGAAATTCTTTTTGCTAAGAGTAGATCCTAAAAAGAGAATAATCTTTAATCCCGAAGAATCGGTGGATCTTCATGGATTTACTGCCACTCATATTCAATACACGCATGCAAGGATAAAATCGATATTAAGAAAAGAAAAAGCAGACCCGGCATATGGAATTCGGGACTCGGGATCTGAGACACGCAATTTAGAATTGTTTTCTCTCGAAAGGGAGATGATCATTTTGCTGGAACAATTTCCAACTATTTTGGAGCAAGCAGCCGATGAGCATAATCCTTCTGTTGTTGCCATTTATATTTATTCCGTTGCAAAAACTTTTAATACTTTTTATGCTGAACATTCTGTAATGAATGCAGAATCACCCGATAAAAAACAACTACGCCTTCAACTTTCTGAAATGACGGCAAATGTCATTGCCTACGCCATGCATTTATTAGGAATTAAAGTACCGGAAAGAATGTAATTAGATAAAAGTGAAAAGATAAAAATGAAAAAGAGCGGCTATTAATTAAGCCGCCAATTATTATCTATTCACTTTTAGTTTTTATCTATAGCCCTGGTATTTGCTTTTTTTGCTTGTATGCCGCCAGGCTTGGGTCCATTTCAATGGCCCTATCACAAAGTTGTGTTCCCTTTGCCTTGTCACCTTTCTTCATATAGCACATACCTATCATATATAAGGCAGAGGCATTGGTTTTATCATACCCCAAAATAGTATCCCAATAATTCATAGCATCATCATATTTTCCCTTGTCGTAATAGGCTTCAGCTACCATATCTAAAAGACTGTAATCGCTTGGTCTCCTTTTTAACAGATCGGTTAAAACAACAATGCCCTCGTCAAAATTACCTGCATCAATATAGGCAATACCCAGATTTTGCATATAGCCGTTATCTTTCGGATAACCTTTATCACCGGCTTGCTGAATATATTTCAAGGCATTCTTATTATCATTGCTTGCATAACAAATCAAACCAAGCTCATAAAACCAACCGTATTTTGTTGCATCCAGTTCTATCGCTTTTTGATAATAAGGAATTGCCAATTTATAATTCAGCATATCGGCATAACTGCGGCCGATCATATAAGGTATTTCTGCATTCTGAGGCTCTTCTTTTGAGGCTGTATTTAAATATTTAAGAGCATCACCATAATTTTCCCGGTCGTAATTTATTTTTCCTAAGTAATAATTTACTTTTTCTGAAGGATCGGCTTTCTTCAAATTATTCGCATACAGTATTGCATCGTCATAAGCCTTTAAGTTGAATGATAGCTGCAGCAATTGTTTATAGTTTGATGCCGAAGTTTCTCCTAAAGCAACCAGTCTTTTGTAAGTTTCTTTGGCCTGGTAATATTTTCTAAGATCCATATAAGCCAACCCCATTTCTGAAAGGAGGGCTTTGTTGGTGGTATCATATTTAAAAGCTTTTTCAAAGTTCTTCAGACTTTCCATACGGCGCCCTTTCTGTTTTTCATCAACACCTTTTTGGAAAAAATAATTAGCGCTATCGGCTTGTGCAAATAAAGCGGGAGATATTATCAGCAGAAGGATAATAAGGTTTAAACGCATCATAGGGTATTATTTTTATTATTCAGGTTTTTCATGATCAGATCTTAAGAATTAAGTGACTTTACTTACTTAAGAATTCCAAAATAATAAATCTCTTAAATATTAGCAAACAGGAAAATGAACAGTACCAATATTAATTCTATCAGCCTAATCCTATACCATTAACGCTTGATTGCACTTCATATTTTACTGCCGAAGTAAAAACTGAAAAAGATGACTAGATTGCCGTATTAATTAAGTTTTATAAGCAGAAAGTCTCATTTGAAGTTTTTTATACCCTTACTCTAAATCGAAACAATCTACCTTTACTTGCAAATAAAATTCAATGAAAAAATATCTGCTCATTGTCTTAACTTCTCTTGCATTAGGCTGTAAAAGCGGCTCAAACGATGCCATCGAAATAAAACTCAAATTGCCTAAAGGAGCGAAATATGAATATGCTTTAGAGATGGACATGAATATGAAGCAAAAGATGATGGAAAAGGATATGGATATAAAAAACAGCATGGGCTACTCTTATTTACTTGAAGTGCTAAATGATAGCGCAAACTGGAAAACCGTATCCTGCATTATACATAAAATAAACATGAGCATGAATGCCATGGGCAGAACCATGCATTTTGACAGCGAAGAGATAACGGACACGACAGGTCCGATGGGAATAATGGCAAAAATATTCGGCGCTATGAAAGGAAGTAAATTTAGTTTTACAGTAAATGATAATGGCGAAATAGGCGAAATGTCAGGCGTTAAAGCAATGCAAGAAAAAATGCTTGCAGGAATAGGAATTCCCAATACTGCCGAAGCATTGGAAGGACTAAAAAATACCATTGATGATGAAAGCCTACGGGAAAACATGCAGCAGGCGTTTGCAGCCTACCCCGGAAAGCCGGTAAAACCAGGTGATAGTTGGACAAAAGCATTGGTTCAAAAAACGCAAGGAATAACTATAAAATTAGATAATACCTATACTCTTGAATCAGTTAAGGGAAATGATGCCTTAATAAAGTTGTCTTCTAAATTAAATTCTGGAGGACCGGCAACAGTAAATAACACAGAAATGAATATTACTGGAACTTCTGAAGGCAACATACATTATGATTTGACAACAGGCATGATGACCACTGGCAACATTGATATGAAAATGGATATGAAGGTAAAAACTGCCCAAACTGAAATGCCAATGATCGTAAATATGAAGATCACAACCAAGGGAAAAAAAATCTAAAACAAGGCAGCTTTTCTATCACTAAATTTTCATTTTAACACGATTGCACCCAAGGGCGGTAAGTTCAAAAGCAGTTTGTAAAGTTTCGGTTCTTCATCGATTAATTCAGATCTTATTTTAGGATTATACACATCTCCGCTGCCCCAATAATTTTTATCATCGCTGTTAAAAATTTCTTTGGTAAACTCTTTATCATTTACATATACTTCCCAATCATTTCTTACCACCGGAGTAAGATTTAAAACAATCAATAGATCATCCTCTTTATTTTTTCCTTTCCTTCTATAAGCTACAACCGTTTCAGTACGATGATTTAGATCTACCCATTCGAATCCATAAATGCTGAATTGATTTTCGTACATCGCCGGCTCATCTTGTAACAGTTTATTGAGGTCCGACACACAGTCTTTTAATTTATGATGCGCATCGTACTGCAATAAATGCCAGTCGAGTTCCGATTTATAATTCCATTCAGTTGTTTGTCCAAACTCATCACCCATGAATAAAAGTTTTGCACCGGGGTGTGTCCACATATAGGTGTACATAAGGCGCAGGTTGGCAAATCTTCTCCATTCATCGCCGGGCATTTTATATAACATTGGACTTTTGCCATGCACTACCTCATCATGGCTAAATGGGAGCATGAAATTTTCATCATAATAATACATCATGCTGAAAGAAAATTTGTCTTGATGAAATTGGCGGAAATAAGGGTCCATTTTAAAGTAATCCAAAGTATCATGCATCCAGCCCATCATCCATTTCATACCAAAACCTAATCCACTCTGCCAGGTTGGTCTTGATACACCCGGCCAATCAGTTGCCTCTTCGGCAATGGTTTGAACATCGGGAAAATCTCTATAGATCGTTTCATTCAAATCTTTAATAAAAGCCATCGCTTCCAAGTTTCCCTCTCCCCCATACTCATTAGGTTCCCATTGGCCGTGTTTGCGTGAGTAATTTAATTTGAGCATGGATGAAACGGCATCAACCCGGATACCGTCGATGTGAAATTTATCAAACCAAAATCTTGCGCTGCTGATAAGAAAAGATTTTACTTCTCCCCTTTTGTAATTAAAAACATAACTGTTCCAATCAGGATGAAATCCCTTGCGCATATCAGCATACTCATAGGTATGAGTGCCATCAAACATAAAAAGCCCATGTGTATCATAAGGAAAATGTGAGGGCACCCAATCCAATATTACACCGATTCCTTCCTGATGAAAAGCGTCTATTAACCTCATCAATCCTTGGGGATCACCAAATCTTGATGTAGCAGCAAAAAATCCTGTACATTGATAACCCCAGCTTCCATCAAAAGGATGTTCCATCACCGGCATAAATTCCACATGAGTAAAACCCATTTCTTTTACGTAAGGCACCAATCGTTCACGTATTTGATCGTAATCATTGTACAATTCTTCATTATTCCTGTCGGGCCGCATCCAACTGGCTAAATGCATTTCATACACACTCCAAGGTGCCTCTAGCGAATTATGCTTTTTTCTTTTGCTCATCCATTTAGCATCGTTCCATTCGTAATACATATCCCAGGTAATGGATGCTGTTAATGGTCTTTTTTCCCAAAAATTGGCAAAGGGATCGCCCTTATCCTGAGCTTTATTGGCATAACCAACTATGTAGTATTTATATGATTCACCTAAATTGAAATTTGGAATAAAGCCCTCCCAAATTCCGCTTTTATCCCAGCGGGGATATAATTCATGCTCATGATTTTTCCAATGATTAAAATTGCCTATGACAGATACAGAAGTGGCATTAGGGGCCCATACACAGAAATACATTCCCCATATATTATTTACTTGTATGGAGTGCGAACCAAATTTCTCATAAAGCTGATAATTTGTTCCCGCCTGGTAGTTTTTTACATCTTCATCTGTAAGCAATGAATAATTCCAAACCAGTTTGCTAGTATCAATAAAATGCTCTTCCTCGTATGGTTTTCGCCGTTCATCTCTTTTTTTCTCGCCATTTACGATTTGTGTCTTATGTTGTGTATCGTTTTTCTTTTTTTTTCCTTTTTTTGTGGAATCTTTTTTTGAGTGTGTCATAGTAAGTTCTTGTTCAAAACTTGTTTAACCTAAAATTAAGAGAACAAATTTTTGATTTTGTTGAATCTAAAGGAATTTAGTAATGATTTACACATAAACCAACTAACCATTAACCATGAGAAAATTGATAGCCGGCTTTATCCTTGTTCTGGCAATAGCTACAACTTCATACTCTCAAACAGCTTCTATTAAAGGTACGGTGACTGATACAGCCGAAAAGAAAAATCTTTCTAATTCTGTTGTTACACTTCTTCGAAAATCAGATTCAGTTTTAGTTAAATTTACCAGAACTAACTTAAAAGGAGAGTTTGAAATAACTGATGCCCCTGCAGGCTCGTATTTAATAATGGTCACATATCCAAAGTTTGCAGACTTTGCAGAGGAAGTGGATCTTAAACCATCGGAAACATTTAACCTCGGAACGGTTGCTCTTACAGAAAAAGCTGTTTTACTAAAAGAAGTGATTGTTCACTCAACAGGAGCCATCCGCATTAAAGGTGATACCACCGAATTTGTTGCCGATAGTTTTAAAGTAAAAGAAGGTGCTACTGTTGAAGACCTTTTAAAAAGATTACCTGGCCTTACCGTAAACAGTAAAGGAGAAATTACTGCACAGGGAAAAAGAGTTGATAAAGTACTAGTGGATGGTGAAGAGTTTTTTGGAGACGATCCTACGATGGCAACGCAAAATATTGCAGCAAGAGCCGTCGATAAAGTGCAGGTATATGATACAAAATCAGAGCAGCAGAACCTGACGGGCATTTCAACAGGAACGGAAGGGAAAACAGTAAACATTAAATTAAAGGAAGATAGCAAGAAGGGCGCATTTGGCAAGGCGCATTTTGCTACAAACGCAAAGGACCTTATTGATGCAAAAGCTTTGTATAACCGGTTTGTCGGGAAAAAGAAATTATCTGTTTACGGAACTAAAAGTGATATTTCAACAGGAAGTCTGAATTGGGAAGACCGGCAAAAGCTGGGGGTTGAAAATGATTTCGAATATGATGAAATAGGTGGGTATTATTTCAGTTTTGGATCTAGTGACGAATTCAATGATTGGAGCTTAAGAGGATTACCTGACGCGTATACAGCCGGAGGCTTATTCATTAACAAATGGAATGGAGAAAAAAACAATCTCAACACATCCTACAGGTACAATCGTCTTGGCACTGTAAATGTGGGATCAACGTTGACTCAAAATATTCTTTCTAATAGCGTCACCTACCGTAATAAATATTTAAATACGACAGGGCTTAACCAGCAGCATGCTGTTACCGGAAAATATGAATGGAAAGTAGATTCGCTCACGTCCTTTAAATTGACTACTTCCGGCATCTACAAAAAAAATCAGCTTTCCAGTGATACCTACAGTGAATTTTTGGATGAGATGCGACAGCCGATTAACAATAGTGTTCAGAATCGAGACAATACTACAGAACGAACTCAACTGGATAATCAGCTTACCTATAAACAATTATTTAAAAAGAAGAACAGACAGTTGATTGCCAGTCTTCGTTTTGGTATAATTGATGATGATCAGAAAGGCATTATTTTAACCAATACAAATTTTTATAAGAATAATGTTGTGGACTCTACAGAAATTGCTGACCAGCAAAAAATATTTCAAGGCAGTTCGAAAACGCTTGGCTCAAAAGTTACCTTCAGTGAACCATTGACGTCAAAGTGGGCCTTGGTTATTGATTATGCCTTCAATCAAAATGCTTCCATTTCTCATCGCAATACATACAATAAAAGCATTAACGGAAAATATGAAAATTTAGATCCTCTTTTTAGCAACAATTTTGATCTTGATGCTTTCTCACATAGCAGCACCGTTGTGTTAAAATATACTGATAAAAAACTTCGGGCTGCTTTTGGCTCAGGTATATCAACAATAAAATTAAAATTATTCAATATTGACAGCAGTTTACGCACTACCTATAATTTTTTGAAATTAACACCCCAGGCAAGCATAGGATATACTTTCAAGCCACAAACAAATCTTTCATTCAATTACAGAGGAACCACCCGCCAGCCAACCATTGAACAATTACAACCCATTCGTGACAATACGGACAGGTTGAATGTTTTTGAAGGTAACCCGAATTTGAAAGTTGGATTCAATCACAACTTCAGCATTTTTTTCAATACCTATAAAATGCTTAGTCAAAAAGGGTTTTTCGGGAATATTAGCTATAACATTCCTGTAAACGCTATCAGTTTTTATAACCTATTGGATGTAACAACCGGCAAGCAAGTTTACACACCCGTTAATGTGAATGGAAATCGTAACTGGAATGTTTGGATGAACTATTTTAAAGACGGAGGTGAAAAAAAGCTTGGCTATAGCATGTACTCGAATGCAAGCGGTGGAAGAAATATCAACTTCGTCAATGGAAAAAGGAATACTACAAAATATGTGAACTCTGACCTCAACCTTTCTCTGCGATACTCTGTTCCGGATAAAAAAACGCTTGAAATTGGACCGAGGATCGGTTATAACACATCAACATCATCTCTCAATAAAGATCTCAATAGTAACTATTGGAACTACGGAGGTCGAATTTATGGAATGATAATGCTGCCCTATAAAATAGAGTTAAACTCGAGCTGTGAATTTGATCTTAGGCAACAGCTTAATGCCTTTCAGGGCAACCCAAACAAAACGATATGGAATGCCAGCGTTTCAAAAAAATTTTTCAAGGATAATTCAGGAAGAATTTATTTTATTGCCAATGATCTATTGAATCAAAATATTGGCTTTAATCGCACAATTAACAGCAATTTTATTAGTGAAGACAGATATTCCAAAATAAGCCGTTATTTTCTTTTGAAATTTGAATGGTCATTCAATAAAATGCCGGGAGCAACCACACCAAAAAAGTAAAGCCATGAAAAAAATATTTATTTGTATTGCTCTGTTGATTTTCTTTTCTCAACTGCAGGCTCAAACTAACTTTTTTGGAACAGTGAAAATTGAGTTTCAAAAAACTGTTTATGCAAGACAATTATATAAAGAAATGTTCCAACAATGGTACGACATGTTTAAAGACCGGGTACCCGCTCAGGTTGTTTCTTATTTTGATTTTATTGGAGATACCGCAAAATCCATTTTCAAACCTGGCAAAGAAGCTCCTTTTGATCCTAAGAGCTTTTATAATGCCGTTGCAGATAAAAATGTTGTTTATACGGATTACAAGTCACAAAAAATTACAGCCCAAAAACCTGTTTATGAAGAAACTTTTTTAGTAGAAGACAGTTTGCTAAAAATTAAATGGAAATTGGTGCCGGATACACGTGTCATTGCAGGTTATGAATGCAGAAAGGCCGTTGGCATTATTGACGATAGTATCGGAGTGATTGCCTTTTATACAGATGAGATATTAATAAAGGGAGGACCTGAAAGTATCGGCGGCTTGCCCGGAATGATCCTTGGACTATCAGTGCCACGCTTGCACACTACTTGGATAGCAACAGGAGTGCAGGTGAATGGAATAAATATGAATCCAGTAACCCCTCCATCCTCAAAGGGCAAAAAAGTTACACGGGGTTCAATGGTTGGGCAATTAGAAAAAGTATTAAAAAATTGGGGCGCTTACGGACAGAAAATGATTGTGAATTTTCTTATTTAGAGCTACAGAACATTATTTTGTCAATTCCATAACGAGAACATATTTTCCTCCTACAGTAAGTTTTGGTTCAAGATTAAAACTTACTCCGGTTGCCACATCATAAGCTTTTGTAAAGCCTTTAATTCTTTCGGTAAATCGTGGCAAATCAATTGTAGCCGATTCATTATTTGTGTTCATTACGCACATAACAGTTTGCTTGTCATCATACCTGAAATAAACATACACACCATCCACAGGAACGTATTGCATCATTTTTCCCGAAGTAATCGCGGAGGAATTTTTACGAAAGTTTGCAAATCTTTTTATATAAGCATAAATATTTTCTTCTTTTTGAGTTCTTCCTTGCTTTGTGAATTTATTTGCTGAATCACCATGCCAGCCGCCTTTGAAATCTAATCTTACATTGCCATCAGGATTTGTAAAGCCTGTCATTAAAATTTCATCACCATAATAAAGCTGTGGAATTCCTCTAAATGTAAGCAACCAGGCCAATGCCATCTTGTACTTAGTCGTATCTTCTCCTACTACAGAGTAAAAACGATTCAGATCATGATTGTCTAAAAATATTACTTCACGCATTGGGTTCTTGTAAACAAAATCCTGGGCCGCAGTTGTATAAAGCTTATTCACCCCCTCTGTCCAGCCAAAACTGTCATTTATGGCGGGCTGAATACCATAAAACAAACATTGAAAATCAGTGGTTGCCTGAAGATTGCTTTTAAAAGGAATATTGAAATTGTTTTCACAGAAATAACTTTGATTGGGAACTCCATGCACCCAAGTTTCACCAAACATAGTAAGCTTTGGATATTCATTCAGCAAAGCTTTATTGCAACGGTTCATAAAAGGCAGATCATTATAAGCATAAGTATCAATCCTCCATCCGTCAACTCCAAATTCTTCCACGCACCAAATGGCATGCTGAATTAGATAATTTGCCACATAAGGATTGCTTTGATTCAAATCCGGCATCTGCTGGGTAAACCAGCCATCAGTCATGCGTTTCGTATCGGAAGGTGCAGCATGAGGATCAAAAATAGTTTGATCCTTATAAGAGGTTTGCGTAAATGTTGGCCATTGATGTAGCCAATCCTTCATCGGCGGATCTTGCACAGTAAAATGCTGAAGCCCTACATGATTATACACTGCATCCTGGATTAGTTTCATTCCTCGCTTATGCAATTCACTACTCAACTTTTTATACATCTCTGCTCCGCCAAGCCTTGGTTCAATTTTATAATGATTGGTAAATGCATAACCGTGCTCTGTTCGGTTGGGCATATCATTCTCAATCACAGGTGTCATCCATACCGTTGTTACGCCCAGGTCTTTTAAATAATCGAGATGGTTAATTACTCCTTGCAAATCGCCACCATGTCTTGCAGTAACATCTTTTTGATCCAAGGATTGATCTTTCATGCCTTCAACGCGATCATTCGATGGGTCACCGTTACTAAAGCGATCAGGCATTAACAGGTAAATAAAATCTTTTGAAGTTACACCTTGTGCAAATGCAATTCCATTATTGGAATGGCGAGGTTTTAGTTCGTAATCAAAGCCCCCTACTGACATATCAACGGTTCTAATATCAAAATGTGCCTTACCGGGCTTAGCTGTTGGAAGTATTTCGATATCTAAGAATAAGTAGTTTTTATTTTCTACAGGGTTAAGCTTAATAATTTTTATTCCAGGATATTTTGTTACAATTTGTCTGAATCCTACTCCGGCCAAATCTTTTTTATACAACATCAACTGCACCTTATTCCATTTCATTCCTACCCACCAGTTGGATGGATATACTTCAACATTTTGGGAGAACGAATCCTTCGGCAAGCTCAGGATAGAAATGAGGAATAAAAAATAAAAAATAAAAAAGTTCTTTTTCATATATACGCAGGAGGCGTTTGTTCTGAAACCATTACCTCTTCAATTATTTCTTTAGGAGTCTCATCCCCTTTTTCTTTTACAATAAAATTCATTAAACCGGCTATGATCATTGAAAAACCACCCACAACAAGAGCATAAATACTTTGATTATTAAAAACATTATTTACAAAAAATCCAAGAATAGCTGCCGCGACAATCTGTGGTATTACAATAAAGAAGTTAAATACGCCCATGTAGAATCCCATTTTATTTGGCGGTAGCGCCCCGGCCAGGATTGCATAAGGCATTGTAAGAGTGGATGCCCAGGCTAACCCCACGCATACCATTGGTAATAAAAGAGGCCATGGTGATTTCAAAAAGAAAATTCCAATTAAGCCAATACCACCAATGATAAGGCAAATCATATGTGTGTAACGACGACCAATTTTCGCAGCCAATAGAGGCAATAAAAAAGCTCCAAATGCAGCCACTCCGTTATATACCATGAACATAATGTTAACCCAATCCCCCGCATCCTGAAAATTTTTAGAAGTTGGATCAGTAGTACCATAAGCATTCTGAGCGACTCCTGCAGTCGTATATATCCACATTGAAAAAAAGGCAAGCCATGTAAAAAATTGTACTACTGCTAACTGCAGCATGGTCTTGGGCATTGTTCCTATTCCTTTCGTTATTTCAACAATTCCATTGAACAAGCCTTTGTTTCTTAATTTTTCTTCTTCCCATTTTTTTATGTCTTCAGGGGGAAACTCTTTAGTTGTAAAGACTGTCCACATAACAGCAAGAAAATAAACTAGCCCACCAATATAAAACGAATACTTTACTGAAGGAGGAATTATACCTTTTGGCGCTGTATTGCTGATGTGAAAAACATTTGCAAAAAGATAAGGTAACAAAGAAGCGATTACTGCACCCAACCCTATAAATAATGTTTGAAATGCGAAACCTGACGTTCTTTGTGAAGCTGGCAACTTGTCTCCGACAAAAGCTCTAAAAGGTTCCATGGAAATATTTATGGAAGCATCTAACACCCAGAGCAATCCTGCTGCCATCCATAATACGGATGAATTGGGCATTACAAATAAAGCAATGGACGCCAAAATTGCTCCGGTAAAAAAGAAAGGCCTTCTTCTTCCCCAGTAAGGATGCCAGGTACGGTCGCTTAAATATCCAATGATTGGTTGAACTAATAAACCTGTAACAGGCGCAGCAATCCATAAAATAGCAATTTTATCTAATTCAGCACCCAGGGTTTGAAAGATCCGGCTCACATTTCCATTTTGCAAAGCAAAGCCAAATTGAATTCCAAAAAATCCAAAACTCATATTCCAGAGCTGCCAGAAATTAAGACGAGGTTTTGAAATTGATTTATTTTCCGGTGATGATAAAGAAGCAGCCATAAGCAATCGTTGAGTTAAAAAGAATTGAAGGGAAAGATAGGAAGTTTATGTAAAAAGTACACAATCAAAATCCGAAATTCGAAATACGAATATCAAAATTCGGATTTCCGCTATTCCCATTAGATTACAAATCCATTTGGAATTACTGCGCCTTTCTTAAGCACCACCACTCCATCTTTTATTGTGTACAATGAATGGTCAGCATTTTCAAGATGACTACCTCCATTAATACGCACATCATCACCAATGCGGCAATTTTTATCAATGATAGCATTTCGTATATAGCAGCGGGAGCCTATGCCGAGTAAAGGGATGCCCGATTTATTGGCATTGGCAATATCTTCCAGCGTTTCAAAATAATCATTACCCATTACATAGCTGCTTACTACTGTAGTTCCGTGCTCAACTCTTGATCTTATTCCTACAACGCTATTTTCAATGCGTGAGGCATTGATGATGCAGCCTTCAGCAATTAATGTTTTTTCAAGTGTTGTGCCGCTGATTTTTGCAGGCGGTAACATACGAGCTCTTGTGTAAATGGCCTTGCTGTTATCAAATAAATTAAATTCTGGAAGGTCAGCGGTTAAATTCAAATTTGCTTCGAAAAAAGAATAGATGTTTCCGATATCTGTCCAATACCCATCATACTGATAACTGGTTACTCTGTATTTTTTGATTGACTGTGGAATGATCTCTTTACCGAAATCAGTACCCTCTTTGTATTCGGATTGCAAAAGATCAAAGAGCATTTGTCTGCTGAAAATATAGATACCCATAGATGCCAAGTAAACCTTTCCCTTTCTTTTCATTTCATCACCTGTATCGCTTTCCCAGTCAGGCAACAGATCTCTTTTTGGTTTTTCAATAAATGAAGTAATATATCCTTCTCCATTTTTTTTCATGATGCCAAAATCAGAAGCGTCTCTGGCGGCTACGGGAATTGTGGCAATGGAAATATCAGCATTCATTTTTTTATGAACTTCCAGCATTTCGTTAAAATCCATTTGATACAGCTGATCACCGGAAAGAATGAGAACATAGTCACTCTCAAACGGGCCAATATGCCGCAAGCATTGGCGCACCGCATCTGCTGTGCCCTGGTACCAGGTGGGGTTATCGGGAGTTTGTTCCGCAGCCAGAATGTCAACAAAAGCTGAGCTAAAAGCGCTGAAGTGATAAGTATTTTTGATGTGCCTGTTTAATGAGGCTGAATTAAACTGCGTCAGTACAAACATGCGGCTAATACCGCAGTTAATACAGTTAGAAATCGGAATATCGACCAAGCGATATTTTCCTGCTATAGGAACTGCTGGTTTTGAGCGGCTTGCTGTAAGAGGATACAGTCTTGTACCGGCACCGCCTCCTAGGATGACTGCTAAAATTTCCTGACTCATAATTCAGTTAAAAGTTTATCAGATAAAAGATAAAAATCTATAGTCTGCTTTTCGCAGTTTTGACACTTGTAACCAACATTTTCAACAATTCAGTTGCATCTTTCTTCATAGAGTCAAACATTCTTTTATTGATGTATTCCGTAGCATCTAATAATTCAAGCCAATAATTAATTTCATTTGCCTCTTTTAAACCGATGTACAATTTATGAACAAAATCCTTACGGCTCTCAGCAAATTCTTGCTCCAATTGAGGTGCCTGCTCTGATTACTTGTTGAGCTATTTCATATTCTCCATATTTTTTCTTCAAATATTGATAAAGCCTGATAGCTCTTATTGCAAAATCAAAACTTTTAGTTTTTAAAATACTGTTTTGGCTCATAAATTTTAGTTTTAGAGTTTTCGATAAAATCTGAGCCTAAAAACATTTTCATCTATTCACTTTTCTCTTTTATCTATTTTAAAGATTGGTACACCTGAATATACTCTTTTGCCGAGTTCTCCCATGAATGGTCGATGCCCATCATATATTGCTGCATCCATCCCAACAATGTTTTTTTATGATAGTAAAGATCAATGGCCCGGCCTACAGAATATGTAATATCCCAGACAGTTGCCTGGTCAAACCGGATACCAAAACCCTGGTATTCACCAAAATCCTTTACAGTATCTATCAACCCTCCTACGCTTCGCACTGCGGGCACAGTTCCATAACGCAGTGCATACATTTGGTTCAGGCCACAAGGCTCTACGCGGCTGGGCATCAGTAAAAAATCGGCTCCCGCATATAATAAATGACTCAGCGATTCGCTGTAACCAATGTACGTATTTACATACCCGGCAAACTGATGCTTGATCGTTTCTAACCGGTTTTCGACATCAGGCTCACCAGAACCCAACACTAAAAAATTACAGTTTCCGTGATGTTGATAAATAGATGAACTGATGCTATCAGGCAACAGATCGGCAGCTTTTTCCCCAACAAGCCGGCCAATGAAAACAAATAAAGGCTTCTCAATATCCAATCCAAACTGACCGCAGACCTCTTTTTTGTTTTTATGTTTTCCCTTCTCCGCTTTTTCAGCGTCGTAATTTTTTACAAGAAAATGATCTGTTGAAGGATTCCATACATCTGTATCAATACCATTTAATATACCTGTACATTTTCCCTTTTCATATTCAAACAAATTTTCTAATCCATTCGACATGTATTTTAATTCATCCATGTAGCTATAGCTCACTGTTGTAACCTTCCATGCACATTTTATAGCTGAGGCTAAGGGATTAATTGTTTTATTCCATCCAAGTAATCCTCCTTTCCAGCTATCCCATGCCGGTAAATAATAACTCTTGTCCCAACCCATCCATCCCTGGTATTGAGCATTATGAATCGTAACAACAGAAGGCACATCGGCAAGATGACGAAATGCATAGCAATGCTGCATCATGAAAGGAATAAGTCCGGTGTGATGATCATGTACATGAACTACATCAGGCTTGTGCTGCCATTGGCCTAACCAATCACAGACTGCGATCTGAAAAGAAGTAAAGCGTTCAGTATCGTCATCATAGCCATATACTCGTTCCCGATCTAATAAACCATTTATGTCAAGCAGATAGAGATCAAAGCCAAGCTTATTCGTTTTCTCTTTGATCACATTATAATTGAACCAATGAGAGCCCAAATACTGGCTCGATTGGTGAACAAGCTCCCACTCGTTTTCATACAAAAACTTAGTGCGATACATGGGCATGATCACCTTTACGATATGACCCAATTTTGCATGGTATTTGGGTAAAGCTCCAACCACATCGCCAAGACCACCAACTTTTGCTACCGGGTAACATTCAGCCGAAACATGAATAATTTCCATAACTATGATTGAGCTAATTCAAGGTAATGCGAATTTATTAGTCTATTTAATGAAATTAACTATTAATACATTGTTTTTCCAGACAGCGACTGCAATAAATGTTTGTATTGCTTATTTGATTTACTTTGAGAAATATTTTTTAATCAAAACGATTGCATTATGGCAACATCAATGGGTCCCTCCCGGCCGGTAACAACTTCTGCAACAGGACATGTTCCAACAAATTACGGGGCACTTAGTACTTTAGTGATTGTATTTTTTTTCTGGGGATTTATTGCATCTGGAAACAGCGTTTTTATTCCCTTCTGTAAGCATTTTTTTCATCTTGATCAGTTTCAAAGTCAGTTGGTTGATTTTGCTTTTTACACAGCTTACTATATAGGCGCTTTACTATTGTTTATTTACGGTGCATTTGGCGGTAAAGACCTGGTTGCTAAATGGGGTTATAAAAGAAGCATCGTTTATGGTTTGTTATTTTCTGCATTAGGTGCAGCTGCTATGATCATTGCTGTAAATGCAAACACATTTGCCGGCATGTTGGCTGGCCTCTTCATCGTCGCCCTCGGTTTTTCATTACAACAAACAGCAGCTCAACCTTTCGCTATTTCTTTAGGAGATCCATCAACAGGCATGAGCCGGGTAAATCTGGGTGGAGGTGTAAACTCTTTTGGTACAGCCATTGGTCCTATTGTGGTTGCTTTTGCATTGTTCGGTACAACGGCCGCTATTACAGATGAAAAAATTGCCTCACTTAGTCTTAGCAAAGTAATTATTCTTTACACGGGCGTAGGAGCATTATTTATTGCAGCTGCGGCTTTATTCTTTTTCTCCAAAAAAGTTCCTGCAGGCATTTCTACTGAAAAAACTGAAAACGCTAATAAAGCTTTGTATTCATTATTAATAATGACAGGATTGCTCATTATTATGTTCGTTCCTGTTTTTAATAGTTACAAAACCGATCCTGCTGTTTTAACAGATCTTGAGAAACATGATTTGGAAACCTACAGAATGAAATGGCTGTTGGGAGCATTGGCGATTGTTGTTATTACACTGCTCTTATCCAACATGAGTGCGAGAAAAAAGCCTGAAGGCTGGGGAGCTATGCGTTATCCACAACTAGTATTGGGAATGTTAGGGATTTTTGTGTATGTCGGCGTGGAAGTAACCATTGTAAGCAATCTGAGCGAACTACTGAAACAGCCAGACTTCGGAGGGTATCAATCTTCACAGGTGGCGCCATTTATTTCTATGTATTGGGGAAGCTTGATGATTGGAAGATGGACAGGAGCAATTTCTGCTTTTGATTTTAAAAAATCTTCCAAGCAGACTCTAATGTTTATTGTACCATTGGTGGCTTTTGGTGTTGTAATTGGCATTAGCGCTATTTCACAATACGATGTAAAGCCATTGTATTATTATATTCTCTGTGTGTTTGTTCAAATGGCTGCATTTTATATCAGTAAAGACAAACCTGCAAGAACACTTTTAATTTTTTCTGTTCTAGGTTTGCTCGCTATGCTCATTGGGTTATTTAGTGTGGGTAAAGTTGCGATCTACTCTTTTTTAAGTGGCGGACTATTCTGCTCTATTATGTGGCCGGCCATTTTCAACTTATCAATTGCGGGTTTGGGCAAATACACTACCCAAGGCTCAGCATTTTTAATCATGATGATCCTTGGCGGAGGGATTATTCCACCTATCCAAGGTAAAATGGCTGATTATATTCAATCAAAAACCAGTGTGGTTGGTTATGGTATCCATCAGTCGTACTGGGTGCCTGTTCTTTGCTTTGCCTATCTTGCCTTTCTTGGCTTTGCTGTGAAAGGGATTTTGAAAAAGCAAGGCATTGATTACGAAACAAAGGTTGATGAAAAGTTAGAACCGCTTGCCGTTGCTCCTGAAGGTGGATTGGAAATTTAATTCAAAACCGGCTGCAGCTCCTTGCTTTTTATAAATGAATGAATCGCAGTAAACTCGCCCTCGCAGGATAGGTGGCCAATTAATCTATTAAGTTTTTGAAAGAGTTTTTTAGAATCTGTCTTTATATAAAATGGCAATTTATAATTAGACAGATCAATAAACTCCCACGGGTGAAAGTATAAACAAACATACCCATCATGCCGCAGGGTTTGTAAAGCCATTTTTAAAAAAATGGAATACGGCATGTTTTTAAAAGCAAGCCAGAACAGGGGAATGCGAAAATGTGGCGTTACTGAAACCGGCAACTGCATCAAACCATTTTCGGAAAATATTGTTCTGGGTAAATGAAGATTATTGTATCGGCCTGGTACCCATGTCGGGTTAATGCTAGAATTGTATTGATAACCTGCTTGTGAGATTACATCTGCATTTACAAACTTCATTCTTGGCATTCGTAAACCATATATCGGCTTCCCAATAATGGTTTCAAGCTTTTCTTTAGAGGTTTTAAGATCTTCCTCTTTAAATGTGGAGTGAAAATAAGTATGTGATGCAATTTCATGTTGTCTAGAAAGAGTTTTTATATTATCCGGAAAATGATCGGCAAAAAAAGCGGTTGTAAATAGTGTGAATTGCGCATTCAAATTATTGGTAATTGCTTCTAATTCTACTAATCCTTTGTAACCAACTTCTAATTGTTCCTCGATGCTGATCTTTTGCTTGTATTCCATTGGCAGATCAAACTCTTCCACATCAAAGCTTAGTAATATTTTTTTATCCTTGCTCATGCGGACAAATCACAAAAACATATATCAAGTTATTTTGTGGTATGAATAGCTGGTATGCGATTCTGTGTAATATTGGCGCTTTTTAATTTCCTATTTAAACTGATTAGGTCTAAAAAATTGCGAAGCTCAGTTTTGAGGACTGTAAATCCAAAATTGGAAAATTCTGTTTCGGGTTTTACCTCGACATCGATAACCTTTATAGAAAGCTTTTCTCTATAGCTTCTCAATACAAATTCCGTATCGATCAGAAACCGGTCAATAGTTGTTTGCATAAATACATGCTTGCCTTTTGTATTAAAGCCTTTGATTCCTGATTGAGTATCGGGGACAGGCAAGCCAAGAAATATTTGATTCAGAAGAATGCCGATTTTAAAAATAATCTTTCTTTTGAGCGGCAAGTGACGGAGGTATTCTTTGGATCTTTTGCCTACCACCACATCATGACCCTTTTTTAAAAAAGAAATTACTTCGGTTAAGTTTTCTTTCCGATAAGGAAAATCAAAGTCAGTAGTTAAAATATAAGGAGTATTAGCCATTTTTATTCCTTGTCTTAAGGCGTAACCTTTTCCTCTATTGACGGGGTAAGAGGTAAAACTTATATTCTTAAAAGATTCGGAAAGCACTTCAAAAGCAGAGATCATTGAAGCATCTGCAGGGCCATCGTGAACAACGATGTACTTAAAAGAAATATCATTGGGAAAATAATTCTTTAGCTCGTTCAGATTTTGTACAAACATTTCCATCCATCTTCCTTTCGGTTTATATACAGGAAGAACGATGGAAAACTGGCAGGCATTCTCCATATCGGTATTACCCTAAGGGCTAATTAAGGCGATGCAATATAACAAAATCAACATATCCACCACAATGAAAAGGATTACATCAGGAAAAAAACTATCGGTAACTTATAACAAATAAAGCATTTTCACTATCAATAATTTTTTTTCTTCATCTTTGCCACACTTTAAATTGCTCGTAGTTCTGAAAATTTTTTTAAATGATTGACCTCTCAAATGAACTTGCCGTTGGAATTGATATTGGCGGAACCAATACCAAATACGGCATCGTAAACCACCGTGGGGAAATTTTAGACCAAGGCGAACTAAGAACAGACGCTTACCCGGAAATTGAAGTGTACGTTGAAGCTTTATACAAAGCTTTATTACCCATCATTGAATCGCATGCAAAAGTAGGAGTGATTAAAGGAATTGGCATTGGCGCTCCCAATGGCAACTATTATACAGGTACGATTGAATATGCTCCTAACCTGCAGTGGAAAGGAATCATTCCTTTGGCCAAGCTGATAACAGAAAAATTCGATCTTCCTTGCTCTCTTACAAATGATGCGAAGGCTGCCGCTCTTGGCGAAATGATGTATGGCGCTGCCAGAGGTATGAAAGATTTTATTATGATTACCCTAGGAACAGGAGTGGGTAGCGGAATTATTGCCAATGGTCAATTAATTTACGGACATGATGGTTTTGCTGGTGAGCTAGGACACACTACTATCCGCCCGGGCGGGCGTTTGCATAAGGGAACAGGCTTACATGGTTCTTTGGAAGTATATGCTTCTGCAACAGGTATTGCACTTACTGCCAGGGAATTGCTGGATAAAAATCCTAATACTGAAAGCCTAATGCGTAAATACAAAAAAGAGGAGATCGATGCAAAAATAGTAGCAGATTGTGCCGAAATGGGTGATAATTTGGCAAAGGAGGTATATCGTTTTACAGGACAAATATTAGGTGAAGCACTGGCTAATTTTGTAATGTTCTCTTCACCAGAAGCCATTGTTCTTTTTGGGGGCGTAATAAAAGCGGGCGATCTTATTTTAAAACCTACGAAAGAGCATATGGAAAAAAACCTGCTTCCTATTTTCAGAAATAAAATAAAGCTTGTGTTCAGCGAATTGCAGGGTGCCGATGCGGCCATACTTGGAGCTAGTGCCTTGGCTTGGGAATTTAAGATATAAGTAATGAGTTATGAGTAATGAGTCGATAAGGAATTGAATATTGATTACTGATTACTAATTACTGATTATTGTCTATTGCTTATTGCCCATTGTACACTGCCACTCCTGTTATCTTTAAATCCTTCTGCTGAGTATAAATCACAAGTTGCCAACCTTGCCTACTGGCAGGCTGGTCATTATTAGCTAGATCATCAGGGATCGAAATTTCAAAATTCATTTTTTCGCTTGTTGGCAGTTTTATAAATGATCTTACCACATTTGTATGCGATAATTTTGCACCTCGGTTCTCGCCGCCCCTCACACTCATTTCCGCATGCTTTTGAACCACGACAGCTAAAAGATTTGCATCTTTAAAATTTCCTTTCACATTAACAGAAACGAGTAATTTGTTATTTTCTTTTTTTATTTCAGCAATTTCTAATTGTATCTCATTTTTCTCAACAAGCGCTTCTCTAATTTTTGATTTTGCGGAAGAACGGTTGCTGCCTACTAATTCATACTCGCCATTGATGACTAATTGTGGGGTATAAATGCTTTCCAATTGAAATTGTTGTGCATATTGCCTTTGGCGGTCAGTATATATTGAACTACTAAATGGATCCTTCCAACCAAGATGATCCCAATAATCAACATGAAATGATAGAGGAATGATGTTGGAATCAATCAAGGCCAACTGGGGTAATAATCTATCTGCAGGGGGGCAACTGGAACATCCTTCGGATGTAAATAATTCGAGGATAGCAAAGGAATGAGGCAAAGATCTAGGGTGCAAAATTTTTTCTTTTCTCGGTTTCGTTTTTCCGGCAAATCCTGAACAGGCTAAAATTGCAAAAGCTGTAGCCACTAATAACCATTTCATATATGCAAGCTACAAAATAGACTCATTGGAATTGTCTTCAAAACGACAATGACAAAGCCTTCTTGGAAAAGAAGGCTGTTTGATGCTCACACTTGGAACATCATACTAACGAGTGCTTGAAATATTTAATAATTCTTTTCTTGCTCCTCCCCGTACAGAAATTTTACCTTTTTTGTCACTGGTGTTCCTATCAACTTGCCATCCCATAAAACAATTACCCTTACTGTATCTTTTGCAGACAGACCCTTGTTATCAACCACTTTCAATTCAAATTGGTAAATGCCTGCAGCAAGAGTTTTAACTAACGTTTTTGCTGAACGTGAATTCATGATACTAGAAGAAGCAGGGCCCGAAATTTTTGTCCAGAGATAACTGCTTATCATCCCATCCGGGTCACTGGACGTTCTGCCGTCCAGTAAAACACTATCGGTTGGTAAAGTAATTACCTGGTCAGGCCCTGCAACTGCGATTGGTGGCTTGTTATTATTACTTGCACAGTTTTCACATGAAGTCTCCTTTTTGCAGGCAACAAAAACAAAACTCGGAAAACAAGTACTTGATCAATTCCCTGCCACTTGTTAAGCGAAGGAGTGAATTCATATCAATCATGCAACTTGATATTCCCAACCCTGCTGCCGAGCTCATGTGCTAGTGACAACCCGATGTTAATAGAAGTGAGATAATGTATACCGCCATATAATCGGGAAATACCAGCTTCTTCTGCTGCTTTAAATAAACTGCCGTATGGTCTGGATGTCCAGCCGCGGAAGTCATATGTATGATCTGTTATAGCTACATTATCACCTAATACTTCGGTTACTGCCTGCATAACTGAACCGGTTATGAATGCGTGAGCAGCCGGATATTCAGGATGAGGAGGTGTAGCTATGAAAGGCAACCAGGCGGGGTCAATTAACTTGCGGATATAAGTTACTGGCCTGAGAAGATTATATGTATACTTTGATTTAAAGCAAACGATAGTTGCATCTCTTTCTGCAATACCAGCTTTAGCATATGCTTCAGCTGCAACCGCAAGACTTGCTCCTGTATTTTCCAATGCTTGTGTAATAATTGAAAAATCATGTCCCGGTGGTGTAAAACCGACCCCATTACCCTGGTCAACCCAGAATAGAGCGATATTCTTTTGCTCTGTAGTTAATGTTTTAGAAACATCATAAACATTTTTTACTATTTTATAAAAGTCAGAATTGGGATCTTCAGAATAAGCAGCAGGAAATGCCGGAGCAACATCCGTTAAGTTTGATTGCAAGAAAAGCCGGGCACTTGATAAAAATGGATTTACCGGGGTACTCACAAAGGCCGGAGGTGTCGGTTCCCATGCACCGTTGCCTGGTGAAGGAACCTGATATCCGGCATTTGATGGATTAAAATTATCGGTTAGCGACCAATTGCGAACTGCTGTTGCTATACTACGACCAAAAGCCTGTGAACGTTCAAAGCTCGTTAAGTCTTCTTCCGATTTCAGTTTTCGATTGTATGCACCCTCCAACGAATCTATACTTGCATTGTTGGCCTGGGTTAACCCGGTATTGAAAGAACGAAGCAAACTGGCCAATGCTGCGTTAGCACTAACTTCCCAGTTGTAACCATTGTTATTTTCCCTGGCTGGCATTTCCGGCATTTGATACAATTTTGTGGAAAGGCTTACTGAATTTTTAATTCCATACCGTACCGATTCATACAGACCAATACCGAGATATCCGAAATGAGCACCATTCAATGACGAATTTCGTTCCAGTAAAATGCGGAGCTGCAATTTATACCAGTCGATAGCTACTTGTGCACTTTCGTGTTCGGCTTTTGGTGTGGAAGCCACCGTTTTAGATGCTTCGTACGTGGTTTGTTGATTCTCTTTTTTGCAAGAGATAAAAATTAATAGGACAAGGCTCAATGGCAACAACCATCTTGCAGCGGAGAGTTTGGTTAACGATTTCATGATGATAAATTTGAGATGAAAAAAACTGTTTAATTTCTTTGAGGTCGGTGCTATTCAGTAGGTGATTCTATCGGTGGGTTTGCGGGATATTATTCAAGTGTTAAGATGATCAGAAAAAGCACTCTTAGAAAAGAAGGCCGTATGATGCTTTTGAAGCATCATTTACTAACGACAGATTTTCTTGTCAAGTCACTTACAATCGCCGAATATGAATTGTGGTTATCAGCCTTTATCCTGGTTTTTTGATCAGCAATAACCTCTCCGGCCGGAGTCATCCTCAGAATTAGCTTATACTTGTCATTTTTTAAGATTGCGCAAAAGCAAAGACCATTTTCTGTGCAGTCATATTGATACAGCTCACTGAGTTTATAATCATAATAGCTGCCTTCTATCTTTTCACGCACCATTATAGGAAGCATGCTGGCCGGAATGTATCGTCCAACACCTTTGAACTCGCCATCTTTCGTAAAGTATGCATCACGATATTCTTCTCCCTGAGAAAAAACGAATACGTATATATCCCCCAGCTGAACGAATCTTGAAAACTGCGAATTCTTAAAATGATTGTTGAAAGATTCTTTTACTACTGCGGGCACAGTGGATGTCTGCGCATTAAGAACGGTTGTGTGCAGCAAACAGCATAATGATACTGTGACTGCAGAAATTATTTTTTTCATGAAATAAGTTTTTGGTTGAAGAAAAATGATTAACGAGTTAAAGCTAAACCTCTTGAAAGGCCCACCTTTTTTAATTCGACTTGACGAAAGGCTGCGGTGCCATTTAGCTAAAAAAAGAGGTAATTCTTAAGCCAACGTCGACGAATGACAACCATCGACAGAATTGTTTATTTTGTTGAATAATTGTTGATCTCTTCACATTTGTAGTAAGCGAGTTTTATATTTACAATGAAAATCATTTTGTGAAATGGAATGATTTCATATTCTCTAAGAAACCTTCGCATAGGGTTGCACGACACCTAGGGTTCTGGCTAGTGTACTGCATATATTTCTGGATACAAAGTTGGGCACCGAGAAAATTCGACGAATTTTTTATTAAGGAAACCTATTTCTATGCATTTTTGAATCTTGCCTGCTTCGCACCGGTATTTATTTCGACTGTTTATTTTTTCATATATTTTCTATTGCCAAAAACCTTGGAACGAAAAAAATATTTGCTTTTTGTAGCGGGCTTTTTGATAGTTTATGTTATTGGTACCCTTATTAATTATTTCATGGCTGGAATATTTCTTACTCATGTGCACTATTCGACACCTGTTGAGGCTAATTTTCGACGCAAAATAGAGTTTGGCAACTACAATACTAGGTGGGGCATGATAATAGCCACGATCGCGTTGGGAATAAAGCTGAGTAAAAACTGGTATCAGCAGCAAAAAGAGAATCTGGAAATCTTAAAAAGGAAAACAAAGTCCGAAATGCAATTGCAAAAAGCAAGAATTCACCCAGAATTGCTATTCAGATCGTTGAACTCTATTAAGGTCAGTATTCAATCAGAATCCAGTCAAGCTGGTTCTCTGATATTAAGCTTTTCCGATCTATTGAGCTATTCTCTATATGAAAACGATAAGAGACTGGTGCTTTTAGAAAAGGAAATATCAGCATTACAACATTTAATTTTCTTGGAGCAGGTCAATAAAGAAAATCCAATTGAAATACAAATGCAAACTAACGGGGAGATTAATAAACAACATATTGCTCCAATGCTCATTGTAAAACTTCTTGAAGAAAGCATTGATTTATTACGTAACCAACCCGATTATTACCAAGTTCATCTGCAAATCTCTGTCGAATCAAGCAACTTTAATTTGAACATTTCCTTTATTGATTTGGATAAGGAAACAGAAACAGATATCAACTGGTCGTCACTTCTTGTAAATTCAAAAACCAGATTGAACGAATATTATTCTGACGATCATTTTCAAATCAAGTTAGATAAAATAAAAAATAAGGCCATTATAAAACTAAATTTAAGGCTAACAGAAAACCACGAGGAAATAAACGAGATGCCAACTATAAATTTAATCTCTGCCTATGACGCTAAATGATCTTATATTCTCAAAAAAATCACCAAAAAAATATTGGCGACATCTTGTTTTTTGGATAAGTCAATACATTTTTTGGGCTTTTTGGGCAACTAGTTTTTTTTGCAGTTTTGGACAAGGATATTTTTCATTTCATCTAGCGGGGCATTCATATTTTATTTTGGATATTGCTTATACTTACTTTATTGCTTATTATCTATTACCAAGATTTCCTGGAAGAAAAAAGAATCCAAAGTTCTATATTTCACTTTTCCTTCTCACTGTATTCATTTATATTTTGTTCATGGCGTTCCAATTTTATAGAAAAAATCTGTTTCACGCTTCAACTGATGAACAACTATTGAATAGTTGGTTTATTACTATGAATTTTATTACCAGCGGGCCGCCTATCTCTTGCGCTTTATTCTTGACCTTTAAGATGCTTAAGAATTATTATTTAAAAATAGAAGAAAAATTAGCCCTCACGAAAGAGAACGCTAATGCGGAATTACAATTATTAAAAGCTCAAGTTCACCCGCATTTTCTTTTTAATACGCTTAACAATATTTATTCTTTTACATTAATAAAATCACAGGAAGCAGGAACGCTTGTACAAAAGCTTTCTGACACCATTAACTATATGATCAATGATTGCGAGGCGAG
Source organism: Chitinophagaceae bacterium (assembly GCA_036005185.1). Classification (GTDB taxonomy): domain Bacteria; phylum Bacteroidota; class Bacteroidia; order Chitinophagales; family Chitinophagaceae; genus VBAU01. The sequence goes on along the minus strand of DASYQS010000046.1, from coordinate 31,426 downwards.
GATGGTGCCGCTGGAAAAGGAATTAGAGATGTTACTCAACTATGCGACGCTTGAAAAAGTTAGATATGGCGACCGTCTCGAGATGGACATTGAAATAAATGGCAACTATCATAACAAACTCGTTACCCCCTTATTGATGATCCCATTTGTAGAAAACAGTTTTAAGCACGGAACCAGTCAGACTTTAGAACGCCCCTGGATCAAACTTATCATTTGTGTTGAGGATAATATATTACATTTCGATATTAGCAATAGTAAACCGGTACAAAGTATTTCACCTAATTTGAAAAACGGAATTGGTTTAAAAAATGTGCAAAAAAGGTTACAGCTATTATATCATGAAAATCATGAACTGAAAATTTCATCATCTTCCAATACTTTTTCCGTACGCTTAAAAATTCCCTTGGAAGAGCCAAAACTAGGTGAGACGAATACAATAAATCAAAAAGAAATTTTTTCAGAGCACCAAATTTCAATTTATGGCTGATGAAAAAATCATTTGTTTAGTAGTAGATGATGAACCGCCTGCTCTTGAGGTCTTAAAAAATTATATCTCCTCCGTCTCTTCATTGGAATTAGCGGGCACGTGTAACAACGCAATCGAAGCGCTAAACATTCTGCGGGAAAAAACAATTCATCTTTTGTTTCTTGATATACAAATGCCTCAATTGCTGGGAACGGATTTAATACGCACTTTAAAAAATCCACCAAAAGTTATCTTCACGACTGCATTCCGCAAATTTGCTGTTGAGGGTTTTGAACTTGATGCTGTAGACTATTTATTAAAACCGATTTCTTTTGAAAGGTTTCTGAAAGCTGTAAATAAAGTCATGCACACCTCTCTCGACAGAACAGCTCTTGAAAAAGAAAATACTAGCAAAATAAATGAGCCTGAGCATATCAATTTTCGCAGCGATCGAAAAATGGTAAAAGTGGCACTGCATGACATCGTGTACATCGAGAGCATTAAAGATTATATTAAAGTGGTTACGACAACGGGCACTGTTATCACCAAACAACCGATTTCTTCCGTAGAAGAAATGCTGCCAAAAGAAAAATTTATACGTATTCACCGTTCGTATATTGTTTCTGTGAGTAAAATAGAATCGTACAATCATGAGCTTGTATGGATAGCAAAACAAGAATTACCGATTAGCCGTTCGTACAGACATGAAGTGAGCCGTTTTTTACAATTAGAATAAAACTAAGCAGTAAATTATTTTTGCCTAATAATAAAAACAGCAGGCACTGGCCGCTGCCCTGCCGAATCCGAAGATTTGATTGTTTCTTTTCCATTTACCACCATACAACTGCTTCCCCCGCCATCAAGGTTTAGAGCCTCCCAACAACCCAGGTCTTTTAATATTTTAGCTTCTTGCGACAATGATGCGCCACCGCTGGATTCGCTTCTGCCCTGTATTACTAAAATAATCAGCTTATCATCTTTAGTGTAACCCATTGCTGTTCGTGGATGTTTGTCATTGATAGCTTTGCCGGTGAATTTTAATTCTTCATTATTGGTAATTCTTATTTCTCCATCTTGTAACAATACTGGTCCGCCACCGACTGCCGTTTGCATTTTCCATTCATTAAATGAAGCGGATTTTATTGATGTCTTATGAGGAATCGGATAAACCGTGGTTTTTCCCTCTACATAATTTAATGTGATTTTTTGAAGTGAGTCCTTAATTGGTTCCCACATTGTTTGTGATGCCATTGGTTTATTTGATAAAGAATCGGTAAACACCCATGCAACATCAGCTTTCCTTTTTTTCGAAATTCCAATCGCACTTCCAAACGGATGACGATAAGTAAATGTATCCTTGCCCTTTCCTGGAACTGTATGAATATTGTAGGAAACAAGCTTCCCATTTTTGATCACCGCATTCAAATTCCTGTTTGTCTCAAAAGAAAAGAATGTACAGTTAACAACTACCAATGGCTTTGAATTTTTTTCATAAAATTTTGCTGGAGTCAATCGCCGGTTCAGTGTAGTGTCCGCAGTGAACTCAAGTTTTTTATCCTTTAAATCAGCAATTAGATAATAAGCACGGAAAACCGCTGTATCAATAGCTTGATTGGTAAAATAAACATGAACCGACGACGGCAGCGGCTGGTACAATGAATCAACATTTATCCATTTTATTTGAGAAAACAACTTTGCAGAAAATGCGATGCAAAAAGTAAATAACACAATTTTCCTCATAATCCCTTTAATCCTATAAATCATGGTTTAGACTATTTTATTATCGTTGCAGTTCCTTTCAATTGATATTTTGTTCCATTAAAATCTTCAGCGCTCACTATCCAAACAAAAGTTCCCGGGGCTTGAGGTTGACCTCTAAAATTTCCGTCCCATCCAGCGTCCATATCAGATGTTTTAAAAAGCAGCTCGCCCCATCGGTTGTACACGGCAAAATAATCCAATCGCTTGATGCCATTATATCTTGGTTTTAATACTTCATTTAAACCGTCATGGTTGGGCGTAAATGCCGTTGGAACAAGCACGCCTGGAAATTTGAACACGGTGATCTTTATGTTGTCTGTCGCCCGGCAACCTGCATCAGTAACGGCAGTTAAATAATACACTTGATCATTTTGCAATATGGCAATAGGGGTGGAATCATTAACAGCGCTTAACCCATTTGGAGGAGACCATTCAAGGGTTGGCCGTCCAACAACATCTCCTCCCCAGCTTCCTTTGAGCTTAAAAGGTTTATTCTGCTGTACTGAAGTATCTTTTCCCGCATTTGTATAAATATCATCCACATGAATTTTATAAGTTGTATCGTTAGATGAACAACCATTATCAGCTGTGCCGGTGAGGTGAACTATTTTATTTCCGCCAGATGAATAAGTATGATTCGGAGATTGTTGCGATGTTACCAATCCATCTCCGAATTTCCAATTCCACCGTGCTATCGTTGTGGCGTTATCAATTTGCTGTCCCGAAAATTTGATAAGTGCATTGATACATCCATTTTCCGCTTCAATAGCTACTATGGGTGCAGGCCAAACAAAAAAATTTTTTGTTGCGATGTCGGACATGCAACCATAAGTGCTGGTTACTGCTAGTTTTAATTGATGCGACCCTAGTAAAAGATTTGAGAATTGGGGTTGCTGAGTGGTTGATGTTACACTACCATCAAGCGACCATGCCCATTGTGAAATAGCGCCATGGCCACTGATTGATTGATCAGTTACTCCCAAAAAAGTCTTATTTGAACAAGTATCAAACACTTTGAAATCAGCGACTGGCTTGGTGCCTATATTGATAATTTTTTTCATGGTGTCACTCACGCAGCCATCCATGCCTTTGATCACATGCTTGACTGTGTAAGCGCCGGGTAATGCATAGTTATGTACCGGCGGATTTTGCAGAGTGCTGGTTGTGCCATCGCCAAAATCCCAATAAAAACTTTGAATAACGGTAAACGATTCGGATTGATCAATAAAAATTACAGGATTGCCAATACAGGTTGAATTATTAGGCAGATTGGTAGTAAACACAGGATTTAATGCCGTGCAAAATTGCTGCAGATTATTGGCGCCGCCTGTTGCCGCGCTGAACCCCCAGTAAACCATAGGATCGTTATTAAACACATTTTTTATGAAATCATATTGCGCTTGTAAACGAAACTGGCCATCAAAATAGGTGCTCAATGTTTTGGTTGAAGCGTCCCAAGTAATTCTGAAAACATGCCAGGCACAATCTTCAATATTATCGCTAGTGGCAGAAGCTTGTATTGGACCGGCAAGATCGTTCCCATGTGTAATAATGCCATTTAATTGTATGCTGATATGGTCATAAGCCGGATCGTTGCGATTAAAATTTTGCCATGTATCTAAAGAAATGCCGACGGATGGCGAAACTCCTTCAAAGCCTAACCCTTCACCGTATGTACCAACACTCGTGCTAATAGGCTGAAGAATAAAAACAATACCATCGGCGCCATTGCCATCCTTGCAACCTAGATAAACATTGAAACGGAAATCGAATGAGTTATTCAAATTGATCTTATTTGAATTCCAAACACTTCCACTTTGAAAATCTATGGCATTAGTTAAATTATAGCAATTGCACCTGATTTTCTCAGCCGATCCATTAAGAATGTATTGAGAAAAAGAAATGTTTGCCGCTGAAGTTACCAATAGGAGCAGGAAAAAATAAATGATCAGCTTCTTCATGTTATGAGGGCGCACATTTGGCTCAAGGTAAAAAAGAAAACACAGATGAAGGTTGATTTAAGCGCTGAGCTTTGTCATATTCCATTCCTTTCTTCCAAGGCCGGGAAAGACATGTCTTTCGCTATGGTAAGAAGACCTTACAAGAGGGCCGCTTTCAACATAGTCAATTCCAAGCTCGTATCCTATTTCGCGATATTCTGCAAACTCATCAGGATGAACGAATCGAACAACCGCCAAATGTTTTTTGGTAGGCTGAAGATATTGTCCAAGAGTAATAACATCAACACCAACATTAGCGAGATCTTGCATGGTTTGTATCACTTCTTCTTTTTGTTCACCGAGACCAAGCATGATACCGCTTTTAGTACGCATGCCGCCTTGCTTTAGTACTTTCAGCACTTCCATGCTTCGCCAGTATTTAGCCTGAATGCGAACCTGCCTGGTCAATCGCTCCACGGTTTCTATATTATGACTAACTACTTCAGGAGCTGCATCAATAACACGTTGAATATTTTCCCTTTCGCCTTTAAAATCGGGGATCAATGCCTCTAATGTTGTATCGGAGTTAAGGGCTTTGACAGCTTTGATAGTGTTATACCAGATAATAGAGCCGCCATCTTTCAATTCGTCCCGATCAACAGAAGTGATGACGGCATGTTTTACTTTCATCAGATAAATGGCCTCGGCCACTCGTTGTGGCTCATCCCAATCAACTGCCTCAGGGCGACCAGTGGCTACCGCGCAAAAACCACAACTACGTGTACACACATTCCCAAGGATCATAAAGGTAGCTGTTCCTGCACCCCAGCACTCACCCATATTTGGACAATTGCCGCTTTCACAAATTGTGTGCAGCCTGTGAGTATCCACCAGATTGCGGACATGCTTATAATTTTCGCCGATAGGAAGCTTGACACGAAGCCAGTCGGGTTTTTTTGGCTTCGTATTTTCTTTATTTATATCTGTAATAGGAAGTTCAATCATCGATAACTGTTCAATAAACAATATTCAATACTCAAGTTCAAATAAAAAAGCGATTACATAAAATGCAACAAACAATCGTGCAAAGTTAGCAGGATTACTTTCGACGGCCAAAGACAATAGCAAGGTGACCTTGGAAGAAGAATTGCCGGTCATCATTAAAAAGAAGAATAGGTATTTTTTGTGCGTATGCCTCAACACTAAGGCCTATTTCGATTCCTGACACTATTTCATTGTAATGGCCCCAATCAAAACGGAGGGCAGCTTTTGCAAATGCGCCTGGTTTTAGCTTTAATTCACTCCACCCCTTGCCTAGACCCGAACTGCCTTGGATATATTGAGGATTTAAAAACTCCGAACTATCCTGATCGCTGTATTTGATTTGCCTGTTTCCGCTGCCATCATCCACATTCAGATAATAAGGGCGCAAAAAACCAAGTGAAAGACCTCCTTGATAAGTGCCGGTTACAGCTACACCATTTTTGTTTCCTTTTTGACCAAAAAGATATTGCTGTCCAAAGCCAAATTTGAGCTGGTAAAAATTATTGATCTTTCCAAAAATATAAGGATTGCCAATTGTAAAAAATCCGGTAGGCGTTTTTTCTTCTTTCGGATCTTTTATTTCAGTGAGCTCAATACTATAAACATTGGTCTTTCTGCGGGTTTTTGCTTTACCCAATTCATAAAATAATCCATAACCATTTGTACGCAGCTCGATACCAAAAACACTTTGCTTGTTATAGATCAGTGCACCTTCTTCTTCCTGCTTGATCAAAGCGTTGATCCGCTGCTGGCGTTCATCTCGACGTTCTTGCCTAGTTTGTCTTTTTTTCGTTTCGTTTTGAGCAAATAAACTAAGACTTAAAATGCTGATGAAGGCGAGAATGATACATCTTTTCACAAGAATCCTTTTTATTAAGAAACGTAAATTTATGGCAAATTATTTAAAATGACTTCCACAGTAGTTTATAATGGTGAATTGAGAACGACCTGCACCCACCTGCGTAGCGGCAGCAATTTTGAAACCGATGCACCGGTTGATAATAACGGGAAAGGTGAACGTTTCTCTCCAACCGACCTGATGGCTACATCGCTTGGCACTTGCATGATAACGGTGATGGGAATCAAAGCACGAAAAATGGGGTTTGACCTGAATGGAATAGAAATAGAAGTAGAAAAGATCATGAAATCCGATCCGCGGCGTGTGGGCGGGATCAACTTATTTTTTCACATCCCTGATAACCTAAGGGCCATTGATGAAAAAGATAAAATTATCTTAAAAAATACAGGAAAGACTTGTCCTGTGATGTTAAGCATACATCCTGATATTGAAGTGAAGATAAGTTGGGGGGAGTGGGGATAGCTGGTGGCTATATTTAAATTTCAAAGCATAATAACAATGGAAATTATCGTTTATTGAATCTCAATTCATGCATAAATCCTTAATGAAAAAAAATATCCCATTTTTTATTATCGTTATTGTGCTTGTGTACTGTAATTCGGCAATAAAAGAACCGCCAAAGAAAAATTCTGAAAAGACAACCATATTCAAAGAAAGAAATAAAAGAGATTTTGATACTACAGTGAAAACTATTCATGTGCTAGTGGCATTGTGCGATAATAAATACCAGGGCATTGTTCCTGTTCCGGCAAAAATTGGGAATGGACAAGACCCCGACAATAATTTATATTGGGGTTGCAGCTCCGGAGTTCGAACTTATTTTAAGAAAAGCAAAAGCTGGACTTTGCTAAAGTCATATAAGATCGATAATATAAAACTTGAAAGATTGATCTTCAAAAACAAGAAAGCTAATTTTTATCTCATTGCAGATGCGTATGATGGAAAATTTATTAAAGATTGTACCATTGATTTCTTAAAAGCTTGCTCTGGTCAAATGAAGGAAACTGTTGGAATAGAGAGTCATGCCTTGGGGATTTATGGCAATTCAAAACTAATTGCCTATATCGGTCATGATGGACTGATGGATTTTAGTTTAGCAGGTAATTATTCAAATGAGGATAGCATAAAAAGAGATGCAATTATATTAGCCTGCATCAGTAAAAAATACTTTTCTCCACATTTGGCATCAACTAAGGCTTATCCCTTGATTTGGACGACCGGATTAATGTGTCCTGAAGCCTATACTCTTCATGATGGGTTAGAAAGCTATATAAATAACGAATCAAATGAGCATATCAAAACAATCGCGGCCGCGGCTTATTCCAAATATCAAAAATGCAGTCTTAAGGCGTCAAAAAATCTTTTAGTAACTGGTTGGTAAGATTGTAAAGAGAAAATGACGTTAAGGTTAGCTCTTCAAAATCGCATTCCCTACAGCACAATCCAAACATCTCTTCTTAGTACAATATTCATTTTTTAATTCAATCAATGCCTGTGAATCAAAAGCATTTTTATTTTCAATTTTTAACTGCTGAAAATTCTTAGTGATTGAATTGCTTTCTGCTGAAGTTTCCTCTAACCACTGCAGCGCCTTTTGTTTGTATTTTTCATCATCATGATAGTTGCCATACGCAAAAAGCACCGGAGCAATTGTATTAATTATGATGTTTTCGATCATGACTGTTCCAAGCCTTTTCTTTTTGAAAGAAGAAACTTCACTAAAACTATAATGATAATGCCAATAATCATTCGCCGTTACATCAAACCATTTTTTTATTTCATTTACTGAAACAGCTTCCTTGATCTTTGAAAACAAATGCGCTGAATCATGTACCAGCATAGCCAGTTGCGCTAATCGAATAGTTGGAAAATTTCCTGGCCGCATACGCAAAAAGAAAACAGGATTATTGCATGGTTTGAGCTTGTATTTATTTTTATAAAACTGATACTCTTTCGTCAGCATGTTCGGATAATCTTCTTTGAAGTTTTTATTTAGCAAGCCGGCTTGTCCCAGTAAGATCGCTTCCAGTTGATGGATCTGGTTTTTATGTTTAGCAAGAATAGTAAGAGGGATTGACTTTGCTATTTCCTCAAAAGCATCAGCATTTACTTTTATTCCAAAATTGCGGGCAAGCAACCACCAAAAGGTTTCTTCCCAATGATGATTGGACTGTTGTAAATATATTTCAACGGCCTTTGCTTTTCGCGTCAATCGCTCTGCTAGCAATCTTTCCTTCCAGCTTTTCCATGTTATATCCCGAACCGTGTGAATGCTATTTTCGCAGGCAATAAAACCAGAAGCATTCATCAAAGCTTCATACCGCTGTAATAAAATTTTGGAAACTCTTTCCTTCAGTTCAAGAATAGGAACCCTGTTTTGTTGTGCAATATCATTCTCCCAAACTACATGAAGAATAACATTACTGTAGTTTCCATCTTTGTGATGTTTATGCTTTTTCCAGTCAGAAGTTTTGAAATGCAATTCTATATTTCCAGCCCAAGTCGTAGTGCCTATCTTAATTTTTGCATTTGAAAAATCAGGGCCTTGGTTGGTATTATATTGGCCGGGAAAAATTATTTGCACAATTTCGCCTGCCGAAGTAAGTAGTTCGCTTTTATTAAAATATTGGAATTGCCAAATGAATTGAAGCAGCCGTTCGGTCATGACAGGTTTAAGGTTTAATGTTTAATTGTTTAAAGTTATCGTACGTTATTGAAAATTCATCAAATCTTTGAAACAATTTCAGAATAAAAACCTTAAACGCTAAACGTTTTTAATTCCCTAATCACACGGCTAACAGGAAGTCCCATGACGTTATAAAAATCCCCAGTTACTGACCTTATTCCTACCACACCGATCCATTCTTGTATGGCATAGGCGCCTGCTTTATCATAGGGCTTGTATTTATCAATGTAAAATTCGATCTGCTCTTTACTCAATTCATGAAAATAAACATCGGTACTATCCGCAAAAGAGATTTCCTTTTCTCCTTGCCTGATCACAACACCAGTTATGACCATGTGCTTTTGACCTGAAAGATCGGAGAGGATTCTCACCGCCTCTTCCCTATCCTTTGGTTTGCCAATAATTCTTCCCTTTAAAACTACAATCGTATCAGCAGCGAGGATGATCGCGTCTTCACTTAAGGTGGATTGAACAGCCACTGCTTTCTCTCTTGCAATGTGAATAGCTGTTTCTTCAACTTTTAGCCCGGCAGGAAATGTTTCATCTGTTCCCTTCACCACGACTTCAAAAGGAATCTCAGCCCATTCCAACAACTGTTTTCTTCTTGGTGATTGCGACGCGAGAATTATTTTCTTCATAAATAGAAGTAAAAAAAGATCATGGATAGAATTCCTGTAAGCATGATGCTTTTTGTAATGTTGCTTAAAACATGAAACTGTTGAGGAGTCATAGCCTTAAACAATTTATAAAACACAAATACAAGCGGAAGAATAATCAACATCACGCTGTATATGATTGGCCACCACCAGTGAAACCGAAGAATATAAACTTGTATAGCTACCAGCAAGCCTACCAACACAACTACCCACACGGCTACATAAACTTTTGTGGCAGGCACCCCCCATATAATAGGCATCGTTTTACTGCCATACCGGGCATCGCCCTTAATATCTTCCATATCCTTGATCGCTTCCCTAATCAATGAAAGTATAAATGCAAACCCGGCATAGAGAAAACCCAATCTCATGATCTTGTTTTGTACTACTAAATCATCAGGATCGATCTGCGTACGAAATGATAAACGAAATTCTGACAAGCATAAAATTAAAATCACCCAAGCGGTGAGCACTGAGATCAAAATATTTCCTGAAAGCAATTTTCGCTTCAGAGATACGGAATAGCCAAACAATAAAAACACACAAGCCAAATTAGCAAGCGCTATATACCATAGCCCTGTTTTCCACGAAATATATAAGCTCAGCAAAACTCCTAGACTACTCAATACAAAATGCCAAAGCATGGCCCAGCGTCTGGAAACAATGATGTCAACAACATTCTTTTTAGGCTTGTTTACATGGTCAATGTCCACATCAAAATAGTCGTTGATAATATACCCAGCAGCAGCAATCAATACAGAAGCAAGAGATAAAATGATAAACCGTGTTTGATCAATTGAAACGTTGGCATTTACTGTTTTTAAAAGGGGTAATAAAATGCAATAGTAAAAAAGAAACTGTGTAAGCATGATAAAAATGAGATTTGGCAAGCGAATCAATTTTAAAAAAGCTGCGATCAATCTCATAATTAGATAATAGATAAAAGGTAAAAGTGAGCAATCTCTCTATTATTCATTACTCATCACTCATTATTCATTTCGAAACCACATCATCATAAAAAATCCATTTATCCTGAACTCTCAGCACTTTTTCAATCACATCTCTCACACAACCGTACCCACCATTTACAGGAGAAATATATTTTGACAACTCAAGAATTTCAGGAACTGCATCGGCAGGACAGCATGGCAACCCAACCATTTTCATCACGGCAAGATCAGGAAGATCATCTGCCATATACAAAACCTGTTCCCAGCTCAAACGATTTTTTTCCAAGTAGCTTTCAACAAAACTTTTTTTATCAACAACTGACATCTGCACATCCTCAATCCCCAGTTTTTTTAAACGCTGCATCACTGGCTCTGAAAAACTGCCTGAAATAGTTGCTACTTTAAAACCATTTCTTATCGCCATTTGTAAACCAAGCCCATCTTTAATATTCATTCGCCTGGCTTGCAGACCATTTTCCAATACAAGCACAGTACTATCGGTTAGCACACCATCAATATCAAAAATAAATGTGGTTACTTTTTTAAATTCTGCGAGAACGTTCATGATGTGAAAATATGAAAATGTCGGCAGGTGAAAATATAACCATGAAACCAATTGTTTTATTGTTAGATTGCTAAATTGCAGAGTTGGGTTAAATAACGAACAATTAAACCATTGAACAATTTAACCATGCTGAATACTCTCTGTCATGACTTCATAAATTTTTTTCAACTGAGGATATTTCTCCAGCAAAGCAAGATGCTGCTGAATTGTTGGCTCATCATGACGAATAGCTGGACCGGTCTGTGCTTGTGCCGGTGAAATCTTTTTCATTCGTAGCGCCGTTTCTTCGATCAAAGGAATCAATTGCTTAAAATCAATTTGCTCTTTTTTACAATAATCCTCTGCCAGCTTATACAAATGATTGGTGAAATTACTCGCAATAACAGCAGCCAAGTGTAGTTTCAGCCTTTCATCGTCATTGGCAACAATTACTTTTTCTTTTGAAATGGCTTGAGCAAGCTGTTCTAATTTTTTCTTAGCCACCTCATCGCTTGCATCTATAAAAAGCGGGATTTCAGGCAACTCATCCATGTCCTTCCGCAAGCTTTGCAAAGGATAAAGGACGCCATAATGATGTGACATATTTTTAAGCACATCTTTTTTTACAGAAGCGGCTGTATGTGCTACCACTTTTCCGGGTACGTGCACATGTTTCGCCACATCTTGTATAGCTTCATCCGACACAGCGATCAGATAAACATCGGCATCTTTGCGGATCACCGACCAGTAATTGGTTGACTCTGTATCAAACAAGTAAGCAAGCTTGCTGGCTGCCGAAGCATCTCGGCCAAAAACCTGTACAATGTGGTGACCCGCTTCTTTGAGCTTCTTACCAAGAATTGTAGCAGTATTTCCCGTTCCGATGATAACAATGTTCATAGATATATTAAATAGCTTTGCAACTTACAAAAAATCTTTTCGGACAATATGAAATTAACGCAACGACTGGCTTTAAGTTATGTGAGAACAAAATTTGGTTTGCTTTCTTTAGTATCTAAAAGAAAAGCAGCACAAAAAGCACTTGAGCTTTTTTGTACTCCTCAGAGCAGAAAAAATAAGCCTCCCTCTGTAATCTTTGACGAAGCAGAAAAATTGAAATTTGAATTGGAAGGCATCTGGGTTCACGGGTATCGTTGGAGCCACCCAAAAAACAAAAAGGTTTTAATCATTCACGGTTTTGAATCTTCCATTACCAACTTCGACCATTTTGTGCAACCGTTGATTAATAAAGGTTATGAAGTACTGGCTTTTGATGCGCCAGGGCACGGCAGCAGCGGCGGTAATATGATCACGGCTCCTTTATTTGCTAAAATGATCATAACAATACATGAAAATTACGGTCCTATTCAATCATTCATAACCCATTCATTTGGTGGTTTGGCCATTTCGCTAGGATTAGAAAATATAGTGCACGATGAGAGTTATAAGGTTGCTTTAATTGCACCAGCTACAGAATCTAAAACGGCTATTGACCAGTTTTTCCATTTACTGCATTTAAATGGTGAAGTGAGAAAAGAATTTGACGGATTAATTGCTGAGCTGGGCAAGCATTCTGCTGAATGGTTCTCCATTCGCCGAGCTATCAGAAACATCAAGGCCCAAATTCTATGGTTACATGATGAAGGTGATGAGCAAACTCCACTAAGCGATGCATTAAAAGTGAAGAATGAAAATTTAGCGAATGTCAAATTCATTGTCACAAAAGGCTTAGGCCATCGAAGAATTTACCGCGACGCTAAAACAGTGCAGGATGTCGTTGATTTTCTTTGAATCGCTAACTATGCCACGGCTTTAAGAAAGGATCATTCATTAATTACCTAGCCATGGCATAGTTAATAAACATATTACATTTTTTCAGAAACTGCTTTCTTTTTACCTGTTTGATTCAAAGCCGCCTTTAATCCTCTCGCTAGCTGTTCTGCATTTCCAACTCCCCAATAATGCAAAAAGAAAATTCTTGGCTGTTCATGCACCATGTGGTTATGCACGGCCACTACTTCAATTCCATTTTCAATCAACGCTTTAATCACAGAAGCCACTTCATCTTCCAGCATGGCAAAATCACCGGCAACGGCAGCATGATCAGCACTGCCTTGGAAGGCGGCCCAGGTATTAAAACCTAAAAAAGCAGTTACTGTTATACCATGTTCTTTTAATGAAACATCGGGTCTGCCGATCGTGTATTTATAAACTCCTTTACTCATCTCGCCTTTATAACCCAATATATCATCGAGTTTTTTACTGTCAATACTGTAGGGAACATCGGCAACCGAATTGGCTGCAGGATTATGACCTCTAGATTCAACCACCTTGTCTAACACAGCTTTTGCTTTTCTTGCCATGTCTTCTGTCGTGCCACTTCCGCCAACATGCATGTACATAACATTTGGGTGATTACGGACAAAATGATTATGAATGGCTGTGATTGTTAAGCCCTGTTTGATCACTTCTTGTTGAACCGGTTTTAAATCAGTCTCGGTAAGGATGATGTCTCCCATTATCATAGCACCATTCTTTGTAGGAGTAAATGCGATCCAAGTGCCCAGTCCCATCGGCGGAATAATCTTAAATCCATCTACTTCAACATCAAGATCGTTTTGTGGTATGGTGATCTTATATTCTCCATTGTTCGATTTTCCTTTTATTCCTGTAATTTTTTCAATGGCTGCTGTATCCAATTGTGCTTTTTCTTTCTGTTGAGCATCAACTTGGAGTGAAACAGTGTGTATAAAAACAATGAGAAAACATTTACATAAAATTTTCAGAGGTTTCATTTGATCATTTTAAATTTTAAACTACAATTTTACGCCCAGTTTTTTATCAATAGGCCGATCAACGCGGCCACAATAATAATAAACGGCTCCTGTACTTTTTTAAATCTCAGTAAAACTAAAACAGTAATGATTGCAATGATCATAGAAGGCAGATCTGTGAGCTGTCTTTTAGCCAAAACAATCATAGCTCCCGTAATAGCACCTACTGCTGCGACGGTAATGCCATCAACAATAGCTTTGATAGACCGGTTTTTCCCATACTTGCGGAAATAAGGTGCGGGGATAACTGTAAATAAATAACAAGGAAGAAAAGTGGCCAGTGCTGCAACACAGGCACCCGGAAATCCAGCAACCAAATACCCGATGAATCCGACTGTGATAACAACGGGACCAGGTGTGATCATTGCAACGGCCACAGCATCTAAAAACTGACCCTCGTTTAGCCACTGATACTCTTTTACAACTCCGCCATACAAAAAAGGAACGATGGCTAGGCCGCTTCCAAAAACAAATGCACCCGCCTTGAGAAAAAACCACCAGATCTGCGACAGTTTTTCACTGGTAGCAAATGAACTTGTAATTTGTAAAAAAATAATCGGCAGAAAAAAGGAATTATTTTTTTTGAAAAACGAAGGAGGAGTTTTTATTAGCCACACTATCATACCTGCAAGCAGTATAAGCCAGATATTTTCTTTCTCAGTTATAAAAGTTGAGACTGTTAAGCCCAAAAAAATAACCCATAATAACCAATCTTTACCCATCATCTTTTTTGAGAGCTTGTAACTACTGATAGCAATAATTCCGATTACCGCTGCTCCAACTCCATAAAAAACAGATTGCATCCATGCCATTCCTCCAAACTCGATATACAGGTAACCAAGCACAACTACCATTAAAAAAGATGGCAACACAAATGCAAGCCCTGCCAGCGTAGCGCCGATAATTTTATAATCCACATAACCGAGATAAATGGCAAGCTGAGCTGCTAATGGGCCGGGAGCTAATTGTGCCAGCGCAAGACCTTCTTTATAATCTTCTTCACTGATCCATTTTTTTTGCTCAACAAGATCTCTACGCATATAACCCACCAATGCAACTGGTCCGCCAAAGCCAATTGCACCCAGTTTTAAAAAATAATACATAAGGTTTCTGATAGAATAGCCGGAGCGATGTAATTCAGTATTCATATATTTTATTCAAGATCATAAATCCATAAAGCAGCCGGTTTTCCTGAACGAGCAGGAACAGCCGATAAAAATTTTTTTTCATGAGCCAATAAAAGCGACGTGCGGGCACCACTGCTGGTATTTATATGGTTAACCTGCACCAATTCTTTGTCATTTGCTCTGAATACATCAATAAATCCTTTTCCTGCAGAAACAAAAACAAGATTGTCTGAAAGATTATAGAAAACATCATCCGCATCTCCTGAACAATTAACAGCCGAAATATCTTTTCCTGTTTCTGTGTTTATCATGCGCAGCTTTGCCGGGCTTCGGCAGGCAATAAAAAGCCGGTTATTTTTTTCATCCAGCGCCATGGGAAAATTTGATGAAGCTTTGGTGTTTTTCCATCTTGCGATTAGTTTGCTTGTCGAAAGTTCCGCTACCTCAATTTCATTGGCATCAGGAACATTTATATAAATGCGATTTTGTTTTTTAGAAAGCTGAAAAGATTCGGGATGACCATTCAAGGGGATATCAGCAACCTGTTTCATTAAATTTGCATCAATCACAGCAATTGCTCCATTGCCGTACCCGACATAGAGCAACTGAGATGATGCATCGTAACGTATATTATCAGCATCACCTTTCAAATGAACAATACCAGATTGCTTATAGGTAATTGCGTCAAAAAAAATACAATCACCATTATCACCATTTGCCACCACAAGTTTTTTGAATAAGGAAATGTAAAGGATGCCCTGTGGTTCATGCAGCCCGGTAATTGTGTGTACAACTTGTTTTGAATGTATGTTCACTACCTCCACAGTATTATTGCCAAGTGCTGCTATAAATGCAAGATGATCTAGCGAATCATAGGCGATATGATCTATTCTGCCACGGACGTTTGGAAGGATAATTTTTGAGACTAGATTAAGTCTTTCTTTTTCGGTGGGTTTATTTGCAACCTGGGAATGACAACTGAAATTCAGGCCACCATACAAGAATGCGATTAGCAGAATATGTGAAGATAATCTAATCATGTGTTTACAAAACAGGGTTCCAATTATGCTTTTCTTCATGTACATATTTTGCCCAGGAATAAAGGGCGTCATAGACTTTCATGCCAATTGCAAG
This sequence comes from Chitinophagaceae bacterium, assembly GCA_036005185.1. Taxonomy (GTDB): domain Bacteria; phylum Bacteroidota; class Bacteroidia; order Chitinophagales; family Chitinophagaceae; genus VBAU01. Next base: position 15,425 of record DASYQS010000046.1, on the reverse strand, counting down.
CATTTCATGATCATTTTTATGATTATAAGAAAGTCCTGCTGATATGGCCCAGAGCCCTGCAGATTGTGGAGCCAGGCTAAAGCGATCGGTATCTGCTCCTCTGATTATTTCAGCTAATAGATGTAAGGCCGGATCATTAAGCTGGTGCTTTTTTAAAAAATAATCAAAAGAGCATTCGTGACCATAATGAGAATATTCTGCCCCAGGAATATCATAAGGAATGGCATTGAGCTCTTTTGCTCTGCTAAACACCTGCTCTTTCGAAACATAAATAAATTCAGCTTCTTTATCTATGAAATTTTTGATGAGCCAAGGGCAAGCTACCCTGTCAATTTTTGGCCGTTCTCTTGTTATCCATTTCATTTTAATAGTTTTTGAAATATTAGCGAAAAGGAAACCATGATTTTAAAGCATCAATATTCCTTTTATTGTTTTTGACGGTTTCGGAGCTATGCTCAATATTTTCTTGTTCGGAAAAATTCAGCTTAGTTCCCATTTTTTTGATCAATGCTTTTTCATAAACGATAGATGCCGCGGCAACATCTTGCAATGCCATTCCCGTGCTGTCAAAAATAATGATCTCTTTATCTGATTCACGTCCGGGCTTTTTCCCTGCGATGATCATTCCAAGTTCGGCATGGATGCCTGCAATAGTGATCTTTTTTTGCTCTATAGCATGATGAAGTTCTCCTATTGTAGCGCTCTGCTCAGCTAAGTCAACTACAATTTTGTTTAAAGCAAGCAGATCAGGACAAAGCTCTTGCTTTTCCTCACTATCTGCCCCAACAGCAGCTATAAATGTTCCTGGCATTATATCTTCAGTGTGAATAAATGGTTGTTTGGATGGAGTACAAGTCACTACAATCTGACTGTTTCTAAGTGACGTTATCAGTTCATTTTTGGTAATTGGAATAACTTCTAATTCATTAGAAAAACTCTTACAAAAGTTTTTGGCTAGCTCCTCGTCAATGTCAAAAACATAAACCTTTTCAAGAGGTCTCACTTTCATTAGCGCCTTCAACGAAATTCTTCCTTGATTACCACAGCCGCAGATGGTGGCAATCTTAGCATTTAAGGGAGCAAGATATTTCGCCGCAACAGCAGTAGCAGCTCCGGTTCTTATAATGGTGATCTCAATAGAATCCATTAGAGCAAGAAGTCTTCCGTTCTCTGCGTCGCAAACAACTATGACTCCTTGAATAGTTGGAAGCCTGTATTGTTTTGAATTGCCCGGAAAGTTGGCATTGATTTTCGCTGCAAAATAGGTTCGTTCAAATCCCAGCATGCCAGCCTTGATATGAAAACCTCCATTTTTTGAATGAATCCCCAGAACTTTTGGAGGTAAGGCTTTTTCTTCAGCATGTAATCTGAATGCTTGTTCTACACCCACTATGCATTCATCAATAGTTAAAAGCTCAGTCACGTCTCTGCGCTTCAAAACCAATGTTTGTGTAAGTTCCATTGCAATTATTGCAACACGATATTACCAAGATGGCAATTCCCAAAATAGAATGGAAATAACTTTTTGTATGTTGTTTACTTTTTATTCAGCTTTTTTCTGTACACAGAAGGAATTAGACCAGTATGCTTTTTAAAGATGCGGGTAAAATGGCTTTGATCGGAGAAGCCGGTTAAATAAGCAATTTTAGTAAGAGAATAATTGGATGTATTCAAATATTCAATGGCTTTTTCAATCCTAAGTTTTCTGATATATTCGCCGAAAGAGAGATCGTTGAAATATTTGGAGAATTCTCGTGATAAATAAGCTGGATTAATATCCAAGTTCTTTGAAAGTTGTTTTAAAGTAATATTCGTATCGATTTGATCTTGTATGATCTCTTTTAATTCTTTTGCCCATGCCGGAGTTTTCTTCGTCGGTGTTTTTTGTTTTAAGTATTTTTCAAACACTTCTATCAATAAGTGCTCAATTGGATTTTGAGTGTGTTTTTCGTGCTGATGATATTTTGCCCAATGATACAATGCATCATAGATCATCATTCCTTTTTCAAGTAAATCATGATCGTCTTTGCTGATGTGAGCAAGTCCTGATGAAATAGCCCACAATCCTGATGACTGGCTTGCAAGATCATGCCTGTCTGTATCGGCGCCTCGCACAATCACCGCCATCACATGAATGGCCGGGTCAGTAATGTTGTATTTTTTGACAAAATAGTCGAATGTGCACTGGTCATTGTAATGAGTAAATTCAACATCAGGAATATCGAAAGGAGTAGCATCTAGTTCTTCTGCTTTTTTCTTCACATCAAGAAAAGGAACAAAGAAGAATGCGGCCTCCGGATCAATAAAATGTTTAATGAGCCAGGGACAAGCTATGCGATCTATTTTAGGACGCTCACGAGTGATCCATTTCATACAGACTTTATTTAAAAGAAAAATAACATTTTAAAGTTAGTGTAAATCCAACACGAGCTTTTTACCGTAAACATAGATAATGACTTTTTTAAGAAAAAGAATATCTCCGCATGTCTTTTCTCTTAGCGGTTTTATTTCGGGTTTGATAGTTCTTCTTATTTTCACTTCTAAACCCGATGCAAAAATGTCTTCACCTTACAGTTTGTTATGTTTAGGAGATTCCTATACCATTGGAGAAATGGTTTCTTCGCAAGAAAATTTTCCAAATCAAACTGTTCAATTACTCTTCAAACACGGTTATGAGTTTAGCGCTCCTGAAATTGTTGCAAGGACTGGCTGGACAACTAATGAACTTCAAGATGCGATCAACAATCATCGTTTTAAAAGTCACTATGATTTCGTTACACTATTAATTGGCGTAAATAATCAATATAGAGGAGGAAAAGTTGAAGAATACAAAACAGAATTTGATTCTTTATTAAAACAAGCCATTCAATTTGCAAATGGAGTTTCAGACCATGTCATCGTTCTCTCTATTCCTGATTGGGGAGTTACGCCTTATGCAAAAAACAGTGCTGATAAGCACTGGGATCAAAAACAAATCGCTAAAGAAATCGACACATTTAATGAAGCTAATAAAAGGATTGCCCAAACCTATAAAGTCAACTACATTGACATAACTCCAGACACAAGAGAAGCTACAAATGACCTCTCGCTAATTGCCTCTGATAGCCTTCATCCTTCAGGGAAAGAATATGCAAAATGGGCAGAGAAATTATACCTTATTATTAAGCCACAATTGCATTAAACTTTCAGGTATAAGTCCTATAGAAATCTACCTCCAATTAAACCTGTATCATTTATAATTTTCATAAGTTTAACTAAATCCATATTTATGAAAAGAACTTTACTCTTTTTTATCATGTTGGCTTTATTAATGGCTAGAAATCAGGCCAATGCGCAAAAATTTCTGAATCCTTATTCAACCAAAAAGCTGATCATTATTCCCGCTGCTGCTGACTCATCAGCCAGTAAAGATGATTCATCAAGCAGCAAAGATTTTTGCATCTGCAAGATCATAACCTACAATTCAGAAAATAACCAGCAACGCACAGATGCGATTTTTGCGAGCAGTTCATCGGAAAGACCGGTGTCTAAAAAGCAATTGCTTAGACATATCGACTACGAATTGCATCAGGCCCTTGTTTTTTTCGACTCGTACAAATTGATAAAACAGTTTGGCTCGGCTATGGACTGCAACACCTTGTACAAGTATTTAAAAGAAAAGCAGGAAGAATATCTCAATAGCTCTACCTTTCTTTTAACATCCTATGTATTCCGCTAACTCGCCGGTATTGGAGAGAACCAGAGATTGAGGCGCTTAACCCTGCATTTTGGGTTTCATTTCCAGCAATTTGCGGTTAAGTTTTTATTGCTCAGAATACCTTCCAGGAGTCTTTACTTTAAATAATTGCTATTCTTGCATTATACTTGCACCTGCATGATCAGTTATGAGTTATGAGTTATGAGTAAGATATCCTTGAAGTTGAATAAGAATTTATAGCTGAAATGCTTAATTAATATCGTTGATAAAAGAATAAAAGGCCTGACCTCTTCTCTCCTTAAGGAGGGAAGAACGAGAGGTGAGGCCATAACCCATTAATCTATGTCGAAGAACCTTTTAATAGTAGAAAGCCCTGCGAAAGCAAAGACCATTGAAAAGATACTGGGGAAAGACTTCGAGGTCAAGAGCTGCTATGGCCATATCCGCGATCTGGAAAAAGCGGGAATGGGTATTGATATAGAAAAAAATTACAAGCCCACCTATATTATTCCCGAAGAGAAACAAAAAGTCGTAAGAGATCTGAAAACCTTGGCAAAGAAAGCTGATGAAGTATGGCTGGCAACGGATGAGGACCGCGAAGGTGAAGCCATCAGTTGGCATTTATGCGAAGTACTTGGACTGAATCCCAAAACTACAAAGCGGATCGTATTTCATGAGATCACAAAGCCTGCGATACAAGGGGCTATTCAAAATCCACGTACGGTTGATATGAATCTGGTGAATGCTCAGCAAGCCCGCCGTGTGCTGGATAGAATTGTGGGATTTGAATTGAGCCCTGTGCTTTGGCGTAAGATCAGCATGAAAAATAACTTGAGTGCAGGTCGTGTGCAAAGTGTTGCTGTGCGTCTGATCGCCGAACGTGAAAGAGAGATCAATGCTTTTGCAACACAAAGCAGTTTTAAAGTTGAAGCCTGGTTTGCTGCAAAAGACAGTAACGATAAAAATATTTCTTTCAAGGCGGAGGGAAATAAATTCCCGTCTGCGGATGATGCAGAAAGCTTTTTGAAAAGCTGCATAGGAGCAAAATACAAAGTGAGTGATATACAAGTGAAGCCTGGCAAACGTTCGCCGGCTCCTCCATTCACTACTTCCACCCTTCAGCAGGAAGCAAGCCGCAAATTGGGATATGGTGTTAGTCGCACCATGTTGCTGGCACAGCGCCTTTATGAAAATGGACATATCACGTACATGCGTACGGACAGTGTGAATTTGAGTAACACAGCTCTGGGCGACATTACCCGCACCGTGAAAGGCATGTACGGAGAAGAATATCATCAATTCAGAAAATACAAAACAAAAAGTGAAAGTGCGCAGGAAGCGCACGAGGCCATTCGCCCCACTTACATGAGCCATACAACAGTGGAGGACGCGGACGCAAAAAAATTATATGAATTGATCTGGAAAAGAACGATGGCTTGCCAGATGGCCGATGCAGAATTAGAAAGAACGATCGCCAAAATAAATATCAGCACAAATAACGAAGAGCTAGCAGCGCAGGGTGAGGTGTTGAAGTTTGATGGATTTTTAAAAGTATATCGTGAAGATCGTGATGAAGACGAACTAACTGAAGAAGAAGCAGAAGGCATGCTGCCGCCGTTGGTTGTTGGACAGCCACTGCCGCTAAAAGAAATGAAAGCAATCGAAAGATTTAGCAGGCCGCAGCCGAGATATACAGAAGCCTCGCTTGTAAAAAAATTGGAGGAATTAGGAATTGGACGTCCTTCCACTTACGCGCCTACTATCTCCACCATTTTAAAAAGAGGTTATGTAGAGAAAAGAGATAAAGAAGGAGTAAAAAGAGATTATCGAGTTTTTATTTTAGAGAATGATCATATCAAAAAAATTACTGACCAGGAAACAACGGGTGCAGAAAAGTCAAAACTTTTTCCTACAGATCTTGGTCTAGTAGTGACCGATTTTCTAAAACAATATTTTGATGACATCATGGATTATGGCTTTACCGCCAGGATTGAGGAAGAGTTTGATGAAGTAGCTGAGGGAAAAATGAAGTGGAACAAAATGATCGACGATTTTTATAATCCATTTAAAAAAGATGTTGAAAAAACTATTGAAACAGCCGAGCGAGTCAAAGGGGAAAGAGAATTAGGAATTGATCCGATAAGTGGTAAACCTATTGTTGCCCGTATGGGTCGGTTTGGGCCGATGGTGCAAATTGGGGTGGCTGACGAAGATGAAAAACCACATTTTGCTGCGCTAAAGAAAGGACAGAGTATTGAAACCATTACGCTTGACGAGGCTCTTGATCTTTTTAAGCTGCCGCTTACATTGGGAGAATACGAGGGAAAAGAAGTATATGTAAATATGGGTCGTTTTGGACCTTATGTAAAATGGGGCGAAGATTTTATTTCTCTGCCTAAAGGTGAAGATCCGCTAGAAGTGGACATGGAAAGGGCGGTTGAACTGATCAATCAAAAGCAAGAAGCTGATGCGCCGATCGCGATGTATGATGGAAAGCCAGTAACAAGAGGCAAAGGAAGATTTGGGCCGTACATCAAGTGGAATGACATGTTTATTAATGTGCCAAGGCGATACAATTTTGATGGGCTGAGCCAGAAAGAGATCAATGAGCTCATTGAGGCAAAAATTAAAAAAGAAGCCAACCGGTATATAAAACAATGGCCCGAAGAAAAAATTTCTATAGAAAATGGCCGCTGGGGTCCATTTATCCGCTTTGGAAAAAAAATGCTGAAGTTGGGAAAGAAGGATGATGATACAAAATATACAACAGAGGAACTGGCCACTCTCTCCCTCGATGATGTGAAAAAAATTATCGAAAAACAAATGCCCGATGCTTTTATGAAAAGGGCTGCGAAGAAAGCGGTAACTAAAAAGGCAGAGCCTAAGAAGGCAGCAAAAAAAAAGGTTGTGAAGAAAAAGAGATAGCTTCTACAATATATAGTCCCACTTCCATTCTTGCAGAATTTAAAACAGTGCCCTTTCCAGATTAGGGTTATGAAATTTTTACCTTTCATACATCTTAATCAAAACTTCTATTTATGAAACAGATTCTTTTTATTGCCACTCTAATTGTTCTTTCAAGCCCGGTAATTGGACAGCAAATTGCAGATAAACCGAATCCTTTTCCGAAAACGGTTACGGTAACAGGCAGTTCTGAAATGGAAATTATACCTGACGAAATTTACGTAATCATTGATCTGCGGGAATATGAGAAAAGAGGTCAGACAAAAACAGATATTGAAACGATCAAATCTGCTTTTCTTCAAAAATGCAGGGAAATTGGTTTACCTGATTCTGTTGTAACGATTGCCTCATATGAAGGATATAACAACCCGTGGCTAAGAAAGAAAAAGAAAGCTGACCTCTATGCTTCTATTTCTTACCAGATAAAATTTAATAAGAGCAGCGATATTGACAAGCTGGTTGATAAATTGGATGACGATGCAACTCAAAACTTCCGCATCGTAAAAACATCACATAGTAAGATCAATGAATTTCGAAAGCAATTAAAAATACAAGCTATAAAAGCAGCTAAGGATAAAGGCATTTATTTAACTGAAGCCATTGGAGAGAAGCTTGGAGAGGCCATCACTATTAGCGAATCTGAAGAAAATCTGACAGGAGCTTATATCTTAGCAAAAATGTCGAATTCTGTTTCTTATTATCACGACAAATTCGAGGGCAAGGCGTATGGTGTTGATGAGACCGCATCAGTTGATTTTAAAAGAATCAAACTGAACTTCGAGGTAAATGTTGTTTTTGCATTGAAATAACTAACCGTGTGACTTCTCAGTCACTCACCAAAGTCTTGTGAAGAAGCTATTAAAAAGGCATCTCCGAAGAAGGAAAATAACTTTCAATTCTTTATCCTTGATTCTTTATACTTTTAATTCAAATTTGAAACGATGCCTTTTACCAGGATGAATGGTATGGATTGCATAATCTATCTTTCTTACTTTTATATTTCAATTTTTTTCACGTGTCCTTTATTAAGTTAATATTTTTTATAGTTGCCCTTTTTTACTGTCTTGAATCAGTGGCCCAACAGCCTTTACCTGTTCCAGTAAATATCAAAGCCGCCTATGATAAAGGAACGAGATCTATGGACGGAAAGCCCGGAAAGAATTACTGGCAGAATGTTGCAGATTACGATTTCAAAATAAATTTTAATCCGATCACTAGGTTATTAAATGGCTCGGAAGAAATTGCTTATACCAACAATAGTCCGGATACGCTACGTTCCATTATCTTCAAACTTTATCCTAATCTTTATAAAAAAGGAGTTATAAGAAACTTGCCCGTGTTGGCTGATGACCTGACGGATGGGATACAGATCTCATCATTTATGATGAACAATACAAAGATTGATTCAAGTAGGATTAGCATTGACGGCACAAATATGATCGTCACCCGATTTTCCATTTTACCAAAACAAACGGTCCATTTTAGCATCAGTTGGTCTTATACGCTCAACAAAACATCGCATATACGTACCGGAGAAATTGACCCCGGTGCCGATTTCGTTGCTTATTTTTTTCCGCGCATTGCTGTATATGATGATATTGACGGTTGGAATACTTACCCCTACATGGGCGTTCAGGAATTCTATAATGATTTCTGTCATTTCAAGGCTGCGATCACTGTTCCAAATGATCAAGTGGTATGGGCGACGGGAAATTTATTAAATGCGAAACAAGTACTGAATGAAAAAATCTATCAGCGATTGGAGCAGGCAGAAAAAAATGATGACATCATGACCTTGGTTGACAGTACAGAAATAAATAATTCTACTAATCGCACAAACCCTATCAATACCTGGCTATTTGAGGCCAATGATGTGAGTGATTTCGTTTTCGCTTGCAGTGATCATTATATTTGGCATTCTACCAGTGTTGTGGTGGACAAGGCAACGGGAAGAAGAACAAGAGTGGATGCTGTATTCAATCCCAAGCACAAAGATTATTTTGATGTGATACAATTTGCAAGAAAAACGGTTGAGGCTATGAGCTATATTTTTCCAAAATGGCCTTATCCTTACCCGCATGAAACAGTTTTCGATGGCTTGGATCAAATGGAATACCCGATGATGGTGAATGATAATCCTCTTGAAGATCATGCTCAATCGGTTTCGCTAACCGATCATGAAATATTTCATACCATGTTCCCTTTTTACATGGGCATCAATGAAACTAAATACGCTTGGATGGATGAAGGTTGGGCCACGATTGGCGAATGGATCATTTCTCCCATCATTGATTCAACAATAGTAGATGAGTATGGGGTGGCTGCAGTAGAAAAATTGGCCGGCAATGAGACTGATCTTCCTATCATTACTCCCTCAACGGAAACGAACAAAGCGTACTTCACGAACAGTTATCCCGAACCAGCAATGGGTTATTTATTTGTAAAAGACATGCTGGGTGATGAGGTTTTTTATAAAGGCCTTCATTATTTTATACAACAATGGCATAGTAAGCACCCGATACCATTAGATTTTTTTAATTGCATGAACACTGGGTCGGGAAAAAATTTAAACTGGTTTTGGAAAAAATGGTTTTATGAAGATGGAATCCCCGACCTAAGCATTTCAAAAGTTTTGGAAACAGGAAATCAAAAGCAAATCATTGTTGAATCCATTGGTGGCAAGCCGGTTCCTATTGATCTAACGATAACCTTTACAGATGGCTCAACAAAAAAGATCCATCAAAGCATTGCAGCTTGGCAAAAAGGAAATAAAACAACAACTATTAAATTCACCGGGACAAAAAAAATAACTAAAATAGAATTAGGAAGTGTTCATGTGCCTGACTCCAACAAAAAGAACAATATCTGGAAAGCAAAATTGTAAAGTTCAAAAACTTCCTTCATCTACATCATTAATAAACTTTATCACTCCATCCATAAATATTTTCTGATCATCCCACATACACATGTGACTGCCGTTGGGACAATAAAGATAGCGACCGTGTTGTACCATTTTACTTTGTTCTTCCATTGCTTTTGGATCCATAGTATCATGTTTTGCGCCTACCGTCAGCGTCGGGATCTTTATTTCCTTCAACCTGTTTTTTATATCCCAGTTAACCAATCTTCCACTGGCGCCAAATTCAGATGGGCCTTGCATCATCACATAAATCTCCTTTGAAATTTTTGTTGTGTTCAGGTGAGTGAAACAACGAACGACAGGCTCAGGCCAGGGATCTAACCGGCAAATATGTTGTGCATAAAAATTAGGCATCAGCAATTCTTCATATCGCGGATTCTCAAAATCCTTTTTCTTTTCTATATCCATAATTTCTGAAAAGATTTTTGGATCCATTTGTTTTGCGAGAACATCATAAGCATATTTATTATAATCGGGAATGCTGGCCACCATATCCGCAACGACCATTGCCTTCATATTATCTTGGTATTTCAATGCATATTCCATGACCAACATGCCACCCCATGAATTACCGAGCACATAAAAATTATTCTTATCGGCGCCAATGGCTTTTCTTACTTGTTCTACCTCATCAACGTAACGATCTATAGTCCACAAACTACTATCAGCCGGCTGATCACTGTAAGGAGCGCCCAGTTGATCGTATTCATAAAATTCAAATCCCTGTTTTGGGAAAAAACTTTCAAAGCATTCCATGTATTCATGTCCTGCCGCCGGCCCGCCATGAAGCAATAAGACTTTTATGCGTGGATTATTTCCAAAACGTTTTGTCCAAACTTTAAATTCGCCCACCGGTGTTTTGATGGGAATCATTCGAATGCCCCCCGATTGAACAGAATCGTTACCATAATTAAAATATTCTGCAACTGGAGTGTTTTCGCCGGTTTTTGGTTTTTCCAACTGACTGCAGGAAAAAAATACGGCCGAAATTAAAATGATGGCAAGTAAATTTCTCATAGCTTTATTTTTGGTGAATAAAAGGTAATGATTATTTGTTTAACCACTATTAATACGTAAAACCAAGCTTATGAGATTTTTGACTTCTATTATTCTCTTATCAATGCCCTTTTTTTTGTTTTCTCAAACAAAAACAGATTCTATTCAACTCATTCGCAACACTGTAAAATTGTATGATCTTGATTTTACCCAAGCCGAAGCCGACTCCATGCTAGGCAATGTAAAGACCTACACAGATCTCTATGCTGGCATGCACAAAACCTTGCCGACAAACGATATCCCCTATCCTTTTGCATTTAATCCCTTGCCTCATGGGGAAACAGTCCCAACAAAACAACAAAAAATTGTTTGGGACATCCCGACCAATGTCCAAATGCCTGCCAATAAAAATGAGCTGACCTTTTATTCTATCATGCAATTAGCTTCTCTAATAAAAAACAAAAAAATATCGTCGGTTGATCTTACCAAATTTTTTATTGGACGCTTAAAAAAATGGGGTGATACGTTGGAAAGCGTTATCACTCTTACCGAAGATATTGCCATGCAACAGGCAAAACAAGCTGATGAAGAAATTAAAAAAGGAATGTATCGGGGACCCTTGCATGGCATTCCTTATGGATTAAAAGATTTGTTCGCCGTAAAAGGGTATAAAACAACCTGGGGTTCTACTCCATACAAAGATCAAATGATTAATGAGGACTCTTATGTTTATACTCAATTAAAAAAAGCAGGTGCGGTGCTTTGTGCCAAGCTTTCATTGGGTGCATTGGCCTATAATAACAAATGGTTTGGTGGTGAAACAAAAAACCCTTGGAATTTAAAACAAGGCTCAAGCGGATCGTCGGCAGGATCGGCTGCTTCGGTCGTTGCGGGATTGCTTCCTTTTACCATTGGAACGGAAACGCTAGGATCCATTGTTTCTCCTTCTACGCGTTGCGGTGCAACGGGCTTGCGGCCAACTTTTGGCTCCGTGAGCCGCTCAGGCGCCATGGTCCTATGCTGGAGCCTGGATAAAGCGGGGCCCATCTGTCGCAGTGCCGAGGACGATGCCATCGTTTTTTATTACATCAAAGGCACCGATGGAAATGATGCAGGCGCGGTTGATCATGCATTCAATTACAATTCTAAAATCGACCTTTCAAAATTGAGGATTGCTTATGCCGAAAATTATTTCAACCGATTAAATAAGGATGCTCTTGAGTGGAAAGTATTGGATGTTTACAGATCTCTTGGAGCAAATCTGCAACCGGTTGTTTTTCCTGACTCTGTTTTATATCCAAACAATCTCATCAGCATTATTTTAAATGCGGAAAGCGCCGCCGCCTTTGACGAGCTGACAAGAACCAATCGTGACGATTTAATTGAAAGGCAGGACAAAGATTTTTGGCCAAACAGTTTTCGGGCTGCAAGAACAATTCCGGCTGTCGAATATATCAACGCCAACCGCTATCGTTATAATCTTTGCAAGGCCGTGTATGCTTTTATGAAGAATTATGACGTATTGATCGTGCCAACTTTTGGGGGAAGACAATTAGCTATTACCAATCTCACGGGCAATCCTATAGTGTGCATGCCGATCGGTTTCAATCGAACTGGAAATCCTGTCAGTATTACATTGATTGGTCAGTTATATGATGAAGCTACTATCTTAGCGGCCGCAAAAGCTTACCAGGACAAAACTGATTTCAATAAACAGCATCCGGCCAAGTTTAAGCAATAATCTAGAACCATGATTTATACCTGCCGGCAGGTGGAGATTAAAAGGATTATGATGAAAAAATTATTATTGATTTTAGTTGTTATTTGTTCGCTGATTTCCTGTTCACAAAAAATAAAAGTTGATTTTCTTGTTTATAATGCTACTATCTATACCGTTGACTCCTCTTTCTCCATTGTCCAAGCAATGGCTGTGAAGGATGGAAAGATCGTTGAGGTAGGCAAAACAGCAGACTTAGAAAATAAATATGAAGCCAAAGAAAACTTAGATGCACAAGGGAAATTTATCTATCCGGGCTTTATTGACGCTCATGCGCATTTTGTAGGTTATGGAAATAGTTTACAGAGAGTGAACTTGATGGAAACAAGTAGTTGGGACGATGTGACTGAAAAAACAAAACAATTTGCCGCAAAAAATCCTGACGGCTGGTTATTAGGTAGAGGTTGGGATCAGAATGACTGGCCAGTTAAAGAATTCCCAGATAATAAAAAATTGAATGAGTTATTTCCTGATCGCCCTGTGTTACTAACAAGAGTTGATGGCCATGCGGCTATTGCCAATCAAAAAGCGTTGGAAATAGCAAATGTAAAAGCAGGCGATAAATTGATTGGTGGAGAGATTGAAGTGAAAAATGGAAAACTGACGGGCATTTTAATTGACAATGCAGTGGGGTTAGTTTCCTCAAAAATTCCTGCTGCAAATATTGCACAATCAAAAAAAGCATTATTGGATGCCCAGCAAAATTGTTTTGCAGTTGGATTAACAACCGTTGATGATTGCGGTTTAGATTACCAGACAATTCTTTTTATCGATAGCTTGCAAAAGACAGGCAATCTGAAAATGAGAATATATGCTATGCTGAGCGATGCAAAAAGAAATTTTGATTTTGCTTTTCAAAAAGGAAAAATAAAAACGGACCGTTTACATGTTTGTGCATTTAAAGTATATGCCGATGGAGCTCTTGGCTCAAGAGGTGCTTGTTTACTGGAACCTTATGCTGATAAACCTGGTTGGTCTGGATTTCTTTTAAGCAGCCAGCAACATTTTGATTCGGTTGCGAACATTATTTCCCAAAAAGGGTGGCAAATGTGCACTCACGCCATTGGCGACAGTGGCAACAGAACAATGCTGAATATTTATGGAAAATATTTAAAAGGAAAAAATGATCTGCGATGGAGGATTGAACATGCGCAAGTTGTCAATCAAAATGATTTTAGATTATTCGGTGATTATAATATTATTCCTTCTGTTCAACCCACGCATGCAACAAGCGATATGTATTGGGCCGGAGATCGTTTAGGGGCTGAAAGAGTAAAAGGTGCTTATGCCTATAAGCAATTACTTCAGCAAAATGGATGGATTCCACTTGGCACCGATTTTCCCGTTGAAGATATTTCTCCATTTAAAACTTTTTATGCAGCTGTTATCCGTAAAGATGCAAAGGGCTGGCCGGATGCCGGTTACCAAATGGAGAATGCGTTGACAAGAGAGGAAACCATTCGAGGCATGACTATCTGGGCAGCGAGAGCAAATTTTGAAGAAAATGAAAAAGGAAGTTTGGAAAAAGGAAAGTTTGCTGACTTTGTAATTCTTGATACCGATCTGATGAAAGAAGTTCCTGAAAAACTTTTGCAGGTAAAAGTGTTTAAGACTTTTGTAGGTGGAGAGAAGGTTTATGAAAGAAAGTGAAAAGCCCATCCCTCTTATCCCTTCCCAAAGGGAAGTGAGGCCAAACTACAAATCATTAATCATCTTTTGTAATCACTACTCATCCATTACCATGCTCAGTATTATTCAAATGCTAATATGGAAGTGCAAAAAGTTGGCATTGCACAAATGTTCCGCCCCTTCTCCCCCGGAGAAGGGGAAGGGGGATGAGGCTTCTCCACATTTGTTGAAAAAATCGTCAATCAGGCGTCAAATTTGTAAGTCAAAAAATCATTATGTTTGTCGCTATGGAAACTGATAAGAAGTTAAAAGTTGCCATTCTTGATCTCTATGAAGGCGAACCCAATGAAGGCATGCGTTGCTTAAGGAATATTTTGCGCGAGTTTGGCGAAGACAATAATATACAGGTTGAGTGGAATGAGTTTGATGTAAGATTACGCAATGATGTGCCCGATATGAGTTATGATGTTTTTATTTCCAGCGGAGGGCCAGGTAGCCCTCTGGAAAGTCGCTACAGCGATTGGGAAAAAAAATATTTTGGCTGGTTGAATGAAGTGGAACGTTGGAATATGAATCCAGCCAATCTCCAAAAAAAATTCGTTTTCTTTATTTGTCACTCTTTTCAGTTATCTGCCCGTTATTATAATGTGGGAATCGTGACCAAACGCCGCTCTACAGCGTTTGGAGTTTTCTCCGTACACATGCTCGGAGATGGTATTGATGAACCGGTGTTTACTGGTCTTCGCGATCCGTTTTATGCCGTTGACAGCCGCGATTTTCAAGTGATACAACCGAATTATTCGGTGATCGAAAAAATGGGAGCAAAAATTTTATGTATTGAAAAGGAGCGCCCGCACGTGCCATACGAAAGGGCGATCATGGGCATCCGCTTCAATGAATACATGATCGGCACACAGTTCCATCCTGAAGCCGATGCGCCGGGTATGACCATGTACCTGCATCGTGAAGACAAGAAGAAAACGATCATTGAAAACTACGGCGAGGAAAAATGGCAAAGCATGCTTGAACACCTCAATGATCCGGATAAAATTTTATGGACCTACTCGCATGTGCTTCCTAATTTTTTAAATCAGGCTGTTGAACTGCTTTACGGAGAATTAGTTTAAGTTCATCATTGCGATCCCGATTTATCGGGAGAAGCAATCTCTTTGATGAGCATAATAATTATTAAATCAGAGCCCCCACATTTGTACGTTTTATCGCTATTCAGCATTATTTCACGCAGAGACGCTAAAGTTTCGCAAAGCCGCAATGAATCTTGCGGCTTTGTATTTTTCTCTTTGCGTATTCTAAGATTAACAAACTGCCAAAAAAATGTTTTATGCAGCTTGTAAATAGTCCTCTAAAAATGGTGTTTGTCGTTTGATAACAGCAAACATGCGATATAAAATTTTGTTTCGAACAACGTTGATGGTACTCAT
>DASYQS010000045.1:0-25501 GCA_036005185.1 Chitinophagaceae bacterium | reverse complement strand
TTTCATTGAGCGACCACAATTTTTTAGTATTAGCTTGCAGCTTTGTTTGTACTTTAGCCCATTCAAGACCTTTATGGCGGTTCATGTGTTTCTCAAAACGGGCTTTCAATGCTTTGAGTAGTTCTTTACCTTGTTCTGGTGACAGCTTCTTTCTATTGCTCTTAATGTTGCTCATACTTTTATATTATCTCTGTTGAATAGGTGTGTTACTTAAATATACACCAACGTTAGGATTCATTTTATTTATTTGTTGATTAACTGAAATGATTCTTCTATCAGCAGGTCTGAAGTACCATGATACCACAGTCAGGATTAGTAATAACAACGCAGGAAATATTTCATTCACGTTATCACTAATTGCGACATGTGAAAATATCGCTCCCGACATGATAAAGAAAAATCCTGCATAGGCCCATTCCTTTATTAAAGGATTTTTTGGAATAAGCACGGCTATAGCTCCCAAAATTTTTCCAATACCCAGTATTGTTAGAAAATAGATAGGATAACCCAAATGTGTCATACTATCAACTCCTCCTGGTCCCTCTTTCGCTTTTAATAACTGTACTGTTCCGGTTGATAACATTCCTAATGAAAGCCATATAGTGGCAATCCAGTAGATGATTTTACCTGCCTTGCCGGCAGGCAGGTTTCTCTTTGTCATGATATGTTAATTTTAATTTGTTTACAATTTCTTGTAATCGGTTATGCGCCATATTTATGCCTTGAGCAAAAGGCATCTGCAGCATTTGGTCCCGCTGCGCGACTGATTCAAAAATCGTATGGATCGTTAGTTTGCTGGTGTCGTTAGTAAGTTGTTCAAAGTTTAAAACTTCAAGCTGGACACCAAAAGGCGTATTCTCAAATTCAAAAGTTCGTGTGATCTTCTGGTTCGGACTAAACTCATGGATCACCCCATTGAACCCGTATTTGTTTCCTTTAGGATCGGTTGTTTCAAATTGGTAACTGCCGTGCTTTCTATTGTCGAGTTTCAACACCTTTGTTCCCATCCATTGTCCAACAATCTCGGGCTCTGCATACGCTTTAAACAATAATTCCAATGGCAGATCAAATTCCCTTGTTATCACTAATTCCTGTTTGCCGTCTTCGGCATTGATCTTTGTTTTTTGTTCCATGTTATTCTATTTTTTTGTTTTGTATTTTTTCATGATGGTTTCCAATTTATTAAATCGGTCATCCCACAATTTGCGGAACGCCTCAATAAAGTCGGCTAATTCTTTCATTTTTTTTGGATTGACGTGATAGTAAATTTCCCTGCCGTTATACTCTTGTTCAAGTAATTCACACTCGGTGAGTATTTGCAAGTGTTTTGAAACAGTCGGTCTTGCCGTGTCAAAGTTTGCAGCTATGGCTCCGGCTGTCATGGATTGCGAAGCAACCAACAGAAGTATAGCCCTTCTTGTCGGGTCTGCTATGGCCTGAAAAACGTCTCGTCGTAAATTCATTGTGTAGCTATTTGACTACAAATATACGTGTAGCTATTTGACTACACAAATTTTTTTGCGATTTTTCTAACGGATGTTTTTGCGTATCGTTAGCTGTAAGTCTGAATGATTGTCAGCCGTTATTTTTCTAAAAATCAGCGACGATCTGCCCCACGAAAGTTGGTTGAGAGATGCTGTGCTGTTGAAGTTTGACTATTAAGACCCAATTTGTTTTTTGTAGATTATCATATGCTTTTTACTCAGAAATAAGGTTATCATTCCAGTCACGAATGGTAAATGATTTTACCAGACCTTCAAGTATAAATGGATCTTCCTTTACAAATTGTTCTGCCGCAGCACGGGGTTTGAATATTGCCATATTTCCTCTATCAGAAAAAGGACCTATGCCAATAACTTCTCCCTTTTCAATATACTTATCTACAATAATTTTATGTCTGGGATAGACGGATATTATAGTTTCCATTGTTGCGCCAGATGATTCGCCAATTACTACTGTTTTCATTATCTTATTATTTTAAAATTATTAAAGTATATATGCCGAAGTGCCGAAACCTGCTTGCCGGCAGGCAGGTTACCAATGCTATTACCAATTAATACTTTACTCCCATGAGTTTACTGATAAAACCAAGCAATTTTATAGCAGCATCCGGTGGATTTTTAGCAATGATTTCATTTCGATAATTGTTCATCAGAGCACTCATATACAGCATAGCTTTCAGGTTCATTTTGAAGTCTTTTGTTCTGTTCGCAGTAAGTTTATCAAGCACTTTACACACGTCTTCAAAATAGTTTTCCATTCGAAAGGCAGGCTGGTGCGTGTTGTAAACCGTTACCGTTTTTTCTGTCGGGTTTCGGAAGGCATGTGTTACTCCTTTAGGTACAGTGAGTTGGTCTCCCTTTCTTGCCAGCAACCATTTGTCTTTTATAAAAAACTCCATTTCGCCTTCTAACACTTCATAAGTTTCAATGGCATGTGGATGAGTATGGACCAAAGGGTCTTTCATATTGCATTTCGGCAACAATTCCCAATGCAGGTCTAATGATCTCCCGCCTGTATTAGCACTGGCTTGCAAGATCCTAAACTTCATACCCACTGGAGTCATATCAAGTATTTGATTTTTAGTAGCCATGTCTGAGAAAAATTGTTGAATTATTTTTCGATTGCTTGCCGCTGACGTTCACATATTGCGAAGTGCCGGAATTAGAATCCGTTCAGCTCGGCCGCGGTGTAATTCTCCATATGCCGCAATACTAAAATACAATAGAATTCCAAAAATTGAGTTGTTGTTTGTCGCCGGCATTCCTGCCTGCGGCAGGCAGGTTGGCAATGCAATGCTGTGCGCCGTTTTTATGGTACACTCAGAGAGTATGTTAAAGAAACAAGACCTGTTGAATAAGTTTTTGTATCAAGAAGCGTAAGGTTAATTCTGTTGTTGATATTTTTAAATAAAGGGTTACCACCACCAAGTAGAATTGGATGAACAGCTAATGAGAGTTCATCAACCAATCCTAAATTCATTAATGAAGTTGTCAAACCTGCACCACCGAAAGGCCAAATGTCTTTTCCCTTTTCCTTTTTGATTTTTTCTACCTCATTTTGGATATTATTCTTAATTAATGTGGCGCCGTCTTTTACTTTGTCTAATGTTGTTGAAAAAACATATTCTTTAAATTTGGGGAAGCCTGTAGCTCCAGCTTCCATTCCTAAGGACATTTCATATGTTTTCCGTCCGACAAAGATGGTGTCAACACGTTTAAAGAAATCTGAAAGCCCATAATCTTGGTCAGTAAAGCACCAATCATATTCTCCATTTGGCCCTTCAATGAATCCATCTAGGCTAACTGCAACTGCCAATATTACTTTTCGCATCGTAGGATGTTTTTAAAATGGCGCACAACGTACATGGCTTTGCGAAGATTGGGAAGTCAGTATTCCTGTTGCGCCGATAACTGAAGCCGAATTATTATTTGAAGTTGAAGATACATTTTGTTGCAGCCATTGCTGTGCAATAAAAATGAAATGGTCTGCTCGGTTTTTTGAAATTTTCTCTATGGTTGATAAAAAAGTTCTTTTTCAAATTTATCGTTTAAAGGCATGTCTATTTCAATGCCGTCATAACCGCTGTCGATTACTTTATAAATAAATTCAGCGGCAGACATTCCTTGCTGCCCCCAATAGGTACAAACATGTTTTATTAGCATGTGCCTAAATTAATAATACATTTTTTACATAAATACAATTAAAGCAATCACTGTTACCAAAAGGATGAGAATAGAATAAAATGGGTAGGAGGGGAACTTAAATTTTTCTTTGACAAAAGAAATTACAGATAGTACCAAGAAAACGGCTATTAAAGCAAACGCAGGAATGTCTAAAAGCTCTCTAAAAACTCCTATGATCACTAAACCATCAAATCCCAAGCGATATGATAAGATCATAAAGGCGATGTATAAGAACACAATAATGCTGAAGATAAAGATCAGCTTATCATTTCTTAGTTTTTTATTGGCTAGGATCTGTTGCATTCTTCAATATAAAACTAAAAAAGATTTTTAGAACGGATACCCGATGGCGAGATTGAAAACAAGATTTGTTTTTCTCCAATGACTGTCGCCCAATCTTATCTGGTTAATGACCCATGGATTTTGCAGCCAAGGTTTGCGCAAAGGAAAACCTACATCCAAGCGAATGACAAAAATGGTGATATCAAAACGAAGACCAACACCGGCATCTACAGCTAACTGGCTCAGCCATTTGCTGGTAAATTTTGCACCGGGCTTTTGAGTATAATTGCTGTCATTCACCAACCAGATATTTCCCGCATCTAAGAAAATCGCGCCATATAATGGCCCTGAAATATGAGGCCTGTATTCTGTATTGATCTCAAATTTTATATCACCTGTTTGATCGGGTATAATATCAGAGGTGTCAGCAGGAACATAAATGCCTGGTCCTACAGCACGGCTTCTGAAACCACGTAAGCTATTGCTGCCTCCCACAAAAAATTGCTTGATGTAAGGCAGCTCAACCGAATTGCCATAAGGCAATCCAATACCGATGTCAATCCGGCTGGCCCACACATCTTTCAATCCTATATTGCGATAATATCTTCCTTCTACCTCAAACTTTGCATATTGCGAAAACGGTGTGTTGGAAATCTTTGCGGTATCACCTTTTTTTATATTGGCGCCTGTAAGCGCTCCGGCAATATTTCCTGAAAGATCAATCAAGCCATTGAAATAATAAGCATTGATCGGTTTCAATCCATTTGCCAGTTGATTGTAATTGTATTGATAAATCGATCCAAGAATAAATTGTGGTTCTATGGCCTTGTCAAGACCGGGATAAATTTTTCGCAAGCTGTCGTAGCTAGCGGTAACATTCAGGGGCTGTACATAATTTATACTGATCGGATAGAGCTCATGTTGTTTTTGAATATTTTCTTTCCAGAAATAACCGTACTGAACCCGGTACGAATTGAGCGTGTATAAGTTTTGACGCTTTAAAATATCGTAGCCAAATTTTATATTGGTTCGTGGAGCGTAACCTCCATAAGTTTGGATATGCGTAAACGGAACTACAAACCGCGGCAAGGCAAAATTTATTTCAGCTCCTGTGCGATAAGTATTATAGCCGGCCAATGCTCCGCTAAACTGCACATCGGAACCAACATAGGCACTTAGCTTTAAATGTGAGCCATTGCGGAAAAGATTTCTGTGCAGCCAGCTGAATGTTATATCAGATCCATTCAGATTGTTTGATCTTGAAACTTCGGTAATTTCCACACGCAGCGATTTTGATGGCAAAGGAGTGAGATAATAATAGACATTCAGTTTTGGCGAATCAACCTTTGCCGGCTCAAACCTGTTCTTTACAAATTTGAAAAGATCAAGATTGATCAGCCTGTTCAATGTGAAATTGTGCTGCTGTCTGTTATACACATCGCCTTTTTTGAATTGCATAGCCTCCGCAAACAATCTTGGCTTATATCGCTTTTGTTTTTGAACGATATAATAATCCTTATACAATTCCGCATTTGCCCTTGTAGTGTCTTGCATAGCTGTGTTCAAGCTATAATTGCCATACACATAAATATCATTGATGTGATAGACTTCCTGGGTCTCTGTGGGAGTGCCTTGTTTAACCACTATGTACATGTCCACAAGATGATTACCAATGGTGCTATCTGTTCTGATCAACAAATATTCGGGGCTAAAAAAATAATAACCTCTTTCTTTTAAATATGCATCGATCCTTGATCTCTCTGCTTTTATTACATCAAGATCAAATGCCTTTCCTATTTTCAATAAGCTGTTTTTAGCGCTTTGCTGAATAGTCAAGGAAAGAGCGCTGCTATCTGTGGGAAACTGTATGCTGTTGATCTTGTATTGTTCTTCCGCCTCTGCCTTATATCTGGCTTTTACCATTTTCCTTCTCGCAATCGTGTCGCCAGTAACCTTTGCACGGAAGTAACCTTTATTTTCCAAATGATTTTGAAGTAGCTGAATATTTTTCTCGAGGTCAAGCTGGCTGGCTAATACAGGAGGTTCGCCCATCTTGTCTCTCAGCCTTCCAAACAATGATTTTGGTTTTGATTTGTAAAACAAATTGTAGATACCAAGCTTGAAGCGAATGCCTAGCAATTTTGAATTGGGCTTGGGCCTGGTGAGAGCTTTCAGATCACTCCTCAGCGTTTTTCTTTCTCTTACTGTTGAAGCGCCACTAACCGTAACAGTGGCGCCGGTGTATAATTTATCATTGGCAGGAACACTTTTGGTGCTGCCACAACCCAACCATATCAGGGAGTATGCTAATAACAAAAAAAGAAAAGCCTGCCTCATTGTCCTTACTGGTTTTGATTAGTGCCGTTGCTTACTTTTTGTTTTCTGCGTTGCAGTATTTCTTTGAAACGATTATAGTCAACAATGATCATGAACGTAAGTCCATTTTCAATGACATAACCATCCACCACTGCTTCGTAAGCATTTTTTCTAAAGAAGCGAACAAAATATCTTCCATCCCTGCTAAGCTGATAATCTACTGCTACGTTACTGGCTATATTATTGCTTTGCTCATTGGTGTTTTGCGGACCTTCTAATTCAAAATTGCTGCCGACAGATATTTTTAAACGGTCACTGAGTAAGCGCTTGCTTACACCAACGCTTAGATCAGTTCGGTTGCGCATTGAGCCCGTTGTGTAATCTTCCGTGGAGGTTACGTCAAAGTTGAGATCAACGCCATTGATCAACCCTGCAGCCAATTGGTTCAATTGCTCTGTTAAAAGCTTGCTTGCACTTTGCCTGGCATAGGTGCCAACATTAAATCCGCCGCCTCCGGAGGAGGCAAAAGGATTTTCACCTACAAACCGGTTCATGAGCAATAATGAAAATACTTGTTTATTGGTCTCTCCTTGATCCTCCCTCAATTGCGCAAGCTTGTACTGAGTCGTTGTAACTATGTCGTTCGAAACACCATAGTTTTTATTTTCCGGTAATACGATATCAAATGCCACAACAGGCTTCATCAATTCACCCGTGAGGTCAAGATGCACTTCAAAAGGAAGTTTTTGACGATACGTATTTCGGATAGCAATGGGTGAGCTTGCAATTTGATCTTGTACTAAATCAATAGGAGAAGTGTTAGCGACGTAAATGGCTTTTACATCCAATTGCGCAGTAGTCGGTTCTCCGGTCCAGGTAATGTTGCTGCCTTTAGTAATGTCAAATTTTCTTTGGATGAAATTAAATGATAGCTGATAGGATCCTTTTTCAAGAGTATAATTACCTACCAATGTGATCTTTCCGCTTGGATCAATACCTGTTGTAAGAAGACCCTCACCTTGCGCATTTAAAAAATCACCATTTGCCTCATCCACAATAATGTTGAATACAGCCTCTTTTTTTACCTCAATGTTCAACGCTATATCCATTCCCAAAATATTGGTAGTGTTCAATGAATCATATCTCTTAAATAAAGTATCGCTTGCCGGATTGCTCATGTCAACGAACTCAACCACACCTTCCCGCATGGCCACGCCGGGTTCAGGTTGCGGAACGACAATTGTTAGCTCGGTGCCATCGTTCACCGTAACCTTTCCATCTACTGTAGGTTTTATTTCAGTACCTGTTATAGAAAGATCAGCACTCACTTTCATGCGTCCGTAATAAATTGAGTTCTCCTTTTTAGTCGAATTAAGTATTTGAAAATTTTTCGCCAAGAGTTTTAGATTGAATTCGTAATTGATGAAATTGTTTGTAAGCACATTTCCATTTAAACTTAGCTCATTATTTGCCGAATCTCTTATCGTAAAATTGTTGAAGACAAATCCATCTTCCGTAACCGACAATTTTTGATTATCCAAATAGTATTGGCTGCCTAATGGAGTTAATGCGAAACTTGCTTTATCAAAATTTAAGCTTCCTTGTATAGCAGGATTGTTTGCACTACCGCGAATAGTAACATTTCCATTTACTGCACCCGAAGCATTTTTGATAATGCCTGCCATAACACCTTCCATCGTACTCAATTGTATCGCTCGCACATTGAGATCAAGATTTAAATTAATGTCATTGCCTGCCATATCGAACCAACCTGTTAAAGCCACATCATTACCTTTTCCGGTTATTGTTGCATTGGTATTATAGCGGTTAAGGTTAGCGCTTGTTACGCGAAGTGTAACATCGCCTACGGTATCATTTCTTAAGCTCAAATTATTAATGGTTACATCGCTTGTAAAGCTGGGTTGTTGTAAAAGATTATTAAGAGTTACATTTCCATTGATCAGCCCATCCACCAAAACAGAATCCGCTTTTACAAAACCGGTGATCGTCGCCAGCCTAAAGTTTGAAAAATTCACCAGCATAGGTTGTTGGCCTTGCCCTGGCTGACTATTTATACTTAAGCGCTGCTCGCCATTTTGAAGTGTAAAATTATTTGCAGTGATACTGTTGGGAGATATAGTGATCAAATTATCAGTGGTAACTGTCCATCTTTGATAATTCAACAATAAACTATCGGATTTTAATTGAATGGCATAAGTTCCCGTGGCTGGTTGGGTCAGTAATCCTGTGATGAAATATTTGTTTTTTGCACTTTGATCATCAAGGCCCAAGCTGAAATTGATATTATTATTCAAAACTGTAGCATTGAGCCGCACATTATACACATCAAAACTATTCCCGCTTTTTAAATGTGACACGTTGCCGGTCATTTTCAATCCGTTTTGAGTTGTGTTTGCTGTAACATTTAGATCACTAATATTATTTCCCTGATAAACAATATAAGGCGTTGTCAACACCGCGTTCATTCCATTATTATTAGAAAAACTGCCAGTTGCATGCAAAGTTTGCATATCAGTTAATCCGGGAACAAATGCCGATAAAATGGGATGATAAGAAACATCTGCTGCGAATTTGAAATTATATGGCTTTACTGTTGCCATTTGCGCAGTCGGGGCAACGGTAAAATAAGGTTGAATGGAATTTTGGATGATGCTTCCGAGATCAGCGAGGCGGTACTGACCAGTTATGCTTGCTGTTACAATTGCACTTCTTAATTTGATATAATTACCTGTATCCGACTTTCCTGATTGAAGCTGGATCGTATCGAGAGGCAGCCTATCTTTTCCCGAAACAAACAAAGCTTGCGTTATCAAAATATCTGCATCCAAATTATCTGAAGTAATGTTGGAAGCAGTTCCATCAATTTTACCACGGACTATCAGTGGCTGTGTAGCTAAATGCAGCGCCAAAGTTTTTATGCTGTCGATCATTCCGTTGATTTTAAAAGCAGGATGATCGGAGAAATTTCCGCTTGCCACAAAATTGGCATCCGCATTCGGGTCTTTGATATTTGCTTTCACATCAAAAACCGTTTGGCGTAAGGAACCATTTAAATAAATATTTCGATATTGATATTTATTATAACCAAAGCTCGATATGCTGGCTTTAAATTTTGTATTGATAGCATTTGGCGTTAAACCCTTTCCATTTAGCACAACCCTTCCGGACATTGAGCCGATGGTGTTTTGCTGTCGCAGAATTTTTCCCAGTCGAAGATTGTTTGTTGCAATCACACCATCATAAGTTGTTGCTGCAGGATTGGTAAGATTGCTGAACTTTCCATTTACTGTAATGAAACCATCGGAAGTGGAAATATTCAATTTTGCATTGATTGACCCCGAATTTCCATTTATTGTTCCGGTAATAGTGAAATCTTCCGGTAAATTCACTTCAGGTGTTGACAATCGTTGGCCTGTGAATAATGCAATATCCGTTTGATTGGTATGAAAACGATTGATCACAAAATCACCACCGACCTTTTTCGGATCGTTCAATCCGGATAAAGAACCGTGAGCATCAATTTGTGTATTGCTTAGTCCGGCAAATTGCAAGGTTTCAAAATTGAATTGATTGATGGTTCCATTGCCAATGATGTTCACCTGCCAAACATCATTTGGATTTCGAAGAGCCGGGTTTGATCTGAGCTGCGGGGCAAATATCAAGATATCTTTTACTTGCACATGGCTTTTTACCAGCTCAATCTGCAAACTGGCCTGATCCAAATGTTTTGCAAGCGAACTCAACGAATCATAATTCAGCACAGCCATTCTTTTAATTTCGCTGCCCGGAGTTTTGATATATAAATTGCGGACATAAGATTGGGTATTTGCATACAAAACATCGCCGGTTAGCCGCTCCAACTCAAACCCGCTTTTTTCTTTTACAGTTCCTTTTCTTATGTGCAATGAAACAGAATCGGGTGTCATGATGAAATTATCAGCTTCCAGCGATAGATCAGTTGCTGATAAATGCGCATAATCCATTCCATAAGGCTGAGGCGGTTTGTTATCATCATTATATTGAATGATGTTATTGTTAGCAGTAAAACGACTGATTCTTACATCCCAGCCGGCTTGTTTTTGTGCCTCAACTTCTTTTTTAACTTCCTGCTTTACAATTTTGGCTTGTTCTTTTTTACCTAGCCTGATCGCAATTTTTGATCGGTTTAAAGCAAATTCATCTAAGTAAATTTTATTCTTTGCCAGATCAAGCAATTTTTCATTTGTTTTCAGCTCACCAATATTTACCGTTGTATAAAATGCCGACACATCATTTCCATAATCGATATTTATTTTGCTGAGGTCAATCGACTCAAGCCTAAGCTGAATGGGTGATGGTGTTACAGCTTGGGCGATGTGCTCTGACAAAGGCTTTGGCTCAACCAAAGGCTTGATTTGTTTTATCCTTGCACTTGAATTTCTGAGTATGAATGAAGGAATAACAAAATGCTGCGTGTAAGGATCAAGTGTATCAATGCTGGCGGTAAAATTTCCAATGTGAGCAAACATGTCACTACCCGAAATAACATCCGTATAAACAATATTCACATTTTCGAGTGTTACATCATTAATGGCAAGCTTCATGGGAGGAGACTGAGCTGTATCGGGACTTTTTGTTTTTTCAGAAGCGAAGGCGTCAACAATAAACTGAAAGTTGAAAACTGTATCGGGAAGAACTCTTTTTATTTTGGTGGTAATGTTGTTTAATTCCAGATCTTTTATCCACACTTCATTCGAAAATAGTCTCACAAAATTCAAATGCCCTTTTATCGAGCCGCCGGCAAGCAACGTGTCTTTGGCTTTATCTTCTATATATACATCTTCTAAGCTCAGTTTACCAGAAAGATCTAGAGAAATTCTTCCTATTAAAACTTTCGTGTGCAGTTTATTTTCGAGATAATGCTGAACTTTTGCTGTTAGAAATTTTTGTACGGGGGGTGTAAGCAGAAGAATAAAAACCAACAAAACAAAGACTAGAATGAATAGAACTATCTTCAGCACTATCCGGGCCACTCTTACAGGATATTTAGAAGCAATCTTTTCTTTTTGCATTCTAAATCCAAATCGCAAATAGCAGGCCTAATTATTAAAGAAATTAAACAGCTTTATCTTATTCAAATTGAATGTAGAAAATGCTCTACAGCCATAAAGCATTACTCATTTTCAAGCAGTTTCCAAATACATTTCCTCTCTCAGCTGATGGATCCTCTCGTCCTCGAGATATTCGTCAAACTCCATAAGTCTGTCAATAATTCCGTTAGGCGTTAATTCAATTACTCGGTTGGCTACCGTTTCCATAAATGTATGATCATGGGAGGAAAGAAGCACGATGCCTTTAAAATTTACAGCGCCTTCATTAAAGCTTTGAATGCTTTCCAGATCAAGATGGTTGGTAGGCTGATCAAGGATAATACAGTTTGGATTTTGCAGCATCATGCGGCTGATCATGCAGCGAACTTTTTCACCTCCGCTCAACACTTTTGTTTTTTTCATTACATCATCTCCGCTGAATAACATTCTTCCTAAAAAGCCGCGCAGAAAGGGCTCATCCACATCTGTAATATAGGAAGGCACCCATTGACGTAGCCAATCCATTAAAGTGAGATTTTCTCCAAAAAATTTACTGTTTTCTAATGGAAGGTAGGCCGTGGTGATCGTGGTTCCCCATTCATAGCTGCCATTGTCAGCCTTAGCTTCGCCATGAATGATCTCAAAAAAACTGGTGATGGCAAGCGGGTCTCTGCTATAAAAAGCAATTTTATCACCTTTGTTTACGGTGAAAGAAACATTATCAAAAAGCACACGTCCATCAACCGCTTTGCTGAGCTTTTGCACATTCAATATTTGATTTCCTACTTCACGCTGTGGTGTAAAAATTATTCCCGGGTATTTTCTATTGCTGGGTTCAATTTCTTCAATGGTTAATTTTTCCAATGCTTTTTTTCTGGCTGTTGCTTGTCTTGACTTGGAAGCATTAGCGCTGAATCGCGCAATGAAATCAAGAAGGGCTTGCCTTTTTTCTTCTACTTTTTTATTCTTATCGCTTAGCTGTCTTGCCATCAATTGTGATGACTCGTACCAGAAAGTATAGTTGCCGGTAAATATTTTTATTTTCTGTCTGTCCACATCAGCCACATGCGTACATACTCCATCTAAAAAGTGGCGGTCGTGGCTAACTACTAAAACAATACTTTCATAATCGGCTAAAAAATTCTCCAGCCAGCTGATGGTTTCGATATCTAAACCATTCGTTGGCTCATCAAGCAACAAAATATCAGGATTGCCAAATAATGCTTGTGCCAGCAGCACTCGCAGTTTTAAATTTGAAGGAATATCTTTCATCAAGCTTTGGTGAAATAAATCGTGCACGCCCAGGTTATTCAACAAGCTGCCAGCATTGCTTTCCGATTCATAACCGCCCATTTCACCAAACTCCGCTTCTAAATGTGCGGCTTTCATCCCATCCTCTTCTGTAAAATCTTCCTTCACGTAAATTTTTTCTCTCTCGTGCATCACCTGCCACAATTTATCATGTCCTTTCAGCACCGTGTTTAGCACAGTGAACTCATCAAATTCAAATTGATTTTGTTTCAACACGGCCATCCTTTCTCCGGGAGTAATTTCCACCGTTCCTTTATTGGGTTCAATTTCACCACTCAGGATCTTTAAAAAAGTGGATTTGCCTGCACCGTTTGCACCAATCACCCCATAACAATTTCCTTTGGTGAAATTCAGGTTCACTTCGTCAAACAAAACTCGTTTCCCAAACGAAAGAGTTATATTTTTTACACTGATCATCTTAAAATTTTTGAGGCCGCAAAGGTAAGCTTTTATTCCATGGCAGCGAAGGGTTAAATGAATGAAAATTGTTATAATGTAGTCAACAAGAATGTTACTATTTGGCTGCAGTTGCAGTTTACCCTGAGCTAAACGAAGGGCACACTTGTGCGTTCTGTCCGCTATTCAGCAATTGAGATTTTATAGAGATAAAAAATAAGCCGGTCAAATTGACCGGCTGTTGTGCGGCGGAAAAGATTCGAACTTTCACAGTCTTTCGACCGCTACCACCTCAAAGTAGTGCGTCTACCAGTTTCGCCACCGCCGCATTTATTTTCCACCGCCGGCAGGCAGGTTCGCCACGCCGCAGCGGATCGCAAATTTAAGCAATAAACAATTTAACCATTAAACAGTAAAACCTATTTCTTCAGCACTATTCTAAATGTGGTTCCTTTTCCAACCTCAGAAGACTTCACGAAGATCTCACCTTTATGGTATTGCTTAATAATTCTTTTTGACAAGCTAAGTCCTAAACCCCAGCCGCGTTTTTTTGTGGTGAAGCCCGGATTAAATACACGGGAAATATTTTGTTTGCTGATTCCCTTGCCGGTATCTGTTACATCAATATTTACAGACTCTGCGGTATTGCGGATGTCAACTTTTATCGATCCTTTTCCTTCCATAGCATCGAGGGCATTTTTCAAAAGATTTTCTATCACCCAATCAAACAAAGGCTCGGAAATTTTTGCTTTTATCTCCTTTTCACCATGAGAATCGATCGTAAAATTTACTTTACCTGCAGCCCGTTTTCGAACATACTCCACCATATTGCTGATCTGTGTTACAATATTGCTTTCTTCTAACTGTGGCTTGCTGCCGATCTTTCCAAAACGATCGGAAACCAACCTCAGACGGTCAACATCCTTTTCCAGTTCTCGAATAATCTTTTCACTCACCGAATTTTGTTTCAACATTTCAATCCAACCCTCTAGCGATGAAACCGGTGTACCCAATTGATGAGCTGTTTCCTTTGCCATGCCCGCCCAAACTTGGTTTTGCACGGCACGATACCTGCTGCGAAGAGCCAGCAGCGTGATAATAATAAAAAGACCCACAACAAATAATTGAACCGAAGGATAATAGCGAACCTCATTCAGCAATCCGGAGTTGCCATAGTAGTATTTATTAAATGTTCTTGGGTTCGATGTGATCTCGACCTGCACGGGAATATGGATCTTTTTATATTGCTGAACTTTTTTTCGCAGATAGCCACTGTCATTGGCAATTCGAGTTGAATCAAGATTTACATAAATGCCGGAGGGATTATCGTTTTCATCGGTTTCAATAATAGGTATCTCCTTGTTTTCAATAGCAATTTGATTTGTGAAAGTTATGACATTCGGATCATCGCTGGTAGCTTTCAATTTTAGCGATTCGGCAAAGGATTTTACTTTAATTCTTTCATCTTCTTCAATCTTATTTGCCAGGTATTTGGAATAAAATATGGTGCCCGTGACGATGGATATCGCTACAAGAGCCAAAACAATACGCCAATTAAAGAATTGCGGATACATAAAAGCAAAATACAAATAACAAATAGCAAATTCCAAAAATACTCTCAACCCACAACTCGTAACTCGTAACAATCTTTATAACCCTTATTTTTGAAAAAATATTTTCTTTTTGAGTAATCAGCCAAAAGTTGCTATTGTTATCCTAAACTGGAACGGGAGAAAATATCTTGAACAGTTTTTACCATCTGTATCTGCAACTGAATATCCAAATTATGAGATCATCGTAGCTGATAATGCCTCTAACGATGATTCCATTCCATTTCTTAAAAAAAACTATCCTGGTATAAGAATTATTGACTTGCCAATAAATTATGGATTTGCAAAAGGCTATAATGTAGCGCTAAAACAAGTGGCTGCTGATTACTATGTGCTTTTAAATTCAGATGTTGAAGTACATGCTGGTTGGCTGCAACCTTTGGTTGCCTTGATGGAAGCCGATAAAATGCTTGCTGCTTGCCAACCTAAGATGCTTTCTTATACT
Organism: Chitinophagaceae bacterium; assembly: GCA_036005185.1. Classification (GTDB taxonomy): domain Bacteria; phylum Bacteroidota; class Bacteroidia; order Chitinophagales; family Chitinophagaceae; genus VBAU01. Next base: position 10,365 of record DASYQS010000045.1, on the reverse strand, counting down.
CATAAAAATTTGTTTGAGTATGCCGGGGCTGCTGGCGGTTGGATCGATAAGCTTGGTTATCCTTTTGCAAAAGGAAGAATCTTTGATGTGTGTGAAGAGGATCATGGTCAATATGATGATCAATCGCTGATATTTTGGGTAAGCGGTGCGGCCATGTTTGTTCGTTCATCTGCGTTTCATGAAGTAAAGGGTTTTGATGAATATTTTTTTGCGCATCAGGAGGAGATCGATCTATGCTGGCGTATGCAGCTAGCAGGATATAAAATGAGCAGCTGCCCTCAATCGGTAGCGTACCATGTAGGCGGTGGCACATTGCCCAAAGGGAATACAAGAAAAACTTATTTGAATTTCAGGAATAACCAGATCATGCTGGCAAAAAATCTTCCATGGTCTCAAAAATGGTGGAAGATACCTTTCCGGATATTTCTCGATGCAGTTTCTGCGACAAAAGGATTATTGACAGGAGAAGCCGGCTATTTTCTGGCCATATTGAGAGCGCATCTTGCCTTTGCCAAATGGATTTTATTAAAACAGAATAAAAGTGTATTTCCGAAAAATAGAAACAAGGAATTGCATGGAATGTATAATCATAACCTGGTGTGGGAGCATTTTGTGAAAAAGAAAAGGTTTTTCAGCCAGGTCATAAAAAACGGTTTTTAGATTTTTGCGCTGAACCACTATTTTTGCACTCAAATCATCATCATGGATTATCAAAGCGAATATCAGCAGGAATACCAGGAGGAACTTCAAAAAGTTCAGGATCGCGATTTCTCATACAACTGGGTTTCATCTTCTGCGTTTCTTTTTTACCTGCAAGTAGCTTGTATCGTTGCGATGACGTTAGGCGGCTGTTATATGCTTTATGAAAAAAGATATAAGGGCAAGCCGGAGGTTGTTGTTCCTGATAATACACTGTACACGCCTAAATACAAATAGACTTCTGAAAATTTTTTTGGGAAAAATTCATTTCCTATTTTTGCTGCCCTCGCAGGAGGTTGAGATTAAGGTTAAGGTTTATAGCCTGACGTTCAGGGATGTTACCTTTAAAATAGTTCTTACAAATTATCGTATGCGGAAGTAGCTCATTTGGTAGAGCACGACCTTGCCAAGGTCGGGGTGGCCGGTTCGAGCCCGGTCTTCCGCTCTGGTTTCCCCCGATGAATCGGGGGATTTTTTTTGAGGTAATGAAGATTGACCGTTCACTAACTTCAAACCTCAAACCACCAGCCCTGGTGGTGGAACTGGTAGACACGCAGGACTTAAAATCCTGTCTGCAGCAATGCGGGTGCGGGTTCAACTCCCGCCTGGGGCACTAACTACAGCCGATTTTGAGAGATCGGCTTTTTTGTTTCAACAACATCAGATAAGGACAGTTTTTTATTCAATTATAAGTTTTTGAATGGATTCATAGTATCGATATAATACCGATAGAAACTCGGATTACTCCTGATTACCAAATTAAAAAGCGCCTGATTCATTTATAAAATAGCCTAGATGTATTAGTGGTTTACAGAATCCATGTAAGGGATTATTCTATGGGTCTTAGATTTATCGGACACTAACAAAAAGCAAGAGCATTTTAAGAAATGATTCTAGCAAATAAATACTTTTCTTGGAATGACTGCACCAGATAGCGAAACTATTGCCGACAAATGTGATTTGGAAAACAGATAAATGTTATTAGCGCAATTATGTCCCAGCTTTTCAATTACACAACCCGATATCTAACATTTAGTTCTTATCTTCACAATTAAAATCCCATTTTGCATTAGATTATAGTGGCAACTTCTCTTAAACAGCTTATTCTAAGTATTAAGTTCAGTTATAAAATTAACCCTCATGTTGTTTGAAGGAATATCCAATAAAATCAATAGAATCGAGAGAAAAATTGACGAGCTTGCAATCATGCTAAATAGCTTAGCACGTGATACGCAAAATAATTTGGAAATACTGGACAGAAACTTTAACGCTAAACTTGAGGCTATTAAAGAAGAATTAATGAAAGAAATTGAAAGGATCACTCGCAAAGTTGATCTTTAAATCAGTTTTTTCTAATGGCATATTTGTTGAATCCGCGATTGTATAAAAACTGCACTTAATTAGATACAAGAACCTCGTAAATTTTCTTTCCTCCCTTATTCTGAATGAATTCAAGTAAGCCCGTAACGAAACTGTACTGTAAAATCATTTTTAATCACTTAAAATCCTGTCTACAACAATGCAGGTGGGGTTCAACTCCCGCCTGGGCACTTAAAGTAATGACGTAAGGTTGTGGGATTACAATGTTACTCTTACAATGACGTGAATTTACACCGAAGGCAACTTCCATCCATTATAATAGACCGGCTTTACTAGCTGGTCTGCTTTTGCTGAATTAAATTTATTGAGAAAAGGATTCCAAAATATTTTTTCGCCGCTTCGATGTGCAATGTTCCCCATATGTGCATTGATCGCAACTCTTGCACCTGCTTCAACAGGACAATTAAGCAATTCTTTTTTTCGGCTTTTGACGACTTCGATAAAATTCACCGTGTGCTTATCCAATCCCCGGTCACTGGATGCTTGCCAGGCAACGGCTTCCATTTTTAATTGATCACCTTGTTTATCCGGCCTCACTTCCCAACCGCTTCGACTTAATAATAAAGTTCCGTTCTCACCAATAAATGCCATGCCGTGTTGCATGCCGTATAATCCTGAACCAAGCGCCATATTGTGCTCCCAGCTCATCTGAAAGTTTCCATAATCATATATAGCTGTTTGCAGATCGGGTGTTTCCCTTGCATCACCAGGAAAAATATATTTGCCGCCTGCCGCTACTATCGACCTTGGAATTTCTGCCTTCATGCCCAGTAATATCATATCAATCAAATGCACACCCCAATCCGTCATCAATCCTCCTGCATAATCCCAGAACCAGCGGAATTCATAATGAAAACGGTTTTTGTTAAAAGGTCGTTTTTGTGCAGGACCCAGCCACATGTCATAATCCACACCCGCAGGCACCGGTCCATCCGGAACAACAGGTAAAGGTGTTGTTCCGCCGCGGTACATCCAGGCTTTTGCAGAAGATATCTTTCCCAATTTTCCTGACTGAACAAAATTGATGGCGTTTTGAAAATGCTGCTGGCTCCGCTGCCATTGATTCACCTGTACAATTTTATTATAACGCTTCACCGCTTTCACCATCAATTGAGTTTCGTAAATAGAATTCGAAAGAGGCTTTTCAACCAATACGTCTTTGCCGGCTGCACAGGCGTCGATCATTTGCAAACAATGCCAGTGATCGGGAGTGGCGATGATCACCACATCCACATTTTTATCTTGCAGCAGCTTGCGATAATCATCATAAATAGCAGGTTTCATGTTGATCTTTTCGAGATCGGTTTTTCGTTGGTCTATCACATTGCGATCAATATCGCAAATAGCAACACATTGCGTTTCCGGAATTTTAAGCATGGAAGTAAGATTGCTCCAACCTTGTCCGCGACAACCAATCACACCAATACCAATCACATCATTCGGTGAAATTTTTTTTCGAATAGACGCCAGCAATTCGACAGGTATTGCTGTAACTACTCCATAACCAAGAGCAGTTATAGCTCCCTGCTGCAAAAATTTTCTTCTATCTATGCTCATAAAAGATGCGTTATTGTTTATAAAGCAAATCCGTCATCCAATCACTTCTTTCTTTGCTGATTTGATTTGCCTGTTCAAGATAATGAGAGTCTTTAAATTTTCTTGCTGCTTGTATCAGGAGGGGATAAACATCCATTTTATTATAGCCACCGATTTGTTGGTATATCCATTTTTTTTCGCCAACAGCATAAGGAGTTATCCAATCAATGGCGGTCTGGAGGGTTGCACCATTTGTATTTTTATAATGCCAAAGATCACTGCCCACGTTTTCTGCGATGCTGGCCAGATCAAACCACGCACGAGTATTAAATGTGCTGTAGCCAAGCGCATTCGTTCTTTCTAATTCTAATGGCATTTTCCCATCGGCCGTTAGCTGACTATCCAATCGCTTTTTAGTTTCTTCGATCAATTGCTTTGCTTTTTCATTATTCCCGGTGAACAAAGCAAAATCAATGGCCTGCACGTAAAACCAAGTGCCATGATTGTTTTTAGCTGCGTGCTCTTCTTTTCCATTTTTACTCGTCAATAACCAATTTAAATATTGTGCATACCATTGTTGCAATGTTTTTGTGTCGTTTTTAGTCCACGATTTTGAGCCATCCAGCAAACCTATCGCGTCGGCAATGCCGACAAGCGATCTTGTTTCAATAATTCCAATGCCTCTTCCCGTATTTATGCCCGGGATGCCCTGGGCATACTCCATGTTTGGATTCATTTTCGTGTCTTCATATAAGAACCAATAATGTAAAAGACTTGCCGCTTTTTCTGCATATTTTTCTTCACCCGTAAAATAATAGGCAAGTGATAAAAATCTTACAGCTTCGTCCAAGTCGCCTAAATTTTTATGATCAGTGATCTTATTGATCTCCGGATTTCTCACTCCATCCCTTCGCATGTAAGGCAAACCATTTGGCTTGGTGCTGTCGTACCAGAAATAAGGGGCCTGGCTCATGTAATCATGTTTGCTCCCGCTGGGAGGCGTAAACCCTTTATCCATTACAGAGACCGGCTTCATGTTTAATAATGCATTGGCCTTTTTTTTCAGGCTATCAATTAACTGTAGAGTTGCTTTATCTTTTTTCTGCATTTTCTGTTTTACTTCGGCAAGCTGTTGCGGGTTAATCAAAAAAGTTTTAGACAATTGTGCTGAGACATTTATAATTATTATCGTCAAGCAAACCGATATGAATGATCTTTTTTTCATTTTGATTTTTTTACCACTGAGGTCACAAAGAATACACACAAAGCAACACAGAGGCTCTCGGTGCAACTCCAATATCCATGTTCGTGGTTTATATTAACTATTTCAAACTATACGCAACTATTTTTTTTGCATTGAATGTAGGCACATAAACTATTTTTTTCACCGGGTCAAATCCAATATCGGCGGTGTTCATTTTTTGTTCATGTGAATCGAGTATTGTTTCCACCTTTCCATTAGCCGTTACATAAAAGATATAACCGCTCCAGGCGGTAAGAATAAAATCACCATTGCCAACCGGTTCAATACCATCAATACCTTGTGGCAAGTCGGCAACTTTTGTTACAACTTTGTTCTTTCCTGCTTTTAAAAAATTTTTGCCTGCACCGATAAATAACTCGTCACCAATTATCTTTAATCCATTTACCCCTCTGACCGTATCAAGATAAAGAGTGGGCACATCGTTTTCTATTCTCCATATCCTCGCTTTTCTGGAATCGGAAACATACACTACGCCTTTGCTGTCAACCGTAATATCGTTCAATCCTGTTGCGCTGTCAATGGCAATTTTCTTTTCAATTTTTCCATTTTTTATATCAACTACTACTACCTCGCTGATGTCGGCAGCATAAATGCGGTTGCCATACATACCTAACCCTTTTGGTGCATTCAAACCAGTGATCCACATGGAGTCATAATTTTTTCCATCCATGCTTAGTTTGCCAATACCGCCTTTGCCATCTACATCCCAACTTCCGCCGTTAATGAGTGAGAGATATAAAATTCCTTTTTTAAAATCAGGTAAAACAGATTCAGGAATGGCGACCACGGTATCCGTTTCCCAAATTTTTTCTAATTGATGTGTTTGTGCTTTGGCATAAAAAGCAGCAAAAAGAAAAATGAAGGCAAAATATTTTTTCATATAGCGAGTGAATTTTAATGTTGATTAACAAAGAAACAGTTTTGACAAAACGTGCATGTTCTGGCGGTTGTCTTATTATTCAATCATTTTACCATGATCTCAATTCGAAGTAAATTCTTTTTGGTAAACCAAAGGACTTTTTCCTGTGATCAATTTAAAATATTTGTGGAAGGAGGTGAAATTATTAAAACCGCTTTCGTAGCACAGTTGTTTAATGCTCATGCCGCTTTCGATCAGCAGCTTGCAAGCATGACCCACTCGTATTTCGATCAAAAACTGTGAGTAAGTTTTTCTTGTTCTTGATTTAAAATACCGGCAAAACGAATTGGGACTGATATTCGCTACTGACGCAATCTCTTCTAATTGTATCGGCCTTTTAAAATTTTTCAACGTAAAATCGTAAATATCATTGATGCGATCATTCTCTGCCTCCATGAAATCGTGTTTGAACCCAATGGATGCCAGCGTTTCTAATTGTTTGCAGGTAGAAATTGTCGTCAATGCCTGTATCAGCAAAATGATGCGTTGTGACCCATCGGCATCCAGCAGGTCTTCCAATGCTTCAGCTACGGCTGCCCGTGTTCTGCCTGTGATCTGCAATCCTCTTTTTGCTTTTTCCAAAATGGCTTTGATGTTGGCAGTTTCCGGCAGATCCAAAAAATTACACCCCCAAAAGTCCTCACAAAAATGAGCAACTCTTACATCGGCAGACACTTTTGCATTCTCTTCAAAATAACTGTCATCAAAACGCCAGTAATGCGGAAGGTTTGAGCCCACCAACACCACATCGCCTGCTTTAAATCGTTTGATATTGTCCCCAATAAATTGTGTGCCTTCACCTTTTTTAAAATGAATAAGCTCCACTTCCTTATGGTAATGCCAGCGGTTATTGATATGGGGAACGAGATCTTGCCTGGTACTAAATGAATGCCCCGGGCCCTTTAATACTTTCAATAACTGAGGTCGCATTCAGTTTAATTAGCTTAAAAATGGGATAAACAATCGTTAACATGCCAAATTAGCTTATTTATTAAATTTTGTAAAAAAAAATTACGAAAACGATGGTAGTACTTTTTTATCTGCCAATGCTAAAATAGTTGAATGGATAGGCAATCCTTTGTACGAATGAAATCTTGTTTCATTCTTTATTTGTTAATCGATACGAATCAAAGATATTTTACGCAAATTGGTAAATTCGAACCATGAGTTAGATTTTTTTGCCGTATGAATAACAATCAACAAAAGTATATAGTGCCAATTATATTGGTAACCTCATTGTTTTTTTTGTGGGCTTTCCTGCATAATATTAACCCAATCCTAATTCCACATTTAAAAAAAGCCTGCCAGCTCACAGATACTCAATCGGCTTTTATTGATACTTCTGTTTATCTCGCCTATTTTTCCATAGCTCTTCCGGCAGGATGGTTTATGCATAAGTATGGATATAAAAAAGGAATTTTATTTGGTTTGTTCTTATATGGTTTAGGGGCTCTTTTATTTTTACCTGCTGCATCCACACGCAGTTATATTTTTTTTCTTGGAGCTTTGTTCATTATAGCTAGCGGAGCTACTTTTTTAGAAACAGTAGCTAATCCTTACATGGCAAAGCTAGGGGATGAAGCAACCGGAGCAAGAAGATTAAATTTCGCCCAATCATTTAATGGCGTTGGCGCTTTCATTGCACCAATACTTGGTGGACAATTTATTTTATCTGGTATTGAACACACCCCTGAGGAGCTAAAGCAAATGGCAAGCACAGGAAAATTAGAATCTTATTTGCAATCGGAAGCGAATACGGTTCGAATTCCTTATTTGATAATAGCAGCGGGCGTATTGTTATTGTTAGCATTGTTTTTTGTTTCTAAATTGCCTGAAGGCGAAAAAGTGCATGAAGACACTAAGGCTTCTTTTTCATTTCGAGTATTGAAAATACCACAAGTGACGTGGGCCGTAATTGCACAATTTTTTTATGTAGGGGCGCAGGTTGGGGTCGGCAGTTTCTTTATTCGCTTTTCAAGATATACTATGGATCTGCCGGAAAAGCAAGCTGCATATTGGTGGGGATATATTGCTATGATTGGTTTTATGGTAGGCCGATTCACGGGTACTTTCTTGATGAAATATATTAAACCCGAAAGATTGCTGGGTTTCTATGCGTTCATGAATATTTTATTGTTGGCTATTGCCACTTTTAGCCATGGAAAAATTGCTGTATATACTTTAATGGCGGTACCTTTTTTTATGTCAATTATGTTCCCAACTATTTTTGCTTTGGGAATAAAAAATCTCGGCGAGGAAACAAAAATCGCATCGTCATTCCTTGTTATGTCAATAGTAGGTGGAGCAATTTTTCCTTTGTTAATGGGTCAGATATCAGACGCTACGGGTGGAAATATTCAACTAGCATACATAGTACCTATGATCTGCTTTGTTATAGTCTTGTTTTTTGCGCTGAAACAGAGGGCCAGTTCGACAATAATGAGTGAGAAGATTGTTTTATCTCATTAGCTGACGAAAGAAATATAATTGAGAATAATTAAACGACTAACTGAGTAACCCATGATGGTAAAAGACGGAGTACAACCTTATTTAAAAATTCATCCTGACGACAATGTGCTTGTGGCATTAAAAAATCTTTCTTCAGGAACGGCTATTCCCATTGACCATACTGAATTGATCTTGCCGCAAGATGTAAACGCCAAGCATAAATTTTTTATTCGTGACATGAATGCGGGCGATGAAGTGATCATGTATGGCGCTTTGGTAGGAAAAGTGCAATCCAATCTTCCCAAGGGAAGCTTGATGACAACGCAAAATACAAAGCATGCTGCGGGTAAATATTCTTATCGTGGATTTAAATCAAAATGGCAGACGCCAGATGTTTCGCGGTTTGCGAGCAAAACATTCAATGGATACAGAAGAAGTGATGGCAAATTTGGAACAGCTAACTATTGGGTTTTTATTCCTATGGTTTTTTGTGAGAACAGGAATTTGGATATGATCAAAGATGCGTTGCAAAGAGAACTGGGTTATTCTGTCAATGATAAATATCGCCGGTTTACTCGTGATTTAATTGCTGATTATGAAAAAGGCAATGATCTCAACGCTAACAACACGCTTCCTCCATCCAACGGAAAAGAAAGATATTTTAAAAATGTGGATGGCATTAAATTTTTAAACCATTCCGGCGGCTGTGGTGGTACCAGGCAAGATGCCGCAACGTTAAGCGCATTGTTGGCTGCGTATGCTGATCATCCAAATGTGGGAGGCGTTACTGTTCTTAGTTTGGGATGTCAGCACTTGCAAACAGAGTTTTTTCTAAAGGATCTAAAAAAGAGAAATCCAAATTTTGATAAGCCCATTTATATATTCGAGCAGCAAAAATTGCAAAGTGAGGAGCAACTGATCTTGGATGCTATTCGAAAAACTTTTTTGGGCCTCACGGAGATCAATAAGATCGAAAGAGAGCCGGTGCCATTGAGTGAATTAACGATCGGAGTGAAGTGCGGAGGCAGTGACGGCTTTAGCGGCATTACAGCAAATCCCTCTGTGGGTTATGCAGCCGATCTTGTGGTTGCTCTTGGCGGAAAAGTTTTGCTTGCCGAATTTCCTGAGCTATGCGGAGCTGAGCAAGATCTGATCGACCGTTGTGTGGATAGCGGTACTGCAGAAAAGTTTATTCACTTGATGAGATCGTATGATGAGCTTGCAAACAAAGTAGGTTCAGGTTTTTCAATGAACCCTTCACCTGGCAACATCAAAGAAGGTTTGATCACCGATGCGATGAAATCAACCGGCGCCGCAAGAAAAGGAGGCACTTCACCTGTAGTGGATGTATTGGATTATACAGAGCCCGCTACAAAACCTGGATTAAGTCTTGTTTGCACACCTGGCAATGATGTAGAAGCTACAACCGGCAAGGCGGCATCAGGCGCTACACTTATTTTATTTACAACCGGGCTGGGCACACCCACGGGGAATGTTGTTACCCCAACCATAAAGATCGCGACCAATTCGCCACTGGCTAAAAGAATGAGTGACATCATCGACATCGACACCGGCGGCATCATCAATGGCGAAAAGACAATTGAACAAATGGGAGAGGAGATACTTGAATTTTGCATCAAGGCCGCCAGTGGAGAAATAACACCTAAAGCTGTTCAGCTAGCTCAAGATGATTTTATTCCTTGGAAACGCGGAGTGTCGCTCTGATGTTTTGAAAGATTTGCACTTAATAAAAATTTCCTGCTCTTATCGACGGGCTATGTGCCCGTAAAATCTTAATATTGCAGCCCCAAAGTCAGAAGACAAAAGGTCAAATGGGTCATATAAGTCATAAAGAAGATAAACATTGACTAATATGACTAATGACTCACTGACTGAAAAGCCCAGATGGCGGAATTGGTAGACGCGCTGGACTCAAAATCCAGTGGTAGCAATACTGTGCAGGTTCGATTCCTGTTCTGGGCACGAATAAAGATGAACTTGCAATTCAATTTTTACAAGGTCACTATTTTTAACCCGTACACCCTTTTCGGCGAGCATAGCGCAGCTATAATCACTAGTCCACTGCCCGGTAATCGTCAAACCATTAAATTCAGTTCCC
>DASYQS010000044.1:0-33129 GCA_036005185.1 Chitinophagaceae bacterium | reverse complement strand
AGCATATTGCTGGATAATTTTAAAAAACAAGAATCGGGGTTGAAAAAAATAGCCATTCCAACAGCAGATGGTTTTGATTTTATTTTAATAGAAGATATTATAAGATGCGAAGCACAAGGAGCATATACAAAAATTCATATTACAAATTCAAAAAAAATTCTTGTTTCAAGGCCATTGAAGGACTATGAAAATCTTTTGCCGGAAGATATTTTTTTTAGAATTCACAATTCCCACCTGATTAACCTGAACTTCATAAAAAAATATAACCGGGGAAGAGGGGGTATGGTAGAACTTGATGACGGTTCCGTATTAGAAGTTGCTTCAAGAAGAAAGGATGAGTTTTTGAAACGCTTTGGGTGCCAATAACAAATAGATTGACCAGGATAATAAATGGGCACTGTTGACTACTATAATGATCAACTTATCATTTCCTCCCGAATAATCACTTACGGGAATACAGCCACGCCGGAAATTACAGAACAGATTCGCGAGGAGATTGAAACAATGTGGAATGAACCGAAGGCAAGTTTAATGTTTCAAAAACGATCTCTTAGAGTTGTCTTTAGAATTACGGCTTCCTTTCGGCCGAATATTCAACCAATCGATGTTTACCAGAATCTTGATGCTCAAAATAATTATTTCCGCATAGAAGAATTTGCCTACGGCAATATTTCTTTCGTAGATGGCCTTAAATGTAACAGCGGTTATTTTAAGATGGAAAATTTGTACAAAGGATCCACTACAGCAGCTCATGAATATGGCCATACGTTAGGGCTTGATCATCCAAAAAATCTTGATATAAGAGGGCATGGCGTGCCAGGCATTATGTATCCACGAGGCACGTTGGTTGATTCCCAATTTCAATATGATCCTGCGAAACCAGCAGGAGTAACAGGCGGCACTATGCACCCGATGTACAGAAAAGTAAAACAGGAAGACATTGAGCAATTAAATCTTCACAAGCTTTTATTTGAAAATAATAAAGCAGTGCTTGGAGAGTTTACAAATATTTATCATCCGAATCATGCTGAAATCCCACCTGAGGAATTTACACGGCCGGTAATTTTAGGTTAAGAGAAATTTGTAACTTTTTGTAAACTTTCAAAAATCAAAAAATTCTTTTATGAATAAGCTATGGCTTCTCTGCTGCCTCGGTGGAATTAGTTTTATGACATCTGCGCAACAACCTAGACTCCCCGAAAATTATTACTGGCAAAAATTTGATAATGGGCTTGAAGTAGTAGTTATCGAAAATCATAAAGTGCCTTTAGCGACTATTGAAATTGCTGTTAAAAATGGAGCTTATACCGAGGGTCCGGAGTATAGCGGACTTTCTCATTTATTTGAACACATGTTTTTTAAAGCCAATAAAGATTATCCTGACCAGGAAAAATTTATCCGTAGGACTCAAGAGTTGGGTATGATTTGGAATGGCACCACCGGCGGTGAAAGGGTGAATTACTTTTTTACGTTTGATAAGGATAGTCTCGAAGCCGGTTTAAAATTTATGAATGCAGCTATGCGCTTTCCTATTTACCGAGCAGAAGATATGCGTAAGGAAAGACCTGTGGTGGATGGAGAATTTCAGCGAGGAGAAAGTGATCCCGGTTTTCAACTTTGGCTCGATGTGAATAAACGTTGTTGGGGCGATCTTTTCACACGCAAAAATCCTATCGGTGACCATGATATCATCAATACAGCGACGCCCGAAAAAATGATAGTGATCAAGGATAAGTATTATTACCCTAATAACTCTATCCTGGTTATTTGCGGAGATGTGAAGCCTGCAGAAGCATTTGCAAAAGCGAAAGCGATTTATGGTGATTGGAAAGCGAGTGATTTCAACCCGCATGAGAAATATCCTATCCCTGAATTCAAACCTTTAGAAAAAACAGATTACAATATCAAAATATCTTCTATTGCACAAACACCCTACATTATGCTTCAGTGGGAAGGGCCTGATTACAGGAATGATTCTGCCGCTACATTAGCAGCAGATGTGCTTTCTGCAGTATTGGACTTAAATTCATCCCAGTGGCAACAAGCGTTGATTGATAAAGGGCTGGCCACCTTTGTCAATCTGAATTATCTAACGGCTAAGTATGTCGGGCCTATCAGTGTTTTTGCAGTTCCTAATCCTTCTAAAATGAAAGAATTCTATGCAGAATTACAGAACCAGCTCAATAAAATGGCTGATGCGAATTACATTACCGATGAACAGTTAGCTACTGCCAAAGCCAATCTGTTGCGCAATAAAATTCGGCAGGATGAAAAACCTTCTAACCTTCCTCATAGTCTTACATTCTGGTGGTGCAGCACCTCTCTTGATTATTTTACAGATTATAATGCCAATATGCAAAAAGTTACCCGTGAGCAGATAGCTAGTTATGTAAAAAAATATATCGCCGGCAAGCCGTATATAGCAGGCATGATCATCAATGAAGAAATGGATAAACAATTAAAACCAGAAGAATATTTTACCAACACAAAAAAATCATTCTGATATGAAAAAAATTTTGTCCATAGCCATAATATGCCTTGCCTCAATTCCAATTTTATTAAAGGCACAGAACAACAAACAGCCTTATGATATGATGGTGAATGGCATTAAAGTGATTGTTTATCCCAGCGGAAATGAAATTGTTGTTATCCAAACCGTCATCAAAGGGGGTGTTCAAAATTATGCTGCTGATAAAGCAGGTATTGAAAACCTTGCTATCAACGGATTGACGGAATGTGGTACAACCCTCAACAGTAAAAATAGTTTCAAGGATAAGCTAGATAAGGTGAGTGCACAAGTATATGGCAATACAGGGATGAGTTTTTCATCCTTTGTCATGAATTGTATAAAAAGTGATTTTGAGACCGTATGGCCTCTATATGTTGAGGCAATGACGAAACCAGCCTTTGATGCCAAAGAGTTTGATCGCATTAAGCAAGATGCTATCAATAGTATTCGGGCCAGCGAGTCTAACCCTGACAATGCGATTGACAGAATGGCGAAACAAACAGCGTTTGCGGGAAAGCCTTTTGCTATCAATCCACAAGGAAGAGTTGAAACCGTAACTAATCTTACTCCTTCAGAAGTAAAAAAATACTGGGAGTCTATTTTTACCCGATCAAGAATGGTGATTGTTGTAGTTGCTGACCTTGATAGATCTGTGATCGAAAAGAACATGCAGCAATTCTTAAGTAAGCTTCCAGCAGGAACTGCTTTTGTTCCAAAAAAGGAGAGTTACATGCCAACCGCCAATTCATTTAAATCACAGGAAAGAGCAAATGCCACCAATTATGTACGAGGCATTACGAGTGGTCCAATACCCGGTACCTCGGATTACAATGCTTTTTCACTGGCAATGAATATTTTTTCTACCCGGCATTTTGTGGAGATAAGAAGTAAAAATGGGTTATCGTACGCGCCTGGCGCATGGCTAAGTACAGACAACACTACCTATTCAAATATTTATGTAACGACTACTGAACCGGATAAATACATTGCCGTAGCAAGAACATTGATCGATACGATCAAACAAAAAGGCTTTACGAAAGAAGAGTTGAAAAATCAAAAGACAAGTTACCTGACTGGCATTTATTACCGCGATGAAACTAACCAGGCACTGGCAGCCTCACTTGCAAGTAATGAAGTGCTACACGGTGATTGGAAACGAACAGTCAAGATCAAAGATGATATCAATAAAGTAACGCTTGATCAGTTAAATTCGACATTTAAAAGATATTTCAACAATATTACCTGGGTTTACCAGGGCGATCCCAAAAAAGTAAATCCTGTATTATATACCCAGAAAGAAACACCATCTATACCCGCAGACAAAAAAGCATTTTAACAAATTATAGCGTTTGCCTCATTTTGAATGATGCAAGGCTGCTTGGATAGAAGGATATAAAAAAGTATATCCTTCTTTTTTTATTTTTCCACAACTCACCACAGCGCTTTTTAATACTTCGATGCTCATTTCACCTAATACAATTTCTAAAATAAATGAAGGCACAAAAAATGGTACAAAAAATTTACCCCTCATACACCTCGCCAATTGAAGAACAAATTTTTTATTGGTGACAGGATGCGGAGCAACTGCATTATAAACTCCATGCAACCGTTCATTTTCTATTGCGTTTATGTATAAACCTACCAGATCATCAATATGAATCCAACTCATCATTTGCTTACCATTTCCTAAAATGGTTGCAAATCCAAACCGCAATGGTTTCTTGAATCGAGGCAAGGCCCCTCCTTCATTACTTAAAACAATTCCTGTTCGAAATTTCACCAATCGCTTTCCAAGTGATGTTACCGGATCAATGCTTGCTTCCCATTCCTTACAAGTTAACCCTAGAAAATTTTCCGCTGCGGAATCAGTTTCTACAAATGGGTGCATTTCTGTTCCTTTTTCTTCAGCAATATCCGGAGATGGGCTACCATACCACCCAATGGCCGAGGCGCTGACAACCGCCTTTACATGGTTAACGTTTTCTTGTAAGGCTTTTACTAATAAGGCGCTGCTATGTGTTCGACTTTCGACAATTTGCTTTTTTCTTTTTTCAGTCCATCTTTTTGTAGCAAGATTTTCACCTGCAAGATGAATGATGTAATCTGCCTTTGCGATAGCGTCTGTGTCGATAGTTTGTTCCTCAACGTTCCAACTTGCATACTGAACTCCGGGTTCTGATTTCTTAATTCCGGATTCTTTACTTCTAGTCAGAATGATCACGTCATAATTCTTTGCAAGAAGAGCCTTTGTTAACGCTCTACCGATTAAACCGGTACCACCGGTGATGAGAACTGTACTCATGCAAAAAGAAAAATTATCTCCTTATTAATTAACGAAGGAATTAATAGTGAAGTATCCATACACAGTAATCATGTGAAACAATGAAATATTTAGCACCACCAAGATATAGCTTACCATCATTTCCAAATCTCAAATTACCGCCAAAAATTTGGGGAAGCAGGATTTTTTTGTTTACTTTGCAGTTCAAAGTACTTTGAAATGTTTATTATTACTATTTTCAATGCAACCAAAACATTTATCTTCATTATTCAATTAACGTTATGAACTCAGTGTTAACACTCAATAAGATCACTAAATTTTACGGAAAAATCCAGGCTTTAAAAGATGTTTCCTTTAATGTTCCTGAAGGTTCAGTATTCGGAATTCTTGGTCCTAATGGAAGTGGCAAAACAACTTTGCTCAGTATCATTCTTGACGTACTGAAAGCCAATAACGGAAAGTTTTTATGGTTCGGTCATCCCGGCTCACCCGATCAAAGAAAAAAAATTGGTTCGTTGCTCGAAACACCAAACTTTTACCACTATTTATCTGGTATTAATAATTTAAGGATCACACAATCAATTAGTGGAAGAGGAACGGCTGCCGATATTGATGAAGTGCTAAAAAAAGTAAGATTATATGAGCGTCGCAAGAGTCGCTTTAGCACTTTTAGCCTTGGAATGAAGCAGCGACTGGCTATTGCGGCGGCTTTACTTGGCGACCCCAAAGTGCTGGTATTAGATGAGCCTACAAATGGTCTTGATCCCGTGGGTATTGCCGAAATAAGACAGTTGATCATTGAATTAAGAAATAGCGGCCATACCATTATCATGGCTAGCCACTTACTTGATGAAGTAGAAAAAGTTTGTACTCATGCTGCTATTTTAAGAACAGGAACACTATTAACCACAGGCGAAGTAGAAGAAATTTTAGTGGACGATGATGTAGTGGAGCTGAGTGCTGCCGATTTAAACGCTTTAGCAAATCTTCTTCAACAGCTTAGTAAAAATGTAGTTATTGACAACAAGCTAAACACTGTACATGTCATCTTTCCAAAAGGGCAAGCAAGACTCGACGAGATAAACAGTTTTTGTTTTAAAAATGGAATCGTTCTAAATCATCTTACACTGAAGAAGAAGAGACTTGAAGCGCGTTTTTTTGAATTGACAAACAATTAACTGAGTAATTTTATATGACCCAGATCATAAAAACAGAATGGCTGAAAATAAAAAATTATCCTGCCTTTTGGTGGGTATTCGGAATCACCGCATTGACGTACCCGGGAGTAAATTATCTTTTTCTCTACGTTTACTACGATATTACAAAACAACACAGTACAGCGGGCCAGGTGTTAAAGGTGTTAATGGGCAATCCTTTTGCTCTTCCCGAAGGCTGGCGCACAATGGCATTTTTTTCTTCCTTCTTTATTTATATCCCGTCTATTGTAGTAATCATGCTCATTACAAATGAATATACCTATAAAACGAATCGCCAGAATATCATCGATGGATGGAGCCGCAAAAATTTCATGACGGCTAAACTGATTGACGTATTACTTCTTGCTGCTATTGTTACCGTTTTATACGCTGTTGTGGCATTCACCATTGGTCTTACCAATAGCGAGGGCGCAACGGGAGGCAAATGGACTCTCAGCTATTATATCGGTTTATTTTTTCTGCAAACATTCTCACAATTGTCGATTGCATTTACAGTAGGGATGCTGGTTCGAAAAGCATTTATTGCCCTGGCCGTTTTTACTTTCTATTCAATTATTGTGGAACCTATTGCAGTGAACGTTCTGAAGTACCGATACAAGAGTGAAGCAGGCCGATTTTTTCCCATGGAAATTTCCGACAGGCTTCTTACTAAACCCGTCTTCCTCGGCAAGATTGATGAAACTGCTTACCAGCATTCAATAGAGGCTGTAAAATACCATGTGGCGTACTCGATATGTCTGGTTTTGTTAACCTGGGCATTTTGTTTTTGGTTAAACAACAAAAGAGATTTATAATTTTAGCAATGAAAAAAATAGTCAGATCTGCCGCTCTCTTTTCCTCAATTTTTATTTTTTTGCTGAGCGCAAAAGGACAAAACCTTTCTACAACGATCAAAGTGCAGGCCATGGATATGGCCACGGCACTTATGAAAAATGATTTTACGACTTTTTCAAAATATATGCATCCTAATGTGGTTGCTTACGCCGGTGGAAAAGAGAAAATGAAAGCCAAAATGGATTCTGCCTATATAATGATGAAACAATTCGGTGTCAGCTTTAAAAGGTATTGGTTTGGCAACCCAACCGAAATCATCAGCTACAAAAACCAACTGCAGGCGGTGTTACCGCAAAGCACTACCGTGAAAACCGCATTAGGAGAGATTACCGCGGAAACCTCACTCGTTGTTATTTCAATTGACAAAGGAAAAAACTGGTGGTTTATCGATACCAATGTATATAAAGTGAAGAAGCTGAAAAATATTCTGCCCGATCTAAGCCCCAAGCTGGTAATTCCTCCGCAAAAACAACCCAAATTTGTACCCCTGGAAAATAAAGAATAATTGGAGATAGAAGTGTTCGCCATCCCAGCCCGTCGAAACCATCATCTCTTCACAGGTTGATGCATCAGCAATTTGTTTATATATGCTTGCACAACTGAAGGTGAAACATTTTCTACCAAATGGGCATGCTGTCTTCCTTCACTGTTCCATGTGTTACTTCCATCGGTCGCTACTTCAATATGTCCATACTCTAATTGATAATAGGGCAAAAAACCTTTCACAGCAACTAAAACAGCAGTTTCATCCCAGCTCATTCTTCCTGCACTGTCCTCAGCTGCCTTCGGTATGCAAATGCTAAAGACTGTTTTTACCGGATCGTTTTGAATAGCAGTATTGTGTATTAATGGCAAACCCGTTTTTATTTTTTGGCCGACCTCAAACCCGCTAAATAAAATAAATGTAGGCCAGTTTAAAAAAACATATTGTGAAGCAGAAGCATCGCGATCTATATTAAACTCTTTTCCGGCAGGAAATCTTCCAGCCATACATACCAGTTGTTTTACTTTTCGTTTTACAAGTTCTTTGCCATTAAGAGATGAGTAATGATCAGTTTTCGATTGTAAAAGATTTGAAAGGTTAGTGAGAAAGCCAACTGTAACGATCGTTACACTATGATCGGGTTGCGCAGATAATATTTTTCTATACAGTTCCACTGCGTCCATTACTTCTTCGTTGCTTTTTATTTTATGCGGGTAGCTGACGATTAATGTATCTGTCCAATGCTGCCAGTCTTTTAAGGTTAAAGCAATCCCTTTGGGAACTCCAATTGGAATATGGGGTTGGTGGAAGTAGGTGTTAAAAACATTCATTACGCAAGCAACACCTTCATATTTTGTGCTAGCAATCGTTGCCAGAATTTTTGCTTTCCCACTATCGGCAAAAGCATGCAATAAGGTGATGGCGCCCACATCGTCATAATCGGGGCCCATGTCACTATCGAAAATAATCGCAACAGGCTCACGAGCTTTTTGTGCCCGTGAGTAGGCAAAGCAAAATAAGATGCAACAGCAGAAAAAAATTTTTTGAAGCATTTTAAAACCAACTGGCTTGCCTGAATTGTACTCGAATAAGCTGCGAAATAGTTCAATAGAATCGAATATAACGAATAGCGAGAAAGATTCAGAAAAGATGTGAAAAAAATATGTTTAAACTCCACGCCTTCTCTGTAGGTTAAGAATAAAAAACTTCGCACAGAGTTATTGATATTGCGTCAACACTCCGTGCGAAGAATGATCATGGTTTTCCCATGATTCGCTTCTATCAGCGGATCAACCTAAATCAACCGTTGGCTCTCTTAACTTTTTTTGTTTCTTGCAATTGGCCATCCTCTGATACTCTTAAATCTACATACTCGGAGGCTGTTTGAAGGACAACTTGGTAGCTTGTAGTGCCAGGCATTTTTATTTCAATCACTTTATAAATGGTGAAAGAGGGATAGTTTTTTCTTATGTCCTGCTGAACAGAAACAGAAAGATCTTTTTCACTGCCATAGATCAAGGCATATACAAACTCGCCTTTTTTATTGAAAGAAGCCATACCAGGTTTTTGGCCTATAATGAAATTCGCAAAAAAAGCATCACGAGTAGTTGTCCATTTTGCATTAACTGCAGACGGGAAGATTTTGTTAAAAGTGAGAATCAGCTTTTCAGGCAATATATCGGTGACTGCTTTGCTGCCGGCAGAAGCGGAATAATCTTTATTTGCCTCAGAACTTTTCGCCGAAGCGACTGATTTATCGGCTTGTGCCTGAGCGGCTAAATTAACATCATTGCTAAATGAAGTGTTAAGTCATACTTTAACTTGATTGTATTGGGGAAAGGAATCGTTTGAAATTTCTCTCGGCTTCTGTCGGTTGTTTGTAAACCCATAGTAGAAGCCAACCACAAATTGCCGCTACTGTCATGAGTGAACGCCAATACGGTGTCGGAGGCTAGATAACCATTTGATCTGTTATAAAGAGAATACTTGTCATTATCAAAATCAAATACGGCTATTCCCTTACATGGTGTTCGAGCTGAAATGTACCATTCATCGTTAAACCGATAAATGTCCGGTTCAACAAATTTTTTGGCCAGCTTAACGGCCGTTGAGTTTCTATCCTGTCTTTTTAAAATCCGGAATGTGCGAGGATCAAAACAATCCAAATAATTGTTATCGTATACTATCCAAAGTAAATTTTGTTTGTCTAAGACCAATGCGGCAATAACGCTCGAGCTAAGGCTGGCGCTGTCGTTATATTGGTGGCGAAAAACAATAAAATGCCGGCCATCATATCTTGCAAGGCCATCCCGAGTGCCGATCCATAGAAATCCGTCTTTATCCTGAATAATACCACTGATAAAATTTTGAGGTAATCCATCTTCCACTCTGAACCGCTGTTGATTCGTGAAAAGGGGTTGTTGAGCCAACAGACTACTCGAGAAAAATAAATACAGTATTGTTTTGGTAGATCTAAGCATGGACGTGGTTGCGGTTGTAATTTAAAAAATGTTTTGTTCAACAGCGTGAACAATTGAACTGTAGCTTTAAATATTTCTAAAGTCTATGGTGAAGTCAGTAATCGGTTATGAAGAACTGATTAATTCAGAATTATTATAAGAGCTAAAGGTTGCCCGATTACTAGAATTTACAATCAAAATTCAACAGGCAGTTCTATTTCTTTAACTAATTGTTCAAGATTCGACAATGATTTCGTAAGAGCATGTTCAAGTTTCTTTTTCATTGTTAGTTTAAATATTATTTGCAGTAAGGGATCTTTCTTCAAATAAAAATCGATAGTAAATCTTGTCCTGTTGTCATTTATCTTTTCAAAAATAAAATAGGTGGAACTCCTTTTCTTTTCATCGGTTTCCGCATAAACAATTTTTTCTGGGCCAAAAGAAAAGCTGCTGGTGTACATGATCACTTGGCCATTTTCCAACACGCAACGGTGCTTGGTCCCTACACGGGGCAGATAATGACTTACCTGATCAACCGCTTTTACTCCCTCTTGCCAGCGATGGCGTAGTTCAAAATGACCGGCAGAAAAAAACAATTTGTTGAGCGGAACTTCATATTCCCGGTAAACAGAAATCATTTTTTTCTTCTCTTTCAATTCCATGTGTAAAGGTGGTGAAGGAGGTAATTCATCTTTCAAGGGAGTTAGCTGCGTATATTGAAAAGGTATTTCACCTGTCTCAGTCTTTTTAGCACTGCTATCCCACGTCATCCATTGCTTAAAACCCTGTAGCGGTTTATCTTGTAATAAGTTTTTTGTTACCAGCCAATACTCATGCTGGTCAATATCGTTTTTTAAAAGTTGGTGTGCAACTATTACATCTTTGCCAATCAACTTGCTGAAATTTTTCACGTTATATCCCGTGAACTCTCCATAATGCGTAACAACCTTCAAGGTGAGGCTAACAGCGGCTCTGCAGGCCTTGCATTGACATAATCTTCGATACTCATAGGCAGTGATATGCCGATGAAACTCACAAAACATCTTTTCTACCTGTTGGTATAAAGTTTTTAGATCGGGAGGATCACCATACTTGTAAAAAAGAATCGCATCGCCTTCAATCTCGGAAATCTCAAGTCCTATATTATTAGCATTGATCAATATTTCCAGCAACTCCTCAATGATATGGCGGCTATGATCAATTTCCATCTCGGTCACAAACTTTGTAAAGCCGCTTATATCAGGAATAAAGAGTAATCCCCTGTTTTCCATCTTTTTCTTTTAAAGTTACTGCTCATTACGGAGTTATCAATAGACAAAGTAATTGCGTAAAAGTTGAGGCAAAGGGTTTTTGCTCGTTGTTTATTGCCTATTGGCTATTTTTTCTTCAACACAATCTTCAGCTGACTAAATTTATATGCAGGTTCAAGAAAGGCAATATAGTTTGGCCAGGCTTCTTTTTTGTCGAAATTCTTTTTGTATAATTTTTTTGTATCGATGAGCAATTTATCATTATCCACTTTTGCACTTGAAACAAATGAGCCGCTTTCATTATCAATATTCATATTCAGGTCCTGCAAACCGTCCACCATATAGCCTGCGGGAATGGCAATGCTAATATTATTTTCAATGGTCCTTGCATGTGGGATCCAAATGTCAACCTGTCTTCCCGCTAACTCGCTTTGTTCTAGTTTGATTTGGTCACCAATAAGCTTACCTACCTCAAAAATATAATTCTTGCCAGCCTTGCTCACCAGTTTTTTTAGAGTGAACTTTTCTTTGAACTGTAGCATGGCTGTATCCCCAAACCGGCCATCTTTCAATAATTCAAAATCTTCGTATTTGTCAACATCTAATTCTTCCTTCAAGCTCTTTTCAAAAATTTCTTTCCTTTCTTTTATGTGCTCTTCTTTATCAGGATCGTCATATCTTGTAGCATCACCAGCAACAATTACTGGCTCATCATTACCCTTTTTCTTTTTGCTTTTATCACCCCCTTGTTCTACATAATATTTTGCAAAATCATAATTAAGATAGGTTCTGTCAAGATTTGCATTGCCAATGAGTGAAGTTTTTTCATGGCCAAGATAGGAGCTTACTCTTTCCGCTTTTACTATATCCATGGCATCATTAAAGCTGATAGAATAATCCTGCTTTTGCAAGTTGTCATTAAAAGTAGTGGCAGGAATAGCAGCTCTGTAATATCGATTAGCCTCATCATAGGCAATACTATATCCCTCTGCTCCTTCAAGATATTGATAGGGGGTGCCAAACGCATCAAAATTGTTGAAGGCCTCTAAAAAATAAAATCTCCGCTTGCTTTTTACCTTTACTACAAAATCCAGCTCATCCATAAAAATGGCATCGCGCCAAGCGCCAAGCGATCGCGGCACATATACCTGTAACTCAGCCTGTATGTTTTGTGCAGCCAGGGCTAAACGCAAAGCTGTAGCGAAGGTTACACCGCTGATGCGAATCTCATCTTCACGTTCCTCTTTTTCAGGTCCGCTTTTTTTCTCCTGCGCTAAAATTTTTTTATACAGCTTTTTTCCTGTCATATATTTTTCAAGGTCTGAATGCACGGGACCCTTGTAATACATTTCCAGAAAAACTTTTCGCAAACAGTAATAACATTCACGAATAATATCATCATCTGTTTTTAGAACACCTTCCTCTTTTTTCTTAAGAATATACTGGGTGGTGTATCCTACCAGGCTAGTAACTGTTGGAGTAACATAAGCCGCCGCTCCGGCATACCTTTTATACACTTGATCGGGGTCGAGCCCTGCGCGGTCAACGGTTGCCTCACCTAAACCTTTTGAAGATGGATCATTATCCGCCAGGAAAATAACACGGAATTTTACACTGGGTGTAGTTCTTAATTCATAGTTCCATCTTACATCGCTTGATTTAGTCCTGTCTTTATCTAAAAGATAATAGGAAAGGTAGGATTCCTTGTCCCCATATACAGAGGCTCTTGCATCGAAACGAAGATTGGGAGCGCCGTTATAGTTACGGTACTGCACCTTCATCCCATTGACCATCGTAAACCGGTATTGCTGATACATGGTAGGATAACTGTTGGCTAATGAAAAAATAAACGGTTTGAATCCGATTCCATCAGCTTTCATATCCCAATTGAACGTTGACTTAAGGGTATAGTCAATAATGTCCCCAATTTCTAAATTTGGGATGGCGATTTTTTGGGATTTAATATTGAGACTATAAAAAATAGGCTTATAAATGGGGTCAATATCTTTTTCATCTTCAACAGCTGTTTTCATATCCACAGTTTCCTCCTTACCATTTGCTTTGATGATCTTGTATTCAGCGTTCCCATCTTTTCCCATTGTTACGTAGTTGAACGTAGAGAATTTTTCTAAAGCATTTTTATCCTGCAATTTCACTCGCTTATGAATATACTCATTGATACGAACGACAGTCGAATAGCTTCTGCCTGAGGCCACACGTGTAAAAAGATATTCGGTCTTTTGGCCAATAATAACCGCACTTTCGTTTTTCCATTTATCAGGAACTGCAGTCACTTTAAATTCATCTTCTATGTTTACTCCAAGCTGGGGAGCCTGTGAAAATATTTTTGAACTAAAAAGCAAAAAGTAAAAAGTAAAAAATGAAAACTTGTTCATTAGAATTGAGAGTTGATTATTATTGATTAATTTAATTATTGATTATTGATCATTTCCTAATCAATCTGCCATAAAACTATCATCTATTTGGTGAGCACAACCTGGTCATTATAAAACTTATTGACGTCTTTAACAAAATTATTCCAGTCCGCGAATTCAGATTTACGTATAATAGCCTTGTTGATAACGATTGTCTTTGAGTAAACAATTGTTTTACCCTTATTCAAATAAGATCCTTCAAAAGAATAATCAGCCGAAACTTTTTTAAATGATGAAGGCACATACTCTACTTTGTATCCGTCGGGAACGGTTAATTCAGTTTGTGTAGTGATAAAATATTTATGATTGAATTCATAATCGTTTTTTCTGTCGCTTTCAAATTCCATGCTTGAGAATTCTTTGTTCCAATCCATGATTACATACATCTCATTACCAGCCTTGGTAACTTGATTATTGGCCTTAAAATCATAACTTAATTGTAAGGGCTTTTGCCTATCATTAAAATCGGGAGTTTTGATGTTTGATAATTCGATATTGCCATTATCATTCCGCAAAAATGATGATAAGGCGTCGGTTTTGTTTTCATTGCGGATAGAAGCATAAGCCATTTGTGTAAATATTTTTGCCTCTCCGTTATATTCAATAGTAGTATTTCCTTTTATCACATCTCCATCAATGCTCATTTTGTTTACCTTTCTTGTTTTATTTCTTTCAGCTGGAAAAGCAGGAATACGGTCAATAATATAATTGTTTCCATCTTCAATCAACACTTGCTTTCCCTGCAAACGCTGAGCATAATCATTTAAGGCTATATACTCCTCTGTACCATCCAGAAAATATCTCTTACCATTTAAGATCGCTGTACAGATCATGTGATTATCCACCGACAAGGAAGGCAATGTATAATCATAAGGAAGGTCTGACGTGCCAATCCAAGTTAGTCTTGCATCGTAGCCGGCGAGCTTAAGCATTTCCTTCAATAGGTTGGCTTTGCCTTTACAATCCCCATATTTTTTCTTTAAAACATTTTGTGCTGCATCGGGCCTAAAACCCATAATCCCATTTTCAAAAGCGATATAACGAATATTATCCTGCACTCAATAAAAAATAACTTCAATTCTTTCAATATCCGTTTTCTTTCCATTCGTCAACGCCGCAACCCTCTCTTTTAATTCTGAAGGCTGATTACCGATACTATCGCAAACGGTTCTGTACCACCCATACAGGTCCTTTACTGTTTCAAACAAAACTTTTCGTTGGCCATTTTCCGTATAAGCCTTATTTACACAAACGATATGCGGGTAGCTCAGCGCATGATTAGGCGAGTGGTCTTCCTCCTCGTAAGCCGGTGCATTTTTAAGGTGAAAGATTATCTTGGTAAGATCATTTTCATTGGTGGTTGTTTTTTCAATTCCTGCCCCCTGAAAATTAAATTCACGAAGATCAAATTCCATCCAGGAAGGAATATCAAACTCAATCATTTCATCAACAACGGGAATGCTTTTATTAAAATAAAATGAAGTGAGGTATTTTATATCCTTGTAAATTTCCTGATATGTATAGCTGCAACTTTTCCCCCTTTCCTCCAACGGAAATTTTACCACGCATAGTTTTGTGTCATCATGAAAAATGTCCTCTTGGCTATAAGAGCCGCATTGCTTTTGAATAAGCACTTCTTTACCTTTTGAATTGATCGCTTTTATATTATCAATAGAGATTTGTTGATTATAAAAAAGACCATCTTCATATTTTACATAATCTTTCACAGGCACTAGCGTAATTTGAGTAGTTACAGTTGCTTTTACTTTTCCTTCACCTGGAGTGGCATTGGAATTAAATGAAAAACTCACAATTTCCTTATGTTGGTAAGCAACCACATCCTCCTTCGGAAATTGGGTTTTTAGCGAGCTAACTTTATCCACATAATCAGCTTGCGAGAAAGAGGTTTGACCAGCGGAACAAAAAGATATACAGGAAAAGACAAATGGCAGGACAAGGTGGCGTTTCATGAATTTAGTCGATTTGCTTGCTCCCTAAAATATCAAAATTTTTGGTTTGAACACAGAAATGGGGAAAATTTCTTAATGGGATTCCGGGTTATCAGGAGTTTTAAACTGTTTAGAGCTAGTTCAATTTTGCGGGGAGGAGCAATAGCTTGACTATTTTTTCAAACTCATCTTTTGAACAGGGAATTGCTTTTAAAAAACGCCCAAGTTTCTTTTCAGTAATTGATTTGCTTTTTTCCCACTTGTTATAAGCCGGTTGCTTTATGCGCAGTTTTTTTGATATGGCTTCCTGGGTTTGGTTTCCTTTTATCTGACGCACAATGCGCAGATGTTCTCCTGTAAACATTAGTTAAGGTTAAGGTTTGTGTGTTTGATTAAGGCATAATAAAGCTACCGATATTTGAAAATAAAATACTAGCCCTCAAAAAAAATTTTAAAAGGTTATAAAATATAACCTGATGAATTAGATCTCGTATTTAAAATCTTCTGAACTTTAATTTATTAAACCCTTCCCTGCAATGAACCGAAACCTTACCCAGATTCCTAGCTGGCTGCATCAGTTAAAAAATTCCTGTTTCCAATTCCATGTGGCCTTATGCAATAGAATTTTCTACAGTTTTTAAAGGCAATTAATGATTTATCAAAAATAAAATTTACCGACATATGACTTTAAATTTCCAACTTCATAGGGTCAGGGGATTTATCTATGAATCAGTGATGCCATTGTTCGGCGAGGAAAATATAAGCAATGCCGCCCATGTCACTGTTCAGCTAATGAATTATCTCAAAATTCCCGTTACTAATCCGACCATTCAAACAAGGGTGGAAGAGCATGCAGAATTTCCCAGTCTAACGAGTATCAGTGATGCCCTCCATCAATGGAATGTGAACAATACAGCATTAAGAGTGAAAAAGGAGAACTTGGGTAGGTTGCCCGTTCCTTTCATCGCGCACCTGAATACGAGTGCTTATTTATTTGAGATCATAACAAAAGTCACAAAGTCAGAAGTGCATTATTTGACACCGTCCGGAATTGAAAGAAAACAAAGCCTTGAAACTTTTTTATCAGCATGGACAGGAGTTGTACTGGTTTTACAGCTTTCAAAAAACTATAAGGAAATAGATTATGATAAAAAGAAATCGAGCGAGCGATGGGAGCAGTTCAGAAAGCCATTTATACTAACGAGCTTTATCCTGCTAGTGGTTATGTTTGTAGGATCGATATCAGCATTCTATAAGGCCTATTTTTATTATATATCGGTGCTGTTCTTATTAAAGCTAATCGGCTTGGTTATAACTTCTTTGCTGCTGTCATATGAATTAAACAGCACAAGTTCGGCAATCAGGAAGATTTGCACGTTAAGCAAGAAGCTCAATTGCCAGGCAATTCTGGGTTCAAAAGCTGCCAAAATTTTCGGTAAGATCGGATGGAGTGAGATTGGCTTTTTTTATTTTTCCGGAGGTCTTGTTTATTTGCTTACTTCATTGTCTGGCATTCAAGGATCGATCGAAATCCTGCGTGCCTTAAATCTTTTGTCCCTTCCTTATGTTGCTTATTCATTGTTCTACCAGTGGAGGATTGCGAAGGTCTGGTGCCCGCTTTGCTTATCAGTGCAAATCCTTTTGCTCAGCGAATTCTTCACTTTTTTGATCGGACCTCCTTCTCTTGTTTCCATTTCTGCTTTCACTGCAAAGTCAGTAGTCAGCGTGGCTATTTCCTTTTACTTGCCAGTATTGTTTTGGGTATTCATCAAAAAACTCATTGTAAAGGCGAAACAAGGACAGGTATTTAAAAAGGAATTTTTGAGGTTGAAGCATAATACAGAAATTTTCGACAATGTACTAGCTCAACAAAAAAAGATCACGTTGCCTCCTGACGACATGGGCCTTCTTATGGGAAACGACAATTCAACAAACAAGATCGTCATGGTAAGCAATCCCACCTGCATTGCTTGTCAGGTAGCTCATAAATCGATAAGAGAGTTACTTCTCTGCCACAAAAATCTGAAAGTGCAAATGCTTTTTACCTTAAGTGATAAAGGGAATCCTGTTCGAAATGAATTTATCAGGCACATTATGGCGCTGAATGAGATTGACAGGGAAAAGTCTTTGCTCGCACTCGATGAATGGTATCAGTCTGAAACAAAAAGATTTAAAGAAATTGAAAATAAATTTCCATTAAGGCGGGGGGTTAAATACGACACGGAGAAAATATTGGAAATGGATAAATGGTGCAGAGAGGCAAATATAAGCGCGACACCCACCTTTTTTATTCGAGGGTATCAGTTGCCGGCATTTTATAACATTTCGGATCTCAGCTATCTATTAGCATAAACTTGTTAGCTAACAAGGGCTTTACGACTTGTGCCTGCTTTCAAAAGCGAAACAGGTTTTTTTTAATGTTTAAAAATTAATTTTATGCAAGAACTAGGAGTTCCATTAAGCAGAAGCGAAATGAGAAAAATCAAAGGAGGCACAGAAGCGTGCTTTGAATGCAGCAGTGCTCAGAATCCCACTTTGGACACGTTCTATTGCAGTACAATGCAAGAATGCTTAGACCGAGTGCAAGCTGCTTGTGAAGGGCAGACTAATTGCAGCTGTCATGCTGGATAATTTCCGGCTATTTTCACCTTGAAACCTAAGAGTTTGATTTCTCTTGATTAAACTCTTAAAATAGGATTAGGCCTCATTGCAGAAAATTCTGGTCAATATTCCCGAGGCTTATTGTCCTACCGATATCACAGATGAGGGCATACTCTGATCTGGTTTCAGAAATGCCGAAATTTGCTATATGCCTAATCCTATAATTTTCAGAAAAATGAAACCTTCAATCCTGTTACTAATTACCGGTTTTTGCTGTACCTCCCTTGACGCACAAATCTATTTCAAAGGAGAGATTCTGCCGTTCGAAGCAAAAAATTCGATAAAAAAGATAAGTGTAATGAAACCTGTCGGCATGTATCCTCAACCGTGGTATGCAGATAGTACAGATGACCTGAATATAAATAATAATGGACAGGTTCATCAGGCTTCGACACTTCATAGGCTAAGCCTTATCTTTCTTACATTGCCCAATGGACAATCGTTCCGGGCAGTCGTAGAGCCTGGCGACACAATTAATTTTCAACTATTCTCCGATTCAAGCCAGAATTTCAGGTGCTGTTTTTTGGGAAAGGACAGTTTTTGTAATAATTATGTGAACCGCCTAAATCAGAACGTTCTTAGTTCCATACATCAGTTACGGCAAGAGCAATACAATGGTAAGTCGCTTGTAAGTAGAGTAGACTCATTTATACGTATGGAGAAGACGCTGGTTGCCCGGAATGCTCAAAGCGAATTAAAGGTCGATTTGCTGGGCAGGATGATTGAGGCGATGGCCCTGAACACGATGATCAACCTTTATGGTCATACGAGTGACAACTCGCCCAGGAAAGAGGAAAATGCGTTCATTTGTCAGGAGCTTTATAAAAGGTTCGATCCTTTGCAAGAGAAATACATTCCAACTCGGACAGGATTGATGAACGTAGGTGCACTGGCGTCTGCTATTGAAGCAAAAAGGCATCAATTCAGAGCTAATGATTTTCAAAAGGCCGATTCCAGATGGGCCACTATCAACGAGGGTTACACGAAGCCATCCACCTATCCGGAACCTTTCCGGGAAGGCGAAATAGGAAATTACATACTGATAGATGCGATACGGTTGAAAAGTCCTTATACGAAAAGGGCCATGTATTATTTTGCACAGCAATATCCGGAAAGTCCCTTTCTCCCCGTCTTTCTTAAGATACTTGCTTCGGACACCGTTGGGATATCGGGTATGGATTTGTCGGTAGGTAACCCTGAAAATAACGCAGTATCTGAAGTTGTGTTTGTTAAGAATCCGGGAACATTGCAGAAGGTGCTGGCTAAATACGCAAAAGATAAACCTGTTCTCGTTGATTGTTGGGCAACCTGGTGCGTTCATTGCGTGGTTGAGTTTGCATACTACCCACAGCATGAGGCTTTTTTCAAACAAAATAATATCGTCAGGCTATACCTTTCCTATGATGTGCCGTCAAGCGCTTCGGCATGGGAGAATATGGCAAAGGCCAGAAAACTCAAAGGTGTACACGTGCTTGGCGATAAGTCTATGCAAAAAGAGTTTGCCCAGTTGATAAAATTCCCCATCAATAAGCCTGTTCCCCTTCCGCGGTATGTATTATTAAACAGTAAACATGAGGTTGTGAACGCTGATATGCTTCGACCAAGTGATCCACAGTTTGAACAGCAATTGCTTAGAGATCTTGCACGTGGCAGCTCTGCTGCTTCAGGAAGAAGGGATTAGATTAAAAAAGCCCTATCAAATAAATTATAAATGTCGATTGAGGTCTCTCCCCTTATTTATGAAAACGACATTCAACAAAAAGAGATCAAAATAATGAAAAAAATTTCGTTTTATAAACAACTCGATTCCATGGACTGCGGTCCTACTTGCCTTCGTATGATAGCAAAGCATTATGGTAAATCTATTTCGTTACAAGCTCTAAGAGAGAAAACACAAATAGGAAAAGGAGGAGTAAATCTTTTAGGAATCAGTGAAGCAGCAGAGGCAATTGGTTTGAGGACACAAGCCGCAAAACTTAGTTATGATAGTTTAGCAAAAGATGCAAAGTTACCCGCCATACTTCACTGGAGCCAAAACCATTTCGTCATTTTTTATAAAACAAAAAGAAATAAATTTTACATAGCCGATCCTGCAAGAGGATTGGTTACATTATCACCGCAGGAATTTAAAACAAGCTGGATAAGCAATAAAGAAAATGGCGAGGAAGAAGGCATTGCATTACTGTTAGAACCATCGCCATCGTTTTATGAAAACATTGATGAAGCAGAAGAAAGAAAATCAAAAGGACTGAAGTTTAAAAATATTTTCAATTATATTTTCCCATATAAAAAATTAGTATTTCAACTTTTTATTGGATTGGGTGTTGCCAGCTTGCTTCAACTTTTTCTTCCGTTCTTAACACAAAGTGTAGTTGATACAGGAGTAAATACTGGCAATATTCATTTTGTTTATATCGTTCTGCTTGCACAGCTAGCATTATTTGCAGGAAGAGTGGTCGTTGAATTTATCCGCGGCTGGATATTACTGCACATCAGTACAAGAATAAACATTTCTATTCTCACAGATTTCCTGATCAAGCTGATGAAGCTGCCTGTTTCATTTTTTGATAGTAAACATACCGGTGATATCCTGCAAAGGATGAATGATCACAGCCGAATTGAATCTTTTCTTACCGGTTCTTCACTAAATGTTTTGTTTTCGCTTGTCAATCTTCTTATTTTTTCTGTTGTGCTTGCCATATTCAATGTGGGCATTTTTGCTGTGTTTATCATTGCCAGTATTTTCTATTCATTATGGGTGATTATATTTCTAAAAAACAGAAGAGTTCTCGATTATAAGCGATTTGATGTAGCAGCTAAAGAACAAAGTACAACCATTCAGCTTGTACAGGGCATGCAGGAAATAAAATTGAATGGAATGGAGAGACCCATGAGATGGGCGTGGGAACGCTTGCAGGCAAAACTCTGGAGACTTAGCATGAAAAGTCTTTCGCTTAATCAATGGCAGAAGGTAGGCGCTTTTTTTATAAACGAAAGCAAAAATATTTTTATCACCTTTCTTTCAGCGAAAGCGGTTATTGATGGACAAATGACTCTTGGCTCAATGCTGGCAGTTCAATATATCATCGGACAACTCAACAGCCCTATAGAACAAATGATCGGCTTTGTACAAAGCATGCAAAATGCAAAGATCAGCATGGACAGACTAAATGAAATTCATACTATAGAAGATGAAGAGCCTGAAGAAAAATATTTGCAACAAGAATTACCCAAAAGTTTTGCAAGGCAATTGATGGGAGGGAAAATGCTGATTAGACCTGTCGCTGAATTAGTTCATGATTTTAGTGCCGCAAAACATGATGAAAAATTGCAT
This sequence comes from Chitinophagaceae bacterium, assembly GCA_036005185.1. GTDB lineage: Bacteria > Bacteroidota > Bacteroidia > Chitinophagales > Chitinophagaceae > VBAU01. The sequence goes on along the minus strand of DASYQS010000044.1, from coordinate 11,716 downwards.
GAATTTTCATTGCTCGATCGCCACAGAATTTATGAAGCAAATATCCATTTCAAAAATGTTTCTTTTACATATCCTGGCGCAGGCAATGAGCCTGTGTTAAAGGACATAAATTTAAAAATCCCAAAAGGAAAAACTACGGCCATTGTTGGAATAAGCGGAAGCGGTAAAACAACATTACTGAAACTGCTTCTTAAATTCTACGAGCCTCAAAAAGGAGAAATTAAATTAGAAAATACATCGTTGAGCAATATAAGCCATAAAGCATGGCGAAGTCATTGCGGAATAGTAATGCAAGAGAGTTTTATTTTTTCCGATACCATCGCTAAAAATATTGCAGTTGGTGTTGAGAAAATCGATATGGATAAATTGCTATACGCTGTTGAAATTGCCAATGTGCAGGAATTTATTGAGTCGCTCCCATTAAGATTCAATACCAAGATCGGAACTGAGGGAACTGGCATCAGCATGGGACAAAAACAAAGAATTCTGATTGCACGAGCTGTGTATAGAAATCCTGAATTTATTTTCTTTGATGAAGCAACCAATAGTCTTGACGCTAATAACGAAAGCATCATCCTTCAAAATCTTGAATCGTTTTTTAAAGGAAGAACAGTTATTGTTGTTGCTCATCGTTTGAGTACAGTAAAAAATGCTGACCAAATCGTGCTTTTGAATAAAGGTGTGATTACAGAAAAAGGAACTCACCACGAATTAGTGAATTTAAGAGGTGAGTACTTTACATTAATAAAAAATCAGCTTGAGTTGGGATCCTAAAATTTTAATTATCTGCCATGTCAGGAAAAATAATTTCGCAGCAGCATGAATTGGTGAGTGATGAAATTCAAGAAGTTATTAGCTATCGGCCGCACTGGATAGTCAGAAGAGGCAATAGCTTTTTCTTAGTTACTCTTTTATTTCTTCTGTCGCTAACCTGTTTTATTGAATATCCGGATATAATCAATGCATCGGCAAGAATTGTTGCACTTAATCCTCCAAGGCTTATTAGTTCAAGAGTGGAAGGCAAACTTGTAAAAATTTTTGTCACAAATGAACAACAAGTAAAAAAGGGGCAGCATTTGGGATATATGGAAAGTACAACGGATTATTATGAGGCAATAAAACTTCAAAGCTGGATAGAAGAAATGATAGTGGCAACTCAAAATAATATTTATGAAGCTTTAATTGCAAATCCGTTACCCACACTTTATAATCTGGGCGAACTGCAAGCAAATTACCAGGCGTTTCAAAATGAATTAGCAGAAGTTAAACAATCTTTAATAAATGGATTCTATCAGAAAAAAAGAAATGCACTCCAAAAGGATCTAAAATATCTCGCTACTTTAAAAAATAACACTTATCAGCAAAAGAAACTGGTTGAAGAAGATCAGCAATTACAAAAAAAAGAATACGATGCCTACGAATTGTTAGCAAAGGATAAAGTAATTGCGACGCTTGAATTAAACCAATACAAAAGCAAATTGATTGCAAAGGATCAAACCTTAAAACAAATTGATGCGCAAATCACAAATGCTGATGTTAACAGCCATAGCAAAGAAAAAGAATTACTCGATCTCCAAAAGACGATAACAGATCAGCAACAAAAATTTCACTCAGCCTTATTGGATTTAAAAAGTGAGGTTGAAAAATGGATGCAGCAATATGTATTAGCAGCTTCCAAAGATGGAAAGGTTTTATTCGTTTCTTCTTGGCAAGAAAATGAACTAATTGCAAGCAGTCAGCCGCTATTTTATATTCAACCGATCGAAACAAAATTTTACGCAGAACTAATGGCTGCTCAAAATGGGCTGGGAAAAATAAGGGCTGGCCAAAAAGTTATGCTAAAAGTAGAAAGCTATCCAAGTAATGAATTTGGTTATGTAGCCGGCGTTGTTAATTACATCTCAAATGTGCCCAACAGAAGAGACAGCTTTTTGATCACAGTGGATTTGCCCAAAGCATTAAAAACTAATTATAACAAAACAATTTTTTTCCGCAATAATCTTTCAGCACGAGCAGAAATTATTACTGATGATAGGAAATTATTTGATCGACTGACGGGACAATTAAAACAAATTTGGGAAAGATAATTATAGTGTTATTCAATTCTATTCCTTCATCATCTCCTTAATTACCGCTTCAATTTCCTCAGCATTAGGTTTGCTGAAATAATCACCATCACTTCCATAAGCAGGACGATGAGCTTTGCCCGTAATTGTTCTTGGAGTTGCGTCTAAGTAGCGATAGCCTCCTTGTTCTTCCATTACTTTATTAAACATGTAAGCAGCCCCACCGCCCGGCACATCTTCATCCACAAAAACAATCCGGCTGGTTTTTTTGAGAGATTCCAAAATGCTATGATGAATATCAAATGGAAGCAGAGTTTGAACGTCAATAATTTCACAACTAATATCAAAAGCCTCTAACATATCTGCTGCATTCTGCACAATTCTAATCGTTGCGCCATAAGATACAATCGTTATATCTGTCCCTTCTCTAACAATTTCAGGAACACCAAGTGGAACAGTGAACGTAAGCAAGTTGGATGGTAGTTTTTCTTTTAAACGGTATGCGTTTAAGCATTCGATCATCAACGCAGGGTCATTGCTGCGCAGCAAGGTATTGTACATTCCGACTGCTTGCACCATATTCCTGGGTACGCATATATACATGCCACGTAAAGAATTTATCACCATGCCCATTGGCGATCCGCTATGCCAAATGCCTTCAAGTCTGTGCCCCCTTGTACGTATAATAACGGGACAACTTTGTTGACTAAATGTTCTATAATGAAGGGTAGCAGCATCATCACTCAATGGCTCCAATCCGTACAATAAATAATCAAGATATTGCACCTCGGCTACTGGCCTCAGTCCGCGCATGGCAAGACCAATTCCCTGACCCACAATGGTAAGTTCACGAATGCCTGTGTCAAAAATTCTTTCTGCACCGTACTTTAATTGCAGGCCACTGAAACCTTGATTTACATCTCCTATATGACCCACGTCTTCACCAAAAGCAATCAATTTAGGGTTGTGGGCAAAAGCCTCATCAAAATATTTATTTAATATTTCGAAGCCATTCATAATAGGAGCATCATCTTCAAATTCCGGTTTTACCTCATTCACTTTTAGTGCACTTCGTGGCCCCTCATTGTATAAATATGAATTATAAAGGTTTTTATTTTCGGCTAAAAGATCATTGTAATAATCTTTCGTCCAATAAGACGCATCATGATCACCTGCCACATCCAAAGCTGCGTTTAGCGTTTTCAGTACATCACGGCGAAGAGGCTCATGGTTAGCTCCCAGTTCTGAAGATAATTTTATCAATTGTGGGGCTTGATGTGGAAGATTGTTTGCGAGATTATTAATTAAGTCAATTGTTTTGCTAACCTGTTTTCTGATCGGTGCTAGATATTTTTCCCAGGCTTTTGCTCTGCTTTCACGAACAAATTCTTTTGCATATTGCTCTAATTCATTTATCTCTTCATCAGAAGCCAAGTTGTTTTCTAGGACCCACTCCCGCATTTTTTTAATACCGTCCCATTCCCGCTCCCATTCCAGCCTTTCCGCAGGTTTGTATCTTTCATGACTTCCGGAAGTAGAATGGCCTTGCGGTTGAGTCATCTCCTCAACATGAAAAAGCACAGGCACATGGGTTTCTCTTGTAATTCGGATGCCTTCTTCAAAACTTTCACACATGCCAGCATAATCCCAGCCTTTAACTGTATAAATATGAATGCCATTTGTTCCCTCTTTTTTTTGCATGCCCATCAAGGCTTCAGAAATTGAGGCTTTGATAGTTTGAAATTTTTTAGGCACAGAAATTCCGTATCCGTCATCCCAAACAAAAATTGCCATGGGTACTTGTAAAACGCCTGCTGCATTGACAGTCTCCCAAAAATGACCTTCTGAGGTAGAAGCATCACCCACAGTTACAAAACAAACCTCGTTGCCATTATCAGAAAGATCTTTGAATTGTTTTAGCTCTTCAATATGGCGAAAGCTTTTTGATGCCAGGGCAAGTCCAAGGGCTCGGGGCATTTGACCTGCGGTAGGCGCAATATCTGAGGAAATATTTTTACGATTAACAAGGTCAAGCCATTCACCTTTTTCATCGACAAAGGGAGTAGCGAAATGAGAGTTCATTTGCCGACCAGCGCTGAAAGGATCGTTCCGTACATCCGGGTCAGCAAATAACTGAGAAAAGAATTGCTCAACTGTTGCCAAACCTGTGGCAAACATAAAGGTCTGGTCACGATAATAACCACTGCGAAAATCTCCTGCTTTAAAGAACTTTGCCATCGCCACTTGAGCTAGTTCTTTGCCATCGCCAAAAATCCCGAATTTGGCCTTACCAGTCAGCACTTCCTTACGAGCTAACAGGCTGGTCTCCCGGCTGATACAGGCAATTTTATAATCATTCAATACCTCTTCCCGAAACTTATCAAATGATAATTTTTCATTGGTGGGCATAACTTCAGAGGTCTGATTCATATTGACAAAAGTAGGGATATTACGTTCCGTTAAAAAATACTGAATTTGGGTGCAGCCTTTCTATACTTTCTGACATCTTTGCTTTAATTTTGAAGCCCTAAAGTTATAATCATGAAAAAGTTAACTGCCTCCCTTTTTTTTATCGTCATGGTATGGGTAGCTGGTGCACAAACTTCCACCAATACGAATGCAAATAACAATGCTACCAATACTGCCACAGTAACTGCAAATGATGTACTACAGATTAAAGAAGCTGAACACGATTTTGGAAAAATTCCTCAGGGCAAACCCGTTTTTTATTTTTTTGAAATCGTAAACAGTGGAGCTACTCCTTTAAAATTGGATAATGTACAGGCTAGTTGCGGATGTACTACTCCTGAATGGAACCGCGAAGCAATTGCTCCCGGTGCCTCAGATAAAATAAAGGTGGGTTACAATGCAGCCGCTGAAGGAGGTTTTGAAAAATATATAACCATAACATATAACGGAAGTCAAACTAAACAAATCAAGATTAAAGGCACTGTGTGGAAAGCTCCCGCAGGATCTGCTCCCGCCAATGCATCTGTTCAAATTCTAAAACAACAAAATAATTAAAAAATGAAAAGAATTCTTTTAGCTGCTGCCACTCTATTACTTGCTGTAGCAATGAAAGCTCAAACTGGGGCTGATGCTATTATTAAAGTAAATACTGAAAATCATGATTTCGGCAAGATCCTGAATGGTAAGCCCGTTGATTATTATTTTGAAATTACCAATAAAAGCGATAAACCTGTAGTTGTAGAAAACGCTTGGGGATCCTGCGGTTGTACTACTCCTGAGAAACCAACTGAACCAATTGCACCAGGCGCCACTGCTAAATTAAAAGTAAGTTACAATGCCGCAGCAATGGGAACTTTCAGTAAACAAGTATTCATTAAACTTGTGGGTGTTGATAATCCAAAAACGGTTACAATTTCCGGAGAAACTTTATCTCAGGAAGCATACGATGCTTATGTAAAAGAACAAGCAGATAAATCAAAAAATGCTGCTACAACAACAAATTCAAGTACACAGCAGCCAACTAAAACAAAAGCTAAAACAAGCAAGACAAAATCAAAATCAGGTAAATAATAATAAGAACCCTATTTTTAATCCCTTCCGGGTATTCCGGAAGGGATTTATATTTTTTACAAGTTACTAACCTCAATAGCATGCTCTACAAGAAAAAAACTTGGCAAATGAATGGGGTTTTGGAGAGTGAGTAAATGAGGCAAATTTTACACAGTTCCATTTTAAGAAAATATAATCTATTCTGAATTGTTGTTAGTAAAGAAAAAGGACTGAGAAGCTCGGCAATAATTTTTCCCCAATTACAAAAAATAATTCTACTGGCATGAATTTTCGACAATCTATCAAATCAAATTTTGCCTATGCCTGAAAATAATACGATGCTTGCCAGCCATCGACCATCCTCTATAACCGATGGAGATAATAGCTTTTCGCAATACCTGTCATTTCGTTTTTACAAAGAAAATATTGATCACATGACAGAAGCTACAAAAGATTCAATTAATAATTTTTTAAAAACCATTTCAGAGATTGAAGATGAATTTATGACCATGCTTCAAAATCAGCGAATGAAACATTTAGAGTTGCACGATTTTGGATTTGATGATGTGGGCGGTTATATGGAAGAAAATTATTGATGAATTTAATATAGTTCTCTATCGGCAGTCAGGTACATTCTAAGCAGAAATGTACAAGTTAACCTTGAAAAACGAGTGCATTAATTTTTTCGCTATTGTTGGTGTTTTTTTGTTCCATTGGGGTCGCTAGGCCCCAATGGATTTTTTGCTGGTAGTTGCTTGCTCTTGCACTTATTTTTCTCTACATAAGTTATAATTATTAGTTGCCACTATCTAATAACGAGAAAGAGGACGGGGTAATCAATTCTTTTTACCTTTGGCAAATGTTGCAAATTTCACATCGTGGCCAAGTAATGCCACCTTCACCTATTCGAAAATTAGTTCCTTATGCGGAAGCGGCTAAAAAAAAGGGAATTAAAGTTTTTCATCTTAATATTGGTCAGCCAGATATCGAAACCCCTCCGGCCATTTTAGATGCCGTTCGCAAGGCAGATATTAAAGTATTAGAATATAGCCACAGCGCCGGCAATGAAAGCTATCGCCGCAAGCTTGTGAATTATTACAAAAAGGTGGGTATCAATATCAGCCACGATCAAATCATTATTACTACAGGCGGAAGTGAAGCTATTCTGTTTGGGTTTTTTACCTGTTTTGACCCAGGTGATGAAGTAATTATTCCTGAACCTTTTTATGCAAACTATAATGGTTTTGCCGTTGCAGCAGGAGTAAATGTAATCCCCATCACATCACATATCGAAAATGGATTTGCATTACCGCCGATTGAAGATTTTGAAAAACTAATCACGTCAAAAACAAAAGCTATTATCATTTGCAGTCCTAATAATCCTACAGGGTATTTGTATAGCCGCCATGAAATGGAAGCATTAAAAAAAATTTGTTTAAAGCATAATTTGTATTTGTTCAGTGATGAAGCCTATCGTGAGTTTTGTTATCCAGTTGAAGGCGATGGTAATAGTGAATACATTAGCGCCATGCATCTGCAAGGACTGGAAGAAAATGTTGTATTGATGGATACGATCAGCAAGCGTTATAGTGCTTGCGGAGCCAGACTTGGAGCCTTTGTTACAAAAAATAAAACAGTTTATGATGCTGCCATGAAATTTGCTCAGGCAAGATTAAGCCCTCCTGGGCTTGCACAAATTCTAGGCGAGGCTGCTGTTGATCTTCCCGATCATTATTTTGATGCGCCCAAGGCAGAATATATGTCACGGCGCGATTTACTGGTTAGCCGCTTAAATGCAATGCCCGGCGTTTTTTGCCCCAAACCAGGCGGTGCATTCTATGCCATGGCAAAATTACCGATTGATGACAGCGATAAATTTTGCCAGTGGTTACTCGAATCCTTCTCTTACAATGATCAAACTGTCATGTTGGCTCCGGCTACTGGCTTTTATGGAACACCAGGCCTTGGCAAAAATGAAGTGAGGTTGGCTTATGTTTTAAATCTTGAATCAATCAATGCGGCGATGGACTGCCTTGAAAAGGCCCTACAACAATACCCCGGAAGAGTGGAGAAAAATTTTGCACCCAGTATTCATGCTATTATTTAGTCTCGGTTGCCTTGTCAAGGTGCATTTCTATAAAAATATAGTGGCCCTGCTTGACAAGAGGAAAATAATTTTATAGCTTTGCACTATCCTACCCTGTAGAAAATCACAAAGTATTCTTGTTTCCCATCTCCGTATCCCCGTGGAAAATTTGTAATTCCATTTTTAACCCAAAACATTTGTGAATGAAAAAAATTTACACATCATTTAAGAATGAAAATGTACAGATGGCTATTATTATTGCATCAGTATTTCTGGTTACGGGAGTAATTGCACTGTTCATTATTTTTAATCAATCTGTATAGGCCAAGCTTATTTTCATTACTTAAATAGCTCGGTGTGAAAAGCACCAACGCTTTAGCTAATTACAATGCCGGGCGAGTCCCGGCATTCTCTTTTTTATTCATCTCCCTCTTTTCACTTTTACCTTGGTTGACTTCACTCTGGTATTGCCTCCCGGTCCTTTGACAGTTTTAGTTGTTTTAACAGCCTTATTTCCTCTCGGGCCAGTTACTGTAGTTCTTGTCCTCGTCACCCTGTAGTTATTTACTGCAACTTGGTTACGTGTTCTTACCGTAACCGAACTAGCTCTTACTGGTGTGTAGATCCTGTGTGCAATCGTTACTCGATGAATAGGCACTATTGCAAAATGACGATGGTAAGTAAGATGGTAAGGATGCCATACCGTCCAACCGAATGGTCTCCAAGGGTGCCACCAAGTGGGATAGTGATGCCATTTCCAGGGGGAGCGCCAAATAACATAGCTAGGAGCATAAGCAAAACGAACGCATGGCCAAAACCAAACATTCACAATGATTGATGTGGTTTCATCACTATAATCTGCATTAGGGCCATGAACAACATCACCATTAAGATCATAATTATTAAAAGCTCCTTCCTTTCCTCCACCATCTGGTTCTACAATTACCTGTTCACCGTAAATATCTTCATCACCTACAATTTGTAACATCGCTTCAGCATCTCCTGTTTTTTCCAGTTCTATTACAGCGATGTCCTGGTTTTCTTTTTCTGAAATTATTGCCTGCAACACAAAAGCATGAGCATTTTTTTCACTGTTGTCAATTACACGAACATAATCAATTTCACCATCTTCGTTTAGATCAAGGTTATTAACATGATTGTCTTGTGAATTGAGCAATTTTTCAAATTCTTCGATCGAGCTTGCTTTTTGAAACATTTCCAATGCTCCTTGCAAACTAAAGTTATCTCCGGGTAAACCTGTAGAATCTATTCCGGATTGATTTTGGGCGTTTAAACTGTAAACGGAAAAAAAGCTGAAAACCAGCAGTAAAAAGAAATAGTTAGTTGGTTTCATAAAAAAAATTTTAAGTCTGACAATAAAACCGGCAATAAGTTTAGTGAAAATAATTTTTTATTCACTCGGAAGCAAGCAGTAGCAGGGTTCTTATTTACTAACTGGCCAATGCAATAAGTTAGTAATCAGTACACATTTTTTTCTTAATAAAAGGCAGCTGTGTAAAAATGGTTGGCACAGTTTTCCTGCAACTACTAAAAAAAAGAAAATGAATAATTGGTTAAGAACATTACTTGCAGGTTACGCAGGGTGGAAATGGGGAGGCGGCTGTCTTGGGTTTGTTGTAGTTTTTATAATTGTATATTTTTTACTCGGACATGTACATTGTTGAATCTCTTCTGCAATTTCCAGTTGCAAAGTGATATCGAATCCTATCTCCTTATTCTTGATTTCAGAATTTTTCCCTTATGAAATTCTTATTATAAAAATTCAGGGAACCAACTAATTATCCTTTTATTACTTTCCCTTTAAATTTTATAGCTGTATAATGGTATAATGAATAGACATATTTTTATACCTTAATCATTTACTTTAATTCATGGATACAAGAAGAGAGTTTATTAAAAAAGCATCTTTACTAGCGAGTGGTGCAGGTATGCTCCATGTGCTGCCATCATCCATCGCAAAAGCTCTCGCAATCGATCCCGCGCCGGGCAGTACATATCTGGATGCGGAACATATTGTATTGCTGATGCAGGAAAACCGTTCGTTTGATCATACCTATGGGACCCTGCAGGGTGTTCGCGGTTTTAATGATCCCCGTGCCATAACCATTCCCGGCAAAAACCTTGTATGGTTGCAATCCAACAAAAAAGGTGAGACCTATGTCCCTTTTCGTTTTGATATAAAGGATACAAAAATAACATGGATGGATTCAATCCCACACTCGTGGTCGAACCAAGTGGATGCCAGAAATAACGGCAGGTACAACGGGTGGATTGAAAGTAAACGATCAGGCATCGAGAACTACGCCGATATGCCACTTACAATGGGCTACTTCACACGGGCCGATATTCCCTTTTATTATTCGTTGGCAGATGCTTTTACTGTATGCGATCAGCATTTTTGTTCTGCACTTGCTGGCACTACACCTAACCGTTTATATTTCTGGACTGGCACAATACGTGAAAAGCCAGATGAAAAAGCATTGGCAAATGTTTGGAATGAAGATGCCGATTATCTTACCATGGTGAACTGGAAAACGTTTCCTGAGCGATTGGAAGAAAATGGTATTTCCTGGAAAATCTATCAGAATGAATTAAGTGTGGGTGTTGGATTTGAAGGTGAAGAAGATGGATGGCTGGCTAATTTCGGCGACAATGCCATTGAGTATTTTAAACAATATCATGTAAAGCTGCATCCTGAATATATTGATGCACTTCCCAAAATGGCGAAGCAACTCAACGAAGAGTTGCAAATAAGACAACAAAAACTATTTTCTATAGACTCGAATAGTAAAGAAGCAAAACAAATAAGCAGAGAAATAGATTGGATCAAAAAAAATCTTGCTATAAATGCAGAGGATCAAAAAAATTGCACCAAAGAAAAATATGAGCAACTATCTCAAAAGGAAAAAAATTTACATCAGAAAGCTTTTGTTACAAATCGCAACGATCCATTTTATCACCAGCTTACTTCCTTAAAATACAGAGAGGGCAAAGAAGAAAGAGAAGTAAAGATTCCGAAAGGTGATATACTTCACCAATTCCGGCAAGATGTTCAAAATGGTCAGCTTCCGACTGTGTCATGGTTGGTCGCACCACAAAACTTTTCTGATCACCCTTCATCTGCATGGTACGGCGCCTGGTATATCAGCGAAGCGATGGATATATTGACAAAAAATCCGGAGGTTTGGAAAAAAACCATTTTTATTCTTACCTACGATGAGAATGATGGGTACTTCGATCATATACCTCCTTTTGTTGCGCCGCATCCGCATAAAAAAGGTACGGGATCCACTTCAAAAAATATATACACGGGTATAGAGTATGTTGCCAATGAGGAGCAACAATCCATAAAGGATCTGGCAAGAGAAAGTTCTATTGGGTTAGGGTATCGTGTGCCCATGGTGATCGCATCGCCATGGAGCCGGGGAGGATGGGTAAATTCACAAGTTTTTGATCATACCTCGTGCTTACAATTTCTCGAAAAATTTTTGAGCCATAAATTGGGAAAGAAAATAGAAGAATCGAATATCAGCGAATGGCGCAGAACTATATGCGGCGATCTCACTTCAGTATTTCGTCCATACAACGGAGAAAAAATAAATAACCCCGAATTTTTGAACCGTGAAGAGTTTATCGCAAGTATTCACAAAGCACAGTTCAAAAATGTTCCTTCTAATTATAAGCAGCTAACAAAGGAAGAAATTGTGCGGATCAATAAAGACCCTCAGGCCTCGGCATTTATGGCTGTTCAGGAAAAAGGTATTCGTTCATCTTCCGCGCTGCCTTATGAATTATACGCGGACGGTATACTCAGCAACGATAAAAAATCTTTTGAAATAATATTGGCAGTCGGGAATAAATTTTTTGGAGCATCATCGGCAGGATCTGCGTTTCACGTGTATGCCCCAGGCAACTACCAGCAGCAAGATGTGAGAGCTTGGGCATACGCTGTAGCAGCTGGTGATGATTTACGTGATAGATGGTTGATTAGTGATTTTGAAAACGGCCATTATTATTTGCATGT
>DASYQS010000043.1:0-26362 GCA_036005185.1 Chitinophagaceae bacterium | reverse complement strand
ACCGATGTTTTACACTTATATTATCAAAAGTGAAAAAGATAATGGCTATTATTTTGGCTATACTTCTGACGTTGACGAGCGATTGAATAGACATAATGCTTGCAAGGTGAAATCTACCAAAGCCCGTCGGCCGTTCATAATTTATTACTGCGAGACCTTTTCGACGAAACAGGAAGCATTTCAACGCGAAAAATACTTTAAGTCTTTCGAAAGCCGTCAATGGCTAAAAGCGAATAATATTATTTAATAAGTTTTTGCCAATCAACTCTGCGAACCTATTTTTGCGCCGGAGAGATGGCAGAGCGGTCGAATGCGGCGGTCTTGAAAACCGTTGACCCAAAAGGTCCGGGGGTTCGAATCCCTCTCTCTCCGCTGGAAGCAATATTCAAAGAAGTTCAAAGCCCGCAAATCGTTGATTTTCGGGCTTTATTTATTTTACTACCTCACCAAATTGCTCCCTTTCTGTGGTGGATATTAATAATGATGGCTGGCAGGACGTTTACGTTTGTGTATCAGGAAATGCAGAAGCATCCGGAAGAAAAAATCTTTTGTACATCAATAACCATGATCTCACATTTACTGAAATGGCAAGCAGCTACGGTTTGGCTGATACTTCCTATTCCGTTCAGGCTGCCTTTTTCGATTATGACAAAGATGGTGATCTGGACATGTACTTATTAAACAACCAAATAGGAAGTGCACATTCCAATGATATTACAACAAAAGACATAAGCACTAACTCTGTAAGAAACGATAGGCTTTATAAAAATGCAGGAAATATCAGTGATAGTACCCATCCTTTTTACATGAATGTATCGGCCGAAACAGGAATAAAAGAAGATGGTTACGGATTGGGTATAGTTGTTACTGATATAAATAATGATAACTGGCCCGACTTGTATGTCGCCAATGATTATTTGAGTAATGATTTGTTATGGCTGAATAATAAGAATGGAACGTTCACTAATATTATCAAAGATGCGTTGGCTTATCAAAGTTACAGCAGCATGGGTGTTGACGCAGCGGATATAAATAATGATGGATTGGCGGACATTGCTACACTGGATATGATGCCTGAGGATAATGAGAGACAAAAAATGATGTATTCGTTTCTCAGCCACGAACGATATGAAATGGAAAGACATGCAGGATACGAACCTGAGTTCATGAGAAACATGCTTCAGGTTAATCTTGGTAATTTAAAGATTAATGATACCATCCTACCACGTTTTTGCGACGTTGGACAATTTGCGGGAATTAGTAAAACAGATTGGAGCTGGAGTGTTTTGATGGCAGACTTTGACAACGATGGTTGGAAGGATATTCATATTACCAATGGCATGGGAAGGGATTTAATCAACGCTGATTTTGTTTTGTACCGGGCCAACACATTACAGGGACAATTTTCAAGCTCTGTCGAAAGAAACAAGGCGCTTAATGCTACGTTGAACAGTCTTGGCCCTGTACCATTACGAAATTATTTTTTCAGAAATACCGGCGACTACTCCTTTGAAAATATCTCAGTAGCATCGGGCATTACTGATCTGTCTGTTTCAAATGGAGCTGCGTATGCAGATTTTGATAACGATGGAGATTTAGATCTCGTTGTAAATAATATCAATGAGGAAGCCTTCTTTTATGAAAACGCTGCCAGGAGTTCCCGAGGCAATCATTTTATTTCCATTGCCCTGTCTGGCGATAGTTTAAATCGAAATGGTTTGGGTGCAAAAGTCTATTTGTACGACAAGAACAAGACGCAGTGTTTTGAGGAATCACCGGTGAGAGGATATCTTTCTTTCGTAGATAATAGATTGCATTTTGGAATTGGTTCTTCAACTTCTATTGACAGCATTACTATTGTTTGGCCAGACGATAAAATGCAAACGCTTTATTCTTTGAAACCTGATACGTTAATTAAGGATTGATCATCAGAACGCAAATAAATTGTGGACTCATGCAAAAAAAAAGATTGGAAATATTTTTACTGATGTAACTAAAGAAACCAATGTACAGTTTCAACATAAAGAAACTTACTTTAATGATTTTGCATTTCAACGTCTTTTGCCTCAAAAGTTCTCTCAGTTAGGTCCTTGCATGTCCGTTGGTGATGTTAATGGAGATAGTCTTGAAGATTTTTTTATAGGAGGAGCTTATAATCAATCCGGCAAATTGTTCATCCAAAATCGTAATCAGCAATTCGAGCAGAGGGATTTGGTTACAACAAAAAAATATGAAGAGGATATGGGAAATTGTTTCTTTGATGCCGATGGTGATGGAGATTTAGACCTGATGATTGCGAGTGGAAGCACTGAATTTGAAGAAGGTTCTCCTTACTATGAACCACGACTGTACGTAAACGATGGACACGGAAATTTTTCTTTGGACAAAAAAGCTATAAGCAGTTCAGTAAACACAAGTGCATTTTGTATAGCTCCTTGTGATTATGATGGGGATGGAGATATAGATGTTTTTATTGGTGGAAGAGTTTCACTTCAATTTCCATTTATTCCTAAAAGTTATTTGCTGCAAAATAACAACGGCGTGTTTACAGATGTTTCATCATCATCAGGTGTTGACTTGAGTAAGTTAGGAATGGTTACTTCAGCAGTGTGGACGGATTTTGATAATGATCATCTAGTTGATCTTGTTATCGCCGGGGAATGGATGCCTGTCCGGTTTTTTAAAAATGAAAAAGGAAAATTCAGAGAAGTTACTAGCACAACAGGGTTGGTCAACAATGACGGAATGTGGAGGAGCCTTCAGGCAATTGATATTGATAAAGACGGTGATATAGATTTAATAGCAGGAAATCTTGGGATGAATAATAAGTATAAAGTAGACTCAACACATCCTCCAAAGCTTGTTTCAAAAGATATTGATGCGAATGGAAGCCAGGACCCGGTTCTATTTTACTACCTGCCAGACAAAAATGGTCAACGAAAGTTGTTTCCTGATATTTCACTCGGTCAATTTGTTCAGCAGGTTCCTTCTATAAAAAAACGATTCTACTATAATAAAGACTACGCTCAATCATCTTTATTGGAAGTGATTAAAAACGATCAGCCGAACGATGTTATTGAATTAACGTCATCGGAACTTAGAAGCTGTTGGTTCGAAAACAAAGGAAATGGAAAATTTGAAAAACATGTTCTCGCTGTACAGGCTCAATTTGCTCCAATAAATGCTATAGCCTGCGATGATTTCAACAACGATGGCATTATTGATTTATTAGTTGCAGGCAACGAGTACCAAACAGAACCAATGACCGGAATGTATGATGCTTCTTATGGATTATTATTAATCGGTCAATCAAATAAAACTTTTAAAGTTGTGAATCCAACGGAGAGTGCATTTTGTGTAAAGGGTGATGTTAAAGATCTAAAGATAATTGGGAATGGAACTAACAATAAATTAATTCTTGTAGGGATTAACAATCAGGCAATGCATGTTTTTAAGACTGAATAAAACCAGACCTTATTTGACATGATGCATAAGTTTATCTCCTTTTCGGAAAAAGTATTCTTTTCATACTAGTTTAATGGTTAGTGGTCTTTGATTAGGAAACCCTCGGTAATGCCGAGGGTTTTATTTAGACTTTCCAGTTTCGAAATGTTTATATTATTAATACAGTATAATCAGAAATAATTGATCAATTGTTTATTTTTGCATTAAGATTTGCGTTACATCTGACGGATAGAAAAGCAGTGAGTAATTCATGAGTCAGTAACTTGAAGCTTCTTTAGACTATTGATTTCCAAAACATTTTGAGAAAGGTTCGAATCCCACTCTCTGCTCTAAATTTGTATCTATTTGATCTTCAACTTTTTATGAAGGTTTTTCGAAATCTCGATTTCTTTAGAACCTAACCAATTCGCTCAAATCATGTCAAATTAAATGCTTAGATATATTTAACTTATAAAGGATTCCAAAGCTCTCACACGAGAAAGTTCGTCATTAGGTTCGTCAAAAAGTCTCAAATCATTGCGTAATATTTTTTTGAGGTTATAATTTTTCACTGTAAGATCGCGTCCTGTGTGCGACGAATGATTCATCATTACCTGACAAAAAAAATCGTAATCTTGCGTAGTTTGTTAATTTAAAACTCAATTTTAAGGCAATACGGTCTGTGCTGAATAGTACAAGATCTTTTCCCGAGTAAAAGATATTGTGATGCGTTTTCTAAGCTGGACTATTTGTTTGTGTTTATCGCTTTCTGTTTTTGCTCAAAGCCACCATTATATTTTTTCCAAACTGGATATTTATAACGGCCTTTCGCATAACCAGGTCACCGCTATAATTAAAGATTCAGATGGATTTTTGTGGTTTGGAACGATGTCTGGTCTTAATCGATATGATGGATATTCCTGTAAAATATTTCGCAGCAAACCTGGCGACAGCACATCGGTGAAGGATAATGCTATCAATTCGCTTTACCAACTGCCCGGTGGAAAGATATGGGTAGGAACCGGCGCAGGTCCGTGTATTTATAATTCGCATACGGAAAAATTTGACGCAGATTATCCTGCTTACTTACAATCTTTGGGTTTGCCTTCCGGTAACATAGCCAATATAGTAAAAGGAAACAATGAGAGGTATTGGTTTCTTTATGATGATTTGGGATTGTATCTGTATTCTGACAAAGAAAAAAAGGCAAAAGCATTTGGTAAGAACTTTATACCCAATTTTCCACAAAAAATTTCTTCCATTGCAGAAACAAAGGATGACCAGTTATGGCTGGTGTATCAAAATGGTTTTTTGCAGCAGTATGATTTAACATTAAACAAGGTTACTTTTTCCAGCGCTTCTTTGCAGCATCTTAATAAAGGAAATAATTATTACAATCTTTTAATAGACCGTGATGGAGATGTATGGCTATGGTGCTTTAGTTTTGGCGTTTTTCTTTTTCATCCGCCTGATAATTCAATCAGGCAGCTTAATGAAAGTTCGTATCCCTCGAAACTGAATACAAACCTGATCAGTCAGCTCATTGAGGATGATAATGGTTTGATTTGGGTGGCAACAGATCATGGAGGAATCAACCTTGTTGATAAAAAAAACAACTGTCGAACCATTTATCTTTTAAACGATCTTAAAGATACCAAAAGTCTTAGCCATAATAGCATCACTACAATATATAAAGATGATAACGGAATCATCTGGCTGGGCACTTACAAGCAGGGGATTAATTATTTTAACAATAATATTGTCAAGTTTCCGCGTTACTATCACCAGCCATCAAATACAAGAAGTCTGCAGTACGACGATGTAAATCGCTTTGTTGAAGACAAGTTGGGCAATATATGGATTGGAACCAACGGTGGAGGACTCATCTATTTTGACAGAAAAAACAACACGTTCAAACAATACCTGCACGATCCAAACAACAAAAACATCCTGAGCAATAATGTTATCGTAAGCATGTGGATTGATCATGAAGGCATACTTTGGATCGGCACTTTCCTTGGCGGCTTGAACAGCTTTGATGGAAAGAAATTTACACACTACCGGCATAGTGATAATGATTCTTCAAGCCTGGCAAATGATAATGTTTGGGAAATATTTGAAGACCGGGAACGAAATTTATGGATTGGCACTTTGGGCGGAGGACTTGATCTTTTTGACAGAAAGACACAACAATTTGAACATTATCAATTGAAATATGACCAACCAAGCCTAATGCCTTCGAATTATATCTCGTCCATTTTGCAGGATAAGAAAGGAAATTTATGGATCGGTACTAATAATGGAATTGCAGTTTTTGAAAAGAACAGGATCACTCCAAAGGTTTATCAAAATACAAGTGATAAAAAAAGTTTAAGCAGCAACATCATCATGTCGTTGCTTGAGGACAGCAGAGGAAGAATTTGGGTAGGAACCCGGGAAGGTTTGAACCTGTTCAATGAACAAACAAAGGATTTTCAAATTTTCACCGCATCAGATGGTCTGCCAGACAATTCGATATTGGATATACTTGAAGGCGATCATCAAACCATTTGGCTTTCTACGTCAAATGGCTTATGTAACGCTATTCCCAAGCAAAATGAAAACGGCGTAAGCTTTTCCATCATCAATTATGATGAAACGAATAACCTTCAGAACCGTGAATTCAATGACAACGCAGCACTCAAAACAAGGGCCGGCGAATTGATCTTTGGAGGGCCTTCAGGTTTTAATATTATCAATCCCGGTAAGATTATGAAACCCGTTTATCATCCTAAAATTGTATTCACCAGTTTACAAATACTAAATAATAATGTAGAGCCCGGCGAGTTGATCAACAACCGTGTTCTTTTGCCACAGTCGTTGCCCCAACTTCAGAGTATTGATCTGAAATATAAAGAAAACGTTTTTTCCATTGAGTTTGCTTCACTCGATTTTTCGCACAGTGCCCGTGATAAATATGCCTACATGCTGGATGGATTTAATTCAGATTGGCTATATGCAGATGGCAATCAAAGAAGAGTAACCTATACAAATCTTGACCCGGGGCATTATACATTTAAAGTAAAAGTTTTAAACGGGGGCAATGTGTGGAGTGAGGAAAAAAAGCTGGGCATTTATATTGCTCCTCCTATGTGGCGCACACCAGTTGCTTATGTTATATATACGCTGTTGATTGCCGGTTTGCTCTATCTTATCCGACGCATTACGCTTGAAAGGATACGCATGCGTTTTGAAACAAAGCAGCAAAGACGGGAAGCAGAAAGGGCACATGCATTGGATCAAATGAAAACAAAGTTCTTTACCAATGTAAGTCATGAATTCAGAACACCGCTCAGTCTCATCATTTCTCCATTGGATAAAATAATCAAACATACCAATGATGATGAGCAGAAAAAACAACTTAGCCTGATTCATCGCAATGCCAAACGCTTATTGAATCTCGTTAACCAACTTCTTGATTTCAGAAAAATGGAAGTGCAGGAAGTCAAGCTGCATCCGGCCATTGGCGACATTGTTCAATTTGCCAAGGACATCAGTTATTCTTTTTCTGATGTGGCAGAAAAAAAAGGAATTCAATCCTCCTTTGAATCGAACGTTGAAAGTCTTGAAATTTATTTTGATAAGGATAAAATTGAAAAAATTCTTTTCAACCTTCTTTCCAACGCTTATAAATACACGCATGATAACGGAAAGGTGAGTGTTCGTTTGCAATATACTCCTCCGGCTGGCAATGAAACTGCCGGTACCCTTGCCATTGAAGTTAGCGATACAGGCATTGGCATACCCGCCGATATGCATGAAAAGATATTTGAACGTTTTTTTCAAACCCATGTGCCGGATAGCATGGTAAACCAGGGCACGGGCATTGGCCTGGCCATCACCAAAGAATTTGTAAAACTGCACAATGGAGTGATAACCGTAAAAAGCGAACCTGAAAAAGGAACCTGTTTTACCGTTTTACTTCCCGCTAATAAAATCAATGCACCCATTTCACGTTGGCCTATAATAGATATGCCTGTTGAAGAGGTGGAAAAGCTGACGCTTGATGAAATTCAAAGCAATGGCAAATCAAAAACCATTCTTGTGGTGGAAGACAATGAAGATATCCGTTTTTACCTGAAGGACAACCTCAAAGCTCATTACCATGTGGAGCAAGCGACAAATGGTAATGAAGGATGGGATAAGGTGAAGCAGTTAAATCCGGATATTGTGGTAAGTGACATCATGATGCCGGTGATGGACGGTATCGAACTGGCCCGCCATATTAAAACAGATACGGCTACCGCTCATATTCCCGTTATACTGCTCACGGCTATGGGCAGCGAAGAAAAACAACTGGAGGGCTATAAAATCGGCATCCATGATTATATCACCAAGCCCTTTACTTTTGAGATACTTGCATCACGCATCAAGAACCTGCTGGCTCAGCAAAAGCTTTTACAAAAACGGTTTCAAAAACAAATTGAAGTCAATCCAAGTGAGATTACCATTACTCCGCTGGATGAAAAATTCATGAAGCAGGCGCTTGAGGTCGTTGAGAAGAATATGGACAACCCGGATTTTTCTGTTGAAGATTTAAGCCGTGAAATGAATATGAGCCGGGTCACATTGTATAGAAAAATCGTTTCTCTTACCGGCAAGCCGCCCCTGGAGTTTATCCGTTCCATCCGTTTGAAAAGAGCTGCACAGTTGTTGGAGAAAAGTGGGATGACTATTGCCGAAATTGCATACGAGGTTGGCTTCAATAGCCCGAAAGTATTCTCAAAGTTTTTTAAAGAGGAATTCAGACTTACTCCTTCACAGTATATCGCCAGTCGCAACGAAAAAAACGCCTAGACGCACATGGCAAAATAGAATTGAATGGAAACCACTCATTTGAAACATTTTCAACCCTAATCTGCAACATTTCGGGCCTGTGTATCCTGCTCTATCCTGATAGCTTTACAGCATTCAATAAACGATTGAACGCTGTATATGAAATTACGACTGCTGCTTCTCGGTTCCATGTTTTTTTCGTGCTTTAATGTCACATTGGCAGAACCACCACCATCATATATTCCAACAAAAGATGGTATTATAGTTTTTACCGATCCGTTGATCACAGGCAAGCCGAATGCTGTTAAACTTGAAGTTGTGGCTGACAATATCATTCGGGTTATTGCAGTTCCCGGCAAAGACATTCCCTCGCGGCAAAGTCTTGTTACAGTGTACACCAAAAGGCAGGATCTGGGTTGGGATATAGTTCCGTCTAAGGAAAGGTATGCTGGTGGGCAGGAAATAAATGCCGATGCTGCTTATGAACGCATGCCTGTATTTGTAAAAGCAGGTTCGATCATTCCCTTCGGCCCGGAATTGCAATACACTTCAGAAAAACTTGCTGATACTATTACTCTGAATATCTACACCGGCGCAGATGTTTCTTTCAATTTGTATGAAGACGAAGGCACAAATTACAATTATGAGAAAGGAGCCTTTTCAATCATTCCAATAAAATATAACGAAGCATCTGGAACAATTACTGTTGGTGACCGCAAAGGATCATTCAATGGAATGTTAGAAAAAAGAGTTTTTAAAATCAATTTCATTTCACCGACTAAAACAATGACTCTTGATTTTAATGCAAGTGATAAAATAATAACCTATGAAGGCAAAAAACTAACAGGAAAGATGTAATAAAATTTTATTTCAAATGCTTAAATGTTCATGTATGAAATCATCCAAAACGACTCGCTTGTGTTTATTGCTGCTATGGGGTATAGGATTGCTGCTCCTCACAGACTATGATGCATTTGCGCAAACAAAGGTTAGTGGTAAAATTATTAATGAAAGAACATCGGCCCCAACTCCGGGAGCGACCATTACCGTTAAAAACACCAGTCGCACGGTAGTAGCTGATGAAGCCGGAGGGTTTGTTATCGAAGCTTCCAGTGGTGATGTGCTGGTAATTACAATGGTAGGCTATGTAAAAAAAGAAGTAACTGTTGGCAAAAGCAACAGCATCCAGGTGAAACTTTCTGAGAGCATTTCAACCTTAGACGACGTTGTGGTAATTGGTTATGGACGAGTTAAACGAAAAGACGTTACCGGTTCCATCTCCTCTGTTACCGGCGAAGAGCTTCGCAGATCACTTCCTACAACCATTGACCAGGCCTTGCAGGGCAAGGTCGCTGGTATTATGGTACAGCAGGTTTCCGGTCAGCCCGGAGGCGGTGTAGCCATACAGGTTCGTGGGGTATCATCAATCACCGGAAATAATTCACCATTGTATGTAATAGATGGTGTGATCATTCCTCCTCCAGGTGATCCTGGTAGTGGTTCCAATCCATTGAATACCATCAACCCTTCCGAAATTGAAAGCATCGACGTATTAAAAGATGCTTCGGCAACCGCTATTTATGGTTCGCAGGCTACCAATGGTGTAATTGTAATTACTACCAAAAGAGGCAGGGTTGCAGTTCCGTCAATTTCATACGATGGCTATTATGGTTACCAGCAATTACCGAAGAAGCTCCCTACTGTTAATTTGCAGGAATTCGCTGCGCTGTTGAACGACCGTTCTGTTGTATGGATGTTCGATGCCAGGCCGGAATTTGCAAACCCCAAATATTTGGGAACAGGTACGGATTGGCAGTCAGAATTATTCCGCAGTGCGCCCATGCACAATCATTCCATTACCGTGAATGGTGGCGATGCCCGCACCCAATATTTACTATCAACTTCTTATTTCAACCAGGAGGGCATTGCGCTTGGTTCTGATTTCAAAAGGTATTCGGTTCGTTTGAATTTGGATAACAAAACAACTGATTGGTTGAAGGTTGGAACCAGCCTGCAATTAGCACACGTTGACGAGAATGTGAATTCAACTACTTCAAGCGTTATCTCGAATGCACTAAGCCTCACACCTGATGTTCCTGTAAAAAATCTGGATGGAACCTGGGGTGGTGTTACCAATGACGCTGGCTGGATTGTACCTATTCCCAACCCAGTTGGACTTGCGCTTTTGAATACGAATATCAGGAAGAGAAGCCAGCTATTTGG
Organism: Chitinophagaceae bacterium; assembly: GCA_036005185.1. Lineage (GTDB taxonomy): Bacteria > Bacteroidota > Bacteroidia > Chitinophagales > Chitinophagaceae > VBAU01. The sequence goes on along the minus strand of DASYQS010000043.1, from coordinate 15,880 downwards.
AAATGTATATGCCGAGATCCAGTTTACCAGGGATCTATCATTGAGGAATGAGGCCTCCGGAAATTTTGATTTTAGCAATCAAAATACTTTCAATCCTAAATATGATTTTGGCAGGGCTAAAAATACTACCAATTCCTCTTCTTATTCTTCCTGGCAGAATTTTTACACTGTGGTTCGCAATTATCTTACCTACAACCACCTGTTTGGAAAGTATAGTGTAAATGCATTAGCCGGGCACGAATCGCAATTGAACACTTCAGAAAGTGTATCGGCATCAAGAAGAAATTTTCCTTCTGATAATGTGACTTCTGTTAGCAGTGGCGATGCCAATACGGCTGCCAATAGTGGTTCAAAGGGTACTGGACCAGCCCAGGAATCTTATTTCGGTCGCATTAATCTCGGTTGGAACGACAGGTATTTATTAACCGGTAATATTCGCGATGACGGTTCTTCCAATTTTGCACCCGGAAATAAATGGGTTGTTACATCCTCTGCCGCTTTCGCCTGGAAAATAAGTAATGAAGCGTTTTTAAAAGACGTAAAATTTGTTAATGACTTAAAGCTGCGGTTAGGCTATGGTGTTACTAATAATCAGGGTATACCGGGTAATACCTATGTAACCATGCTCAATACAGTAAATAATGGTTTATCAGGCACAGCGCAGTTTCAATCGAACCTTGCAAATCCTGATGTAAGATGGGAAAAAACAAAATATTCCAATGCCGGTATTGACGCAACATTTTTGAACTGGAGACTTAGCTTTTCTTTTGACATTTACGATCGTCAAACCGACGGGCTGTTGTTAAATCTGCCATTGCCTTTATTTTCAGGAACTACAACAAGCTGGTCACCCGGAGCTATGCGGGCACCTTATGTAAATATTGGTGCAATTAGCAATAGGGGATACGATTTCAGGATTAGCTCTACCAATATCAGAAAGAAGAATCTTACATGGAGAACTGACTTCACTGTTTCGCATAATGTAAATAAAGTAATCAGTCTGGGTAATGGTGACCAGGGAGCCAATTTATCACAAACCTATAATGGATATGTGTTTGAAAAAACAGTAGTAGGTCAGGCAATCGGGTCGTTCTATGGTTATTTGTTTGATGGCATTTTTGCAACGCCTGAGGATTTTAAATCTCATGCATTGCCAGTTGATCAAAGTGGAAACCCTTATCCTGTTTCACCTAATGGTGGGGGAATATGGTATGGCGACAGAAAATATAAGGATCTGAATGGAGATGGTGTTATTGACACAAGAGACCAAACGTTTTTGGGTTCTCCTTTACCTAAGTTTCAATTTGGTTTAAACAACTCGTTTAATTATAAAAATTTTGATCTGAACATTTTCCTCAGCGGGAACTATGGCAACAAAGTGTTCAACCAACTAACAATTTATCAAACCTATTCCGGAAATAATACTAACTATTTCAGGTCTGTTTTGGAATATGCAAGGGTTGAGTATAAAGATCCCAATGGATCACGTACTGATGTTAACAATGCTTACGTGTCAAATCCTAATACAAAAATACCGGGTTTGAGAAATGATAATACCAACCAAAATCTCCGCCCTTCTGATTTGTACATTGAAGATGGTTCGTTTATCAGGTGCAAAAACATTACACTGGGATACAGGCTTCCTGATAGATTATTATCCAAAGCACATGTGCATGCACTTAGAGTTTATGCAACTGTTTCAAATGCTTTCATCATAACCAATTATTCAGGTATGGATCCTGAGATCGGGTCATGGAACCCATTACAGGCAGGCTGGGATGGAGGATATTATCCTCAGCCGCGAACATTTACATTCGGAGTAAACCTGAATTTAACTAAATAAAAAAGTTTGAGATCATGAAACATTTTAATAAAATAATACTGGTTGCAGTGATAACGGTCTCCTGCTTTGCTTGTAAGAAAAGCTTTCTTGACCGTCCTTCTCAGTCACAAATAAGTTCTGACAACTTTTACAAAACCACTTCAGATTTAAGATTAGCCACTGCCAATCTTTATGGAGGCTCCCCATGGGGTATATGGCATCACGAAGCCTTTTTGCCCTTGGGAGATATTTTGAGCGGAAACGGCAACCGTCAATGGATCAGTGATTGGGTGCAACTCTATACTCGCACCATTACTGCAGGCAATGGTGTAATGCAAGGCGGATGGAAAGGCCTATACAATTTGATTGGCCAATGTAATGGTGTTATTAACTCTATAGAACAAAAGGCAGATAAATCAATTAGCGTTGCGGATAAAAATGCAGCCATTGGCGAAGCGAAATTTATTCGTGCGATGGCTTATTATTACCTTGCCATGTTGTGGCGTGATGTTCCTATCATTGAAGACAACAGCAAGCTTATAAAAGACCCTTTGCTAAAACGTAACATTGTTTCTGATGTTTATAAGTTTATTGCTAATGATTTAAATTTTGCTGCAAAAAGTTTGCCCCGTACCGATGAAAAAGGAAGAGTGACCACCTGGTCGGCACAAGGCATGCTGGCAAAAGTTTACCTCACGATGGCTGGCTTGGGAGGTAATGGATCACGTAACCAGAAGTATTTAGACAGCGCAAAATATTTTGCAGGAAATGTTTGTAACCAGAGCGGTTTGAATTTGTTGAAAAATTATTACAACTTATTCCAGGCTCAGTACAATGATAATGAAGAGTCATTATTTGCACTTCAGTGGGCAACAGGTTCAAGCATTGGATGGGAAGAAGGTAATTTGTTGCTGACGTATTCCCCATCAAATGATATCAACCCTCAAAAAAATGGAGCGTGGGTTTCTTTAGACGCTACTTACGATTTGTATCTGAATTATTCTGCAAAGGATAGCGTAAGAAGAAAAGCTACGATTATGCGCAACGGAGATTTTTATCCTGAATTGAATACTGCGGGAGGGGGATATAAGGCTACCGGCCAGGTTATGAAGAAGCATATTATCGGTAACGAGAAAGATAATAATGCACCCAATATGACCTTTACCGCATCTATTGAACATGATGCGCTGCTTCGCCTTGCAGATGTTTACCTGGTATATGCTGAAGCTATCCTGGGAGATAATGCAAGCACCTCCGATGGCGAGGCTCTGAAATATTTTAATAAAGTAAGAACAAGGGCTGGTGTTGATCCTGTTACAACAATAAATATGGACAGTATTCTTAAAGAAAGAAGAATTGAATTTGCTTTTGAGGGTCAATATTGGCTGGACCTGGTGCGCCTTTCTTATTGGAATCCCACCAAGGCAGTGAATATTCTCAACAACCAACAACGGGTAACATTTGCATATGCAAATGGAGTGGCAACTCCGGATGCGCCTATTGGCACGGCTGTAGTACCAGCTACTATTTCTTCATTTACATTGCAACTACCCGCATCCGAACTGGCTGCCGATCCTAACCTGGCTGAGCCTCCTGTTCCCTATTATTAATCCATAACGTTATAATATACTAGTATGAAGAAAATATTAAATCACAGCTTTTATTTGTCGCTTTTCATAATGATAGTGGCATTATTGTCGGCTTGTAAAAAAGATGTTGAAAAGCCTCCGGTTATTTCAGAGGTCAGGAGTTATATAGCTTCTCCGAATGATACGGTTATTAATAGCCTTGTAGCAAATGGCCAGTGGGTGGTTATTTCAGGCCAGAATTTGAAAAATGCTGTTCAAATAAAGTTTAATGGTGTAACTGCTTCTTTTAACAGCGCTTTGTTTTCTCAAAACAATGCAGTAGTGCAAATACCCTCTATAATGTTTTCAACAATAGATACCACAAAGCTTTATTCGATAGAATATACGACAACGGGAGGTACAGCTACTTTCCCTTTCAAGTTAGGACCTGGTGCGCCGACTATCAGCGCTATTTCCAATGTATTCACTAATCCAGGCGACTCTGTTTTTTTATATGGTACTAATCTGGTTCTCGTTCAAAGTTTTTCTTATGCGGGAACTAAAATAACATCATTCAAATCAAACCTTGATGGAACATCTCTTGGTTTTTTGATGCCGGCGCAACAATCCACCAACCAAATATTGCTAACTACAAAAGGTGGCTCGGTGACATTTAAAATAGAGGCAACACCCACAATTACCGGTGTGTCCAACGAGAATGCAGCCGCTGGTGATTCAGTGTATGTTTATGGTACCTATCTGAAAAACATTCAATCGTTCAATTTTGGTGGTGCGGTTATCACTTCCTTTCAATCCTCTGCAGATGGCAGCTCAGTTGGTTTTAAAATGCCTTCCAGTTCCACAAGCGGTCCTGTATCCATTACTACCCAATTTGGTACAGCAACTACCGTGTATAAGGTAAATGATATTGGATCAGGAACAGGTTCTATTTCAAACTGGGAGTGGGCTGGTAATTTTAATTGGCAATGGTGGGGTGGCAGTACTTTAACCAGTGGCGATCCAAGTTCAGGATGGCCTCCTTACAATCCTGATTTTCCAGGGAATAAAAGCATGTTCCAGGTATTACAAAGAGGCGTTTTCAGTCCCGGCGAAGGTAATACCTGGTCTAACTATGCCATACGTATGGATGCGAAGCAATGGATACCCACAGCCAATATGAATGATCCGATTGACAATTGGGCATTCAAGTTTGAAGTAAACATTCCCCAAGCATGGAATGGTCCTTCAATTGTTATTGAAAGCTCCGACGCTACATATATAGCCCGGTGGGAACCCTGGCAAACATCTGCAACCACCACAACACCATACACTACAAAAGGATGGCAAACGATAACCATTCCTTTCTCTGCATTCCGTAAAAAGGATGCAACGCTTGGTGATGGTAAAGGTGCTTCAATGACAAAGTTTGCCGATCTGTTGGGGGCATCCGGAAACAGTGCCTGCAATGTGTGGTTAAAAAACTATAGCACTGCTGATACCCCAACAGGCTTTTATGGCGCATTCGATAATTTAAGAGTAGTAAAAATAAAATAGCAGTCGAGTTGGATAGTTTCTCATGTAAGCAAAGATGACCTGGAGGATGAACAATGAAAATTGTTCCATCCTTTCAGGTTTCTTTTTGTAAAAAATTAATCTACACTATGAATACAAAAAACAGGAAAATGAATAGGTACACAACGACAGGATTTTTAATAGCAGTATTATTTTTTTTGAGTTGTAAAAAAAAGGATACGCCTGCACCTGAACTCACCGTTTCTCCATCTGAAATTACTCTTTCTGCAGAAGGAGGAACAGCGGACGTAACCATTAATGGTAATGCACAATGGACTGTTAGTAATCCTGGCTCTTCATGGTTGCAGTTAAGTAAATCAGCTGGTAATAGTGGCAGCGATGTTATTAAGTTAACAGCAGCCTTTAATGGTGCCGGTTCAACTCGTTCTACAATATTATCAGTAAACTCTTCCAACGGACAGGCAAGAAGAGTAACAGTTTCGCAACCAGCTACGATATATCCATCTTACAACACGTCCTCTAAAGCGCCTGATGCAACGGGTATGAGTAGTACTGCCGTACAGCTGGCAGCAAAATTTAAATTAGGATGGAATATTGGTAATACATTGGAAGCTACCGGTGGAGAAACAAGCTGGGGCAATCCTCAAATTACAGAGTCATACGTAAAAGCAGTAAAGCAATTAGGCTTTACTGCCATTCGCTTACCTTGTTCCTGGGATATTCATGTTGACAACAAGTCCACTGCACACATAGATCAAAATTGGATGGACAGGGTGAAGGCGGTAGTTGGTTATTGTGTAAATAACGACTTGTATGTTATGCTCAACATTCATTGGGATGGCGGCTGGCTGGAAAATAACATCACTAAAGCAAAAAAAGATTCCGTCAATGCGAAACAAAAAGCATTATGGGAGCAGATTGGTACTGCCATGCGAGATTTTGACGAGCACCTGATGTTTGCCAGCGCTAACGAACCAAATGCTGATAATGCTGAGAAGATGGCAGTCTTAGCATCATACCACCAGACGTTTGTTAATGCTGTTCGTTCGACAGGTGGAAAAAACAGCTACCGTGTTCTTATTGTTCAGGGACCAAGTACAAACATAGGATTGACGTCTGACTTGATGAACACACTTCCTACAGACGCGACGGCCAATCGCCTGATGGTTGAAGTGCATAACTATACGCCATCGCAGTTTTGTTTCCTGAATGAAGATGTGAGCTGGGGCAAGATGGCTTACTACTGGGGCAAAGACTATCATTCAACCATTGAGCCTGAGCGTAACGCTACCTACGGAGAAGAAGACGCTCATATTGCTGACTACAACAAGATGAAAACAAAATTTGTTGACAAGGGAATCCCTGTTATAATGGGTGAATATGGCGCTTACCGTCGTGATGGTTCCGCTAATGTTCCCAAAGATCTGGCCCTGCATAATGCCTCGGTGGACTATTGGATAACCTTTACTACCAAAGAAGCACTTGCACGTGGTATAAAACCATTCTGGTGGGATACCGGCAGTCTTATAAGCAGGAGTAACTATACCGTGTTAGATCAACGAACGTTGAATGCACTGATGCTGGGAGCTCAATAACGATTCACATTTAGTGCTTCTGATATATAAGTTGGAACTTAACATGAAAAAAAGATCATGACGTGTTCCAACTTGTTTTTTTAAAACAGATTCTATATTTACTTCAAATTGTCAAAATCTGTTGCGAATAGAAGTCTATATAAATAAATTCGGTTGCTTAGTCCAAAAAAAGGAACGATTGAAATTATGAAACAGAGTAGATTTATTTTTTTATTGGTATCGGTTTTAGTCTTTACTACAACCGTTACTGCTCAAATCAAAACAAACCGAACAACATCATTTAATGAAGGATGGAAATTTTTCCTGGGCGATGCCTCCGCTTCTGATGCGGCATTTAATGATGATGCATGGCGCACACTAAATCTCCCGCACGATTGGAGCATTGAATTACCTTTTGACAGTACCAGTCCCACCGGTACTGGCGGCGGTGCTTTACGTGGCGGCATCGGTTGGTATAGAAAAAAATTTACTGTTCCCCTATCAGAAAAAGAAAAGAAGATATCTATACAATTTGATGGAGTTTACCGCAACAGTGAAGTTTGGATCAATGGACATTATCTTGGTAAAAGACCGAATGGTTATATCTCTTTTGAATATGATCTTACTCCTTATATAAAATTTGGAAAAGAGCACAATGTGATAGCAGTAAAGGTTAATAATTCCCAACAACCAAACAGTCGCTGGTACAGCGGCTCAGGTATCTATCGCAATGTGTGGCTCACTGTTACCGATAAAACACATATCACACAATGGGGAACTTATATTACCACTCCCGAAGTATCAGATAAAAAGGCAATAGTGAATCTTCAGATAACGGTTGATATACCGGCACAAGAGAAACAATCTGTCATTGCTTCCAGCATTATTTATAATAACGCCGGACAAGAAGTAGCAAAGTTCTCTTCTCCCCTTCCGGCAATTCAAGAAACGCCGGCAATAGTTGAGCAAAAATTTACAATCACCAATCCCGCTCTTTGGTCGATTGAAAGACCTTACCTATATAAAGCAGTTACCAGCATCATTTCAAAAGGAAAAATTCTGGATCAATACACGACTTCATTTGGCATAAGATTTTTTTCTTTTGATACTGATAGAGGATTTTTTCTAAATGGCAAACATGTTAAGATCGTTGGCGTCTGCAATCATCATGATCTTGGTTGTTTGGGCACCGCTATCAATACACGGGCACTGGAACGTCAACTGCAGATATTAAAAGGTATGGGTGTTAATGGCATCCGCACTTCGCATAATCCGCCGGCTCCTGAGTTGCTTGATCTATGTGATAAAATGGGTTTTATTGTAATGGATGAAGCGTTTGACATGTGGAAACATCAAAAAACAAAATACGATTATCATCTTGACTTTGAGGAATGGTATAAAAAAGATCTCACCGACCAGGTTGTAAGAGATAGAAATCATCCTTCTGTTTTTATGTGGAGCCTGGGCAATGAAATACCTGATCAATGGGCGAAAGATGAAGATACAGCAGTAGTAGCAACTCTTCTCCGGGAACTCCATAACATTGTAAGAGGTTTGGATAACCGGCCGACGGTAACCGCCAATAATGAAATTGGTTCGAGAAACAAATTGCTGCATGCTAATGTTACGGATATGATCGGTTATAACTATAGTCATTATAAGTGGGATGCTGAATCCGTACAAAAAGCCTGGGGACGCAAACCTTTTATTGTAACCGAGTCTATATCTGCGTTACAAACACGGGGCACCTATGATATGCCTTCCGATAGCATTCGCCGCTGGCCCAAACGCTGGGATTTACCAATAGAAAATGCCAATGCAGATTGGACCTGTTCTGCTTACGAAAATTGTTCATCTCCCTGGGGCAGCACACATATAGAAACACTCCAACAATTTTTAAAGAATGATAATGTCAGTGGCATGTATGTTTGGACAGGCTTTGATTATATAGGCGAGCCCACTCCTTATCCCTGGCCTGCACGCAGTTCTTATTTTGGTATCGTTGACCTCGCTGGTTTTCCTAAAGATGCTTATTACTTATATCAAAGTGTATTCACTAAAGAAAATATGCTGCATCTTTTTCCTCATTGGAACTGGAAAGAAGGGCAAACAATTGATATGTGGGCTTACTACAACAACGCAGATGAAGTAGAACTTTTTATTAATGGAAAATCGCAGGGAGTAAAAAGAAAAACCGGCGATGATCTGCATGTAATGTGGAGAGTGAAATATGAACCTGGAATCGTGAAAGCCGTTTCGAGAAAAAATGAAAAAGTGATTTTGGTAAAAGAAATAAAAACCGCCGGAGCCCCGGAAAAAATAATTTTAACAGCCGATAGAAATATTATTAAAGCAAATGGCGAGGATCTTTCTTTTGTGACTGTGAAAATTGTTGACAAAGATGGCAATCTTGTACCCAATGCCGATCATCTTATCAATTTTAAAATAAAAGGCGAAGGCATCCTTGCAGGAGTAGACAACGGTTACCAGGCTGACCTGTCATCATTCAAAGCAGATAATAAAAAAGCATATCATGGATTGGCGCTGGCGGTGATTCAATCAAAAAAGAAAGCAGGCCAGATCATTTTATCGGCCACAGCTGAAGGATTGCAAACTGCATCCATAGTAATAAATACAAAATAATACCGAATGAGATCACTTATTTCTTCCATTCTTTTTCTTTTCAGCTTACAGGTAAGTGCAAACATAACACTGCCTTCATTTTTCAGTGACGGAGTTGTACTGCAGCGAAATACTTCTATCAATATATGGGGTTGGGCTGATGCAGGAGAAAAAGTAAAAATTGTTTTTAATAATAAAACTTATCAGACCCTTGCTGCAAAAAATGGTGAATGGAAAATAAAACTTGCTCCGCAAAAAGCCGGTGGTCCTTATGAAATGAAGATATCCGGCAACAATGAGCTGCTGATTAAAGATATTTTAATCGGCGATGTATGGATTGCATCGGGCCAGAGCAATATGGAATATGAAATGGGAAATGTGAGAAACCTGTATAAAGACGATATCGCTTCTTCTGATAATAATTTTATTCGTCAGTTTGCAGTAAAGAAAGAATACAGTTTTACCCCGTTAAAAGATGTAACATCGGCTTATGGAGGTTGGAAAGCAGCGAATCCTGAAAACGTTCTTTCTTTTTCTGCAGTCGCCTATTTTTTCGCAAGAGATCTATATGCAAAATATAAAGTGCCCATTGGTATCATCAACACTACCTGGGGCGGCACGCCTGCAGAAGCATGGACAAGCAAAGAAGCATTAAAAGCTTTTCCGAATTATTTTGATAGGTACGAATACATTAGCCAACCTCAGCATATAAAAGCGATAAAGGCAAGAGTAGATTCCGTAAGAAAAGTATATGAGAAAAAAATAGAGGACTATCTTATCAAAGACACTACCGGTTTTTCCTGCACCGATATTAATTACAATGCGAATGACTGGAAACAAATGAAATTGCCTGCCCTATGGGAAGCCGCTGGTCTGCCTAATTATGATGGCCTTGTATGGTTCAGAAAAGAAATGAATATACCAGATGAACTTGCCAATAAAGAAGCTGTGCTTGAGCTTTCGTACATTGATGATATTGATAACACCTATATAAATGGAAAACTCGTTGGCTCTGGTATGATTTGGAACCAGGCAAGAAAATACATAATACCTGCAGGCATCTTAAAAGCAGGGAAAAATGTTATTGCAGTGAAGGTAATAGATACAGGTGGCGGCGGCGGAGTTTATGGAGAAGGTAAGTTGCAACTTTCTATTGGTGACAAAATTTTTCCACTGAATGTTGACTGGCAATATAAGGTATTTGCACAAGCACCATTACCTCCTTATCGATGGAACGGGGGCATCTTGAATTTGCACTACGAGCCAACAGCCTTGTACAACGCCATGCTGGCACCATCGATCCCTTACAATATAAAAGGTGTAATATGGTACCAGGGCGAAGCCAATTCAAACCGGGCCAAAGAATATCAACGCCTTTTTCCCAATATGATTGCTGATTGGCGCAAACATTTTGCGCAAGGCAATTTTCCTTTTCTGTTTGTGCAACTTGCCAACTATAATGAATTAGCGAAAGATGCAGACTGGCCCGCACTTCGTGAAGCGCAGCTGAAAACATTAAAACTATCACCCAATACAGGCATGGCAGTAACTATTGATATCGGTGAAGCAGGAGATATTCATCCAAAGAATAAAAAAGATGTTGGATTACGTTTGTCACTTGCTGCACAAAAAATTGCATACAAAGACAATGTGGTTTATAGCGGTCCTATCTATCAATCTTATAAAATTGAGGGTAATAAGATCATTATTTATTTTACAAATACCAGTGGCGACTTAGTAAGCAATGGCGGAGATCTTAAATACTTTGAAATTGCTGGTGCAGATAAAAAATTTGTTGCAGCCAATGCAGAGATTAAAGGAAATACTGTGATTGTATGGAGCGACGCTGTTGCTTATCCCGTTGCAGTTCGTTACGCATGGAGTAATAGTCCTGATGGATGTAATTTATATAATAAAGAGGGCTTACCTGCTTCGCCATTCCGAACAAGCGATTGGTAAACTTCACTGATAACAATGTTTAAATAAAATTTTAAAACACTGTATGCAACGTCGAACATTATTAAAAGGTATGGCAGCTGCGATACCTTCTTTTTGGTTGTCCAAAGAATTTGGAAGCGTAAATATTTTTGAAAATGGTTTAGGAGAATCTATTGCAGATGGTCCATTCAAACCGACGTGGGAATCCTTGCAGAATTTTCAAACACCGGAATGGTTTCGTAATGCTAAGTTTGGTATGTGGGCACATTGGGGGCCGCAGTGTCAACCCGAAGCCGGCGACTGGTATGCAAGAGGTATGTACCAAGAAGGATCATGGCAATATAAAATTCATCTTCAGAAATACGGACATCCTTCAAGGTTTGGATTCAAAGATGTGATCAATGAATGGAAAGCGGAGAAATGGAATCCTGAGGAATTAGTTAGTCTTTATAAAAATGCAGGAGCACAATATTTTTTTGCGCTTGCCAATCATCACGACAATTTTGATTTGTACGATAGCAAGTATCAAAAAAATTGGAATGCAACTAAGTTGGGTCCAAAGAAAGATTTGATTGCTGGTTGGGCAAAGGCTGCAAAAAATAATGGACTTCCGTTTGGTGTAAGTGTTCACGCATCGCATGCATGGCGCTGGTATGAGGTGGCGCAACGTTCAGATAAAACAGGCCAATATGCAGGTATTCCTTACGATGGAAAATTGACAAAAGCAGATGGAAAAGGAAAATGGTGGGAGGGTTTAGATCCCCAGGAATTGTATGCTCAAAATCATCCTTTAAGCCAAAACAGTTTAAGTGATAATTTCGACAGCCAGCAATGGGATTGGGGAGGAGGCGTATATCCGCCAAACAAAGCATACATAGAAAAATTTTACAACCGCACAATCGATCTTATCAATAAGTACAATCCTGACGTACTTTATTTTGATGATTCACATCTTCCTCTTTGGCCGGTTAGTGATGTCGGTCTGCGCATTGCTGCTCATCTTTACAATAAAAGCATTAAAGAACATGGACAGCTTCGTGCAGTGATCAATGGAAAAAAATTGGATGCGAACCAGCGCAAGGCTATGGTTTGGGATATTGAAAGAGGTCAGGCGAACGAAATTCAACCATTACCCTGGCAAACCGATACCTGCATCGGCGATTGGCATTACAACAGGGCTGTGTACAACGACAACAGATACAAAACTTCGAAAACAGTCATTCAAACATTAGTTGATATTGTTAGCAAGAATGGTAATCTTATGTTGAACACTCCTGTTCGTGGTGATGGAACGATAGATGAAAAAGAAAGAAAGATAGTAGAAGGCATCGGCCAATGGATGAAAGTAAATAGCGAAAGCATTTACGGCACAAGGCCCTGGAAAATTTTTGGAGAAGGACCGGCACAACAGGCAACAGCGCAACTAAGTGGACCGGGTTTCAATGAAGGAAAAAACAAACCATTCACTCATGAAGACATTCGCTTTGTCGCAAAAGCTGATGTGTTGTATGCCACTGCAATGGGTTGGCCGGAAGATGGAAAGCTCGTTATAAAAAGTTTGGCAAAGAACAGTCAATATTTTCCGAAAGAAATTCAAAAAATAGAATGGGCTCCAACAAAACAGTCTTTAGCGTTTGAAAGAAATGAAAGTGGGTTGGTGGTTACTTTACCTGAAAAAACTTCAGATGATTTAAGCTATGCAAATGTGATAAGAATTCTTTCATAGTGGCGTTTGTGGCACTCGTTGTTAGATTGACGAGAAAAAAATGACATTGATATTTTTTATAACTGTGGTATCAATATGGTTTCATCAACATTGTCTTATATGAATCAATCATTGCAATAAATGATTAGGGATATTCCGGAGAATGATGTTTTCTTTTTGAATTTGGTTAAACTTTAAACTGGCGAGTTCTTTTAATCATTAATATTCAAACTAAATAATGAAGTTGTTTCTTAAACATTTCTTTGCTTCGATTGCAGTTCTTTTTTTCTTAACCATGCAAGCAAGCTCTCAACAACTTTTTGTTGGCACCAATTATCATCCGCACGATGATAAAAATATTCAGAAGATAAAGAGTGATATTCAATTGATGAAAGATGCCGGGTTCGCCATTGTAAGAATGGGGCATCTTGCGTGGGATAGTTATGAACCATCAGAAGGGAAATTTGATTTTGTCTGGTTTGATAAAGTGATGGATTTAATGAATGATGCAGGCATCAAAGTGATTTTGGATATTGCTATTCGGCCCGCACCAATTTGGTTGCACCATAAATATCCTTCCATTGATATTGTAGATGTAAATGGCGATGTGCATTATCCCAACCATCGCTACATGGAAGACGTTGGCGATCCTATGTATCAAAAATATGCAGTGCGATATGCTGATACACTAACAAAGCATTATGGAAAACATCCTGCATTGATGGCATTTGGGATCGATAACGAATCAGGCGACGGACCCATCTCATATTCTGAAACTGTGAAGAAAAGATTTGTTGTGTGGTTGAAGAAAAAGTATTCCATCATTGATAATTTAAACAAAGCATGGTCAACACAACGCTGGTCAAGAAGAATTAATCAATTTGACGAAGTAGGTCTTCCTATGTCAGGAGCAGTTAGCGGCGCACCCGAACGAATGCTTGATTTCAGGCGTTTCGTTTCTGATGAAGTCAACCAAATTCTTTTCAAAGTGATTGATAAAGTAAATGCCAATGCACCGAATGCTTTGGTCAATACAAATGCATGGTACTACAGTGCATCGAAATATTTTGATTACACTCCGATTGCATACTCTGGTAAAATGACAAGAGAAGGTTGCGGTTTCTATCCCGGAAATTCTTTAAGTACTAATTGGGGCGTGGCGGGTGCTTTGTTTGGAATTGCAAGAATTCAATTTGAAAGCAACAATCCTTTTTGGTGCAGCGAGTTCACAACGATGACTGCTGTTCCGAATTCAATTCGCAAATCGGCGTATGCAACACTCATGTACGGCAATCAAATGGTTTGCGGATGGACCTGGCAAAGCATGCATGCCGGGGAAGAACAATATTTGGAAGGTATGCTCGATTGGGATGGAATGCCCAATCGCAAGTACGATGAATACAAAAAGATTTCAACTGAATTTAAAAAGATAGAAAAATATTTTCCTTATAAGTTGAATGCAGAAGTAGGATTGGCATTTTCATTTCCAAGCCAAATTGCAAGTGCTTATTTCCCTGAACGGCATGATGAACAACTTGAAGCATGCTTTGATTTGTTTTATTACCGCAATATGGATTCACGTGTTGTAGAGATCAGCAAGAGTGCATTGAACTATAAATTGCTTTTTGTTCCCGGTGTTGCCGTGATGGATGACGGCACTGCGAATAAAATTCGTGAGTATGTAAAGAATGGCGGCATCGTCGTAATGACAAGCAATTCAGCTATTGTTGATGAAACGGGGAAAGTATTTGCATCAACACATCCCGGAAGATTAGATGATGTATTTGGCATTCGTGTAGCCAATTATGAAGAAGCAGAAAACCTCAATGAGATTTCAAGAAAATCATTTAAAGGCAAAAAGCTTGAAGTCACTTTCAAAGGCAAATTAATCAATTCCGAATCAACAAGGTTTGATGTAGTTGAATCAAGAGGAGCCGAAGTGCTTGCAAGCATTACAAGTTTAGATAAAGAGTATCCAATCATCACTTCAAACAAATACGGAAAAGGAAGAGCAATTTATGTTGGCTTGCCTGCAAAAGGAGAAGTGTTGAATCCTTTGCTTGATGATTTGATCAATGAACTTTCAATTAAGAAAGGACCTGATGTTCCATCCGGTGTAATGGCAAGACAAATTGATGCGAACCATATTCTGTATTTAAATGTGAGTGAGGATGCGAAAGAAATTCAAATGAAAAGAAATTCAAGAAGCATTCTTTGGGATAAAGATTACAATGGCAATTTTACAATTGCACCCTACGAACCTGAGTTCATCGAATTAAAGTGAAGTGTTTGTAGAAGGTCTCTGGCGGGATAACAATATTCATAAAGATGAAAATGTAAAGCACAATCAACAATTTAATAGTAAGAATGCAGTAAAAATTAGTGGGTGTTTTATGTGAATAGTACAAAGATGGCTAACACTTATAATTGAAATATAAGATTACTAACTAGTTAAAGAGGAAATAAAATGTTTAAACAAATGAATGTTGTTGCGCAAATTGGTATTTTAAGTTTTGCCCTACTGATTGGTTTTGGCGCTTGGGCACAGGAAAGGCCTCCAATTAAATTGGGACCGGATGATAAGCCCGCCTTTGACAATCCACCTGCCGATTTCAGGGACAAACGTGAAAATATTGCTCACGGTACTATTGCCACTGTTCAGTATGACTCCAAAACGCTCTCCACACGTCGGGAAATGCTGGTTTATACACCTCCCGGTTATTCACCCAACCAAAAGTACCCGGTGATTTATTTACTACATGGTCTCAATTCCAGCACCGGTCAATGGCCTTACTGGGTCCATGCTGATAATATCATCGACAACCTGCTGGCCGATGGGAAAATCGGACCGATAATTATGGTTTTTCCTAATTGTAATACCAATGTTACTGTATCCAATCCAAAACCTGATGAACAGGAAGAGCGAAAAGGTGGATTTAAAGGTTATGGTAAGTCTTTCGAAAACGATTTGCTTAACGATATCATTCCTTACATCGAATCTCACTATTCGGTTTACACGGATCGCAAACAACGTGCACTCGCAGGGTTGTCAATGGGCGGAGGACAATCCCTGAACATCGGCCTTTCGCATATCAATACGTTTGCTTATGTCGGCGGA
>DASYQS010000042.1:0-199303 GCA_036005185.1 Chitinophagaceae bacterium | reverse complement strand
TGGAAGAAGGAGGGGTGATCCTGGCTATTTTCCAGGAGCATAGCTATGAGGAGGGCGAAATTGAGCTACGGCCAGGAGACCGCCTGGTCATGTTCACAGATGGGGTCAACGAGGCTGGAGATGGAGATGGAGAGGAGTTTGGTGAAGAGCGAATGGCCGAGCTATCTCGCGGCGCGCGTCTATTGTCGGCGGAGGCGCTCCGCCTTCGCCTTCTCGAACGCGTCACGGAGTTCTGCGCCGGCAGATTCCAAGACGATGTCACCGTCCTGGTTGTCGCGGTTTCAGAGAAAGACGATCGTGCCCTCATTATGTGACCAGCTCAGTTCATGAAGTTCAGCGTCTGGCAGCGAGTGACCGACGAGTGCAAAGCGGGTTTGGTATTGAACCGCCCAACTGGTCGCCTCAGGCGGTTCAAAAGTGAATAAAGGAGATCGCAAAACAATGCCGGTAGCCAAATCTTCGAAGAGTAAAAAAGAGTTGTCACCAGGACAACGTGGCGAACTACTCAGAACATTGAAAGCCCGTTTTGAGAAAAACATGAACCGTCACAAAGGTCTTGAATGGGCCACAATACAAGCACAGCTGGAAGCTAACATTGAAAAACTGTGGTCACTGAATGAAATGGAGAGAACTGGCGGTGAACCGGACGTTGTCGGTCGCGATAAAAAGACGGGTGAATACATTTTTTATGATTGTTCGGCGGAAAGTCCTAAAGATCGCAGAAGTCTTTGTTACGACAGTAAAGCGCTGGAGTCAAGGAAAGAACATAAACCGAAAAATAGCGCTGTTGAGATGGCTGCTGACATGGGCATTGAACTTTTATCGGAAGAACAATACCGGGAGTTGCAGAAACTTGGAAATTTCGATACGAAAACATCGAGCTGGGTAAAAACTCCTTCTGATATTAGAAAACTCGGCGGCGCCCTCTTTTGTGATCGCCGATACGACCATGTCTTCTTGTATCACAACGGTGCAGAATCTTATTATGCCGGCAGGGGGTTCCGTGGCTCGCTAAGGATCTAAATTTTGCACAGCATACAAACTTTATGATATTGGAGAATATCATGATTATATTAATTTGACTTACTCTATCTTGGAAAACAAATGGTATAAACAGTAACAACATGCACGGACGCTCAACAATTCTTTTGCTGCAAGCGGTGCTGACACAGCGCAGCTTTAGCAACTGAACCTATTTATCACCCAATTCACAAACAATTTATAACAATGAAATTATTTTTCACCATGGTTGTTATATCGAGCCTTTGTCTTGCTTATAATAATTTACCCACTACTCTTACCGTTGACGAGAAGAAAAAATTAAGAACCGGCGCTGAACAAACAGAAAAATACCTGCCTTATCTGAAAGGTAAAAGGGTGGCCATTCTTGCTAACCCTACATCAGTCATTGGGAAAACACATTTGGTTGACAGTTTGAAAAAACGCGGGGTTAACATTGTAAACGTGTTTAGCCCGGAACACGGTTTCCGTGGCAATGCCAGTGCCGGGACTGCCGTAGCCGACGAAACCGATGTTGCCACGGGAATTCCCGTGGTCTCTTTGTACGGTAAAAAAAATAAACCTACCAGAGAAGACCTTGCTGACGTGGATATAATCATTTATGACCTGCAAGATGTAGGCTGCCGCTTTTATACCAATATCAATGTGCTGTCTCGCTTGATGGATGCCTGTCACGAAAACGGTAAAGAATTGCTGATTCTAGACAGGCCAAATCCCAACGGATATTTTATTGACGGCCCCGTACTTGATATGCAATTTAAATCCGGTATCGGCATGTTTCCTATTCCGATATCGCACGGATTAACAGTGGGTGAATTTGCCCAGATGGCTAATGGTGAAGGTTGGCTGACCAATAAAGTAAAATGCAAACTAAGAATTATTAAAGTGGCTAACTACAACCACGATATGCCGTATACTTTGCCGATAAGTCCATCGCCCAATTTAAATACACAACAAGCCGTCCTATTGTATCCTTCCACATGTTTATTTGAAGGCACTTATCTCAATCACGGACGCGGCACTTATTTTCCGTTTACTGTAATAGGCAGCCCGGAACTAAAAGGCAAATATGAATTCACCTTCACACCCACGAGTATTAAGGGAATGGCAGAGACGCCGCTTTTCATGAACCAGGTTTGTTATGGCCTTGATCTGCGCAACTATGATGTTGAAATATTGAGAAGAAAGAAACAGATTAACCTGCAATGGATGATGGAGCTGTATAAGGCTTCGCCCTATAAAGAAAAATTCTTTGACTCCAAGCTAAGCAAAGAAATGGGCGTTATAGAAAGACTAGCCGGTTCGGCTTTGTTCCGGCAACAGATTATAGATGGCAAATCGGAAAAGGAGATCCGCAAAAGCTGGGAACTTGGCCTGACCGCATATAAAGTAATGCGAAAAAAATACCTGCTTTATCCTTAAATGATTACTTAGTATACAGAACAACTTCTCAACTTTTGGAATTCTATTGTATTTTAGTAATGCGCTGTAAAAAAGAAAAATTATGCTGCGGCCGAGTTGAGGAAATTCTACTTCCTATCGGCATGTGTAACCGTTAGGCGTAATTGACTACCCCAACAAATACTATTTATGAATGAAAGATTAACTAAGATAACTGCATCAATAGCACTCTTTATTGGAGGAATCTTTGGTATAGCCGGTTCCTCTGTGCCATCTGCATCACTTCGCAGTCTTGCCTGGGGTCTTGATGGGGTAGCTCTCATCATTGCAGGTGCCTTACTCACTGTTTACTATGCTAAGAACAAATTTTCTTTCTCGAAACTGAACAAAGCAAAACTCAGAAACGCCTAACAGTGGCTTGCCACTAAACCGGCCAACATGAAAAAGGTCATTTTCATTCTTCTTTTAATTATTGCTGGATTAGTTGTCTATTTCCCAACCCCAAGGTTTGTGTCTTCACGAACCTCATCGGTTGTTTACTTTCCTATGTGTTGACATGCACCAGGCATTCGAAAAGCTTTCCTAATAAAAGAATTGCTCTAATACAATCTGACCGTCTTTCACTTCATACAACATTATCTCATCAAGTTTTATTCTTCCAAAACCTTCCACTGTAATATGTACGCCCCGTCCTACCGAAAAATGATTGCCACCCACAACAGGGTGGGTTGTATATGCTCCGTGAAACTCCTCAACCTTCGCCACCCACTCCTTGCCCTTTTTGCGAACGGCAACTTTACCTTCCGCATATTTAAAATACGGAGAACTTGAAGGGTCGATGCTCCTTACATTATCTGCAAAGAGCTCGTCCTGGATTTCAAACCACATTTCTTGCTGTGCCAGTTCATTGAAGCGGGCAGCTACTTCCTGTGTGGTCATTGTGATTTTTGTTTCTATTGTCATTGTTTTAGTTTTTTGTTATTGTTAATAGTGCGGTTCATTTTTTACCATGCGCTTAAAACAAAGTCTCCAGCGATTGTTTATTCAAAATTTCTCTTGCCATCATTTCAGTTTTTTTGTAAGTGGCTTTGAATAAAAAAACAGCCATGCTCACCCGTTTTACACCGCAGCCGGCAAGGATAGATACGGAGGCGGTTTTAGCAAGCCCCACTACATTTACCGGCAATGTTGTGGACGAAACAATTTCTTTGATGATTTCAGTGTCTTGAACACCAGTCACAAACAAACCATCAGCACCGACTTCTTTGTATAGTTTGGCTCTCTTTTTAGTTATTTCCAACGGTGAGGACAATTTTTGCAAAAAGCCATCGGTTCTGGCATTAATAAATAGCTGCTGGTTAGTTTTTTTTAAGTAGTTTTTGATACTATTCAGTTTTTTCAAATAGATATCTTCTCCCTGTGCATCTTCCATATTGATACCAACTACACCCGTGTCAATCAGTTTCTGAATATTTTCATTCAACAGTTTTAAATCATTGGTATATCCTCTTTCCATATCCACCGATAAGGGTACAGATATGCTGGCTTTGATACGTTGAACTATGTACAGCAACTCAGCGAATGGTATCTGCTCGCCATCTTTGTAGCCAAGCGATTCTGCAATGGCTCCGCTTGAAGTAGCCACTGCCTTGAAGCCAGTGTTTTCCGCTATTTGTGCACTTTTTGCATTCCACACATTGGCTAGTATCAATGGTGTAGATTGATAGTGCAACTGATCGAATTTTTCGTAGTCAGTCATATTTTCTTTTTATCAGCAGCTATTAAGAAGGTGTTCCGCTTCCTGTTTCACAAAAAGATTTCAGGCTTGTCATAAAGCGTGCCCAATCATAATTGCAGGCATCAAAAAAATCCGTGGCTGCCCGCCAACCCGAATGCGCAAATCGCAAAATGGTACGTCCGTCTTTTTCTTCTAAATCGAACGAAATGTTGGTGTTCACCCATTCGTCAATAGAAATGTTACAATGCCATTCCACTCTTTTATTGGGAGTAAGCTCTGTTACTTTCATTTCGTTTTTTAGATTGCCGAATGTAAAGGTGTTTACAAATCCAACTTCAGGTTTAGCCGTAGTTTGCTTACACCACCAATTGGCAAGACCTTCCTGTGTTGTGATGGCTTCGTACACTTTTTCAGATGAAGTTTTTATCACTAATTTATGTCTGATGTCTGCCATATTTCTTGCTTTAATGATGATTTAATTTTTTCGATAAGCCTGATTTATTTTTTACCATGGGCTCGGCTGATGTTCACCTGTTGCTATCAGGTTTTTCAAATTACCATTAATGAGCAGTCCCCATGCATTGGAGCAGTCGTTATAACATTCATACACTGGCGCCAATCCAATATGCGTGAATCGAACTTCTGTTTTGTCATCTTTTTTTGCAATGTCAAAACTGATGTTCGTGCCCTTCCATTCGCTCTTGTTTTTTACAAAACTTAGCGTTGCATCCACCACATTCCAAACTATTTTTTTACCAGGAATAAATTCTGTTATCTTCTGTTTGGAACAGTGTACATCGGGGACACGGTACGTGAACTCGGAGCCTAGCTTGTCGGTGCTGCCTTCAATTTCTCCTGACCACCATCCGCGAACATTATTGATGGCATTGAATACTTCTTCCGGAGTTTGATCTACCAATAAGGTAGTGGTAAAATCTGATGTAGTCATTTTCGTTATGATTTTTGTTTTTTGAAATACGTGTATAGTTTAAATATTAGCTCAACATTGCCTGCATACCAAATGCAGTTAAAAAATTCTCGTATTGCTCTTTCACATGTTTATTTGCAATTTCCGAGAAGCTTCCGGTAGCAGGATCTACAACAGTTCTTAATGGTCTTTTCCCACCGGGTGTATTAATCAGTTTTACAATTGCATCTGCAACCAACTGTGGGTCTGGTTTCAGGGTTTCAAACATTTGCCCGATGCCTGCTCCAATTTGTTCGGGAACTTTTGCCAGGTCACCGTATTCGGTAATTACAGCAGCATCTGAACCGGGTACTATTTTTCTCCAAACTTCAGTAGGAAACGCTCCTGGTTGTACTATCACAACATCCACACCCAGTGACCTTACTTCATAATGTATGCCTTCTGTTAAGCCTTCTATAGCAAACTTAGCAGTATTGTAAGCCATTTGAAAAGGAAAGGAGAAACGGCCTGCTATGCTTGAAACATTAATGATCAATCCTTCTCCCTGCTTACGCATTTGCGGTAAAGCTGCTTTAATGGCTCTCCAGTATCCTGTAACATTCACATCCATTACTTTGTCCAGATCATCTGCTGTAAACGTTTCAGCAATTCCAGTGGCGTAAATCCCTGCATTATTTACCAGCACGTCAATTCTACCTTCTTTTTTAATGATCGTTGCAACCGCATCCGTTATTGATTTTCCATTTGTAACGTCTACATCTAATACCTCTATGTTTGCCTGCTGAGCCAATGTCTTTGCTTTGTCAGCATTACGACCTTTTGTATCACGCATAGTAGCGTATACTTTGTGCCCTAAAGCAGCGCAACTGTTAGCCGTAAGCCAACCAAAACCGCTGTTTGTTCCTGTAATTAAAATGATTTTTTTTTCCATGTTTTTATTTTTTTTAGTGAATGTCCTTCGGACACAAAACTATTGTCTAAATATTACTCAGGTGGGGTGGAAAATGGACTTTATAGTGGGTTGATTTGGACAATGCAAATTTCTATCTTTGGCAATCAGAGAATGAAAGATATTTTATCGCTGCATCAGTTTTTTGTGAACCAACGGATCGGGTAAATCAAATAAACGGCTCCCGGGAAATACGTTATTCATGAGATAATCCATAGACAGTGAGTCAAAAAAAGTGATTGGCATTTTTATATTTTGAGTGATAAGTTCATTATTCAGCGGATCGTTCGACAATTAAAAAAAATAACATATGAAACATATTACCATAATAGTCCCTGACGGGCAAAGCAACCTCAGCACGATAGCCAGTATAGTAGGTAGTTATGAAATATTTACAAGAGCCAATGCTTACCGGAAAGAAACTGGCAAGAAAGAATTATTTAAGATTGAATTAGCAGGTATTTCAAAAAAAGCGGAGGTTTACGAGGGTTTGTTTTCGGTAACGCCACAAAATAATATTTCAGCTATCACCAAAACCAATCTCATCATTATCCCTTCATTGATTCGTGATTATAAAAAAGTCGTGAATGGAAACGAATTGCTGATTGACTGGATTGAGAAACAATATAAACACGGCGCTGAAATAGCAAGTATGTGCACCGGTGCGTTTCTGCTTGCATCAGCAGGTTTGCTGGATGGAAAGACCTGCTCTACACATTGGTCTGCAGGAGATACTTTCAGAACCATGTTCCCAAAAGTGAATTTACAAACTGATAAATTGATTACGGATGAAAATGGAATTTATACCAATGGCGGTGCTTATTCTTTTCTGAACCTGGTTATTTATCTTATAGAGAAATATTATGACAGGCAAACAGCTATTTATTGTTCCAAAATTTTTCAGATTGAGATGGACCGGCAAAGTCAGTCGGCATTTATAATATTTACAGGACAAAAGTCACATGGAGATGAAGTCGTGAAAAAAGCGCAAGCCTATATTGAAAATAACCTTGATGAAAAAATATCTGTTGAACATTTGTCCTCCAAATTCTCTATGGGCAGGCGAAACTTCGACAGGAGGTTTATCAAAGCGACCGGGAATACTCCTATTGAATATTTGCAAAGAGTAAGAATTGAATCAGCAAAAAAAGCATTTGAAACCACTCGCAAAACAATTAATGAAGTAATGTACGAAGTAGGCTATTCAGATGTGAAAGCATTCAGAGAAGTGTTTAAAAAAATAACCGGCTTATCTCCTTTAGGATACAGGGCGAAGTATAATAAAGAAGTATAATAAAGAAATCGTTTTGGTTTAGAGTTGGTTATTGATTCATCAGTGTCCAAATACAAAATTTAAAAGCCTGATGCAAAAGCACTACAGCTAATATTTAATGATCGAGTGTCTATTATATGATCTAGATAATCCTAAACGAGAAATTTTTCATTTTTCTGAGTTGTCAACTTTGGAAACAACATTATTGTTAAATGATATCGTTAAAATTCGGTCCTCCAAAATTCTTGCTTCCTATGAGACTGAATATTTAGGAGACGACGTATTTGAAAATTTCAGGACGATTGAAGATTTCAATAAATTCTTCATCAACAATCGAAGATTCTTAATACATGCTGTATATCTTAACTTCAATTTCCCTGCCTGCTGGCAAGCATGAGTTTTTCAATCGGCTTCTGTTCCGGGCTGAAGAATCACAAAATATCATAGCGATCAAACCGTCGGGCTATTTACGGCCTGTTCATCCACTATAACTTTCGTTATATTGTTTGGTTATTGATTCCTTTCTAATTTGCCGTTTGTTTTTTGGATAAAAACTTTTATCCCGGATTTTTTACCGATTTAAATTATCACCATGCGTTATACGATTCTTATCATTAGTGCTTGCTTGTTGGCGCCCGCTTTCAGTATAGCTCAATTAACTTCTGCTCAAAAAATTAATCTACGACCAGAGCTAATTTCCTCGGGTGTAAAGATTAGCAGCCCTCTGTCAGACCAGCAGAAGGAAAATCTTTTTGTACTGGGGAAAACATGGGGCTTTTTAAAATATTATCATCCCGATGTAGCCAAAGGCAGTTATAATTTTGACTCCTGCCTTTTCAGCATCCTCCCTCCTGTGCTAAAAGCGGAAAACAAATTAAAAAGAGATGAGGTATTATTTAATTGGTTTAACACCCTGGGAGATGAAAACAAATATTCTGCAGTTGCGCCAATCAACGATAGTAATCTTTATTCAAAGCCCAATCTCGAGTGGTTGGCTGACAAAAACCTGTTTTCAGAAAAGCTTGCAAAAAAGCTAAGCAATATTTACCTGCACCGCAACAGAGATAGTAATTACTATGTAGGCCCGGCTGATGAAGGTAATCCGAGTTTTGCAAAGGAAGCGAGCTACAAATCGGTACCGGCCGAAGATGATGGCATTAGAATTCTGGCTTTGTTCCGCTATTGGAATATCATAGAATATTTTTTCCCGTATAAACATCTTTTCAAGGAAAACTGGTCAGATCTTTTAAAAGAATTTCTGCCTGAGTTTGTTGCTAACCGGTCTGCGCTTGATTATCGTCTTACCTGCTGGCGGTTGATCAATAGGGTGCATGATACACATGCCAGCATCTATAGAGATTCGATACTGAACAACTGGACTGGTATGAAGGGACCAGCTCTTGATTTTAAAACCATCAACAAAAAAGTGATCGTTAGGGGTTATCTCGATGATTCTTTAGCACATTTTGAAACGGTAAAACCGGGAGATGAGATTATAACGGTGAATGGAAAATCCATTGCAGAAATAAGAAAAACCTTCGACCCCTATATCTGTGCTTCCAACCCAACTGCAGCAGACAGGAATTTTCTTTGGAGATTTTTATTTTTTAGCAAAGACGACTCATTGATCATTGGTTATAAAAGAGAGGGCCAGATTAAAAAGGGGATCATGCATTTGTATTATAGGCCTCCCTTCAAAAATGGTGACACATGGAGAATGCCCATGTATCAATTATTGTCTGACGATATAGGGTACATTAATATTGGAAAGATTCAAACAGATTCACTGCCTGTGATATTTAAAAAGTTCATGAATACTAAAGGCATCATAATAGACATTCGAAATTATCCAAACGAATTTATGCCATACGCTATGGGTAAATATTTGAAACCGGCATATACTCCATTTGTGAGATACACAGGACCCGACTTTAATTATCCCGGAGCATTCAAATACATTGGTTATATAAAAAATGGCGCTAGTGATGCCGATAGCATTAAAACTTATAAAGGCTTAATCGTTATTCTAATAAACGAACAAACTCAAAGCTCGGCTGAATACACCACTATGGCATTAAGAACGGCTCCCCGCGCTGTGGTAATGGGCAGTCAAACGGCTGGTGCAGATGGCGATATCAGCAGGGTTCCTTTTCCTGGAGGTTTTTCTTCTCCTTTCTCAGGCCTCGGCATTTTTTATCCGGATGGAAAAGAAACCCAAGGTATTGGAATAGTTCCCGACATCTTTGCATACCCTACTCAACAGGGAATTGCAGCCGGCAAAGATGAAGTCTTGGAAAAAGCAAAAGAATATATCAGGAACTCAAAAGCTTTTTAACTACCATACTATTTGGCAATAGAATCTACCGAGCGACAAGCAGGTAGATTTTTTTTTATCTTTAGAAACGGTGTTCATTCCACAACATTTGGATGGCTGGCTAGCGTGCCTGTAAAATGTCCAATAGGAAATACCTGAACGCAGCATGTAATTTCAAACATATTTAAACAACATGGCAAATAAAAACTTTAAGCTTAAAGCTGAAGACATAATTAAACTTATAGAGCCAATGGGTGGTTGTATCGCAACTAATAAAATTACTGTAGAAGGAGAACTTGTGGATTATATGTTTCGCGATGAGCCTAACAATGACCTTGATAGTGGCTGGCAATTTTTTTCAGGGACAGAGGATCAAGACTACATAGACGATCCAAATAATTCTGCTATTTATGATGTAAATACAATTGCCAATTACGATAGAGCGATAATTCCATATCTCAATTTGCCTTATGGAACACAACTTGAACGAGTTCGCGGCACGGATAAATTTCGAATAATTCCTGGTTGATATTCTAGTTCTGGCAGGATCAATTTGCCGAACCCCATTTGAAGTCTAAACAAGATCGACAAAAGAACCCACTGAGCGAAAGCCGGTAATTTTTTATCTTTAGTAATAAGGCTGAGCAACTGTTGCCAGGAGCGCTGAATCCCGCATGAAGAGGGATAATATGAAATGCCTAGCAGCACAAATGCCCTGAACGGTAGCCGTAATACATTTATGAAAATTAGAGTTTTACTTATAATTGTATTCGTTTCCTGTTT
This sequence comes from Chitinophagaceae bacterium, assembly GCA_036005185.1. GTDB lineage: Bacteria > Bacteroidota > Bacteroidia > Chitinophagales > Chitinophagaceae > VBAU01. Next base: position 188,897 of record DASYQS010000042.1, on the reverse strand, counting down.
TGGACAATTAATTGGCCAGACAGGTGATTCCATTAAAGTCGATATTAATCACGTTTTCTTTTGTATTGACTCCATTACCTATGAAAACTTGTTTAAGCATGAATTCATATCCAAGGTATTTGCAGATACTAGAGAATCATCGAGTAAAACTTTAACTGATAGTTGGACAGGAAAATATCTGCTAGGGCGAGATTCCTATATAGAAGTTTTTGCGTCCAGTTCTAACAAAAAAACTAATGCCCAGCTTGGCGACAAATTTGGTGATGTAGGTATAGTTTTTAAAACAAAAATATTAGGTGACATCAATAAAATTAATCGACTGATAAAGACCAATAAGCGGGACACTCAACTTAAGGTAAATGAATATGAATCTGAAGGAAAAATTATTCCTTTCAACTACAATCTATATCTATCTAATGCTGATCTACAGGAAACGTTTCGTCCATATGTTGAAGAAAAAACGATGGAGTTTTTAAAAATATGTGGATTTATTGAAAGCGAAATAAAATCGGAGATTACAGCAGAGCAATTCAGGGAAAAAGTAAGAAGGAAAAGATTTGACAAGCTATATGACAATATCGAAAAAATTGAACTAATCCTGACAGATGGAGAATTTGAATATTTAGCTGAGACTTTAAAATATTTTGGTTTTTCACAAATAGGACATCGTTTTACCAACAATAGACTTGAGATCATTTGCTCGGTTCAACAAAATAGAAAGTATAAATTAAAAGCGATTTATTTTACATTACTTGACAAGGTAGAAGACATCAATGTAGAAATAAGTAAAAATTTGACCTTTAGAGCAAGCGGAGTAAACGCCTCTTTTCAATTTAATTATCAGTGAGGCATATAATAGTTGCTAATAAAAGTATAGCGGAAAGCGAGTGGATGCAAAGCATCTAAATCACCTCAAGAATAATCTCAGCAAGTATCGGGTTGTCTTAGCTTTTCCACCATTCTATTTTTGCCTCCACAAAATAATTACAATGAAAAATTTTATTCTTATCCATGGCTCCTGGCACAGCGCATGGAACTGGCACAAAGTAGCACCATTATTAGAAAGCGAGGGGCACACTGTGTTTGCCATTGATTTACCGGGAATGGGTAAAGACAAAACACCTATTGAAAGGGTTCTGATGCAAGATACTGTTGAAAAAATTTGTGACTTAATTGACAGTATTGAAGGACAAGTAATTTTAGTCGGACATAGTAAAAACGGAATCATGATCTCACAAGCTGCTGAATACCGTCCACACAAAATTGAAAAGCTTATTTATTTGGCTGCTTACCTAATTCCTAATGGAAAAACGCAAAAAGAATATTCGGTACAGGATACACAAGGCTGGCTAAAGCCTTATGTGACGCAGCATCCTGAAACCAATTCGCACACTTTACAACCTGTTATTTATAAAGAGGGTTTGTACCATGATTGTGAGCAGGACATTGCTGAAATGGCTAAATACATTTTAAGCAACGAGCCTGTGGAGTCAGCGATTGCCACTCTTAGTCTCACCGAAGAAAATTTTGGAAGCGTTCCACGATATTATATTGAGTGCACAGAGGATCGTGCAGTAACTCCCTATATTCAAAAAATAATGTACACAGAAACGCCCTGCAAAAAAGTGTACAGCATGGCTACAAGCCATTCGCCATTTTTCAGCAAACCAAAAGAATTGGTAGAAATTATTTGTGAAATAGCGGCTGATTAAACTCCTGATTATAAATCAAAAAAATCAACAAAAAGAAAAATATTGTAAAAATTTGACTACCTACTAATAGGTAGGTATATTTGCCATTTGGCAATGGACACCAGAAGCGAAATAATCAGGATAGGCGATACTTTAATCCGAGAAAAGGGATATAATGCCTTTAGCTTTTCTGATATTTCAAAACAGCTCAAGATAAAAAATGCTTCCATTCATTATCATTTTCCCACGAAAACATCATTAGGTGTATCCATAGTCAGGGCGCATATTCAACAGCTTGAGATACTAAAACAGAAAAATTCCAAGAAAGAACCGCTCGACAAGTTGAACAGTTTTTTATCAATCTATTCCACTGCAAAATCAGAAAATAAAATTTGCCTAGTGGGATCTTTATCAACAGACCTCTATACTGTAGAGGAAGAGGTTCAACTGGAGCTTAAAAAATTGGTGAATAATATCCTGCAATGGGTGATCGAAATATTGGATGAAGGAAAATCAAAAAAGAAATTCAAGTTTCAAATTTCTACCAGAATAAAAGCGATCATGATCATAACAAATATGCTGGCTTCATTACAGCTTACCCGGCTCACTAATGAAAAAGACTTTCAGCAAATTAAACAAACAATCATTAAAGATTTAACTGAATAATTAATGAGACGAGTAGTTGTAACAGGAATGGGAGCATTAACACCGATTGGAAATAACGTCGACGATTTTTGGAACTCACTAATCAATGGGAAAAGCGGCGCAGCTCCTATAACAAAATTTGATACATCTAAATTCAAAACAAAGTTTGCTTGTGAGCTCAAGGATTTTGATCCGCTAAGCCATATTGAAAAAGCTGAAGCAAGAAGGTATGATCTATTTACACAGTACGCTTTAATTGCCGTGAAAGAAGCGATACAAAATGCCAATGTACAATTTGATAAGCTTGATAGAAACAAAATTGGCGTAATATGGGGTTCGGGAAATGGCGGCATCAATACTTTTCAGCAACAAGTAACGGAATTTGCTCAGGGTGACGGAACACCAAGATTTAATCCTTTTTTTATTCCGAAGATGATCGTGGATATCGCTTCGGGCATCATTTCAATTAAATATGGATTAAGAGGAATAAATTTTACTACCGTATCGGCTTGTGCAACTTCTAATACAGCGATTATCGATGCGTTTAATTACATACGATGGAATAAAGCCAATATGATCATTACAGGAGGTTCAGAAGCACCGATCACAGAAAGCTCTGTAGGCGGTTTTAATGCTTCAAAAGCTTTATCCACATTAAACGATGATCCGCAAATTGCATCGAGACCTTTTGATGTAAATCGGGATGGCTTTGTGATGGGAGAAGGTGCAGGAGCCATCATTTTAGAAGAATTAGAACACGCTAAAAAAAGAGGTGCAAATATTATTGCAGAGATCGTTGGCGGCGGCATGGCTGCTGATGCCTATCATTTAACAGCAACACATCCGGAAGGCGAAGGAGCTTATTTAGGCATGCTTGCAGCATTAGATGACGCACAAATCAGCGCTCAAGATATCGACTACTTAAACACCCACGCCACTTCTACACAACAAGGCGACGTTAGCGAACTAAAAGCAGCAGAAAGAATTTTCGGAAAAGAAAGCAAGATAAATATCAGCGCTACAAAATCAATGACAGGTCATTTATTGGGTGCAGCGGGTGCAGTTGAAGCAATCGCATCCATAAAATCAGTTCAGGAAAATATTGTACCACCGACGATAAATTCTATTGATATTGAGCCGGCTTTTAAAGATATATTCAACTTGACCTTACGTAATGCACAAGCGAGAGAAGTGAACTACGCCATGAATAATACATTTGGTTTTGGTGGCCATATAGCGACAACGATTTTTAAAAAATTTAAAGGCTGACACGGTATCTCTAAAAAAAGCATGAAAATATATAGGGCTGCAAAATGTTTATAAGGGGTTATTTAAGTAAGAGACTCTTCAGTATGAACAATAAAGCTTTCTTACAACATGCATTTTGCTGACGGGCTGGCTGGCGAATAATCTTCAATGTACCGCTCACTTATTCCCTTTAGTTTCAACTGAAGGAACGCTATTCAGCAAAAGGGCATAACTTCAGTTTCGGTTCACGGTGACTTTCTTTATGACACTAACAATCTTGTTAATCTGCAAATAAGAATTATGAGGAAATCATTTTCCCTTACCGGCGTTTTTATTTTCCTTTTTTGTATGCTAGCTCATGCTCAATTTGCCGAAAATGTAAAATCCCAACTGGTAAAAGAGTGGGAACGAGCTAAAGCATATACACTTGAATACCTCGATGCAATGCCAAAAGACAAATATGGATTTAAAGCACAGGACAGCATCCGGAGTTTCAGTCAGCAAATGCTGCATCTAGCACAAGATATTATTATTATGGTTTCCTACGGAACAGGTAAAGAAAGAATCTGGCAAGGGCAAAACTTGGAAGCAAGGGCTTCGGCCCAATCTGCTGATTCAGTAAGATATTTTGTAACGACCGGTTATGATTATGCCATTGACGCCATCAAAAACATGGACGCATCGAAACTAGAAGAGAAAGTAAAAAATCGGAATTTAGAAGAAACAAGATTTGCCTGGCTATTGAAGGCATTCGAGCACCAAACACATCATCGTGGTCAAACCACTATCTATATCCGTTTGTTGGGGATCAAACCACCCAGTGAGAAGTTGTTTTGAGGGAAAAGATCTGAACTATATTTATTTTATCAATAAGAATACAAAATATGTGATCTATGACAATTACTATGCAGTCGGTAACCAGTATGATATAGGTATTAAAGTGATTGACCTAAAAACAAAAAAAACTGTAGATATAAAAGATGACCGTAAAACCAGAAAGGGAACGATGGTTGATTTCGCGACAATGATCTTCTTGAAATTACAGATGAAATTGAATAAAAATTGGGTGCAGTTGAACTTTTTATCTTTATATGATCTTTCTCATAATGTCATTTTTATTTCTGCATAACTTCATAGTTGAAAACATGGACTATGAATACTGCCACCTGTCAGGTTAGTAAAAAGAAATTTCCTTTAAATGAATTATACAAGGGTCGATTTCTTAAAAAAGAGCTGCTTGATCTGATCCAAAAGGATATTCCTGATTTTAATGAAGACTCTTATATCTCTGTCCAAAGCCTGAATGAGTATAGAAAAAAATATTTGGCCTCTTTGCTGAAGCAGGAAAACACTGAGCTCAGTGAGATGGAAACCCAGGTACTTGACAGCATTACGAAAAATGAGTTATTGGCGAGGGATCTTGAAGAAGAAATGAGTAAAGAGTTGACGCGGGGTCAACGCATTGCAGATAAAATTGCAAGCTTTGGAGGCAGTTGGACATTCATTATTTTTTTCTTCTTGTTCCTTTTACTTTGGATGAGTGTCAATATTCTGTTGCTGGTAAAAAAACCCTTTGATCCTTATCCGTTCATTTTATTAAATCTTATTTTATCCTGTCTCGCAGCTATACAAGCGCCGGTGATCATGATGAGCCAAAACCGTAAAGAAGAAAAAGACAGGAAACGGTCGCAAAACGATTATAAAATAAATCTAAAAGCCGAGCTTGAAATAAAGCTGTTGCATGAGAAGATCGATCATCTGATCATTCATCAAAATCAACGACTGCTGGAAATACAACAATTGCAAACCGATTATCTCGACGATATTCTTAAAGCTTTAAACATCAATCATCAAAAACAGAAATAATTTGGTAGCAGGCATTCATCGATAATTAATAATTACTAATTAATAATTATTAATTAATATCTTGAATTACTTAACTATTTCTTCTATGACATGCCCAATACAACCATTTGGCATTTGTATATGCAGGAGCGCGGCGAGTGTGGGAGAAATGTCTGTCATATATACTTCTCGATTTAGTTTACCGGGCTTGATATTCCATCCATACCACAGAAGAGGAATATGTGTGTCGTAAGGATTCCAAGTACCATGGGTGGTGCCTGTTTTACTGTAAGCATCAAACCAACCGGGATTTAAGATAATCTGTACTTGTCCGCTTCGTTTAAAATAATATCCATTGATCATCATTTCCTGTAAGCGTTTAGGAATAGGATATCTTCCAATAAAATCCATGTTGACAGCAAAAGAAATTCCCGGTTGTCTCTGCAAATAGTCAACAGTCGCATTTTTGATCAAATCAAAATTCAAATTTTCAGCAGCAATTTTATTCAGGTCAAAGTTTACCTTATAGTTCGTGATAGAACGCACTAATGAAGAAATGTGAAATTTTGCAGATAACATTTTATTTAGCGAATCCGTGATGCGGGTGGCATACCAAAAGTCTGCCGGCAACTCGTGCGACTGCATAAACCCGATATTATGCGCTACACCATGATCAGCTGTCAGGAAAACAAGGTATTGACCTTTGCCAATCTTTGTATCCAATGTTTGAAACAGATCTACAAGGTCTTTATCAAGCCGCAAATAAGTGTCCTCTATTTCAATTGAATTAGGTCCGAATTGATGACCTACATAATCGGTAGAAGCGAAATTGATCGTTAAAAAATCAGTTGCCACTCCCCTGCCCAATTGATAGGCCTCCAATGCTTGCTTTGCAAATTCTAAAGTAATGGTATTACCAAATGGAGTAGGCCGAAAACTGTATTTACTTTTCGAATAACTGGTTTTCAGATCATGCGGAAATGACGTGTTTGTTTCGCCGGGATATTTTCCCTCATATTCTTTATTGTCGGCGTCACTTTGCTTGTAGGTGTTAATAGGATATAAAGTGTTCCACCCTTTTTCGATTAGTTGATTGATTCGATTTTGATTATTGAATTTCACAACCCACTCAGGAAGTTCTTTCATGTAATAGGTGCTAGTAATAAAATGACCGGTGGAATCATCAAGCCAGAACGCTGCGTTCGCAGAATGGCCTGCAGGTAAAATTGAAGCTCTGTCCTTCATCGATACGCCAACTACTCTCGACTGAAAATTTGTAGCTATCCGTAATTCATCTGTGATCGTTGATACAAGTAAATTTCTGGGCGACATTTTTCCATCAACTGCCCGGGCCGCTCCTACGGGCTGCACAGTGCTATCATCCGTACAGTAATAATGTTTGCCCGTAAGCTGATCAATCCAGTCATTACCGGCAATCCCATCTATAGCAGGTACTGAACCTGTAAATATGGTAGCATGACCAACTGCTGTAAAAGAAGGAATATAATTGATCATTGCATTTTCGCAGGAAAAACCATCATTGATCAATCGTTTAAAGCCACCGCTTCCATAACGCTCATAATACCGGTACAAAAAATCCCAACGCATCTGGTCAACTACAATGCCTACAACCAGCTTAGGACGCTGAATGGGAGTGGTTTTTGCGGCAGGTTGTGCAAAAACTGCAATTAATGACAGGTATGCGACAACCAATAGTCCAATCTTTTTCATATTCGTTATTTGAAGGCGTAAATTTAGTGGCATTCATAGTAAAGAAATTCAATTGCTATTATTTTACCGCCACTTAATCATTAAATAACTCTACATGCAAAAATATTTTTGGCTTATTGCCATTTCTTTTATTTCATCAAAGGCTATTGCCCAACGTTCTATTGACAGCTTGATACAAGCTGAAAAAAATTTCGCGAATACTTCCTTGGTGGTAAGCACCAAGGAAGCATTTATGAAATTCATTGACAGTTCTGGGATTGTATATGATAAAGGCAAGCCTGTAAACGGGCTCGAACTTTTCACCAAAAGTGAAAGAAGACCAGGCATACTTTCCTGGGAACCAGAATATGCAGAAATTTCGGCTGGCAATGATTTTGGATTTACAACAGGCCCTTGGAAATTCTACCAAAACAGTCTTAAGGACAATCCTGTTGCAAGAGGTCATTTTGTTACTGTTTGGCATCTTATCAATGGAGAATGGAAATTTTTGATTGATCTTGGCATTAACTATTCGTTAGAAAGAGAAACGATGCCAATAAAGAAAGTGAATGAGGAAAAGTTAAAAATAAAGGATGACAATTTGCAATCTTTAAAAGGGACAGAAGAAAGATTTATACAGGCTTATGCAAATCAAGGTGCCGGCGCCTATCATTCATTCCTCTCCTCACAAAGCAGAATAAACTATACTGGTTTTTTGCCAGCAACCAATGCAAAAGAAAGAAACGCATTGCTTGATTCGCTTCCCGGAAACATAAATTATACTATCCTTGGATTTGGAATATCACCCGCTAAAGATCTAGGTTATGTTTATGGCACAATAACTATCAATGATAAACAAGATGGTTATCTGCGCATTTGGCGAAGAGAAAAAAATGGATGGAAAATAGCACTGGAAGTTTTGCGGTTTAAGTAAGAGCTCACGAATTCTGGCGAATTGCTAATTGCAACACGGGTATTTTGACAATGTTGTTTCAAATTTTTTGCACATTAGTGAATATTTATCGAGTGCATTCATTGACGGATCTCACTGGCTATTACCTTCAAATATCTTACATTTGCGCCGGCTTAAACTGCTGAGAGTGCTGATTTTTTAGTTGTAACATTTTGAAAATCAATAATGATAGTGCGATATGAACCCCAAGCGGATTCTTAGAGCCTAACTATTTTATCGAGACAACAATGGAAGCTTTTAGATGGGATTGCTACATGCTTTAAAATTAAAACCCCTATACCCAATATGGCAGACATTTTTGAGAAATTATTAAAACACTACGGAAATATTGGTCAACATCGGAAAAGAGCTCATGGCTATTTTACCTTTCCAAAGTTGGAAGGAGAAATTAGCAGCCGAATGAAATTTCGCGACAAGGAAATGATTGTTTGGAGCCTGAATAATTATCTTGGTTTGGCCAATCATCCTGAAGTGAGAAAAGCGGATGCAGAGGCTGCAAAAGAATATGGCTTGGCCTTGCCTATGGGTGCCCGTATGATGAGTGGTAACAGCAACTATCATGAGCAATTAGAAAGAGAGCTGGCACAATTCGAAGCAAAAGAAGATTCAGCTTTATTAAACTATGGCTATCAGGGAATGGTAAGCATCATAGATGTGCTATGTAACCGTCATGATGTAATTGTGTATGATGCGGAAAGTCATGCTTGCATTATTGATGGTTTGCGCTTACACCCCGGCCATCGTTATGTTTTTAAGCATAATGATATTAATGATTTTAAAAAACAATTGGAACGAGCTACTGCTCTGATTGAAAAACAAAAAGCCGGCGGCATTTTAGTGATCACTGAAGGGGTTTTTGGAATGGCTGGTGATCAAGGCAAGCTGAGAGAGATCACTTCACTAAAAGACAATTATGAATTTCGTTTGTTGGTGGATGATGCTCATGGTTTTGGCACGTTAGGTAAAACCGGCGCTGGTGCCGGTGAAGAGCAAGGTGTGCAGGATAAGATTGATCTTTATTTTTCTACGTTTGCCAAATCTATGGCATCTATCGGGGCTTTTGTAGCCGGTGAAAAAAATATCATTGATTACATACGGTACAATATTCGTTCGCAAATTTTTGCTAAGAGCTTGCCTATGCCTGTGGTTATTGGCAACTTGAAGAGATTAGAATTATTGCGAACACAACCAGAAATGAAAGAAAAGTTATGGGAAAATGCTCTTAAGCTTCAAAACGGTTTGAAAAAAAGAGGCTTTGATATCGGCAAAACCGATTCTGTCGTAACACCGGTGTATATGAAAGGAGGTGTGGAAGAAGCTACCGCCATGGTGATGGATCTGCGTGAGAATTACAAAATATTTTGCTCGATCGTCGTATATCCAGTTATTCCGAAAGGAAATATTATTTATCGCTTAATTCCTACGGCTGTGCACACGGATGAGGATATTGAGCTCACTTTGCAAGCTTTCAGCGAAACCAAGAAAAAGCTCGATGCTGGTGAATACAAAGTAGATCATATTCCGGATATGGCTGAAGTAACAGGAAAAAGATTTGAATACTTTCTGGAGAAGCCGAAGAATAAGTAACATTGAGAATTAGAAGAATACAGGATTCAGAATAATAGAATTTGAAGCCTTACTATTGTGAGGCTTTTTATTTTGGCGATAGAAAAGAAGTTATTTTGTGAGGTAACAAGCCATTTCTTTTTGATACTGCTTTGCGACAGATCTCGCCTCCTCAGCAAAATTTTCTTTATCAGAAGCATAAATAACTGCACGACTTACGTTGACTAAAATCCCGCAATCATCAATCATTGCTTTTTCAGAAATTTCTTTCAAGCTGCCGCCTTGTGCGCCTACACCAGGAACAAGATAAAAATGTTTAGGTGTGATCTGCCGAATATTTACAAACTCGTTGGGTTGTGTTGCACCGATCACAAACATCAAACTATCCGGAGCTCCCCATTTAGAAACTTTTTCCAAAACCATTTCATACAAAAATTTTTTGTCCTGCTTTTCAATATGAATGCCTTCATCCAACAGATCAGTTTTTGTAACAAATCTTTGCAATTCAAAATCTTTAGCGCCATCATTCGAGGTAAGCCCAAGCACAATGGCCCATTTGCCATCATATTCCAAAAAAGGTTTTACACTGTCCTCGCCCATATAAGGAGCCACCGTAATGGCATCAAAATTCAATGTTTCAAAAAATGCTTTTGTATATTGAGAAGAAGTGTTTCCAATATCGCCTCGTTTGGCGTCAGCAATCTTAAAATGTTCTTTAGGAATATAATTCACTGTTTTTTCCAAGGCTTCCCAGCCCTTTACGCCCATGGCCTCATAAAAAGCAGTGTTGACCTTATAGCTTATACAAAGATCTTTGGTTGCATCAACGATCTGTTTGTTGAACTCGAAAATGGGATCGGCGGTTGATAAAAGATGTTTTGGAATTTTTTCAATATCAGTATCGAGACCAATGCACAGGTAAGATCGTTTAGTGAAAATTTGGTCAACAAGTTGCTGGCGGGTCATGCGGCGAAGATACTGTTTGCGATTCGATGTTCGAAGTTCGATGTTTGAAATATCGTTATAAGCAATTACGAGCTTAAAATATTTTGGATAATATTTCCAAATCGCCACACATCTTCAAAACTATTGTACAAAGGCACCGGTGCTATCCTGATCACATTTGGCTCACGCCAATCACTGATCACCCCTTGTCTGCCTAATTCTTCAAAAATCCCTTTTCCTTTTTCAAGCATAAACATAGAAACCTGGCAACCTCTTTCATTTTCCTGACGAGGAGTAATGAATTCGATTATTTTTTGAGCAGAGGCTCTATTGATCTCATCTAGTATAAACCATAAATAATTGGTCAGTAATTTTTGCTTAGCTAGTATATTTTCCCAACCTGCTTCTTCAAAAATTTCCAGAGCTGCTTTTTGTGATGCATACAATAATAAAGATGGCGTGCTTAATTGCCAGCCTTCGGCCGTTGGAATAGGTTTGAAACCTTTTTCCATTTTAAATCGGGTGGATTTATCATAGCCCCACCACCCTGCAAACCGTTTTAGATTTTTGTCACGATGATAGCGCTCATGAATGTAAACACCCCCAATTGCACCCGGTCCGGCATTGAGATATTTATAACTGCACCAGCAAGCAAAATCAATATTCCAATCATGCAATTGCAAAGAAATATTGCCAACAGCATGGGTCATATCAAAGCCGGTTATAATGCCCACCCGATGAGCTGCGTCAGTAATTGTTTTGACATTAAAGGCCTGACCTGTGTAATAGTGCACTCCGCTAAATAATACAAGAGCCAGTTCATCTTTATGTTTTTCAATGGCATCTAATATGTCACCCGTTTTGAGCAGATGTTCTCCTTCCCGTGGTTGTACTTCAATTAAAACTTCATCAGGATTGAATCCATGATAGCGTATATGCGTTTCAAACATATATTGATCACTGGGAAAAGCCTTTGCTTCACAGAGTATTTTATTTCGCTTGCCACTGGGTTGATAAAAGCTTACCATCATTAAATGAAGGTTGACAGTAAGCTGGTTCATTACTGTAATTTCGGATGGCAAGGCACCAACAATTTTTGATAGAGGTTGTGTGAGCTTGTCATGAAAATTGATCCATGGGTTTTCACCGATAAAAAAAGCTTCCACACCATAGCTGGCCCATTCATCTAAAATTTTATTGAGCTCATTTTTTACATTTCTTGATTGAAGTCCCAATGAGTTTCCAAGAAAATAAATTTGTTCCTGATCATTGATGCAAGGGATGATGAATTTTTCGCGAAAATTTTTGAGAGGATCCTGGGTATCGAGCTGTTTTGCAAATGCGAGATTGTTGTGAAATTGAGAATTGAGCATTGATTATTGAATATTGCTATTAAACATTTTAAATGCTTCCAGTTCTTCCTCCATCAACAGGAATGCTTACCCCGCTCACATAGGATGCAGCTGGTGATGCTAAAAAAGCCGCTACTGCAGCAATTTCAGAAGGGTCACCAAAGCGTTTCATAGGTATTTCATCTTTCATATTCTTTTCGACTACCTCTATCACTACATTTCCTTTTTTTGCCGCTGTCTCAATGATAGAAGCCAACCTTTGAGTGGTGATATTTCCTGGCAAAAGATTGTTGACTGTAATATTAAATGGTCCCAGCTCATTGGCCATTGTCTTTGCCCATGAAGCTACTGCGCCTCGGATCGTGTTGGATACACCCAAATTTTTCAAAGGGATCTTTACCGATGTTGAAATAATATTGATGATGCGGCCATAACCCTCCTTTTTCATAGAAGTTATGACTGCTTTTGTAAGAATATGATTGCAAATAAGATGCTGGTTGAAAGCCTTTATAAAATCTTCTTCCTTTGCATCAACAATGAGGCCTGCAGGTGGACCTCCGGTATTGTTCACTAAAATATGAACTGCATGTCGCTGTACATGTTCTTCAATTACTTTTTTAACTTCTTCAGGTTTAGTAAAATTAGCAACCAAAAAACCATGTTCCTGCCTTAATGCTGTATCAAGAGTGTGAATAATTTCCTTCAAGGCTTCCTCATTCCTGGCGATCAACGTGCAATTGGCGCCAAGCAAGGCCAGTTCTTCGGCAATGGCGAAACCAATTCCTTGAGTGCTTCCGCAAATGACTGCATTTTTCCCTTCAAGAGAAAGATTCATAAGATCAAAGATACAGGAAGGGAAAAGTTTTAGAGGAAAACATTGTAATAGCAAAAGGCGACGCAACTATTCAAAAAGATTCGGGTAATCAGAAATAATCCCATCCACTCCCATTGATTTCAATTTATCAATCGTGCCTTTATCATTTACTGTCCATGGAATGATCCTGATTTGTTGTTTGTGGCAGTGATGAATAAGATCTTCGTTTACTAAAGAGTAGTCTGGGCTGTAAATTGTTGGAATAAATCCCAATGCTTTTATTTGATCGTCGAGACCTCGTTTATCAAAATCCTCGATCAGCATAGCCGTTTTTATTGTGGGGTATTTTTGATGCAGATATTGCAATGTTCTAAAATCGAAAGATTGAATGATCACTCTTTCTTCAATTCCCTTTTCTTTGATCACTATCATCAGCAAATCGACAAACTCAGCTGGCTTCGGATGAAAAACTGAATCAAATTCAGAGTTTGTTTTTGTTTCAATATTGTAATAAGGCAATGGTCTGCCAGTTGCTACAGCGTGTTTTTCAGAGCTGTCGATCACATCGGCCAACAAAGGTTTTACAGCCTTCATTTTTTGTTGTTGCGGAAATCGCGGATGTGGCTTCAGCCCAACATCAAAAGTTTTTACCTGTTCATAAGTCATCCAGTAAATAGCAAATTTGCGTTCTTCCCGTTCCCCCATATACTTTCCGTCAGGTTTGGTAGTTATTTCTTGAGCGAACCATGGCTCATGTGATAACACTGGTTTTTTATCTTTTGTGATGGCAATATCCATTTCAAGCGTAGTTACACCAAGATCAAGCGCTTTGATCATTGCAGGAATTGTATTCTCAGGCATCAACCCTCTGCAACCACGATGGCCTTGTTTATCAAAAACCCCTGTACCCCCTAAAGGAATGTTTTGAAAGTGTTTGTGCGGAGAACAACTCATACAAAAAACAAGAAGTATAAAAACATATTGTTTCATTACTTAAACACTTGATCTTTTCTTTTCTCCATCAGCTCACCGATCTGTTTGGCATCACCTTCCTTTTGTTTTAACTGCTGAACAATGCTATCGTAACTCTTTTCATCCCGGTTTTGGCTTAGCTTAAAAACATTATCCATTTCAGTTACTTCAATTTCAAAAGCAAGAATAGCCTTGATCAATTTTTCTTTATAATCAACTGGCAGGTTATCATAAATGGTTGAGGAAGCTGTATTATTATTTTCAAAATGCAGCGAAAGCTTTTTTAGCAATTCAATTAAAAAAGATTCATCCAAAAATTTTATTTGTCCTCGTGCGTGTATTGAAATATAATTCCAGGTGGATGCTTGGTGAGGATTACCGCTGTACCAAGTGCCGCTTACATAACTATGCGCTCCCGTAAAAATGGCAAGCACATTTGGATTTTCTTCAAATGCATAGTGATGGTCCGATTTTTTGGCAATATGGCCGAAGATAAAAAGCCTATCCCCCTTTTCTTCGATCAACACGGGAATTTGAGTGGCTTCAATTCTGCCTTTGTTATCACAACCGATCAAAGTAATGAACGGATGTGCACACATAAATTCAATCAATTTTGTCTTGTCTGGCTCTTTGTAGTGAGGGTAATTATACATAATTGAATTCAGAATATTTCATACAAAGATGCTAAGGTCTCGCTAAGTCGCAAAGAAAACTTAGCGTCTTTTATATTAATCCTAGCGCCTTTGCTTGAAAGAAAGAAAGCTTAATAGAGGATAAAAAGTACAAAAGTGGCACGCAACCGACGATGACAAGAATTCCAAAGCTGGCTAATAAAAATTATCCTTAATGCTTGTTGTGACCCGGAGCATAAGCCCTTGCAGATTGACTACCTGTGATTTTTTTTGCTTGACCTGGTGGTAAATGACCGGTTTGTTGTTTTGAAAATACTTTTACCGAACAAGAAGTCATGAACAAAATAGCTGAGAAAAAAAGGATAGCCCGAAAATTTTTCATAGTTATTGATTTGCTGCAAAATACTTCGTCTTTATGAAACCACCGATGCGACTTTTGCTTGTTCAATATTCGCATTTCGCATAGAAATACTACGCACTACATGAGCTGCAAAGTCGGAAAATGCTTTTTTACTGTTCTCATCGTCGCTCATCATCACCGGCACACCTTCATCACCGCCTTCACGAATGGTTTGTACGAGGGGTATCTGTCCCAAAAAAGGAATATCATATTCATCGGCCAAATGTTTACCACCTTCTTTTCCGAAAATATAGTATTTATGATCGGGCAGCTCTTCAGGTGTGAAATAGCTCATATTCTCTACCAAGCCGATGATGGGCACATTGACCTGAGCTTGCCCGAACATAGCAATTCCTTTTTTTGCATCAGCCAGCGCCACATCTTGCGGAGTAGTTACAATCACGGCTCCGGTTACAGGAACAGTTTGCACTAATGTTAAATGAATATCGCCTGTTCCCGGTGGCATATCAATTACCAAGTAATCCAATTCATCCCAATACACATCAGTAACAAATTGACGTATAGCGCTGCTTGCCATAGGGCCACGCCATACTACTGCACTTTTTTCATCAACCAATAAACCGATGCTCATCAATTTTATTCCATAACGTTCAAGCGGCGCTATCATTCCTTTTCCGCCAATTTCAATCATGAGCGGCCGCTCACCTCGAACCCCAAACATAATGGGCACACTTGGGCCGTAAATATCTGCATCCATTAACCCCACTTTTGCTCCACCTTGCGATAAAGCCAAAGCAAGGTTAGCAGCTACTGTGCTTTTTCCTACTCCACCTTTTCCACTAACCACCGCGATTATATTTTTTACTTTAGGCAACACAGCTCCGCCATCTGATCTCTTCGTTGTTGTATTAGATGTGAATTTTACATTTACTACGGCATCTTTATTTACCAAAGACCTTATAGCATTGACGCACCCATTCTTGATCATATCTTTTAACGGACAGGCTGGTGTAGTGAGCACAACGGTAAAAGAAACATAATTACCGTCAATAGTTATATCTTTCACCATGTCAAGAGTCACAATATCTTTTCCGAGGTCGGGTTCCTGCACACTGCTTAGGGCTCTTAATATGTCTTCATTGGTCATGTGGGGTCTGATTTTTGTAGTTTTTTTACGGTTACTGACGCTGGTTCGTTAAAATGATTGTAAAAAACATTTTTTCATTGCAAAGGTAACCATCAATCGTGGTATTTGTTTTTCGATTTAAGCAACTTGTCTTTATTTTGGGGCAATGAAAAAAATTCTATTATATATTGGAATTGCTTTTTTCATAATACCAACAACTGCTAAGGCGCAATTTGAAACCGTTCGTGATTCGGTAGTGCAGTTATATGGTATTGTGATGACAGCCGATAGCTTGGTAGGCATACCAGCGGTGAGTGTAATGGTGAAAGGGCAAAACCGCGGTACGATCACGAATAATCAGGGCGTATTTTCTATTGTTGTATTAAAGGGTGATGTGATCGATTTCAGCCACGTAAGTTATAAGCCCAAACAAATTACTATTCCAAAAAATCTTGAAGGTAATCAATACAGCATTGTTCAGTTGATGGTCGCCGATACAGTCTATCTTCCCGCTACTATTATTCGACCGCGACCAACGCCTCAGCAGTTTGCAAGAGATTTTGTGAATGCCAAGGTGAATGATGATGATATTGAAGTTGCCCGTAAAAACACTGATGCTGCCAAGCGACGCACATTGATGAAATCTGTTCCCGGTGACGGCGGCGAAGCCACTCAAATTCAATTCCGCAATTTGGCAAACAAAGCGAGTTATGTTGGACAAACTCCGCCCATGAATATTTTCAATCCCGCAGCCTGGTCTGAATTTATACAGGCATGGAAGCGAGGAGATTTTAAAAATAAGCAATAAGAAACCCCTGTCCCCGCCTAAGGCGGGGAACTTAGATCGCAATAGTTTTATTTATTTGTAAATCTCTTAAAGTTGTGGTTAATTTTTTGTCACCACCTTTTGTATTTCATAGCATCGTTCCTTGCGTATCCGTTTAACTATGTATATAATAGCATCAATTAGACATTCTTTTATTAAAATCTGAACTTCTTACATTTGCCTGTAATTTTTTTATAAACATTACTCTTCCCTAAAATGAGTTTTCAAAAAACTCCCCTTTAGGGGTTGAGAAAAACTCCCCTTTAGGGGTTGAGAAAAACTCCTCATTGAGGAAATTACCGGGGGTCTTATGGGTATCTCAGTTATTGGTGCTGGCACAATGGGCAATGGCATTGCGCATGTTTTTGCACAAAATGGTTTTAAAGTAAACCTCATTGATATTTCGCAAGAACAATTAAGCAAAGCCATCAACACCATTACAAAAAATCTCGACCGGCAATTATCAAAAGGAGCCGTTAGTGAAGAAATTAAAAACTCAACATTAAAAAATATTCAAACATTCAATTCCATTGATCATGTAAAGGATTCCAATCTTATTGTAGAAGCAGCTACAGAAAATACGGAACTAAAACTTGAAATCTTTAAGCAGATAGATCAAAAAGCTCCGGCTGATTGCATTCTTGCTACCAACACTTCTTCTATTTCCATAACAAAAATCGCCTCTTCAATAAAGCGACCTGAAATGGTGATTGGCATGCACTTTATGAATCCTGTGCCGGTCATGAAACTGGTGGAGATCATCAATGGTTATTCTACAAAAAAACAAGTAACAGATAAAATTATTGAGATCAGCAAACAGCTTGGAAAAGTTCCTTGCGTGGTAAACGATTATCCGGGGTTTGTAGCCAATCGCATTTTAATGCCCATGATCAATGAGGCCATCTATAGTTTGTATGAGGGAGTTGCCGGTGTAGAAGAAATTGATACAGTCATGAAACTGGGCATGGCTCATCCTATGGGACCGTTACAGCTTGCCGATTTTATTGGTCTTGATGTTTGCTATTCTATTTTAAATGTATTGCATGATGGTTTTGGAAATCCAAAATATGCTCCTTGCCCTTTGTTGACAAATATGGTAACTGCTGGAAAGCTTGGTGTAAAAAGCGGCGAGGGTTTTTATGCTTATGCGGCTGGCAGTAAGGAGTTAGTAGTAAGTGGTAGATTTAAAAGGTAAAACATGTGGACTTCGATTTTTCTCAAGCAATGAAAGAACGTTCAGATGCTGAACTTATTAAAATTGTAAAGATTAGCAAAGATGATTACCAACAGGAAGCAATTTTAGCGGCAGAAGCAGAAATTGTCAGAAGGAATATTTCACGGGAAGAGATTGAAAAATTAACACACATAAATACAATACAAAAAAGCATTGAAGAAAAAAAAGCTAATGAGCCACTTGATCTTCACTGGAAAATTCTCACGTTTATTTTTCCGATAGTTTTTACTATTATTTTGTCAGGTTATTATAAAGGTGATGGCTACGATAAAAAAGCGAGAGACCTTGTCAAATGGACACTATTTGGATTTGGATTCTATTTTCTATTTTTTTTAATCATTTCTATCTTCTAATGCGATTATTTGTTCTTCCGATCATCCATCTGGATTTCCAAGTTTCTGATTTCCTTCAATTGAACCAATACAAGTTCGAGGCTTCTCTTTGGCACTCCGATCTCCATCGCACAAAACAATTCCATTTGCTGCTTTAAAATGGAACAGTTATATTTTTTTATAACCGTCATTACCTCATTCATCTTTGTATAATCAAATTGCAGACGATAGTTTATCTCAATGGCTTTTTGAATGACGGGAGTCGTTTGCAAAGCCAAGGCAGTTGCCGTTTTGTAAGCATTAATTAAACCGGGCACTCCTAATAAGGTGCCGCCAAAATACCTTACTACAATCACAGCCACATTCGTCAACCGCTTGCTATCAATTTGACCTAATATTGGTTTGCCTGCCGTTCCCGAAGGCTCCCCATCATCACTACTACGAAAATTATTTCCATCAGTTCCCAAACGATAAGCAAAACAATGATGCACTGCTTTTGGATGTTCATTTTTTAAATCCTGTAACCTTTTTTTAAAATCCAAGGAATCAACGATAGGGAAAGCATAAGCGATAAATTTACTTCCACGATCCTTAAACTCAGCCACCGCAGGTTTTTCAATCGTATAATAATAATCCGTCATGACGAGTCAATAGTCGTTAAGTAAGTAATTCATTTAAATTACACGAGTTTAAATGTCTCAATAGTATCTGTGGTAAAATTGATTTCTTCTATTTTTTGGCAATCCTGTAATATAGGAGAGGACAATCCATTGCCAATTGTCAATTGCCTATTGGTTATTACCCTTGCTTCATCCCACATTCCCTCATCAATAAATGATTGCAATAGTCTTGAACCTCCTTCTACAATTACGCTCTGGATCTTTAATTGGTAAAGCGCATTGATAATTTGATGAACTAAACCAATATCTTCGGTGACCTGGTAAAAAAATAGCCCCTTTCCCCTTTTTGTCATGAAGAAATTTTCAAAAAAGCTTTCATCGAGATCATGTTTTATTTTGTTGAATACAATGGTTGGAGCTTCATCGTCGAATAATTTTAAAGAAGAAGAAAGCTTTAGATCCATATCAACAACCAATCGTATAGGATTATTTCCTGTCCATAATCTTGTTGTTAGCTGCGGATCATCCATCAAAGCTGTATTCGTGCCAACAAGAATAGCCGCTTCCTCACTTCGCCATTTATGAACCACCCTATTAGTAAAATCATTTGAAATATGTAAACGGCCTTTCAAATTCACAGACTCTGTCTCCCTTCCCTTCGGGAAGGGTTGGGGATGGGCTGCTATCTTTTGATTTACTGATTGCGCCCATTTTAAAATAATATAAGGTCGGTGTTGTTCATGAAAAGTAAAAAAACGCTTATTCAATTCCCGGCATTCATTTTCCAAAACACCTACCTCTATTTTAATGCTTGCCGCCTGCAATTTTTCAATTCCTTTACCATTCACTTGTGCAAAGGGATCCCGGCTACCGATAACAACCTTTGGAATTTTATGCTTAATGATGAGATCAGCACAGGGAGGGGTTTTACCATAATGAGCACAAGGTTCGAGAGAAACATACATGGTAGCGCCAGAAATCAAATGCTTATCTTCTTCTTTTACTGACCCGATGCAATTGGATTCTGCATGTGGCTGCCCATATTGCTGATGATAACCTTCTCCAATAATGCGGCTATTATGCACAAGCACTGCACCCACCATGGGATTAGGCGCCACATTGCCCGCTCCCAGCTTTGCCAGCTCCAAGCAACGATGCATGTATAGTGAATGGTCAGTGGTCAATGGTGAATAGCAAATGCAAATATAACCCGGATTCAATTGTTAATTCACCATTCACTATTCACGTTGTAAGTTTGCTTATGACTATCGAAGACGCAAGAAAAGAAATAATTAGTAGCATAAATAATATTTACGAGAAAAATGAGGCAGATAACATTGCTGAAATAGTAATGGAGCATATAACCCGCTGGTCACGCATAGAACGTGTATTGAATAAGGATACCCCTCTTTCATCTTTTCAAAAAACTTCGTTGAACCAAACCATTGATCGATTACAGCAGCACGAACCTATACAATATATAATTAATGAGGCTTGGTTTGCAGGAATGAGATTTTATGTTGATAAGAGCGTGCTGATACCCCGGCCAGAGACAGAAGAGTTGGTGGAATGGATTTTAAAAGAATTCAGAATTCAGAATTCAGAATTCAGAATTCTTGATGTGGGAACAGGCAGCGGCTGTATTGCAATTGCTTTGAAAAAAAAATTGCCGAATGCTGAAGTTTGGGCCTGTGATGTAAGTGATGAGGCCTTGACTGTTGCAAGAATGAATGCCGATGCTCTAAACACAGCTATTGATTTTGTGCCATTGAATTTTCTAGATAAAGAACAACGTAAGCAATTGCCTGAGGTTGATATTATAGTCAGCAATCCACCCTATGTACCACAAAAAGAAAAAAATGAAATGAGAAAAAACGTTGCTGATCATGAGCCATTCGTTGCGCTATTTGTACCCGACAGCAATCCATTGGTCTTTTACGAGGCCATCGCGGAGTTTGGAAAAGAGAAATTAACTGATGGAGGTAAAATCTATGTGGAAATTCATGAAAATCTTGGAGAGCAGGTTAAGCAGTTATTCCAATCAAAAGCTTATAACTTCATTGAATTAAAAAAAGATTTACAAGGCAAAGATAGAATGATAAAGGTTGTATTTAACTCTTAAAAAAAAATTAATACGCCATGTTACGTGGGAAAAGTTTGCTATTTCCTTTTTGTAAAACAAAAAGGGTTGGCTACTTCACGTTTGCCACCACTTTAGCACCAGATCGTTTTGAAACACGCATAACCCTGAAAACTTCACCGTAATAAGCAATGGTATCTGCGTTCACTACTACAGTTGGCGTATCAATGGTTTGCTTCCATTTCATGATCTCCGCTGTAAGAGCAGTGTCTAAATTGTTTTTATCAATTAGCCTTTGACCGATATAAAAATTCTGATCCTTATCAATGCTAACTACTATGTTCTGCTTTGCTTTTGTATCCCTTGTTCCTTTCGGATTATTCACCTTCACAACATTTGGATTGGCCATTGTTGTAGTGATCAAAAAAAACATCAGCAAAATGAAAAGAATGTCATTCAGTGAATCGGTGAATAATTCTGTTTCTTGTCGTCTATGCTTTTTTCTATATTTCATCAAGGGCCATGTTTATCGTGTAGGTTCTTGCAATACATCTAAAAAGTCAAAGGAAGCGGCTTCCATTTTATTGGTAGTCTTATCAATCTGCGTATTCAAATAGCTCCAAGCAAAATAAGCAAACAACCCGATTACAAGACCAGTAATGGAGGTAATAAGCTTTGTATAAATACCTTGGGCAATCACGTCAATTTTTACTTCACCATGACCTTGCTGGATACCGGAAAACAATTGCATCAATCCGATCAGTGTTCCCACAAATCCAAAAATGGGCGCCGCTTTTGAAATAACCGATAAAATGGCCAGGTTTTTTTCCAGCTTGTACATTTCTAGTTGGGCCACATTATCCATACTGGTTTCGATGATATCGATCGGTTTTCCTACTCTCAGTATGCCTTTATCAATAATCCTTCCCACTGGATTATTTGTATTCTTAGCAAAACTGCGAGCAGCAGCAACGTTTCCGCTTATGATATGATCGCGGATAATATTCATGAAATTTGAATCAATACGCGACGCATGTTTGATAGCAATATAACGCTCGAAAAAGACATATATAGCCACCAATAACATTAGCGCCAAAGGAATCATGATCCATCCTCCTTTTACTAATAAGTCAAGCACGTTATCCGGGCCTGCTTGAGTGCCAACAATGTCAGTGGCTAATTTTTGAGTGGTGTCAACAATCTGTAAAAGATCAATCATATGAATTCCTGATTAGGTGCATAAAAGTAGTACTTAGCTAAAGAGTATCGTTTGACTTTTTTTCAACAACATGTGAATGAACGAAAAAAACAATGCCACGTTGTACGTGGCACCTAAGTTTTAGAGTTCTTTAACAAGGTAGTTAATTGGTTGATTGGTTAACCAGTTGACTAGTTGATCGATTGGTTTGTTCTAATTACCTGCAATATTACTAACGAAACTAATCAACCAATCAACTAATCATCCTTTCCCCGCTTGCTTCACCATCAACGCCTGTATTTGCTTCATGGTGGCTTCCATTCCTTCTGCACTGCCATCTAAGAAAATAACATTTCCCTTTCCAAACTCCGCAAAATTCTTAATTGCTTCGGTCCACATGCTGAAAAGAATCACATTTGTATCAAGGTTTGCTTGCTTCATCTGTTCAGCAGCTTCCGTCATACCGCGAGCTACTTCCTGACGAAACAGCGCAACACCTTGACCGCGTAATCTTGCTGCTTCCTTTTCTGCCTCCGCAGAAATTTTGATTGCATTTCCCTCCGCTTCTGCCGCTTTTGTTTTTGTGATCAACAAGGCCTGACCTTCATTTTCAGCAGCAGCTTTCAAATTATTTGAAGCAACCACCTTGCTCATGGAATCAAGGATTACTTTATCGAACGTTATATCATTGATCTGCAGATCTTGTAAATGATATCCCCAATTTTCCAGTGTATGATCCACTTGTTCTTTTACATATTCCACAATTTCTTTACGAAGCCCGAGTACTTCTGCTTGTTTTTTTGAAGCTACGTACGTCCGAATAGAACCTTCAATGGTTCGAACTAGCGCCTGCATCATATCCCGATCGCTTACAAACTTAAAAGCTACTTTCTTAAGTGTTTCCTCATCCTGATTTTGCACCGAATACAGCAGCATGGATTTAAAATAAACGTTTGCCTGGTCACCGGTAATGGCCTGGAATTCCAATTCCACAGAACGGTTCTGATAAGATATTTTTTTATAGATAGATTCGAGCAAGGGCAGCTTCATGCGCAAGCCTGGAAGAACAATGCGTTGGTATTTGCCAAACATAGTGATAACGCCGATATACCCTTGGTTGATAGTAAAAAATGAACTGAAAAAAATAATGACGACCACTAACACCCACCAATATTGAAGAAGGTTTTGCATAATACAGTAAGTTTTTTGATGAAAATTAAAGGTAAGGCAAACTAATATCGAAAATAAAAGTTTATCGTTGCTTATCATTGACGCATATAAACAAATATTTCAACCCTCCGGTTGAGCTGACGACCAGCGGCTGTGTGATTATCCGCTATCGGTTTCTCACTTGCCCACCCTCTTGTTGTCGTCAACTGCTGTCGCAGCAATAATTTTTGGTTGATATAACTGGCCACTGACGATGCCCTGTCTTTTGAAAGTTTTTCATTATGGGCGATTGTCCCTGTACTATCCGTATGTCCCTCTACAACCAGCGAATCAATTCGCTTGCCCAATAAAGCCTTACATAAACTATCCAATAATTGGAAACTATTTTTAGTAAGATCTGATTTATCAACAGCAAATAAAATGTCAGGAAGAATCAGGGTATCTATTACCCGTACAATCGTGCGATCAATTTCAGGAGGATCAGGAGGGTTTCGTAAATATCTTTTTATGTAGGTTTCTAACAGGTGGTGCCTCGCATCAAATTCATAAATTTCGTTCTTGGCTGTTTGCCAGCTATCGCAGATCTTTTCATTTGCATCCTCCGGTACCAACGAAATATCATCAAAGAAAATAAAAAAATGATTTTCCATGGGAATGCCTGTTCCACCTGTTACATCTCTTTTTGAAAAATTGCCAAGCGTTAAATAAATCTCTTTGCCGGTGGCTATATATTCTATAGAGATCTTTTGCCAATTTGTATCTCCCTTCACAGGTTGCAATTCACCATCGGCTACGTAAAGTGTAGGAGTAATGTTGTGATGCAATTGTTTTTCAAACAAGAAATCATAAGGAGTAAAGTAAATGCCAGCGCTATCTAAAATATTATGCTTTGATTTGGCATAAAATTGAATGCGGTATTTATTCCCTTTCCGCAGTGCGCAAAGCAATTGACTGCGAATATAAGTCCTCGAGAATTGCTTTCTGGAGTTCCCGGCTTCGATGGCTACACAGTGTTGACCACTATGCGCCAAACCTGGAATTTTAAAAAAATTATTATAGGTATCGGCAGTGCTGATCCAACCCTCGGGTGCGCAGTTTACATGAAACTCAGTGCAAATATTCTCATCCTCAAAACCACCATTCACTAATAAGTTTTGAGAAAAAGAAAAATCAGAAATAAAAAATAAAAAAGTGAAAATAGCCAATCGCATGATCAAACAACGAACATTAAATGGCAATATTCTTTTCAATTTCCTAATAATCCCCTTTAATCCTGTTAAATCATGGTTCTGAATTTTGTTCCCACACCTGCACAAGATTCACCAGCACTTCAACAGATTTTTGCATATCCTGCACACTTACATACTCATGTTTGCTATGAAAAGCCATCTCGCCAGTAAAAATATCAGGGCAAGGCAGGCCCATAAATGATAATCGTGAGCCATCTGTTCCCCCTCTTGCGCTTTCTTTTTTAAATTTTACGTCAGCTCTTTGCATAGCTTCTTCCACGTAGCGTTCTATTTGAGGATAATTTCTAAGAACTTCCTTCATGTTACGGTACTGTTCTTTTATTTCAAACTCATAAGAAGATCCCGGATATTTACCTACAGCCTGCTTTGCAAATTGCTCCAGTCTTGTTTCATAAAGTTTTAAATTCCTTGTTTCAAAATCCCGAATAATAAATTCAAGTTTCACTTTTTCCGCAATGCCTTCAATGCGTATGGGGTGAACAAAGCCTTCACGGCCTTCAGTCGTTTCAGGCGAAAACTCATCCTTCGGTAAAAGATCTAAAAATGTACCGGCTACTTTCAGCGCATTTACAAGTTTATTTTTTCCAATGCCCGGATGCGCACTTATGCCATAAAAGGTGATCACAACGCCATCGGCACTGAAGGTTTCATCGGTAAATGAACCTCTTTCGCCACCGTCAAGCGTATAGGCAAAATCAGCTCCGAGTTTTTGCAGGTCAACCTTATTCACACCACGACCAATTTCTTCATCCGGCGTAAATAATATTTTAATCACTCCATGTTTTACTTCGGGATGATACATTAAATAATTAGCCAGGTCCATAATAATGGCAACCCCTGCCTTATCATCAGCGCCTAACAAAGTTTTACCTGAAGCAGTGATAATATCTTCGCCAATTTTTTGTTGCAGGTAAGGATGGTCTCTGGTAGTAATTATTTGGGTTGTATCGCCGGGCAAAACAATATCCTGTCCTTTATAATTTCTGTGAACAATCGGTTTTACTCCAGTACCCGAGGTGTCGGGAGCCGTATCAACATGAGAGCAAAAACAAAGCACCGGCACTTTTTTATTTGTAGTAGCTGGAATGCTTGCATATACATAACCCCATTCATCCAAATGTGCATCGCTAATACCCATCTGTTTCAATTCCTCAACCAATATCCTGCTTAAATCTTTTTGTTTTTCAGTAGAAGGTATAGTCGTTGATTGAAGATCACTTTGCGTATCTATCTGCACGTACCGCAAAAATCTTTCTTCTACTGTAAATTGGTAATCATCAAACATTAGCAAGAATTAAGAAGGCCGAATATACGACCATTTGTAGGTTTGCATAAACGAGATATTGTTTTTACCTTTTATTTCTAAACCAAAATCAGCTATATGAAAAAATGGATTATCGGCTCATTAGTAGGAGCCATTATTGTTTTTGCCTGGCAGGCGCTTTCATGGATGTTAATTGATCTCCATGCCGGTGAACATAAATATACCGCTGCCCAGGACCAGATCAAAGCGACTTTAGAAGCAAACCTCACAGAAGATGGTATGTATATGATACCAAACTCGAAACCCGGTTCTTCGAGGCAAGAAATGGAAAATGATTGGAACAATGCTGCCGGAAAACCATGGGCTTTAATAACCTATGGCAAAAGTTTCAGCACGAGCATGACAACTCCAATGATCATAGGATTTGTGATCGACATAATACTCGTCATTCTTTTAATTTCTATTCTAACACGCGGCGGGTTGCCAAGCTTTATAGGAATTTTTACAGGAGCAATTGCTGTAGGAATTTTTACTTTTTTATGGGGCCCATATATGTTGCATAATTGGTACAATGTATCATGGTCAGGCATTACAGGCCATTTAATTGATGCGATTGTTGCTTGGGGACTCTGTGGCCTCTGGCTGGGTTGGTGGTTGAGAAGACCTGCTAATTGACTATTGGCAATAAGCAATACACACAAAAATCTAAACAAAAAACGGTTTCAATTCAGAACCGTTTTTTTCATATCGCCTATTGTCTGTTGCTTATTGCTTGTTGAACTAAGGCACTATAATCAAAGGTTTGCTTCCAACAATTTCTACAAGCTCAATATCAAAAATCAAATTTTCGCCTGCTAAAGGATGATTGGCGTCGAGAATAACCGAGCTATCTTTTACTTCAGCTACGAGGACAGGAATATTTTGTCCCGATCCATTGCTCATCATCAATTGCATTCCCTGTTCAATTTCCATATTTTCAGGGAAACGCTCTTTAGGAAATTCGATCATCATATCATCACTGCGCGGACCGTATGCTTCCTCAACCGGAATATTGATCGTCTTTTTTTCACCCACCTCCATGCCTGTAACACCTTCATCAAAACCCTTAATTACTGATCCGCTTCCTACTTCAAATTCAAGCGGCTCACGTCCGCTTGACGTATCAAAGGTTTCACCACTAGTTAACTTTCCATGATAATGTACTTTTACTGTATCACCTTTTTTTGCTTGCTGCATGATTTAATTCTTTTTGATATAATTATGTCACCACTTTCGTTCCACTATTTAGCTTCCGTTGCGACGCTCACTTCAACCTTCAGGATTCTGCTGAGCTAAGATTTGAAACACGACAAGGGAAAAAAACAGGGTGTGCAAGATAACCTATTTAATTATTCAACTCTTTAAATATTTACTATATCTATAACTATTTTTGATTCTATATTGGCCTAATTAAAATGATTAATATGAAATTCTTTGGGATCTTATTTTGCCTGGCAATTTTAACTCTCAATTGTTTCGCACAAAAAAAACAACCACTTACCAGCAACAAGCAACAAACAACAAGAATAATCCCCGCCGCTGAAAGGATCAACGTTTATCTGCCATTGATCAAAGGGAAACGTGTAGGCATTTTTGCCAATCAAACTTCCATGGTGGGCAACACACATTTGGTAGATACTTTGAAAAAACTTGGGGTAGCTATAAAAGTAATATTTGGCCCAGAGCACGGCTTTCGTGGCACTGCCAGCGCAGGAGAAAAAATAGGAAATTATATTGATGAAAAAACTGGTATTCCTATTGTTTCGTTATATGGCGAAAAAAGAAGACCAACTGCAGAGGATTTAAAAGATGTGGATATTTTGATTTTTGATATTCAAGACGTCGGTGTTCGTTTTTATACAATCATTTCTTCTCTCCAAGAATTTATGGAAGCGGCTATGGAAAATAGCAAGCCGCTAATGATACTTGACCGGCCAAATCCAAATGGATTTTATGTGGATGGGCCTGTGCTTAATCCCAAGTTCAAATCATTTGTAGGTATGCAGCCTATACCTATTGTATATGGAATGACGATAGCGGAATATGCATTTATGATTGCGGGTGAAAAATGGCTTTCAGAAAAAGCAAATCAGAAGTATGCATATTATAAAACTGCACAAAATTCACCTGATACTCCCTTCCATTTTCAAGTTATAAAATGCCAAAACTATACACACAAGAGTAAATATGTTTTGCCTGTAAAACCCTCTCCCAATTTACCGGAAATACAATCCATTTATTTTTACCCCTCAACCTGCTTATTTGAGGGAACTGTGCTAAGTGAAGGCCGAGGTACTGATAGGCCATTTCAAATCTTTGGTCATCCTTTGTTGCGAAAAAATCTTTATTCATTTGTGCCCAAGCCAAATGAAGGAGCAAAAAGCTCAAAGCATTATTTCGAAACTTGCTATGGTTGGAACTTACATGCCGCGCCTGAAGAAGTGCTAAAGAAATTGGACCACCGCATTCAATTAAAATGGTTGATGGAGGCTTACAAACTTTTTCCGGGCAAGGACAGTTTCTTTTTAAAAACAAATAGCTTTAATCGCCTGGCTGGTAATGATGTGCTAATGCAGCAGATAAAAGATGGCAAAAGCGAAGCGGAGATCAAAAAAAGCTGGGAACCTGCACTCAGTGAGTTTAAAAAAATTAGGAAGAAATATTTACTCTATAAAGATTTTGAATAATTATTAATTAATAATTACTAATTATTGATGAGCATTTCATCCAATGAACTGAAGATAATTTTTATGGGCACGCCTGAATTTGCTGTTGCATCGCTTGATGCGTTGGTAAAAGCGGGTTTTAATATCATCGCTGTTGTCACTGCCCCCGATAAACCAGCAGGAAGAGGAATGAAGCTACAAGAAAGCGAAGTAAAAAAATATGCAAGCAAACATGGTATAAAAATTCTACAGCCAGAAAAATTAAAAAATCCTGAATTTCTTTCTGAGCTAAGATCATTAAATGCCGATTTGCAAGTTGTTGTTGCCTTTCGTATGCTGCCCGAAGTGGTTTGGAATATGCCTCCCATGGGAACCGTAAATGTTCATGCTTCATTATTACCACAATACCGAGGAGCTGCGCCTATTAATTGGGCTATCATAAACGGAGAAAAAGAAACCGGAGTAACTACATTTAAGCTTCAGCATGAAATTGATACCGGAAATATTTTATTGCAGGAAACAATCCCAATTGAAGAAAATGAAACAGCAGGCGAACTACACGACAGAATGAAAGAGATCAGTGCGCAGTTATTGGTGAAAACAGTTGAAGGTTTAGCAGATGGGACTTTACAGGAAACTCCTCAATTGGCAATTGGCAATCCTTCGACTAACGCTCAGGAGCAATCGGCAATAGAAAATTCGCAAGCCCAAGACTCCCACTCATCACTCACTACTCATCACTCATCACTCAAACATGCCCCCAAAATCTTCACCGAGACCTGCAGAATTGATTGGCATAAATCAGCCGATGAGATTCATAATTTAATTCGTGGCCTTTCACCCCACCCTACTGCTTTTACAGAATTGGGAGATAAGACATTGAAGATTTTTCGAAGTGAAAAAGATCAAGCCTATCCAACCTCAAAACCAGGCAGATGGGAAACAGACAGAAAAACATATTTAAAGTTTGCTGCTAAAGATGCGTACATTCTTTTAAAGGATGTTCAACTAGAAGGAAAGAAAAGGATGAGTATTGAAGAGTTTTTGAGGGGATATCGATTCTAACCCCCTGTCCCCCTAAAAGGGGAACTTAGATCGAATAGCTTTTAATTGTTCAGCGCTTTTCAAATGCATATGTAGTGGAACAAAAAGCTTGGCTTTGAATTAAAGCACCGCTCTCTCTACAGATGGAGAGGGAGATGGAAGATGAGGTTTTGAACGAAGAAAGAATTACAACGAAACAGAAGCTCAACCGGAGTTTATTAAAGCCGTTAATACTATTTAATACCCAACTTAGCAACCAGCTCCTTTGACAAAGCAGCCTTCGGAACTACAAGACTGATCGTATTAATGGCAAAATATGCTTCGGACACATGAATATATCCTTCAAACGGTCCAATTTTTCCCCAAGAGTTTTTTACAATGAAAAATGTTTTTCCATCTTTCGATTTTTCAATACCAGTTATATGCATCAAATGATCATCCTGTGTGGTAAGATTTTCATATAGCTGTTGGCGAGTAGCTGCATCATAAGGCATTTCTTTCACATCAGGATTTATTTGGTCTTTTGGATATGAAGCATTGTTATCGAGGTTCAACGCAAGGCCAAGGCTCGACAGAAATCCTTTGTTGCTAACATCGGCATCCCAACCCACAGAGTATCCGTTATTGAGAGCGTCCTTTACTAACTGCACCATTTCATTCAATGGCAAATTGTAAAATGAACCGTTCGTGAAATTATCAGGCACCTGCAAAATGAAAGGCTGATAATAAGGCTGGTGAGTAAATGAACTGATGCTTACATAGTCTCCCGCGTTAAAATGCAGCACTTCTTTAGCAAAGCTTTGC
The DNA here is from genome assembly GCA_036005185.1 of Chitinophagaceae bacterium. Lineage (GTDB taxonomy): Bacteria > Bacteroidota > Bacteroidia > Chitinophagales > Chitinophagaceae > VBAU01. The sequence goes on along the minus strand of DASYQS010000042.1, from coordinate 158,490 downwards.
GGAGAATATTTTTTTCCATTGTAGGTAAATTCTGACGGGGATGTGCCCAGGTTTTCATCTAGAATTTTTATGTATCCATTCAACCAGCCATTGGCTATCGGCTGTTTTTTTAAAGTACTATCGAGGTATTGCTGAAGCTGGGTAAACAATTTCTGATGGTTATAACTTTTTTGTCCATTCAGCAAACCTGAATATTCACTCAAAGGCACTGCTCCATATATGGCTGCCGCACGTATTTCATCATGCCCCAGGCCTCCCTCTCCAAACTGCGCCTTGCCTCCACGAAGAATATAATTTTTCGCTTTCTCGATATAAATATTTCTGACCGTGAACATTTCACTCAACTCAATCTCCTGCTTATCCTTTCTTATTCCTTCACTCTCCACCAAAGAAGTTGTAGCAAAACACCAGCAGGTGCCGGTCATAGCCTGGTTTTTAACTGGCGTGGCTTTTAACTTTTTAACGTCAAAAAACTGCGGAACCTGAATAGTAGGCGCCGTCTGCGTTTGAGAAAATAAAATGGTCGTGCTTAATAAAAAACTACATGCAAAAAATATTGTCTTCATATTTACAGTTATAGATTAATAATTCAGTTTTACAATAAATTTATCGGTTTCAGTAATATCAAGCGCCGCAGCAGCAGCATTGCTGATGCGAACAGTTAATCCTTGATTTTGTTTTAATCCATTCATTTCGCCAAGCAGCTTTGCGTAAATGATTTTGTTGTTGGCAGGATTTGTGATCCGCACAATAATTCCAGGCTCTGCACCATCCATTAATAAATAATACTTCGCATCAACCCAACCGCTAGCCGTTTTAAAAATTCCTGCAGTTACGGTTTGTTGTTTACTGATCGGCTGTTGTTTTATCTGTTGATCAAACGAAGTTTTGAAATACCCCTGCGTTGATTGTTGCGGTTTTATTTCTTCCTTTACCATCACTGCTTCCTGAGTTTTTACCGGCTCCACTTCTTTCTTAGTGTCTTCCTTCTTTGACTCAGGTTTACTGATAGCTTCATTTTTCGCAACTTCTTTCTTTATATTTTCAGGGTTACTGATGGTTTCATTTTTTGCGACTTCTTTCTTAGTGTTTTCAGCATTACTGTCGGTCTTTACTTCTTTTGGTGGATTTGCAGCTGCGACCGCTGGTTGTCCATTATTGACTAAAAAACCTACAATCAATTTGGTACCTGCGGCAATATTGTCCTTTGATAAATGGTTCCATTTACCAAGCCTCTCCATTAGTACATTATTATTATTTGTGCTGACGCGATATAAACTTTCACCATTTGAAGTGATATAATAAATGGGCTGCCCTTTTTCAGTTTTTTGATTAAAGTTTGTATCTGTCAATGGTATCCGAACTATTTGACCAATACTTAGTCCCTTGGTCATATCAAGTGAATTAAAGGTTGCCAGATGTTTGGGATGCACGTTGAATAACCGCCCGATAGAGTAGAAATTCTCTTTTGGGGTTATTTTATGTTCAAGATATAAGCCTTTGGTACCGCTTTTTATTAGGAGTTCAGATGTTTGAGCCTGCATAGCAGCAGATAAAAAGATACAGACTGACAAAACAATGCTTTTCATGATAACAGATTTATTTACAAAGATGTAAAATATTTTCTTTTGAAAAACCTCAAATATCTTTCAATATTCTTAATTCTTTTGGATAATAATTATTGATGCGGTTAGCTAAAGCATTGATCCAGCCTAAGGGATAGTGCTGATAGGTAACCAATTGCCAGCCCTTGTTTTTAAAGTGAATATTGCCCATATCCTTCTTTTTTAAATAAGCGATTGCATCCTCATCATTTAATTCAGTCCTTTCAATTCCTTCAGAAATCAAATTACTCAAGGCGAGAGCATGGGCTGGGATTAATTTTTCACGAATAAGCTCGCCGATCATTGTTCCAAAATAAATAATATGAAGATTGCCAATTAGCTTATTCATCTCCGTTAACATGTGCTCGGGTAAGGCGTGCAGGGTGTTGTGAGTTTTTGCAAATTGGTGATCTGACTGTTTCACCCAATTCTTTACAATTTCTTTTTCCTTTTTATTGATCAACTCAATTTTCCTTCTTGGTTTTTCGCTAAATTCATCTTCTCCATCCAATTTTCTTAATGCTGCAATAAAAAAGCCCTCGCCCTTTATTTTATCCGGCCAGAAACGATAACCTTCCGACGATTCGATGATCTGCCAGTCTTTGTCAATTCTTAATTCTAAATTCTGAATTCTAAATTCTGAATTCATCCACTGAACTATATGCTCATCTTCTTCCTTTGAATAAGAGCAAGTAGAATAAATTAAAATGCCATCCTTCTTCAAAGCCGGCCACACATCAGCTAAAATCCGTTGCTGCCGCTGGCTGCAAAGCTGTACATTATTCAAGCTCCATTCATTGATTGCTTCCTCATCACGCCGAAATAGACCGCTGCCACTGCAAGGAGCATCCACAACAATCACATCAAAATAATTTTCAAGTCTTCCAAAATCTTTAGGATCGTTATTTGTCACAATCACATTATCGCTGCTCCATTTAATTATGTTATCTTTTAAAATATGACTGCGATTTCGAATGACCTCATTACTCACCAGCAAGCTTTCTTTTGAAATGAGTGACTGAATATGTGTTGATTTTCCTCCCGGTGCTGCAGCGAGATCCAGAATTCTTAAGGGTTGTGAAAGATCAACTGTTTGTTTCAATGCTTGTTCTAAAAACATGCTGCTGGCTTCCTGCACATAATAACATCCAGCATGAAAAAGCGGATCGAAAGTAAATGAGGGACGCTGTTTGAGATAGTAACCGTAATCACACCAGGGAACTCCGCTAGCAATTGACAATTGGCAATTGGCAATTGTCAATTTGGAAGGATTTATTCTTACTGATGTAATCTGCTCACCACTTGCATGAACTTTTTCAAAAGCCCCTCGATCGAAGCCTTCCATTCCTTCTAAAGATTGCATTAATTTTTCGGGAAGCTGCACAGATCAAAACTAACAATAAACCCAAAGCAATGCATGGTTGATGATATTTTGAAATTTTGTAAAAGGCATTAGCTTTGGATACAAGTATAAAAACCTTAGTAGAAGGTCACTGTTTCAATATTAACCTTATTACCTTATTCAAATGAAAATAGAATACAACAATCTTTATACTCATTTTATATTTACAACCTTACATCGCCTACCCATTATTTCTGAAAAGAATCGTGAAAGAATTGAAAAGTATATTACCGGTATCGTAAATAATAACGATTCTCATTTATATGCGATTTACGCTAATCCAGAGCATGTTCATTTTCTTGTTTCCCGTTCTCCTAGATTATCAGAAACGTTACCGGCTTCAATAGTTGCCGAGAGTTCTCAATGGTTTATAAATCAAAATAAATTATGTACTAGCATGGCAAGAATCTGCTTCCACCTTCTCAGTATCAAAATCGGATGTTGACAAAGTTTGCAAATACATCCTCAATCAACCGAAACATCATCGTAAAGTAAGCTTTGCAGAAGAATATGATGAGTTCATAAGATTTTATCAAAAAACCTTACAGCCTTCTAAGAAGCATCAATCAAAATAAAAATTAATAAGGTTGGTGGTTTTAATCAACTATTTTTTCTACTAAGGTTAAAAAAGACCATTAGGCTTCTAAAAACTTTTCTTCTCCCCGTTCTTCTTCACCACATCAATCGCCTGTTGCACCTGTTGGTTGTATGTCTGAATGGTTTTTGCTACGATCTCTGTGTTTTCCTGCGCTTCTTTCCAGTTTTTCTGTTCAATGGCTTCTCGAATTCCCGGCAGCGTTTTTACTCCATAGCCTGTATAATAACCAGGCGCATAAATTTCATGCTTGTACCAGGGCCTGCGCGGCAAACCATTTGGTTCTATCAAGCTTCTTTCTGCTTTATATAAAAGATCATTCAGCTCATTTTGTTTTGCTACCGGCATTTGCAAACCACTGCTGTATATTTTTTGAAACTCTTCAGCTTTTTCTTTCAGGTTCACCAACGCATTTTCCAATGAGCTGAAATTGAGATAAGGAACATTCTCTTTTGGCTTCGGACTCATATAAACTTTCTTTGGATCCCTTGCCACATCAAATAATTTTTCTTTTATCATTCTATTCTCTGTCTCTGTTTCTGTACGTGTATTATCCAGCAAGGTTTTTACTTCCGTTACATAATCGTTGATCGTTTTGTAAAACGTATTAAAATCAAAAGGCAGCACATCAGCATTGGCCAAACGCAAAATCACACGGCCAGCGGTCTTTGATAAAGTCACTCCATAAGCAAAGCCCGAATCTTTGAATCGTTTAAACAAGTCATAAGAATCATAGATCGAATGATATTCACCTCCGGGGTCCTCACCGCCAAATCCAAGATTCATGGAGGCAATTCCCAAATGCTGAAGAAAAGGAGAATAATCTGACCCTGCTCCCAAGGCGCCAAGCTTTATGTATTTATTGCCGAGCAGTTTGGCTCTGGCTGATGGATCAGCTTGCACGATGGTTCTCGCGTAGCGACGCTCTTTGATCGTTACACCTGTTTGCGGATCGATAACTTGATCAGCAATCTCGTTAAAAAATGTTTCCAATGTATGTGAACCCGAAGCGCCGATAAATCCACGGCCATTTCCATCTGAATTAATATAGGCAACTGCTTTTTGTTTTAATTCCTGTTGATGATCTTCAGCCCATTCGGTTGAGCCAAGCAATGCAGGCTCCTCGCCATCCCATGCACAATAAATAATAGTACGCTTGGGGCGAAATCCTTTTTTCACTAACTCACCTACTGCTCTTGCCTCTTCCAGTTCAGCCACCATGCCGCTCAACGGGTCGGCCGCGCCATTTACCCAGCCATCATGATGATTTCCGCGAATCACCCACTCACCGGGAAATTCACTGCCCGGCATTTTGGCGATCACATCATACAATGGTTTTTGATCCCAGTTGAATTCCAATTTCAAATGCACTTTGGAAAAACTTGGCCCTACATGATAAGTAATAGGCAAGGCTCCGCGCCAGGCCGCGGGCACAACCGAACCACCCAACGATTGCAACAAAGGCAAAGCATCTTCATAAGAAATGGGGAGCACAGGAATTTTCATGATCGTATTCACTTCTTTCCTGTCCAAACGCTTTGCATCTTTTGTAGCGCCCACATCCGGCGTCAATGGATCGCCGGGTCGTATAGGCATATCCATCACAGAGCCGCGCTGCACTGCATCGGCGCGACGAAAAGGCCCTTGCGGATACACATCACCTTGTGCATAGCCATCATCTCCCGGATCGGAATAAATGATACATCCAACAGCTCCATGCTCGTATGCGACTTTTGGTTTTATGCCACGCCACGAGCCGCCATATTTGGCGATAACAATTTTTCCTTTAACATCTACCCCCATTCTTTCCAGCTCTTCATAATCGGCCGGTATGCCACGGTTCACAAATACCAATTCTGCTGTAACATCTCCATCCGCCGAGTAGGCATTGTAGGTGGGCAGTTGCTCTGCTTTTTGTCCTGAAGTTTTATCTTCCTTCAATGTGGGCTCTTCCAGCTTTGCTTTAAAAGGCTTAGTGCCCAGCAATTCCAATACTCTTGTTTTTGGTGTTGGAAACAATACGGAATAAGAAGCGATTTCTGTTTGATAACCCCAGCTTCGAAATAAATTGGCCATGTATTCGGCATTGGCTTTATCCTGCGGGCTGCCCACATGATGCGGATGTGAGCTCAGGAACTGCATCCATTCATCCTGATTTTTTGGATTTAGCTGAGCGTCAAATTGCTTTTCCCAATCCAATTGTTTGGTGGCATTCGTTTCGGTAAAACCGGTTAACTTTTGAGCATTTACAAATCCGATTGATAAGATCAACATTAAAACAAAGAAGAGGAACTGTTTCATTATGGGTGATTTTATTTTTTGGGTACGAACTTAAGTAATTCTGCCCAGCTTCTATTGTGTCACTCACTTGTACGTTCGGTAATTCTATTTAGCTTTAACGGGAACGCAGAGTCTCCCGCTGACTGAAATGTTTCAGTAAAATAAAAATCTCAATGATTGTTGTTCTCAACCAATAGCTATTAGCGTCTAGCTCAGCTCAATCTTGCATTATCTAAATAATGTCGTAAATTAGAATACTGAAAAGTCCTTCCTATTATTCTACGAACTCCATCCCTGTATCTCTTGTGAATAGACCTTAACTATTTAAATCATTGTCATGACTCCCGAGTTAAAGACTGCCTGTGAGTTAATTTTCCAGGAACATAAATTATCCGCTCAGCCCATTAAATGGAACAGAGATGCTTTCCGTGGGCGAATATCAATTGGATTATCCGAAATCGCTAAAGAAACACTGGTAAAAAAGAATATTATTCTTTTACCTGCCCCATCGAAAAAACTATTCACACAACTAAATCCCGATGTGGCTAGCGCTGATAGTTTTGAAGAAGCTGAAAAGATAATTGAAACTAAGATACCAAACCTGGAAATCACTCCGGCTTACGATGCGGAGGTTTATATCACCAATCATGTTTTTGGTTTTGCGGCTACTCCTCCTCAAGAACCGATTGCCCGAACATCCAAAATAAAAGTGACAGATAAAAAATGGTACATGAAGCCATTCTATTTATATGTTACATGGCCACTTTGCGGCGGTGCAGCAGGCGTATTGATCTCCCGGTTGATGGACCTCGCGTATACTGAATTGTTTTTAAATCCGAAATAAGCCTTCATAATTTTCCCATGTTGTTGGTTGGCGGACCAACAAACAAAAATATCTGCTTCTTGCAAGTAGATGATTAGTGGCATATTTTTACGCGTAGCTTAATCTTTAGCAATGAAGTTCTTTTTTATGTTACTAGTTTTTTGCACTCGTTTAAATTTCTTTAGGAAGTTTTTTGCTAACTCCCTGTATCCAGCGAAAAAGTCTGTGACCAAAATCGGCGTGGCGGCAATACATCATCGGGCAGCCACCGGGAATGGTTGTGATATGGTGTTTATGGCAGAAGTCAACCGCTTCATCCGAAACGCTGTGAGCTTTTGTATCAATTCCTTTATGCATCCAAACTCTTGTTATTCCAAGCTCTGCACATTCTTTAACTACATCCTCTGTAATTGCAGGCTTTGTAATGATCACAACGCCATCTGGTTTCACGGGAATTGATTTAAGATTGGGATAGCAAACATCTCCTTCAACCGTTGTCGTATTGGATTCACTGCAAATATGGAATAACCAAGTGAACGTAATTTTTTATAAATAAAATTGGCGGCCCTTTTTGTATCCCGGGAAACCCCTACTACTGCAATTTTCTTCTGCGCCAGGAAGTCTTTCGCAGCTTCGTTCATCGTTGCCATTGTGCTAGTTTTTGATTCATTGCAAGATTACTGAACTGAGCTTTGTTTTTTATTGACTGCGGTCAGGTTGAAAAAAAATTCTATAAAACTCTTACATTCACACAATGCAGGCGCTAACATTCGGCGGAAAAGAGATCATTGATTACAGTACTGTCAATGATCCGGAATTGCTTCATCCATCTGACGCCATCGTAAGAATTACCATGGCCGGCATTTGTGGCTCCGATCTACATGTGTATCACGGCCGGGAAACAGGTCTTGATCACGGAACGGTGATGGGACATGAGTTCACCGGTGTTGTTGAAGAAGCAGGTCGGGATGTAAAGAAATTTAAAAAAGAAGCACGAGTGCTCAGTCCTTTTACTACTTCCTGCGGCGAATGTTTTTATTGCCTCATCGGCCTCACTTGTCGCTGTGAAAAGGGAAATTTATTTGGCTGGGTGCACAATGGTCATGGTCTTCATGGAGCGCAAGCTGGTTACATTCGTGTGCCGATGGCCGACACTACGCTGCTGTCATTAAGTGCTGATCTCAATGAAAAAAAAGCATTGCTGCTGGGCGATGTTTTTTCAACAGGCTATTTCTGTGCAGACAATGCCGGAATAAAACCAAATGCTGTTTATGCAGTCATTGGCTGCGGACCGGTTGGCCTCATGACCATACTGGCCGCAAAACATCTTGGTGCGTCAACATTATTTGCAATTGACGTGATTCCTGAAAGGTTAGCAAAAGCCGAAAACTTTGGCGCTATTCCATTAAATCCATCACTCACTGATGTCAAGCAAGATATCTTCAACAGCACTTATGGTCGTGGCGCCGATGCAGTGATGGAAGTAGTTGGCAGCGATAAAACATTAAAGCTGGCCATTGATCTGATCCGCCCTGGTGGAACTATTTCATCAGTTGGTGTGCATACGGCAAAAAATTTTTCATTTTCTCCGGGTGAGGCCTATGATAAAAATCTTATTTACAAAAGTGGGCGTTGCCCCGCCCGTTTTTATTCGGAAAAGCTATTGCGTGAGCAAGTGCCGCAGCGTTATGCCATCGAAGATATCATCACGCATCAATTTCCATTACAAGAAGGTGCAAAGGCATACGAAGTGTTTGACAAAAAAATGGATAACTGTATCAAAGCGGTTTTGCTGACTTCATGAAGTTTTGAAATCGCTGATTAGTGGCATGTTATCTGCAACCATTTGAGGATAGGCTAACTTCAACTAGGTATTTTTTGAATGAAAAAGAAACGCACAACATCTGCATCAGAGAATACGATCGTGAGGAGCGGTGGCACTACTCAAAATTCTAAAATTATTAAAGCTTCACAGGAAACCCTCTATCGTGCATTCACTAATCCCGAAGCCTTAGCTTCGTGGCTGGCACCAGGAAAGATGACGGGTAAGATTCATCGTTTCGATCTTAAGGTAGGTGGAGGATACCAGATGTCGCTGTACTATCCTGAATCCGAGAAAGAATCTCGTGGCAAGACTTCAGAAAGAGAAGATAGATTCACTGCGCGGTTCGTGGAGCTTATACCACCCAAAAAAATCGTTCAAGCTATAACCTTCGATTCTGATGATCCCACTTTCTCCGGAGAGATGACCATGGAGGTCACATTTAAAGTTGAAGATAGCGGAACAAGAGTCACCATTTTATTTAAGAACATTCCTTCAGGCATTCGACCAGAGGACAATGAAGCCGGCACTGAGGCATCACTTGAGAAGCTGGCTCGTTATGTTGAATGAAGCCTCACTGGACAATTTGAATATCCTTTACCAGTTTGAGGTCAGCGAAATTTGAAGAAATTTCAGCAGTATAGTAAGTTGGTGTAACGTTCAAGATCTTTACATACAGTATTTGCTGATCATTCACGTCCGTCATTTCACCTTTTAAAACTTTTGGTTTAGAAAGCTCATAACTGCAGGAAGAAGTCCATTTTACCTCAAATTGCATTTTAACTCCTGTGGATGATTCTTCACTCTGAATATTCTTCACTCTTTCGATCGTTGTAACTATTTTCATAGTATCCAGTTCAAGAACTAATTTGAATTTGCCATATTTTACTTTGCTGCAGTCTTGTGCTTTTACCAGGCAGCTGGTAAATATGAGCAAGATGATTATTGAGATTATTTTCATTTACAACTGTTTTATCTCGGCGATGAGATCTTGTAAAACTTTTTTTGCATCGCCAAAAAGCATGGAAGTTTTTTTGCGGGAAAAAAGATCATTTTCAATTCCTGCATAGCCAGGCTTCATGCTTCGTTTGTTTACAATAACTGTTTTGGCCAATTCTACATCAAGAATAGGCATACCGTAAATGGGTGAAGAAGTATCTGTTTTTGCAGCCGGGTTTACCACATCATTTGCTCCCAATATCAGCACCACATCGGTTGAAGGGAACTCTTCATTGGCCTCATCCATTTCTTCCAATTTTTCATAGCTCACATCGGCTTCGGCGAGCAATACATTCATGTGCCCTGGCATGCGCCCCGCCACCGGATGAATAGCGTATTTCACCTCAACCCCTCTTTCATTTAATAATTTCTCCAAGTCATGACAAGCATGCTGGGCTTGAGCCACAGCCAAACCATAACCAGGCACGATCATCACTTTATTAGCGTAAGCCATTACTACAGCCGCATCGCTTAAATTAATTTCTTTGTAAGCTCCCTGTTGTTTTGCTGCTGCAGAAGTTCCCCCTCCGCCAAAAGAACCAATTAACACATTTGCTAGCGAACGGTTCATGGCCTTGCACATTAAAATCGTAAGCAACGTACCAGCGGCGCCAACAAGAATACCACCGGTAAGCATTACTTTATTGTTGTATAAAAAGCCGCCACAGGCCGCAGCTACACCCGTGAAAGAATTGAGTAAAGAAATAACAACTGGCATGTCTGCTCCACCAATTGGTATAACGAAGAAAACGCCATATAATAATGCGAGAACAAAAACTATATACAGAAGAAAAGCATTTGAAGAATTCATGTCAGCGATTAAATAACCCGCCAAACCTAGAGTAGCCAGAAGAATAAGAATATTTATGATGTGCTGTCCATTAAAAGCGAAATCTTTAATTTTTCCGTTCAATTTTCCCCAGGCGATCATAGATCCCGCAAAAGAAACCGAGCCGATTATTAACCCTAGTAAGATAATTATGACTTTCCCATAAGGATAGTTTGGGCCTCCCTCTCCTCCAAGCGATGATAAGGGAGGATAAATGGTATAACCAGTATAAGGTGGCTGATTTACTAAATGATTAAACTCCACAATCGAAATCAACGCTGCGCAAGCTCCACCCATACCATTGAACATGCTCACCATCTCAGGCATGGCAGTCATTTTCACTTTTTTTGCTGCCAGTGTACCTACAATTCCTCCAATTAAAATTCCACCGAAGATCCAGCCGTAATTGTGCAATCTGTTACCTTCATCATCACGGTATAAAAAAATAGTTCCTATAATAGCTAAAGTCATTCCTGCTGCTGCGATCAGATTTCCTCTTCGCGCCGTTGCAGGATTGGAAAGCATTTTTAATCCAAGAATAAAAGTAATTGCACCAATCAGATAACAAATTGTCAAAACATTCAATTCCATTTCTAAAATTTTATTTCACGCAAAGTATCGCAAAGTACATTCGTGTAATTCGCTTTAATTCGTGTTATTTTTTCTTCTTAAACATTTCCAACATTCTATCTGTTACCACAAAACCACCTACTACATTCAGTGTTCCCAACACTACAGCTAAAAATCCAAGAATAAGCGCTAAATAATTATCAGTTTCTGCTTTGCCCATAACGATGATAGCTCCAATGATGACGACGCCATGAATGGCATTGGCACCACTCATAAGCGGAGTATGTAATACACTCGGTACGCGGCCAATAACTTCAATACCTACAAAGATCATGAGGATGACGATGTAGATCATTTGCTGATTTGCGGTAATCCATGTTAAAACTGAATTCATAAAAAAATATTCAATATTCAATAATCAATTTTCAATGCTCAATAGTGGACAGACGCAACGAATGTTGATCTCTCGGCAAGCTCAGGACAGCACAAAAGCTGGTTACATAAAATCACACCCACTCATTACCTGCCTGCCGGCAGGCAGGCTCACTATCTATTATTCATCACTCATCATTAACGACTTCACTCTCTCATGCATCACCTCTCCACTATGTGTTATACAACACCCCTTTACCAGATCATCATCCCAGTTCAGGTTCAGGTTACCATTTTTATCAATGATCAGCTGCAAAAAATTCAGCACATTCTTACCATATAGTTTACTTGCATCAGAAGGCATGCCCGCTGCAAGATTCGAATTTCCTACAATGGTCACCCCTTTGTGCATAATGGTTTCTTTGTTCTTGCTCAACTCACAATTACCACCGGTGGAAGCAGCAAGATCAACGATTACTGAACCCGCCCTCATTGTTTCAACCATTTCTGCCGTGACCAATAAAGGCGCTTGTTTTCCCGGTATTTGCGCAGTGGTGATGACTACATCAGCCTTCATGATGCTTTCGGCGATCTTTTGCTTTTGTCGCTTCATAAAATCTTCGCTTTGCTCTACAGCATAGCCGCCTGCTTTGGAGGCATCGGCGGCTCCTTCTACCTCTATGAATTTTGCGCCGAGACTTATCACTTCTTCTTTCACCGCGGGTCTTGTATCGAATACCTCCACAACAGCACCCAACCTTCTTGCTGTTGCAACAGCCTGCAAGCCTGCAACACCTGCGCCTAGCACAAGCACTTTTGCCGGAGCAATGGTTCCTGCCGCTGTCATGAACATAGGAAAATATCTTGAATACATATCGGCAGCCACAAGCACCGACTTGTAACCGGCGATGTTTGCCTGTGAGCTCAGCACATCCATGCTCTGCGCCCTAGTGGTGCGCGGCAGCATATCGAGACTGAAAATAGTTACTCCCCTTGATGCCCACTCGTGCATACGGGGTATGTTATATAACGGCAAATAAACACCAACTGCCACTTTTGACCTCATCAAGGCTACATCGTCCAGAGAAGGCTTATGAATGGTGAGAATTAGCTGTGAAGAATTGATTATTTCGGCGCGTTGCAAAAGCTTTGCACCCGCTTTTTCATATTCTTGATCTGAAGCAAAGGATTTTTCACCAGCACTTGGCTCAACAAGCACCTCGAGATTTTTCTTTACCAACGTAGCTACTGCTTCCGGCAAAAGCGATACTCTTGTTTCATGGGGTGGTTCTTTAAGAACACCTATCGTCATACTCATTGCTTAAAGGGCTTCAAGGTAATAAAATTCTGAGTTGCAAAATTGAGCATTATCTTTTCAAAAATATCATTTATTATTTTTTGATTACTAAAAAGTCAAGTAAACAATTCTTTTTTTCTGAAAGCATTGACCCAACTTTTATATGTTAACTCGATATTCTGTGTATTGCACATTAGATGCAAACTTTTTTGATTTTTGATAAAGTAGATAGGAGAAATATATCAAAACGGCCAAAGAAGAACTTACTAATTGTATATCAATATCGAATCCTAAAATGCTGCTTCTCCTTGAACTCTTGCCGGAATAAAATAATGCCAATAAAGAAAAGGTCAATAGAGCAACGAACGGCAGCATGTTCTTTGATATTATTCCACGCCTTTTCCATTTCTTCACTCCAATGGATGTCATCAAAAATAAAGATGGAATCGTTGTTTGATTTTACTAGCAGCCAATGAAAATAATTTTCTGTTGGCTCTCGGCGATGATTGCCATCAATAAATGCAAAATCAACAGTTGATAATTGGTAAAGAACAGCGGGAAGGGTATTGTCAAAGCTACCTTCTATCAGTTTTATATTCCCGAGCTCTAGAGTTTTAAAATTTTCTTTGGCTATGTTGGCGATTTCTGCTGAACCTTCCAAGGTGAAAAGATTTGATTCAGGATTTGCCAATGAAAGATAGCTTGTGGTAATACCTAAGGACGTACCTAATTCAATAATTGTTTTAGGCTGGTAGTATTTAACCATGCGGTGTAAAAGCTGACCGTCTTTTTTTGGTTTAACCGCATGTTTAGCCACGGAAGATACAGAGCGCTGATTTGATTTTGATGAGGATGAGCCTGCACCATAATCTTGTATATTTAAAATTGTTTTGTCATGCAGTAATTTCCTACGAAGACCTTCTACCTTCTTGTAATCTTCATATTCGTTTTTATCATTCAAGATATTTGTGATAAAATCAAATACAAAGGGGGAATGAATACCATGACCCTTACCATGGGAAGCAGTTAAGTAGTAATTAAAGTATTTAAAAGCTAGTTGGAGTTTTGAGTACATATCGAAAGGCAGAATTAATAATTATTAATTAATAATTATTAATTTTTTCTCTCCCAAACCTGGAAAGAAAGAGCATAGGCATTTTTTTCATCGGGTGGGCAGTCACGATTACTGATGAGTTTCCATTCATCTTGCTTGATCTCCGGGAAAAAAGCATCGCCTTCAAAATTCTCATGAACACGGGTTAAATAAATTCTGTCGGCTGATGGCATGGCCGCTTGAAAAATTTCCCCTCCGCCGGTGATAAAAATTTCCTTTGCATCTGTTTTACTGGCAAGAATAATGGCTTGGTCAATGCTTTGCACAACCTGCACACCGTCTGCCTTCCAATTTTTATTTCTTGTAATAACAATATTGGTTCTTCCACTTAATGGCTTGCCCAATGCCTCAAAACTTTTACGACCCATGATAACCGGCATAGCCCAAGTTATGTTTTTAAAATATTTCATATCCGTTGGTAAATACCAAGGAAGCTTATTGTCCTTTCCGATGACATTGTTTTCTGAAGCTGCTGCAATGAAACTTATGACCACGATGAAGATTTATTGACAAATCTAAAATTCGAAATCCGAAATCTGAAATCCGATTATACAGCTATCGGCGCTTTAATAGCGGGATGCGATTGATAATTTTCGAGAATAAAGTCTTCAAAAGTAAATTCGAAAATATTTTTTACAGATGGATTTAGTTTCATTGTGGGCAGCGGATATGGACTTCTGCTTAATTGAAGTTTTACCTGCTCAAGGTGATTGTTATAAATATGGACATCACCAAATGTATGAATGAACTCACCGAGTTCAAGATCGCAAACTTGTGCGATCATCATGGTGAGCAAAGAATAAGAAGCAATATTAAAAGGAACACCCAGAAATACGTCTGCACTACGTTGGTATAGCTGACAGCTTAACTTTCCTTCAGTCACATAAAACTGAAATAAAGTATGACAAGGCATTAAAGCCATGTTTGGCAGGTCAGCGACATTCCATGCACTTACAATTAACCTCCGGCTATCTGGGTTTGTTTTGATCATTTTAATTAGGTCGCTGATCTGATCCACAATTTTTCCATCAGCACCTTCCCAACTGCGCCATTGTTTACCATATACGGGTCCTAATTCACCATTTTCATCGGCCCACTCATCCCAGATACGTACCCCATGCTCTTTTAAATAAGCAATATTGGTTTCTCCCCTTAAAAACCAAAGCAATTCGTAAATAATACTTTTGAGATGAAGTTTTTTGGTAGTTACTAACGGAAATCCTTTTTGAAGATTAAAACGCATTTGATAACCAAAACAACTTTTTGTTCCGGTTCCTGTACGGTCGGATTTTTCTGTGCCACTATCAAGTATATATTGAAGCAAATTTAAATACTGTTGCATGAGTGCAAGTTAAATAGAACCATGATTTTTTGGATTGATAAAAAAAGATTGTGGGGAAGGTGGGGAAAATAAATTTTGATCCGAAATTACTATTGTTGGTACACCAGGTTGCTTCGACTTTCGCTGATTTGCAATAAAATTACAAATCCCTTCGCTTGATCTCTTTTTTTATCAACCCTAATTCTCTTCCTGTTTGCCCTTTGACAGAAGTATTTTCTTGGGCACGCCGCATGAGATAAGGGATCACATCTTTAATTGGCCCGAAGGGAAGATATTTGCTGACATGACACCCTACTCTAGCTAGGTTAAAGGTGATGTTATCACTCATTCCATATAACTGTGATAAATGCACATGTGTGTGATTGAGCGGTAATCCTTTTTGCCGCAGTAATTGCGTGGTAAGCAGATTGCTGTATTCATTATGTGAGGCGACGACCAATGCAATACGATCAAGATGATCGATGCAGAATTGAATGGCCGCATTGAAATCCCTGTCGGTTGCTTCCTTATCGGGTTGAATGGGTGAAGGATAATTCATTTGCTCTGCCCTTTTTCTTTCTCTTTCCATATAGGCACCGCGAACCAGTTTAGCGCCTAAAATAAAATTCCGCTGAAGAGCGGCTTCATAAGAATCTTTTAAAAATTGCAAACGGTCATGGCGATAAAGTTGTAACGTATTGTACACAACTACCTTGCTTTTGTTGAACTGCTCCATCATCAAGATAGTTATTACGTCAACAGGGTCTTGTATCCATGTTTCTTCAGCATCAATAAAGACACCGATATTTTTTTCAGCAGCTGTTTTACAAATAAGCAACAATCTGTTTTGTACTTTTTGCCATTCTATTTTTTCCTCCGTGGTTAATGATTCCAGAGCGGCCGAAAATCTTTTCATCAATGAGCCAGCATTTAGTTCAACCGAATGATCGAGCTTTTCCAGCAAACCAAAACGGGCAATGCCTGTAACCTTTACGCTCATGTAAGGAATGTTGGATTGTGTTCCTGCATAATTGATCACACGAATAAATTCATCGGTAGCGTGATCAAAAGCTTCTTCACTGTGCCCGCCTTCAACACCGTAATCTAAAATAACCTGCACTCCATACTCACCCAGTTTTTTTGCAACGCCCGCGGTTTCTTCCAACGTTTCGCCACCAACAAATTGGTCGAAAATCGTTTTGCGAATAAGACCTTTAACCGGCAAACCCGTACGAATAGCCCAAGGAGTAATGCTAGTACCTAATTTCACTAGGCCTTGGTAGCTCATCGATTTAAAAAGAAACCTGGCCTTTTTTAATTCTTTATCTGTTTTGTAAGCAAACGCATTTTCTGTATTATCAAAAGAAATAACCGGATTTGCATCCATAGCAAGCTTTTATGATGCGCAAATATAGAGGTTTGACTTCTGAGTTTTCATGTTCTATATCAAGACAGTTTATAGTTTGAAATGTCTATGCAGCTATCCCACATGCACTTTGAATTAAGAGCTTAGAACTCTGAACCGGGAAAACTACCTTTGCAAAAAATAAAAATAATGGAATCAAGAAAGTCCTTAGAGAGTTTGACGATGATGACAGAGATAGTTCTTCCTAATGATACGAATGTGTATGGCAATTTAATGGGAGGAAGATTGATGTATTGGATGGATATTGCAGCAGCCATTTCGGCTCAAAAACATTGTAATGCACCCGTGGTTACGGCTTCGGTTGATAATATTTCATTTGAAAGTCCGATCAAGCTCGGAAACACAGTGCATATTGAAGCAAGAGTAACAAGAGCTTTCAACACGTCGATGGAAGTGCATTTAAAAGTTTGGGGCGAAGATCACATTCAGCAATATAAATACAAGAGCAACGAAGCTTATTACACTTTCGTTGCCCTAGATGCAAGCAGCCGCCCCCGGCCAGTTCCTCAACTGATACCTGAAACTGAAGAAGATAAAAAGTTATTTGAAGGAGCCTTAAGAAGAAGACAGGTGCGATTGATATTGGGAGGAAAAATGAAACCCGATGATGCGGCAGAATTAAGAGCATTGTTTGTGAAGGAATAACTAAAAGTCAAAAGTAAAAAGTGGCCCCTGTCTTTAATTTTTACTTTTGAATTTTTAATTTTTATTTATCAGCCGTTTCCCAATGATGTGCTCCCTTCATCATGTGAGACTTACTTTGTTCAATGGCGTCCATTACCTGAGCTAAAATAATTTCTGCCGGTGCCTCATAATCTATTGTGATTGGTGGTTTGAAAATAACTGAGAGCTGTGAGCCTTTTTTCTTAAACTTTAATCCTTTTTTATTAAAAGCCCTCCAAAATCCGCTGATCACAACGGGGATCACGATGGCCTTTGATTGTTTAATGATAAATGCTGTACCTTTTCTTCCTGGTGCAAAAGGCTTGGTAGTGCCTTGCGGAAATGTAATAACCCAATTATCTTTTAATGCCCTTGTAACTTTTCTTGTATCTGAAGGATCAAGCCCGCGACGAATTTCTTTTCCTTCAACCCGCCACGTACGCTTTACGGTTAAGGCCCCTGCTAAAGAAAAAAAACGGCTGATCCAACTCCCCTTCATTGTTTCTTCTGCTGCCACGTAATAAACGCTGGTAAAGGGATTTAATAAATAATAAGGAATACCTAACCTGTTTTTTTCCCCCCATTTTACAGCACAAAAAATATGAAGAAAGGTGATTACATCGGCGAAATAAGTTTGATGATTACTAACAAAAAGAATATTACGGCGAGGAAGATCTTTAATATTTTCAGTACCAGAAATTTTTAATCGATTGATCCAAACAAGACCGGGATAGGAAATAATGCCAACAATTGCATAAATTAATGCCCTAACTATGCGAACTCTTTTTATTTTTTCGAAAAATGAAGACATTGAAATAAAATTACAAATCAAAAACCTCAAATCCCAGAAGTAAATAGAATTTCAATTTATTTGGAATTAAAATCTTTGATTTAGAAAAAAGGCTCCTGGAAAGGAGCCCTGTGAAATTAATAAACCTGACTAACTATCTGAAAATTTTTGAATCAACTTTTTCGTTTACTTCATCAGACTCACCGTCGTATGGTTAAGCAATGAGCCCAAAAAATTTCTAACGGTTATTTACTACAATCTTTTCAATATTCTGTACACCAGTATCACGATTAACAATTTTCAAACTATACATGCCTTGTACAAGATTATCAATTTGAATTGTATTTCCTGTTATCCCTTTCCATTGTTTTATCATTCTTCCGCTCACATCCATCAATATCACATCACGTGTACCTTCTGCATCATCAAATACAACATTTACTCTGCCATCGCTACTTGGGTTTGGATATACAATGATCTTGCCGCTCTGCTCAAATCCACGTACCGCCCTGATCTCGCTGAATTTCGAACGACCATCAATATCTACTTGCTTGATACGGTACTGGGTAACTCCCTGTGAAGAATTCACATCACTAAATGTATATGACAAAGGTGAAGTGCTGTTTCCATCAGCAGCGTGAGAAGGAATAAAGGCTACCGCATCCCATACTCCTGCACCCATATTTCTCAGAATGGCAAAACCACTGTTATTGACTTCTGTAGCTGTTTCCCATTTTAATGCAACACCTGTGCGGTTAACACGTGTGGCTGTAAAGGATTTAAAGGTAACAGGCAGCGGAGCACAAAGACTAGTTGGTATTAAAAATACAGACGTACCATTTGCAACCCCGCCGGTTAAGGTTACTACCAATATAAGATCCTGGTTAAAATTAACAGCGGGTATGCTACCTGTGACGCTGAGAGTTGCTCCGCCGGCAACTGTAAACTGTGTCGTATCCTTGATGAGTGAGTCAACAGATGTTGCCAAATGCTGATCACCATTTACATCAGCATACACCAAATAGTAACCCGTTAATGTTGTTCCAGATACATTATTGATAGCAGCATTATAAGTTAGCGTAGCGCAGCTAGCTGCAAACGGTGAGCCTTTGCTTATATAATTTATAGCGTACAAAATATGGCAACTCACGCATTGTACAGTTTGTCCCTGAGCAGCTTGGCTTGACCAGAAATCAAGCGCCATGAGAAAAGGAGTATTACAGGCAACAGGAAATGTTGCAGTAACACCCGTTAAAACAAAAAATGCAGAGCCATCTGGTAAAATCGTTTTGGTAATCGAGCCAACAGATGTAAGAGTTAGCCCTGGATCAGGTGTGTAAGTAGTCAATACAACAGGTTGGTCGCTGCTATTATCAATAGCAATATTCAAAAAGGTACCAGCAAGATCTGCTTGCAGTGGCACCGGGCGTGTAGTTCCAGGACCAGGGTTTCCATTTGTGCAATCAAAAAAATTAGGATATGCCGATTCAGCCCAGGCATGCAGGAAAATAAATTTATTTCCATTATTATTCTCCATGGTAAAACTCAAATCAAAAGTTGCCGTGCAAGTTCCGGGTGTTTGAGTTGCCGCAGGTACAATGTTCTGAATCAAAATATCAGATGCTGTGCACTGGGCGCTTGTTTTTTGCATTGCAACTACTAAAGAAGTTACAATTACCAGATAGCGTAGAGGTGTTTTCATAAACCTTAATTAAGAATTATCAATTGAGCTAACGTTAAACTATTTTTCAGGAATGGGCAGTTTTTACAGAGGGATTAGACTTAAAATACGAATTGAGGAGTACGGGAATTATTATTTACTAAAAAAGCGTACCAAAAAAAAAATCCATTAATTAGCCGGAACTTATTATAAAAAATATATAAACATTGTGGAGATTATTCTACAATCTTACCGTTTTTGAATAAAGGATTGCGAGACTCGCAATTTTTTGTAAAGGAACATTCCGTCAATCAACTCAAGTTTAAAATCAGCAACAATCTTATAGCGTTAAATCATTTAAGATGATGATCTATTCTTGTAACCAGATATTTAAAATCATAGGGTTTTAAAACAAAATCGTCGGCCCCATATTTTGAAACATCAACGCTGGTTTCCGGAAAAGCAGAATATAAAATGACCTTGATGGGTTTTGTTTCAGGATTATTTTTTAACTGGAGACAAATATTTCTTCCATCCTGATCACCCAATTTTATGTCCAACAAAATCAGATCTGGCCGGAATGATCTGACTACCTGAAAAACATTTTCGGCGCGGGCCAAGGAAAAGACATCAAAACCTTTTTGTCTAAGCATCGAGCTGCCCAGAAACAGTAAATCAGCATCATCATCTATGACAAGAATCTTAGTCATTTGCAGGGACCATTAATATGCAACTCGCTTTATAATAAAGGAATCGATTTTAGTAGGTTTGAATTAGTGGCCTACTTGCGGTTATTTTAATAGGTAGGATAAAAAACGAGCCTCCATTTTGCTGCAATAATTATGCAAATCAATTCGATTTGATTGGACACAAAAAAGAGAAATGCAGTGAGCTTATTTTCAAATAAACCGCATTTATCGTCGCAAGTAATTTTACGATCGGACAAACAATAGTTGTCGATTAAATGTAGAACGCTTTCCACATTTGGTTTTGCCGCTTGTAATGAAAGCATTGAATTCATGGCTATTTAAAAAAAAAATTTACTGGCCTTAAAATTGAAATAGGCTTTCACTCAAGGTTTTCCGATATGAAACATTTACTCTACAACTTAAGGCATAAGGCAGATTTCATTTTACAGAACAATACGGCAACAAAAGATCGTCCCTTGGGTTTTCAAATCGCAGTTGTTACCCTTTTTACCATTGATATAGTAGCATTTATTATGTTTTGCATAATCAAAATAATTTCTCAATAAAGTGAACCGGTATAAAAAAATAAAACTTAGAAAAACTCTTCTTCTCCTTCTGTCTATTATCTTTTTAATAGTTGTTGTTATTCTAGGGGAGAAAAAAATTATCTGAGTAAACTTTAGTGGGTGGATAATTAAAACGGGAGTTGGAAACCAAATAAAAAGCGTCCCACAGAATTGTGAGACGCTTTTGCTATTAGAATAAATCATTTATTCGCTTTTCTTATTGTCATCAGACTTTTCTTCTTCTTTCAACTTTGCCTTAATTTCAGCCAGCGCACCAAGATCGCCTAATGTTGCTTTTTCCACTTTGTTCTGAATGTTCTTCACAGCTTTCTTTGTTTTCTCAGATTCAGTTCTTGCTTCTTTCTTAGCCGCTTCTTTTTCTTCTATTTTGCTTTGTTCCCAAATGCGGGTATGCGAAAGAACAATACGTTTTTCATTCCGATCAAACTCAATCACCATAAATTGTGAAGTTTCGTCTGCCCCAATTGCTTTTCCATCTTCTTTCAATAAATGGCGGGCGGGCGCAAATCCTTCCAGTCCATAGGGCAATTGAACAATAGCACCTTTTTCATCCCTGCGAATAACAGTGCCCTCATGAAGAGAACCAATCGCAAATGTATCTTGCAAAGTATTCCATGGATCTTCCTCCAATTGTTTATGACCTAATTGCAGTTTACGATTATCCTTATCAATTCCGAGAATTACCACTTCAATATTCTCTCCCACCTTCGTGTATTCTGAAGGATGGTTGAAACGTTTCAACCAACTCAGGTCGCTGATATGGATCATGCCACCAATGCCCGGAGCCAATTCAACAAATACACCATAAGGAGTAATGTTTTTTACTAAGCCAGTGTGTTTGCTGCCTTCGGGGAATTTAGTTTCAATAGTGCTCCATGGATCTTCGCTAAGCTGTTTGATAGATAAGCTCATCTTGCGATTTTCTTTATCCAGCGTTACGATCTTAGCCTCGTACTCATCACCCAACTTAAAGAATTCCTTAGCATTGATGGGCGAATTGGACCATGTAATTTCACTTACGTGAACAAGACCCTCAACACCTGGAAGTATTTCAAGGAATGCACCATAGTCTTCTATGTTCACTACTTTGCCTTTTACAATTTCACCTTCTTTAATATTTTCAGGAAGCACATCCCATGGATGTGGTGTTAATTGTTTTAAGCCAAGGCTGATACGTTTTTTCTCATCGTCAAAATCCAATACAACTACATTGATCTTTTGATCAAGCTTCAGCACTTCACTCGGGTGAGAAATGCGACCCCATGAAATATCTGTGATGTATAACAAGCCATCCAAACCACCAAGATCCATGAATGCTCCAAAGTCGGTGATATTCTTCACCGTACCCTCAAGCACCTGGCCTTTTTCGAGCTTACTCATGATCTGTGCACGTTGTGCTTCAATATCACTTTCAATAAGCGCTTTGTGAGATACGACAGCGTTTTTGATGGCTTCATTGATCTTTACAACCTTAAATTCCATGGTTTTGCCAACAAACTGATCATAATCTGTTACAGGCTTTACATCAATTTGCGAGCCCGGCAGGAATGTTTCCATACCAAATACATCTACGATCAATCCGCCTTTTGTTTTTGAAGTAACTGTACCGGTGATCACTTCTCCAGTTTTATTTACCTCAACAATTTTTTCCCATGCGCGGGTAATGCGTGCCTGGCGACGGCTGAGGTTAAGATGACCTTCACGGTCTTCTTTTTCCACTACCATCACTTCTACTTCATCACCGATCTTAAGATTTGGAATGTCGCGAAATTCATTAAGAGATACTAAACCATCACTTTTAAAACCGATGTTCAGAACAACATCTGTATTGGTGAGCCCCACTACAGTTCCTTTGATCAGTTCACCGTCTGTAATGGTTACAAAAGTATTTTCATACACCTTGTCATACTTTTGTTTTTCATCTTCGTTGTAAAAGGTAACATTGCGTTTATCAATGCTCCAGTCAAAATCGTCGTGAGCCGTGGGTTCAGGCTGGCTCTGAGCCTCTTCCACAGGTGGATTTGTTGTCGCTGTAGTTGCTTCTGCTGTTTCGGCAGAGGCAGACTCCTGGGCATCAGCGTTTAAGTGTTTAATAATAATTTTTTCAAACATGATAATATCCCGAGGGTTTAAAAAATCGGGGCAGCAAAGATAGGCTAAATGTTTGAGGTTTTAGGCTCGAAGTTGGAGGTTTTTTTCATAGCGAACCCAGCTTTAGAACCTTGATTTGGCAGCTGTTGCGTCGCACTCTTGTACATTAGGAACATTATTCAGCATCTCGGAGTTTCATTCCTACACATTGTTGAAAAAGAGGGAATGTTTTTTAATATGGATAAACTCAATGCAAAGAACTCTTTATTCAACGATCTTTAATCATGCCTAATGCTATTTATTTCACGAATGGCCAGTACTGGTATATGTATCGATTAAACTTTGTATCAAAATACTAATCTACCATAACAAATAGGCACCGATCAAACCATAAACTAAATGAGAAAAACTTTTTTCCTAGTTAATTCCCTCCTTTTGACTTCTTCTTTGTTATTTGCACAGCCAAAAAAATTTATTCCTTCCGTTGGCGTTGAATTCAATCTTCTGCTCGAAAGCAACAATGCCGTTGGTGGTGGTTTTCACTTAAGAGAGGAATATTTTTTCTCACAGAATTTTTCTGCTTCTTTAACCGCAGGATACACTCGCTTCAAAGGTGACATTGTGTATTGGGACGGATCAAAGGACAAAACTTTTTCTCTTATTCCTGTCCTTCTCGGCGGCAGGTATTTTATTCATAAGTTTTATGGTGGTTTTGAAGGTGGCTTGGCTATTAAAGCAGGCAGTAATGCCAGCACACTTCCTGCAGTTTCTCCTTCAGTCGGTATTCTATTAAATAAACTGGATATAAGCTGCAAACTGCTTAGCGTTCTACAAATGCCATCTATTCCCGAAAACACATTTTTGCAGAGAGGAGGGTATAGCTATATTGGAGTAAGGATCGCCTACCAATTAAATTGACAGATTGGTAATAAGTTTTGAAAGTGTTCATTCAAATGCTTATTATATTCACTGAAAATTATTGATTGCTTTACGGGGTTCTTAAAATTATTGTAAGGTTAGCCATGCTGATCTTTTGCCGGAAGATCATCGTCAACAAACCAGCACTCTCAAAAAAGAAAGGACCCTTATTGCTTGCTTGTAATCATCCCAATTCATTTCTTGATGCCGTAATATTGGCTGAGGTATTCGAACAACATGTTCACTCTCTGGCCAGAGGAGATGTTTTTAAGAATTCATTTTACATCGGCTTATTGAGAGCGTTGAAAATTTCCCCTATCTACAGAAGCAGCGAAGGAGTGGAAAATCTTAGCATAAACTATGAAACCTTCGCCGTATGCAAAGAGATATTTAAGCAAAACGGCATTGTTCTTATTTTCAGTGAAGGTCAATGTATCAATGAATGGCATTTACGGTCATTAAAAAAAGGAACCGCAAGGCTGGCTTTTGGGGCCTGGGAAGAAAATATCCCTTTGGAAATTTTGCCTGTTGGCATTAATTACAGCTCATTCAGAAGATTTTCAAAAAATGTTTTCATCAATTTTGGAGAAATAATAACCATGCATGATTTTGATTTGAACCATGGTGACGGAAAAAGATATCAATCCTTTACCAATAAATTACAGGAACAACTGGAACAGCTAGTTTTTGAAATTGATAAAAATGATATTCAAAAACAAAAACAACTATTGGAGAAAAAGCCATCAGTTCTTATAAAAACAATTTTATTCATCCCTTCCATCATTGGTTTGCTTTTGCATGCCCCTCTTTACCTGCCATTAAAAAATTTTACTTATAAAAAAACGCGGAACAATGATCATTACGATTCTGTACTGGTATCGTTATTATTATTTACTTATCCCTTATATGTTGCTTTGATCGCCGCAGGAACCTTTATACTAACACACAATTCATTCTCTTTGTTATTGGTTATTATTTTGCCTTTTACTGCTTGGGCCTATGTGCAAGTGAAACCCCAATTAGATAAGCAGGAGATTAGAATTTCATCAACATAGTTGCCGCCATCATATCAATTCCGTCCCAAAAATTTTTGATCCTGATATTTTCATTTTCTGCATGTTGATTATTGTCAGGGTTGGCAATAGGAACAATCAAAAACTTTGCATTCAGCACTTTTACTAAATCTTCAACAGGCAAACTACCACCTAAAGTGGGCACTTTCAAAACAGGATCTTTTGTTGTTTGTTGTATAGCGGCAACTACTGATTTTGCTATTGGCCAATCCATTGAAGTACGTTGAGCATTATTTCCCATACCTTTTTTTATCTGAACTATTTTTTCATATTTGCTTCTTTCCTCGTCGGTAGGCTCATTTTCAGTGACATAAAATCCCTGCTTGATAATGTGATCGATTACTTTTTGCTGCTGCCGTTTCCAATCGTTGCCTAACACTAATCGCAAATCAATAACTGCAGTTGCAGAAGTGGGAATTACATTGGCCTGAATGGTACCTACATTGGAGCTTTCAATTCCGTTAATATTCAAAGAAGGAAGATTAACGATCTCAATTAATTTTTTGCCAGTCATTTCCTCCTTAGCAAAACCAATTTTTTTCTTCAGATCTTTATCAACTTCAGGAATATTTGTCAATGCCTGCTTTTCGGTTGAGGAAAGAGGAATAACATCATCATAAAAACCTTTAACCGCAACCATTCCGTTGTCATCCTTCATTGAAGCCAGCAGTTTTGATAAGATCATTACCGGGTTAGGAACCCAATTGCCGTAATGGCCGCTATGCAATGGGTTTTTGGGGCCATAAACTTTTAGTGTGAGATGAGCATCGCCTCTTGCACCAAAAACAACTTGTTTATACCCTGACTGATGCACCGGGCCGTCGCAAATGATCCAAATATCTGATTGGAAAAGCGATTTATATTTTTCGAGAATTTGTTGAAGATGATTTGAACCTTGTTCTTCTTCGCCCTCGAAAAAGAACTTGATATTGTATGGAAATTTTATTCCTGATTCTTTAATAGCAGTAAAAGCCGTGAGGATAGCCATTACACCACCTTTATCGTCAGATGCACCTCTTGCATAGATTCTCCACTCGTTGTTCAAAGGAAAATTGAGGGAAGTTTGAATGGCAGCATTTTCATCAATCCGGCCGTCGACAAGTTGTGGTTGGAAAGGATGCAGACCTTTGGCCCACAAAGAAGGATTTACCGGCTGTCCATCATAATGAGCATAAAAGATAACCGTCTTAGCAGCACCATGTACCTTTATTTCTCCATAAACAACAGGAGGAACATTTTTGTCATTTGCTTCGAGCAATTGAACATTACTGATCCCTTTTTCATTCATTAAGCGTGAAAGAAAATCAGCGTTCTTTCGAATGTTTAAAGTATCAGTTGCAACATTTGGAATTTTCAAAAAAGAAATGAAGTCATTATAAACTGAAGCCTCATTTTTTTGACGGTAAGAGTGAATTTTTTCTAAGTCCGGTGTTTGGCCAAATGTAATTGTGAAAATCAGAAGAGAGATAGCAAGGGTTACACATCTCATGTATCTTTTTTTCCTAAAGTACTAAGTTCTGGTAATAGTCTGAAAATAAATTTGCATTGGCCTTTTCTGCTGCTTCAATCGGAGCATAATTAGAAAGTATATCAGCTTTTCCTTTTTTAACGCAAACGTCATGTTCGAAATGCACTGATGGTTTATGATCTTCGGTTCTCACCGTCCAGCCATCTTCTTCTGTGTAAACTTTTCTTGTACCCAGGTTGATCATAGGCTCAATTGCCAGCACCAATCCTTCCTTTAATTTTTGTCCTGAACCACGTTTTCCATAATTCGGTACTTGGGGATCTTCATGCATGCTCTTTCCCAGTCCATGCCCAACCAACTCTCTAACTATACCATAGCCGTGTTTTTTTTCTGTGTGTTCCTGTATGGCAAAGGAAATATCGCCTACCCTGTTTCCCGCTACTGCTTTTTCAATGCCTTTGTACAAGGATTCTTTTGTTACTCTTATTAATTGCATTACCTCTTCGCCCGGGTCACTAACAGCAAAAGTATAAGCATGATCTCCATGCCATTCATTTAATATTACTCCAATATCCACAGAAATGATATCGCCTTCCTTAAGCGGATCGTTGTTTGGAAATCCATGCACGACCACATCATTCACGGAAATACATGAATTAAATGGATAACCGCGATAATTTAGAAACGAGGGAACAGCTTTATGATCATAAATAAATTCACCGATCATTTTATCGATCGATAATGTAGTAACGCCTGGCCTTAAGTGCTTTGCCACTTCTGTCAACGTTTTACTTACCAATAATGCGCTTTGCCGCATCAACTCTATTTCTTCTTTATTTTTTAAGATCATCATTCTGCAAAAATCTCATTTCTGTTTGATAATAAAAAACCTGGTGAGGAAACCCACCAGGCTTAAAAAATTTCCTTCACCTTATTACATCTGAACGGTTGTAGCCGTTTGTCTTCCTTGTATCCGCCCGCTCTTCATCAAGCCATCATACTGGCGCATCAATAACTGTGTTTCTATCTGCTGCAGTGTATCGAGAATTACGCCTACCATGATCAGCAATGAAGTGCCACCAAAAAAAGTAGAGAAGCCTTGTGTTACACCCAATAACTGTGCAATACCTGGTAAAATGCCCACTAATGCAAGCAACACTGCCCCCGGCAACGTGATCTTATCCATGATAGCGCCGATAAAATCAGTTGTAGGTTGTCCTGGTTTTACACCCGGAATAAATCCATTATTCTGCTTCAGGTTATCAGCAATCTGCTTCGGGTTAAATATTAAGGCTGTATATAAAAAAGTAAATCCTATCACCACAATTGAATAGATCAGCATGTACCAAATATTTGTGTGGTCTGTAAAAACCCTGTACAGTCCCTGTCCGGTTGCTGATTCCTTAATAGACTGATTTAAATTAAATAAAGTAGGGAGAAACATGATCGCCTGGGCAAAGATGATTGGCATTACACCGGCGCTGTTAACTTTAAGAGGCAAAAACTGTCTCGCTCCACCAAACTGTCGATTACCAACAATTTGCTTGGCATAATTCACAGGAACTTTTCTGGTTCCTTGTATCAGCAAAATACATCCGAGAATAATACCAATTAAAACAGCTATTTCAATAATGAAGATCAGAATAAAACCTGGTTTGGCTGATTTCGCTGCAAACTCTTGTATAAATGATTGCGGCAAGCGACCAAGAATTCCGATCATAATGATCAGTGATGTACCATTCCCAAGTCCTCTGTCAGTTATTTTTTCACCCATCCACATTACGAATAAGGTACCAGCTGTAAGAATAACTATAGTTGATAGCCAGAAGTAATGATCATAAGCTGGTAAAATACTGTTGTTATGTATCGACCTAAGATAAGCAACATAGGCAGATGCCTGAACAGCGGTTACTGCAACAGTGAGATAGCGAGTATATTGATTGATTTTTTTTCTGCCGCTATCTCCTTCTTTCTGCATTTTTTGAAATTGAGGCACCAGTACCGTCATCAATTGCATAAAAATCGATGCAGAGATATAGGGCATAATTCCCAAAGCAAAAATGGAGGCCTGGCTAAAAGCCCCGCCTGAAAAAGCATTTATCAGATCAAGGATACCGCCGGCATTAGCCTTTTGATTTTGCTGAATCTCGACCGCATTAATGCCTGGAAGTACTATATGGGTACCTATTCGATATATCAGGATAAGTAAAAGAGTATAAAGAATCTTATTCCTTAATTCCTCTATGCTCCAGATATTTTTTAATGTTTGAAATAATTTCTTCACGAGAGTTTACAGATTTAAGAGGCCTAATAATTATGAAATTTCACAATCTCCTAATTCTAATTTAATCCACTAACCAGTCTTGCAATTTACTAATTTTAAACCAGCACGCATAAATGACTTATTGACCCGTGATCAATACTCATTTAAATAAAAGATGATCTATTTTACAATTTCCACAGTACCGCCAGCCGCTTCAATCACAGACTTTGCTTTCTCGCTCACAGCATTTACTTTAAAAGTGAGCTTTGCCTTTATTTCACCATTGCCTAGAATTTTTACCCGGTCATTCTGACTTATCAATCCATTGATATAAAGATTTTCCAGCGAAAACTCTTTTATATCATATTTCTCACTTAAATGATCAACTTGACCTACATTAAATACTTTGTATTCTATCCGATGAACATTATTAAAGCCGCGTTTTGGAATCCGGCGTTGAATAGGCATCTGGCCTCCTTCATGAGCCATTTTTCTTTTATAACCTGTACGGCTTTGCTGGCCTTTTGTACCTTTTGTAGAAGTGCCGCCATGACCTGAACCATCACCACGGCCAATTCTTTTTTCTTTGTGAGTTGCTCCTTTTGCAGGTCTTAATTCATGTAGTTTCATGTGTTCTTTGATTTTATACTCAGCGGGGAATCACCCCTCGCATTATTAATTAAAAAGTCAAAAGTAAAAAGATGTCATGTTTGGTTTTGACTTTCGATTTTTGAAGTTTTACTTTATGAGACTTCCTCCACTTTCACGAGGTGTTCTACTTTACGAACCATACCCAGGATTTGCGGAGTAGCATCAACTTCTTTAGCCGCATTTGCTTTGTTTAAACCAAGAGCTCTCAATGTTTGCTTCTGACGCTCTGGTCTGTCAATCGGGCTTTTTACTAAAGTTATTTTTATCTTTTTCATACAAGATTCTTGTTACTGGGTTCTTGTCACCGGTTATTCTTAAAGGTCACGAGTTTCCTTAACCAGAAACAATCAACCAATGACCAGCAGTTATCCGTTAAAAACTTTCTTTAAACCAATGTTACGCGTTTTAGCAACAGATATCGGTTCACGCAGCATAGCCAATGCTTTGAAAGTTGCTTTTACCACATTATGCGGATTAGCCGAACCGAGTGATTTAGCTAATACATTATGAACACCGGCGCTCTCCAAAACAGCTCGCATGCTACCCCCTGCAATTACACCCGTACCGGCAGCTGCAGGTTTTATCAAAACTTTCGCAGCGCCTTCCTTGGCCCATTGGTCATGAGGAATAGTTCCATGCATCACTGGCACCCGGATCAGGTTTTTCTTTGCATCTTCAATGCCTTTTGTAATGGCCTCTTGCACTTCTTTTGCTTTGCCTAATCCATGACCTACTACTCCATTTTCATTTCCAACAACAACGAGAGCTGAAAAACTAAATGCACGACCACCCTTTGTAGTTTTTACAACACGATTGATCGCTACCACTTTTTCTTTCAACTCCAGATCACCTGGTTTAACTCTGTTTAAATTAACTTTTGCCATATTTAATTTTAAAATTTGTTCCCGATTTTATCGGGATGAAATTTTCCCAATTTAAAATTGTAATCCTCCTTCCCTTGCTCCATCAGCTACGGCCTTCACACGGCCATGATATAGATAACCACTACGATCGAAGGTTACAGTTTTCAAACCAAGCTCCGTTGCTTTTTTCGCAATAGCTGCACCAACCAATTTGCTTTTTTCAATTTTGGTTCCTTTTTGCGCGGCTATATCTTTATCCTTTGAGGAAGCAGCCGCCAATGTCTCACCATTACTATCATCTATCAGTTGCACATAGATTTCACTATTGCTTCTAAAAACAGACAAACGAGGTTTTTGCGCCACGCCTTCGCCAATCCTTCTGCGAATTCTGTAGCGAATATTCTGTCTTCTTTGCGATTTAACTTTTGGATTCATATTCTTGTTCTGGTTTCTAGTTTCTTGTTCCTGGTTATTTAAAACAACCGATTACCAGCAACCAGTGGCCAGCAACCAGCAACTTTCTTATTTACCCGCAGCTTTTCCAGCTTTCTTACGCACTACCTCACCCACATAACGAACACCCTTGCCTTTATAGGGCTCAGGCTTGCGAAGGCTTCTAATCTTTGCAGCTACCTGTCCAATTAATTGGTAATCGATTCCTTCTAATAAAATAGTTGGGTTTTGACCCTTTTCTTGAGCTGTGGCCACTTTTAATTCTTTCGGCACTTCGAAAATAATATTGTGCGAGTAACCTAATGAAAGGTCAAGCACATTTCCCTGGTTTGATGCTTTAAAACCCACGCCGATCAATTCAAGATTTTTCTTATAGCCTTCTGTTACACCTTTCACCATACCGTCAACAAGAGAGCGATACAGACCATGCAAAGCCTTGTGACGAATCTGGTCAGTAGGACGAGCGAAGCTAACTTGCCCGTCTTTTACCTCAACTGTAATATCACGATCAACAGCTTGCTTCAATTCACCTTTAGGACCTTTAACTGTTAGTACATTGTCATTACCAACAGTTACAGTAACCCCATTTGGAACAGTGACCGGTTTTCTACCTATACGAGACATAAAATCAGTTTATCGTTTTTATTTTACTACAATTAAAAAATCAAAAGAAAATTCAAAAATGTAGTCGTTCTTTTGGTTTTTTACTTTTTTATTTTGACTTTAAGACACAAAGCAAAGAACCTCGCCACCTACATTTTGTACCTTTGCTTCTTTATCAGTCATCACTCCCTTTGACGTAGATACAATCGCTACACCAAGACCATTCTTTACACGGCGTAAATCAGTTGGACCAGCATATTGACGTAAGCCGGGACGACTGATACGCTCCAAACTCTGAATAGCAGGTTGCTTTGTACGCGGATCATATTTCAAAGCGATCTTAATAATGCCTTGCTTGGTATCATCCTCAAACTTATATTTCAGAATATAGCCCTGGTTGTACAAGATCTCAGTCATGCGCTTTTTTAAATTAGAAGCAGGTATTTCCACAATGCGATGACCCGCCATTTGTGCATTCCGGATTCTTGTCAGAAAATCTGCTATAGGATCTGTTACCATATTATTTTTAATTGATCAGTTCAGAAATTTATTGTTCCCAGTTACCGGTATCCGGTAACATTTACCATGACGCTTTTTTCAAGCCTGGTATTTTTCCATTCAAAGCCATGTCACGAAGCGCTATTCTTGATATACCAAAATAGCGGATATATCCTCTGGGGCGGCCAGTCATCTGGCAACGGTTCTTTAAACGAACTTTTGAAGAATTCTTCGGCAGTTCATCTAAAGCTTTCCAATCACCGGCAGCTTTTAGTGCAGTACGTTTTTCAGCATACTGCTTCACCATTCGTTCTTTTTTTCTTTGCCTGGCTTTTACTGAGGTTTTTGCCATATTTATTAATTGTCATTCTGAGCAAGGAGACGTAGTCGACGCAGCGAAGAATCTCCTGCAGTTAAAATTTATTTTTTAATATTACGAAAAGGCATTCCTAATTCTTTCAATAACTCATAAGCCTCTTCATCTGTTTCAGCAGTAGTTACAAAGGTGATATCCATTCCCGTGATCTTATTTACCTTATCAATATCTATCTCCGGGAAAATGATCTGTTCCGTAACACCCATTGTATAATTTCCTCTGCCATCAAAAGATTTTTCATTCACTCCTCTGAAGTCACGCACACGAGGCAATGCTACAGCAATTAGCCGGTCCATGAATTCATACATCTTATCACTGCGTAGTGTAACTCTTGCACCAATCGGCATGTTCTTACGCAATTTAAAATTCGAAATGTCTTTCTTTGACATGGTTGACATTGCCTTTTGACCACTGATCGTTGATAATTCATCAACTGCAATGTCCACCAGCTTTTTATCTGATACGGCGCCGTTCACACCACGATTCAAACAAATCTTTTCAAGCCTCGGAACCTGCATAATGCTTTTGTAACCAAATCTCTTCATTAAAGCAGGTACTACTTCATCATGATATTTTTTCTCCAACCTTGGAGCATAAGTTGTTGTTGCCATTACTTAATTACCTCCCCAGATTTTTTTGATATACGAACTGATTTTCCGTCTTCATTGCGCTCGTGACCTACCCTTACACCGGATTTTTCTTTCGCATCCCATAACATCACATTACTGATATGGATGGGAGCCTCTTTTTTGATGATCCCTCCCTTGGTATTTTGAGCCGAGGGTTTTGTATGACGCGATATCATATTTACACCTTCTACGATCACTTTGGCTTTGTCAACCAATACTTGCTTTACCGTGCGTGGCTTGCCCAAATCCTTATCATTCCCGGCAATAACGACTACGCTATCGCCTTTTTTGATGTTATACTTTGGTTTAAATCTTGTTTTCATACCCTAAATCCCTAAAGGGACTTTTTATTTTTATTTAATCAACGTTCTGTTTTCTACTTAGCTTTTCTTATGTCGCACTCTTGTACATTTTGTTTTCTACTTAGCTTGTGCCTTGGATCTTATGTCTTCCTATAACACTTCCGGTGCCAGCGATATAATTTTCATATATCCTTTGTCACGAAGTTCTCTTGCCACAGGTCCGAAAATACGTGTACCTCTTGGCTCGTCTGTTTGACTTAACAACACTACAGCATTATCATCAAAACGGATATAAGAACCATCCTTACGACGCAATTTATTTGTGGTGCGAACAATGACAGCTTTTGTAACTGTTCCTTTTTTAATACCACCTGCAGGCAATGCGTCTTTTACGGTAACTACGATCGTATCGCCAATTCTTGCATAACGCTGGCCGCTGTTACCTAGTACCCGGATACATAGCACCTCTTTGGCGCCACTGTTATCCGCAACATTCAAACGGCTTTCTTGCTGAATCATTTTCTTTAAGAATTTAGTACTAAGTACTCAGTACTTAGATCGTTTTCAAATCCTGTTTTTCTGTCTTGGTACTCAATACTCCGTACTAAGTACTCCATTCCTTTATTTCACTTTCTCTACTACTTCTACCAATCTCCAACGCTTTGTTTTACTCAACGGACGAGTTTCCATGATCTTCACTAAGTCCCCAATGCTGCATTCATTTTTTTCATCATGAGCATGAAACTTCGTTGTTTTCTTAACAAACTTTCCGTAGATAGGGTGTTTTACCTTTCTTTCTACCGCCACAGTGATCGTTTTTGTCATCTTATTACTGGTAACAACCCCGATCCTTGTTTTCCGTAAATTTCTTTCAGCCATTTTTTACGCTTTAAGCTCTTAGCTGCGAGCTGCGAGCAATTAATACAATTTTTATTTTTTATCTACGGCTCGTAGCTCAAGGCTCGTAGCGCATAGCTCTTTTATGCTTCGAGTTCTTTCTTTTTTAATTCCGTTTTCAAGCGAGCCACATCACGGCGAAGATTGCGAATAGTCATTGGATTTTCCAAAGGAGAAATCGCATGAGCAAATTGTAATTTCTTCAATCGCAATTCATCTTCTTTAATTTTTGCCTTCAGGTCTTGCTCGTTCATACCGTGAATGCTTTTTTGAAAATCTGTTTGCTTTCCCATCGTTATTTAATTTGATAATGTCCTAATTTTTTTCATTATCCGTCACTATTAGCAAATCAGCACATCTGCTAATTAACTATGCTACTACATCTCTCCTAACAATAAATTTTGTTTTAATTGGCAGTTTGCCTGCTGCCAGTTCTAACGCCTCTTTCGCTGTTTGTTCAGACACTCCATCCACTTCAAATAAAATACGGCCTGGCTTTACAACAGCTGCCCAGAATTCAAGGTTACCTTTACCCTTACCCATTCTCACCTCTAGTGGTTTGCGTGTAATTGGCTTATCGGGGAAAACGCGGATCCAAACATTTCCTTCACGCTTCATATGACGGGTTAATGCCTGGCGTGCTGCTTCTATCTGACGGTCGGTTAGCCAATGCTGATCTAAAGCTTTTAATCCATACGAACCAAAAGCGATAGTAGTGCCGCGCTTCGCATCGCCTTTCATGCGACCTTTCTGCATTTTCCTGTGCTTCGTTCTTTTCGGTTGTAACATATCAGTTTATTTGTTACCGGTTTCCAGTTTCCTGTAACCAGTGATGAACTTTCAATTTTAATTAGCCGGTAACCGGAAATGGTAACCGGAATAAAACTATCATCTTCTTCCACCGCCACCTCTTCTATCACCACCACCTCTTCTATCATCTCTCCTATCCCTTCTATCATCTCTTCTGTCATGATCTCTTCTATCTCTTCTGTCACTTACTTCACTCTTACCTCCAATAAAGTTTGGATTCAGATCTCTTTTGGTCAAGATTTCACCCTTACATATCCAAACCTTGATACCAATTTTACCATATACTGTTAATGCAAACACATTGGCATAATCAATATCCATACGGAATGTATGCAGTGGCACACGACCTTGCTTGATCTCTTCTGTACGGGCGATTTCTGCTCCACCCAAACGGCCACTCACTTTCACTTTAATTCCTTCTGCACCCATGCGCAATGCGGAAGCGATTGACATTTTTATCGCTCTTTTATAGTTAATACGGTTTTCAATTTGCCGCGCAATCGTATCAGCAACAATCATGGCGTCAAGTTCGGGACGACGAATCTCCAGAATATTAATTTGCACATCTTCCTTGCCTGTAAGTTTCTTCAACTCCTCTTTGATCCTATCAACTTCACCTCCACCTTTACCGATGATAATACCTGGCTTGGAAGTATGGATTGTAATGATCAGCTTGCCCAACGTGCGTTCAATAACGATCTTTGAAATGCCACCTTTATTGATACGAGCATTCAGGTAAGTTCTGATCTTATTATCCTCGATCAGCTTAACAGCAAAATCTTTTTTATTACCATACCAGTTAGATTCCCATCCGCGGATGATGCCTAACCTGTTTCCAATCGGATTTGCTTTTTGACCCATGTTTTATTTTTAAAATTCCAAAAACCAAATTTCAAATCTCAATACCCATTGTAGCTTGGTTCTTGTTTCTTGTTTTTTATTTAGATTTCTTTGTTGCTTTTTTCTTCGCAGCTTTTTTCTTTGGAGCTGCTTCAGCTTTTTTAGCAGCAGATTTTTTCGCTGCTGTCTTTTTTGTTTTTCTTGTCTTCGTCTCTTCCTCTTTCTGAACTTCCGTTTCTACATCTACGGGTTCCTCTACTTCCTCTTCTATTTCTTCAGCTTCTAAGTAGGGCGCTTTTACATCAACCACAAGAGTTACATGATTGCTGCGCTTGCGAACACGATAACCACGACCCTGTGGAGCAGGACGCATGCGTTTTAATGTTCTTGCGCCATCTACATAAATAGTTTTTATGATCAGCTCGCTTTCATCGCCACTCTCATTCTTCTGTTTCCAATTATTGATAGCACTCAACACTAGTTTGCGCAATGGCACTGCCGGATGTTTGGGATTATGTTCCAAGATGGCTAATGCACGTTCTACCCTATGTCCACGTATCAAATCAGCCAGCAAACGCATTTTGCGTGGTGATGTTGGATAATTTTTCAGTTTTGCTGTTGCTTCCATTTTTCTTGTTTCTGGTTTCTGGTTTCTGGTTTCTGGTTTGCTTATTAGCATCAAGCAACCAGTGCCCAGCAACAATAGTTTTATTCTGCAATCTTTTTACTAGAGTGTCCCTTGAACTGACGCGTAGGAGCAAACTCGCCTAATTTATGCCCCACCATAAATTCAGTTATATAGACAGGAATAAATTTGTTACCGTTGTGCACAGCAAATGTGTGCCCTACAAAATCTGGAGTAATCGTTGAACGACGGCTCCATGTTTTGATAACAGTTTTTTTAGTTTTTCCCTCATTAATAGCCAATATCTTTTTTTCAAGATGTGTAGCTACATAAGGACCTTTTTTTATCGAACGTGCCATCCTATTTCAGATTTACGATTTTAGATTTATGATTTAGTTTTTTCCAAGCTTTCGACCTGTATTCACTATTCACAATTGACAATTCACTATTTAGTCAGTTTACTTCCATTCTTTCTTTGAATGATCAATTTATCACTCATATTATGTGGTTTACGCGTTTTCAAACCTCTTGAATACTGACCATTTCTACTACGCGGCTGACCACCTGAAGCTTTACCTTCACCACCACCCATTGGATGGTCTACGGGATTCATGGCTACACCACGATTGCGTGGACGAATACCTCTCCAACGATTGCGACCCGCTTTACCCATACTCTGTTGACTATGATCACTATTGCTTACCACACCCACCGTTGCATAACAGTTAATCAACACCTTTCTCAATTCACCGCTAGGCATTTTCAGCACGGCATATTTATCTTCTTTGTTTGTCAACTGTGCTGTAGAGCCTGCACTTCTAGCAATCTTACCACCCTGGCCTGGCTGCATTTCAATATTATGTACCATTGTACCAAGAGGCATATTTTTTAATTGCAATGAATTACCGATCTCAGGAGCAACATTGTCACCGCTTGTAACTTTAGCACCAACCAGTAAACCTTGAGGAGCGATAATATATCTCAATTCGCCATCCGTATATTCAACCAGTGCAATAAAGCATGTGCGGTTAGGATCATACTCAATCGTCTTTACTGTAGCTACAATCTCTTTCTTATTACGCTTGAAATCAATAATACGATACTTCTTTTTATGTCCCCCGCCAATATATCGCATGGTTAAATGGCCGGAAGAATTTCTACCACCACTTCTCTTCTTTGTTTCAAGTAAGCTTTTTTCAGGTTCGTTGGTAGTAACTTCCGCATAGGCATTTCCTATTCTCCATCGAGTGCCTGCTGTTACTGGTTTGTATTTTTTTACTGCCATAGTTCAGTTATTAGTATTCAGTACTAAGTACTGAGATGTTTTGCATTATTTGCGGTCATGCAGACCATTCTTTTCTGAGTACTGAGTACTCAATACTTTGCTTTCATCAAATATTAGCGTACAAATCAATCGTGTCACCCTCACCTACTGTTACAAAAGCCTTTTTGAATGAAGGCTTTTGACCAGATATAAAGCCTGCTTTTGTATAACGGGTTTTATTTTTTCCGGGGCTGGTAGAAGTATTTACATCTACAACGGTTACACCATAAAACTCCTCAACAGCTTTTTTAATCTCTAATTTATTCGCCTTCTTAGCTACTTTAAAAGCATAGCGATGCAGTTTATCCTGCTGCGCATTTGCTTTTTCACTTAAAATCGGTTTTATCAATACATCAGAAAGTTTCATTTATTAACCCTCCTAAATCCTCCCTAAAGGGAGGACTTTAAAAAACATTTTTTTAATTCATCATTATAAGAATATAAGAACTACCTAAATCCCCCTTTAGGGGGTTAGGAGGTTTATACTTCTACTTCTTCTTCGGAAAAAATCTTAGCCGCGCTTTCAGTCAATATTACCACATCTGCATTTACAACATCATAGGTGTTCATATCACTTAACAAAATACCATTTACACCA
Source organism: Chitinophagaceae bacterium (assembly GCA_036005185.1). Taxonomy (GTDB): domain Bacteria; phylum Bacteroidota; class Bacteroidia; order Chitinophagales; family Chitinophagaceae; genus VBAU01. The sequence continues at coordinate 120,365 of DASYQS010000042.1, read as the reverse complement.
GCTACATTTCTAAAGCTGAGATAAACGTTATCATTGTATTCAGGCATAACAAACAAACTTTTCTTTGCTGCCGCATCTAAACTTACTAGCATATCAGCAAAAGTTTTTGTCTTCGGTTCTTCCAGATTGATATCCTCAACAACAAAAATTGAATTTTCTTTTGCTTTATATGAGAGTGCAGAAATTTTAGCCAGATCTTTTACTTTACGGTTCAACTTTATATCGTAGCTATGAGGCTTGGGGCCAAATACAGTACCACCACCTTTATACAATGGGTTTCTGATATTTCCTTTACGGCTTCCACCTGTGCCTTTTTGACGATGAAGTTTGCGGCTTGCGCCTTTTACTTCAGCACGGGTTTTTACTTTATGAGTACCTTGGCGCTGGGCAGCCAAATATTGTTTTACGGCGAGGTAGATAACATGCTCGTTAGGTTCAGCACCAAAAATTTCATCGGGCAGCTCAACTGCTCTGCCTGTTTTCTTACCTTCTATATTTAAAACATCGAATTGCATCTTTATCTATTTATTTTGTGGCGTACAGACAACGCATGCGTTGTCTCTCCATTATTTCTGAATTAAAACAATTGAACCATTATGACCCGGAACAGAGCCACTGATTAATATATAATTCTTATCAGGGAAAATTTTTACAACCTGCAGGTTTTTCAACTTCACTCTATCATTACCCAAGCGGCCAGCCATACGCATGCCTTTCATAACCCGGCTTGCATCAGAGGAGTTACCCAGAGAACCGGGAGCTCTTGAACGGTCGTGCTGACCATGAGACTGTCCACCTACACCATGAAATCCATGACGCTTAACTACACCTTGAAAACCTTTTCCTTTTGTAGTGCCTACTACGTCAACCTGCTCGCCTTCGGCGAAAATGTCAACTGTAATTGTTTCACCAATATTTTTTTCAACTGAAAAATCGCGGAATTCTTTTACAAATTTTTTGGGAGGAGTGCTTGCTTTGGCAAAATGATTTGTTTCAGCTTTGTTGGAGTGTTTTTCGTTTTTATCGCCAAATGCAAGTTGAAGAGCATTGTAGCCATCACTCTCTTTAGTTCTTACCTGTGTAACCACACAGGGACCTGCTTCGATGATGGTGCAGGCTGTTTGCTTGCCTGTGGGGTCGAAGATGCTGGTCATCCCGATTTTTTTTCCAATAATACCTTTCATTGTTTGTACAGTTTATGCCTGCAGGATTATTGGGACAACCTTGTACTTGTCCGCTTAAAGCGGAACTGGCTTCAATCCCCGTTTGCCACCGACCTTTTCCTTTCTTTCGGAAGTACCGGCAGTAAACAAACCCTGAATGGCTTGTTTTTATTTAGAACCGAGATTATTAAGATTTAACGGATGAACCGGAAATCCATCTCGGAAATTTAACTCCAGAGCTGTTTTGGTCCCGACTGTATCGGGATTTGACAGATGGACTATTTATAAGATCTTTTTATTTCTTCATAATTCTTAGCAATCCTAAGGATCATGGTTCTACGCTTTTATCTCAACTTCCACACCACTTGGCAAATCCAATTTACTCAACGCATCTACCGTACGAGAAGAAGAAGTGTAAATATCCAATAAGCGCTTATGAGTAGCTAGCTGGAACTGCTCGCGGCTTTTCTTATTTACATGTGGTGAACGAAGCACGGTAAAAATCTTTTTGCGCGTAGGTAAAGGAATTGGACCTGTTACTACGGCGCCTGTGCTGCGCACTGTCTTTACGATCTTCTCGGCAGATTTATCTACCAGGTTATGATCGTAAGACTGTAATTTGATTCTGATTCTCTGCGACATGTGTGAAATTCCCCATTTGAATTTGGGAGCGCAAAGATAAGTGGAGACTGTAAACTGGCAAAACTTTAGAAGATAAATTTTGAGAATAAGGCATTAATAAACAATTCGCTCAAAATCATTCCTTTTATTTATCAACGTGATTTTGCTGTAAAGCTGCTGCTGAAGTTAATAATACCGCTCCCGCCACGACGCCAAAGCCCTTGCCAAAACCCGTAGTTTCTTGTACATAATACTGATTGCCTTTATATTGATTACTGTACCAGAAAGTCTCGGGATCTAAGTCTGTTATATAAATCTCAGATATATAAAATGAATTTTGATAGGCTACTGGTTTAGCCATTGGCTCCCCAATGAATAAAGTAAGATAACTTTTAAATCGCATGGGTGATGATGTTTCGGTAAAAACAGCATGCTTAACACGTGTTGAAGTGCCATCAAATGCTGTAATTTTCATTAAATGAAAAACGGAATCGGTCATATTGCCGAGAAATTGATTAGTTACACCCATTGGGTTTTTAGTAATGTATGATAGGGGTGGAATAAAATCAAGCTTATCAGGCAGGCTAGCCCTAGCACTTATTGTTCCTGATGTGCTGGAATACTTATCTGATACAGCAGAGTAGGGATTATACGGGCTGCGGGAGTTCCAACTTAGAGTAGTACCTTGAAAAACTCCTTCAATGGGGACTGTGTTTGGTGAGTAACAAATTGCTTTACCATTTACTATTAAAGCCGATTGCCGCCAGTCAACATAAATTGGCTGATTCAGCTTATTTTGGATAGTGAGATTTATTGGGGCATCTTCTCCGTTAAAATTGTATTGCACCCGGATACTGTCATTTTCTATAACAAATTCTTGCTTGTCATTCTTTTTAGTATCGGAGCTGCTGATGGTTGTGTATTGATAACGGGAGCAAGAAGTAAGAAGAATAACTATGATGCCAATAGGTAAAGTTGCCCTCATAAGTTATGATTTTGTCTTTAAGTTACTAAGCCTGAAAGACAAAACCTGTTAACAAAACATCAATTGTAAAAATCAAAATGTAATTCCTGCGAATAATTGAAAAGACTGGTTTTTCCACTTATCCCTATCATCGATAGCGTTAATATTCGTCAGACCCTGCTCAAACCTGCCCCCAAAATGCACTAAGGGTAACTGGAACATAATTCCACCTGCCAGCGAGAAGTCCCCCTTTTTAAAGATATCCTGGGGAGTTTTTAGACTGTCTACTTTTTCACTCAACAGCATACCCCACTGCGGGCCAAACTGTAGTTTTATCCGCGTGGTAACACCGAGATTATAATTAACCAGCGTACCGAACTTCAAATAATTCAGCTTCACCTTCATTTGGTCGCCGCCCAATGAAATATCATCCCAGATATCTGAATAGTCATCGGATTGCTCCGCCGATCCCTGGCTATAGCTTACTTCCGGCTGAACTCCAAATTTTCGCGAAAAATTAAACTGCATGAAGCCGCGAAAACCATAATTGTAGCTGTATGCATCTTCAAAGGATTTGCCCTGTATACGATTCATGTTTAGTCCTACATTAAAGCCAACCCGAAAAAAATTCTCGACTTCATAATCATAATATCCTAAGCTTCTTTGAGAAAATGCAGTAGCTGAGGCAAATAATAGGAAGAGGATGATTGAATTTTTCATAGATACTTCTTTTATTTAAAACGTTTTTTTTGCCCAGTTGTTATCCCTCCACTGAAAATTAGCTATTTTCTCCACCACGTTGAACGGGGGAGCTAGTCGCCTTTCTTAATCTTTAGCGCCAGGGTAGCAAATCCGCCTAACTCAATATGCTCAACCCGGAAATTATGAACACCATCAACAAGGTTTAATTTTATTTTTTTATGAGGAGATTCATCAAAGGTATATTTTGAAGGATTCCATTCATCAACCACGAGTTTGTTATCTACATACACTCTTACAGCATCGTCCCAAGTTATTCCCAATTCATAATCTCCTTTGTTGAAGTTACCTGCCCCTTCCGCAATGGTAATAAATTGAGGAATTTGACCTTCATCGGTTTTTATTCCACCCCACCAGGCGTAGTCAAGTCTCTGAACCTTTTCAGTTTTAACAGGCCGCATTTTTACATTGGGTGGAAATATTTCTCCCGTCTTAATTGGATTGTAAATGGAAGTATCCAGGCTAAACCAATTTACTGTCCAGTCAATAGGCTGAAAAAATTTTTTGAATGAAAAATGATAAGGCTTCCCTTTAGGGATTATTTCTCCAAAAGGAGTTTTTATTTCTTCGCCTATATATTCAAGCTGAATATTTATATCCATTCTTTCAGACTGCATTTTTTTTGCAGTGATTGTTGCTGGCAACGTTCCGCTTTTTGCTGAAATACTATCAACACCTTTGTAAGATTTGATCTTCCATTGCCCTTTAGGCCCTTTCACATCAAATTTTAAAATGCCAGAAGTATCCGTAGGATTTGTGTTCCAAACAATGGGAGAGCGAAAATCATAAGGCCCCCATTCAGTGATTAAAATATTTTTTCTTCCCGCTAAACTTCCAATGCCTTTAAAAGGATCTATTGCATTTTGTATAAATGGTCCGGTGATGGCTGTGTCAACCGAAAATTTATTTGTCAAATAATCATCCTCGACCGTATCAATATTAGTAACGGTTGAGTCAATTTTTAAAAACTCATCTGCATTTGAGATACGGTCTCCAAAAATTTTCAGAGAATCGGTACGAATAATGTCCATGGCAGTTTTATTTTCGTTGTAACTGTTCAAAGCAAGGTTATAATTTTTGCTTTTGGTATCTCTGTATTTTGCATAACCCCAATCTGCAGGCTGTTCCCTTCTTGCCCAAAGTTTGATAGCCGTTTTATCTCTAAAAAATAGGTTGTGATGAATATCGATTTGCTGTCCGTGTTCAATAGCAATCGCGATATTATTATTCCGGAATTGGTTATTGGCGATCTCAGTATTGTAGCTGTATCCTCCCCAAATTCCGTGATCACATTCAAAAATGCGATTCTTTAAAATTTTATTTCGGCTGAAGGTCACTTCAATACCATTGGTTGGCGCATAAGAAAAATCGTTTCCAAAAAGAATATTGTCGTTGCAACCTCCATTCCCCGTGTCCATCGTTGTTTGGCCAGCCCATAAAAAGAAACCATCTCCGCTATGCGTAACAGAATTTTTGTAAAACAAATTATTATTGCTTTGTTCATACACTAAAATCCCTGCGCTGTCCTGCCCCCTATTATACACTCCATCGCTATACCCACGTACATTGAAATCAATTTTATTGTAAGCAATATCGTTATAAGAACATCGGTACATTGCAATACCAACTCCTGAGTTAAAAGAAAAATCATTATTCACGATCAATCCATCATTACAGTTTGTCATCATCAGCGCATTTTGCCCGCCGGTTACTTTACAATTTCGAATAATGGCCATATTGCAGTTCCGCAAATACATAGCAACTCCATAGCGCAGCCATTCATCATTTTCATTGTGATGGTAGCTCATCCAATCTGAAATATCTTCTTTTTCCTGCGTGCTGTTAAGATGCTGACGGTAATTATAGCTGAAATCACAATTTTCCAGCGTAAGGCTTGTTACATCCTTTGCCAGTATAGCAACCTTATATCCTTTTACTTTTAAATTTTTAATAGTGACGTTAGTGCTCTTGCTGCTAATAACAATGGCTACACCAAAAAATTCATCCGGATTTTTTTGAACATTGCTTCCTTGAAGGGTGGCATTATTAAAATCAACAGTTACTTTATAGCCTTCAATTAAAATAACCGGCTGATCAAGATTCTGATTGGCATCAATTTTATAAATTCCTTTTTTAATTTTAGTGTTTCCTGTAATAATCATTCCCTTTTTTAGCAGCTTTTCCTGAGCATTCAATATGCAATAGCCCGTCATCAATAGAAGGCACAACAGTATTTTTTTATTCATTTGTTTTACGTTTACTTGCACGGATTATTTTGACGATAAATTTAGACATCTCAAACTGAATCGTAAAATAGAATGGAAGAAGCTGTTATTAAACAAGAGTCAAAACTAAGCCAGTATCTAAAGTTGCTATTAAAACTTGCCGTTACGATTCTCTGCTTCTGGTACATTTCAAAAAAAATCGATTTCAACGCCGCAAAACATGCTTTACTAAAGGCAAACTGGGCATGGTTGTTCTTGGCTATAATATTATTGATGTTGTCTAAATTATTTTCTGCTTTTCGCTTAAATATTTATTTCCGCAATATTCAGATACATTTATCCGAATGGAAAAACATTAAGCTGTACTGGTTAGGAATGTTTTATAATCTTTTTCTTCCGGGATCTATTGGTGGTGATGCTTATAAAGTTGTTTTACTGAAAAGAAAACACAACGGCCCTTATAAGAAAACTCTTTCTGCGGTTTTATTAGACAGATTCAGTGGCTTGCTTGCATTGGGGTTAATTATGTCGGCATATGGAGTGGTTGTTCTTGAAAAAACCCTATACGATATTATTCTCATTAGCGGGGCCATTGTCGCAGTTCTTTCTTTATACTTTATTGTTCGCTTTTATTTTAAAGATTTTCTTTCAGGTTTCTGGGCCACATTTTTTTGGGGATTGGCGGTTCAGCTAACCCAAGTGCTTTGCGTATATTCAATTTTATTCGCCTTAGATCTTCCAACTATTCCTGAATGGATTTTCATTTTTCTGGCAGCAGCAGTCGTTGCAGTATTTCCAGTGTCGCTTGGCGGTGGCTTAGGAACAAGAGAAGTTGTTTTTGTGATTGGAGCTAACTTTTTTCATCTTGATAAACAAATTGCACCTGTTATCAGCATACTATTTTTTTTGTGCACGGTCATCGTTTCTATATGGGGGTTATTTTTTGTGTTTTACGATCCTTTAAAAATTGAAAAATAAAAAAAGGCCAGCACAAAACTGGCCCTTCTTTTCTCAAGGATTAATGTTTTAATGATGCAGGAAAACAGTATCAACAGTGGTCACGTTACCGGTTGTAACAGCAATTCCTGTTTTTGTTTGTTTAGTAAATGTTGTATCGTTTGGCGCAAAATTTAACGTATATGAACCAGCAGCCAAACCTTTGATCAGGTACCCGCCATTTGATGCAGTAAATGTGCTGGCAATGGTATCCGGGCCCTGAATTGCATACACAGCAGTTGTTACTGTATCGGGTAACACAAATCCTTTAATGCTTCCCCCAACAGCATTAAATACTGTTCGAATAACAGGTTTTAAAATGTACTTACTGTTACCAGTTTTTACAATCGATTTTCCTGCATCAAAATCAAGAGTAATAGTGTATAAGATACCGCTGGTAACACTTTGTTGAACATTGAATTTTAAGCCTGATTGTTGAGCACTTGGAGTTTCAAGCGGAATGTTTTGTCCATTGATGACAACATAATTGTTACTGCCAAGAACTAAACGCATCTGGTGAATGGTTCCTGTAGGGATATCAGAACTAGCTAATAAGGTATCATCATCATTTACCAATTTCAGAAGATCATAGGTACCGGCTTTTACGGTTGTAAGACTTTGCCATGAAGAATCGTTTACATTAATTTGCACATCTTTAACATCGATTACAACCTTCTCATAATCGGTTGCGGGGGCATCAGTAAGATAAACTTGCAATTTGGCTTTTCCAGAGGAGGATTTTTCTTCTTTTGAACAAGAGATCAGAAAAAAGGAGGAAATAAAGGTTAGCAAAACGGCCGGGAACAATGCATAAGTTTTCATGTTTACAAATTTTTTGGTCCGCCCTGTTGCACCAAGATTAATGCCAAAACTTTCTTATACATTAAAAAATGAAACATGCATGATAAAAAATAGGAAATGATCTTAATAAAAAGTACTTATTTAAAAAAAGATGATCCTCTTTTCGTCATTTGTCAAGTCAATAGTGGATTTACGATTTAAACAATTTTTGACACCACTTTATTAGCATAATTAGAGCGGATGTGCCGTTTTATTTTAGGACACAAACGGAAAATAAAAAAGGCTGCCTTCGAGCAGCCTTTTTTTAAAATAAATTATTTCTTATTTTACTTTAAAGTCCACTTCTTTATCGCCCCATAGCAGCCTCACTTTCCCTTCATCTGAAATTTTAAAAGTCATTCTCTCTGCAAATTCTTTCGCTTTGCCGCCTTTTACATTTACTCTTAAAGCATCGTCAGCATCCTTATAATCAAAAGCACCCCATTGTTTCCATGTTTTATTAAAGATGATTGTCCAGTCGTCGCCGTTTGCTATAGTAAATAACCCATACTTTCCTGCCGGCAATTTTTTTCCTTCCACTTCAACATCTTTGCTTACTTCAAAAACGGTTGCTTCATTGGCACCAGTACGCCAAACTTTGCCAGGTAAGGGTTCAAGATCTTTTCCGATAGCACGACCCTTTACGGCAGGCTGGCTGTAATCAATCGAAACAATGGTTCCGTTTTTTAACGTTTGTTTTGCCAATGCGGGAGGACTTGGGCGCTGAGATTTATCCTGCTGCCCGCAAGCTGTTAACACTAAAAAAAACATCACAAAAAATAAGATCGGTTTCATACTATAAAATTTTTAGTGGCTAAAGCTAATGAAAATTTGCAAGGGACGTTTATTAAAAATTCATTTCTCTAATTCTGCTTTTAAATTTTTTAATCCGGCTTCCATTTGCGGGCCGTAAACCTTTTCAAACATGAAGCTTGAAAACTTTTCCCAAGGATACCAGTGCAAATGAAAATCCATATACCATTGTACAGTTACGGAATTTGAACCAATGGCGGGAGCTATTTGCCATCCAGTACTCACTTTTCGATTTGGCATTGTATATATTGCCATTACTTCATGATCTTTTTTTGAAGTAATGATGAGGTTTTGGTGTTTCCTTTCATTTAAAATTATTCCTTTCGCTATTCCGTTTTCGTAAAAAAGTTTTGCTGAGTCTGCTCCGGGATACCAGTTTTTCCATTCCACAGGATCATTGATCCGACTCATTACCATTTCTTTTGAATGGTTGATCTGAACAACTCTTGATATACGTACATGCGAAGGAATAAAAAGCGAAATGATACTGACGATCACTAAGAAAAAAATAATACTTAGTATAACCAACCTCAGAAATTTCATATTACAACCGAGAAAAATTTGGTAAGTCGCTTGATTAAAAAATTATTCCCATCTAAAAACCCAGATAGCCATGGCATAGATCACGATTCCCCAGGCGCCTAAAATTCCTATTTGCTTCAAGCAATCGTTCAGATGTGATCCTTCAAAAGCAATTTTACGCAAAGCATCATTCAGTGCCGTTAATGGTAGGGCTTCTATCAACCAGTGAATGGATTGTGGCAACACCGTTTTTGGGAAAAAAGTTCCTGACAAAAAATATTGAGGAAACATAAACAAGTTGGCATAAATGGGAATTACATTCTGATTTCTTGCAATCGAACTGACAAAAAATCCAAAACCCATGAATACGATCAAAGCCAGTGCACTCAATACCAACAATTCAAGAAAGGTAACAAAGCCATTTGCTAAAGTAAAATGATAGGCATATTTGCCAAATAAAATCAATACGATTACGATCAACAATTGAAAAAATACTCTGCCTAAACTTTCACCGATCACAATATTTGCTTTGCTCACAGGCGAAGCATACATTCTTTTTAACACCAAAGTTTCTCTTAGCGCAAAAAAAAGAAATGAAACACCAAATACAGCCGAACCGATCAACGAAAAGCCGATCATTCCCGGCAGATAAAAATCGATTCTTCGATATGGTCGAACCTCTACCTGGTCCACTGAGAGATCTGCTATTTGCTCTATATTCTTATTTTGGATGCTGGCCTCATTAATAATACCATTCAATACATTTTGCAACTGAGGTAATTCTCTTTGGCTGGCAGTTGTTGATTGTACGTGAATATGATATTTGCCTGAATCTATTTTTTGAATATTAATGACCGCCGTAATCCTTCCTTTTTTTAACCGGTCTTCGATATCAGCATCACTTCCTTTTACCACATCAAAAATTCGATACTGCGTAATCCTTTGATAAATGGCATTTGCAGTATCCGATCTTTTATCAATGGCAACATCGAAAGAAACGCCCCCCCCACTGCCAAGCGAACCAAAAATGATTATCAATACAACCGGAAAAAACAAGCTGAAAAATGTCGCCGAAGGGCTTTTAAAGATTGATCTGAAACTGGCTTTTGTAATTGCAAATAAGGCCCTTCGCTGATTATATGGTTGTACCATTCTTTTGGATTGAATGTGCAAATGTAAGCCTCCACTCCAAAAGCGTAAAACTCATGTAAGATTCCATGAAAAATGTTTTTATTTTGTAAAACTGAGACGAGGTTGGTCGCTCCTCAAAAAATCAGCGAATAAAAAACTGAAATGGCAAACGTGCTTGGGCGCTTTTGGTCAACTGTCTAATGTACAGCAACTCACGAAAGATCTTGGAATTCTCCTCTCCCAGATCTTTTTTTATTTTGTCAGAATAATTCTCTGAGGATGATCCTAGAATACGTTGAAAAATATTCTGGGGTTCGGGAAATTCTCTCACTCGATAGTCGCTGGTCTTTGCCAGCCTCGCTGCGCAATTCAATGCATCGTCCAACCCTCCAAAGCGATCGATCAACCCAACCTGAATAGCATCGTTACCACTCCATACCCTTCCCTGAGCAATGCTGTCAACATAAGCTATGCTTTTTTTTCTTCCATCAGCCACACGTTTTTTGAATTGCTCGTAAATCAGGTCGATGCTATGTTGAATCATTTTCTTTTCGTTCTCATTCAGCGGGTGAAGCACTCCAGCGTCAGCATATTGTGCGGTCTTTACACCATCGAACGTAATTCCCAATTTGTTCTTGAAAAAGTTTTCCATGTTGGGAACAATTCCAAACACACCAATAGAGCCAGTGATCGTATTGGGTTCCGCAAAAATGCTGTCAGCGGCGCAGGAAATATAATAACCACCCGAAGCTGCAACATCTCCAAAACTTACTACTACTGGTTTTTCCTGCTTTGCTAAGGATAACTCTCTCCAAATAATTTCACTGGCTAGTGCACTTCCTCCGCCAGAATTTACACGAAATACAATGGCTTTGATCGTTTTATCCAATCTGGCTTTACGAATAAGTTTCAGATAATCTTCACTTCCGATTGTTCCCTGATCACCTTTGCCCTCAACAATATCTCCTTCTGCATAAATCAAAGCTATTTTGTCTTTCCCTGCTCTTCTGAATCCGCCGGCTTTTGCATACTTATTAATCGAAATAAAATTGATCTTACTGTATTTCCCAAGACCCAGCTTGTCTTTAATTTCGTCTTTGACCTCGTCATCATATTTTAAGCCATTCACAAGCTTGTTATCAAAAGCATCTTGGGCCGTTTGAATTTTTCCATCATTGGCCAATTGATGCAGAGTGGCTGTGTCTATATTTCTTGAAGCGGAAGCCTTTAGTAAAAAATGATTGTAGAGATTGTTCAAAAACACTGTTGTCTGCAATTTATTTTCAGGCGTCATCTTATCGGCGCGGAAAGGTTCTGTTGCACTTTTGAATTTGCCTGCATAAAATATTTGCGGCTGTATTTCAAGCTTATCAAGCGTGCCTTTTAAAAAAACATAATCAACATTAAAACCAATCCACTCTAAAAACCCTGTGGGATTGAGATACAATTTATCAACTACATCGGCAACATGATAGGCCCTTTGTGACATTACATCGCCATGAGCAATGACGAATTTTTTGCTGTCTTTAAAATCAAGCAGCGCATTTCTTAACTCTTCACTGCTGGCAAATCCATTTGGGTTGGTATTCGCAATGATGAATATTCCGCTGATATTTTTATCATTCTTTGCTCTATGGATCAATCTTACGACATCATATAAACCGGGAATATCCATCTCATCATTACTGCTGAGAGCAGAAAGTGGATTTTCAACTTTCTGTTCCTTAAAATTCTGGCCAAGGTCGAGAACCAGCACTGACTTAGAAGCCACACTCACCTTATCGCTTGAGGCTAAACTGGCAATAAAGCCTACAAATAAAAAAAACAAGATCAGTGAAAAAATGAACAATGATAACAACGAGGCAAAAAACATTTTAAAAAAGCTGTTCATGATTGAGTTGTTTGAGTAAGTCAAAAATAGGAATTTGGTTCCGATAACTTCGAAATAGGAATTGGGATGAATGGTACGACATACTATATCAAATCACTCAGGACACAATGTTTAATTTAGCGTCCTAAATGATAATAACAGCAATGAACAAAGCATATCTGCTAATTGGTGGCAACATGGGCGAGAGAAAGAAGAATTTGGATGAGGCAAAAAACTTAATAACGCAATATTGCGGAACCATTACCCAATCATCCTCATTCTATGAAACCGCAGCTTGGGGAAAAACCGATCAACCTTCCTTCCTTAACCAGGCTTTAGAAATAGAGACCGAGTTAAATGCAAAACAATTGATGAGGCAGATATTAGAGCTTGAAAAAATGATGGGGCGTGAGCGAACGGAAAAATATGGGCCTCGGGTCATCGATATTGATATTTTATTGTTCAATCAAGAGCGATATGACTATGCTTTTTTAAAAATTCCTCATCCGGAAATGCAAAATCGCCGGTTTGCCCTGGTTCCATTAGCCGAAATTGCTCCGGATATACAACATCCTTTTTTAAAAAAATCAATTTCTGAATTATTGCTGGAATGTCCTGATCAATTAGAGGTAAAAAAGTATCATGTATCGGAGAATAAAGGATTGCGCTGACTTTTCCACATTGATATTAATGAAAATTTTCTTACCGCCAATTACTTTATTTTGCACTCCTCATTAAACTGTAGTTCTTATTTCGTATTCAACGATGAATTATCACTTTATTACAATAGAAGGAAATATTGGGGCAGGTAAAACAACACTGGCGCATTTGCTTTCACGCTTTTATAACGCAAGGCTAGTGCTGGAAGAATTTGCCGACAATCCTTTTCTTCCAAAATTTTATGAAAACCCGCAACTGTATGCCTTTCCGCTGGAGCTGTTTTTTATGGCTGAGCGTTACAAGCAATTAAAAGAGCTGATACAACAAAAAGACCTGTTTCAAAGCCTCACAATTTGCGATTACCTTTTCACCAAGTGCCTGCTTTTTGCCAAAGTAAATTTGCCCGACGATGAATTTCGCTTGTATCAAAGGCTTTTTGAAATTATTCACCAGCAACTCATTCAGCCCGACATTGTAATTTATCTGCACGCGCCGGTATCCAAATTACAATTGAATATAAAAAAACGAAACCGCTCGTATGAACAAAATATTGCCGACGAGTATTTATTCAGTATTCAAGAAACATACACTCATTACATTAAGCACCATAATGTAAAAACCATTTTCGTAGATGCCTCCAATGCCGATTTTCTAGGTAATGACAAACATTTGAAAGTGATCACTGATGCTCTTGAAAAAGAGTACGACGAAGGGCAGCATTATTTAACGCTGCCATAATCTGCTTGGTAAGTTTTATTTTTGCACCGGCTGTTGAATTACTATTACACATCGTTGCGTCGCACTCTTGTACGCCAGTGCAAATCTCAGCAGTAAATAAATAATGGCAATCATTAACAGCGACCCTCTCGCAGCAATCCGAATCGTCGAATTCAAAAATTTAATGCTAGGCAGATTTGTCTTCATCATGGCTTTGCGAATGATGAGCACTATGGTTAATTGGTGGATCTATCAATTAACACATGATCCTTTTGCCATTGGTCTTTTGGGTTTGTCTGAATTTATCCCGGCATTTTCTATGGCACTATATGCAGGTCATGTCATTGATCTCAGCGAAAAGAGAAAACTCATATTGAAGGGAATTTTCTTTTACTTCTGTTGTGCATCTGTTCTTCTCTTTCTTTCTACCGGTTTTGTAAAAGGCCATTTGAGCAACCATTGGATAGCCATTTGTATCTATGCCGTTATTTTTTGCACTGGCATCACCCGGTCTTTTACCGGACCTACTTTTACTGTATTGCTTGCTTATATTGTGCCCAGGGAAAATTTACAAAATGCCACTACATGGAGTCAAGGCACATGGTTAACAGCCTCAGTCACGGGTCATGCTATGGGTGGATTTCTCATTGCAGCTTTCGGTAATACTGGTACGCTTATCACAGTCTGCAGTTTAATAATGGTTGCGTTCATTATTCTTACTCGCGTCAAACCGAGAAAAGCTCTGTTACCAACTTCTGAAAAACGGACTTGGGAAAGTGTGAAAGAAGGATTGCGATTTGTATTTCGAACAAAAGAAGTTTTGGGTGCCATGACACTCGACCTTTTTGCAGTATTATTTGGCGGTGCTGTAGCTATGGTGCCAGCATATGCAACAGATATTCTTCGGGTTGGTCCCCAAGGATTTGGCTGGCTCAATGCAGCATCTGACATTGGATCAATCTTGATTGTTATTTTACTTACTATTGCTCCGCTTCAAAAAAAACAGGGGAGAACGCTGTTTTTTGCTGTAGCAGGATTTGGAAGCTGTATCATCATCTTTGCATTGTCAAAATGGTTCGTGCTTTCATTCATGGCTTTAATGTTTGCTGGCATGCTTGACGGGGTAAGCGTGGTAGTAAGAGGAACTATTCTCCAGTTAAAAACACCGCTGGAATTGCGAGGCCGTGTAATGTCAGTAAATTCTATGTTCATAAATTCAAGTAATGAGCTGGGCCAGTTTGAAAGCGGTACCGCGGCAAAATTTATGGGGTTAATACCTTCTGTTGTATTTGGCGGTTGCATGACTTTGCTAGTTGTAATTACAACCTGGTTCAAAGCACCAAGTTTACGTAAATTGGAATATTAAGGCCAGCTTAAAGTAATCAATTGATATGTTAACAAGGTTATTAGTTAATTTGAGAACAAATAATCCCCGGCAATAGTTCAACTTATATACTTATCAACGATCAACAATATGAACCGCAGAAATTTCATCCACTCATCTGCTCTTACTCTAGGAGCATTGACCATTGCCCAACAAAAATTATTTGCCTCTTTTTTTGACGATCCGTGGAAAATTAAACCCCTGCGAAATGACATAAGCATTTTTACAGAGCGAGGCGGTACTATAGCTTTCTTATTGTCAAAAAAAGGAGTTGTAGTCGTGGATGCCCAATTTCCTGATCAATCAAAACATTTAATTGACGCAGTAAAGAAAAAAACGGAGAAGCCATTTAAACTGCTTATCAATACGCATCATCACGGTGACCATACTGCCGGCAATATTTCTTTTAAAGGAATTGTTGAGCATGTGCTGGCCCATCAAAATTCTTTAAAGAACCAAAAAAATTCAGCAGTAAGTCAAAAAACAGAGGATAAACAATTGTATCCAGATCAAACTTTCACCGATACCTGGTGCCAAAAAATAGGGAAAGAAAAGATTTGCCTTTATTATCATGGCGCTGGTCACACCGATGGGGATGCGATCATCCATTTTGAGCATGCCAACATTGTGCACATGGGTGATCTTATGTTTAATCGGCGACATCCTTTTGTTGACAGAAGCGCAGGCGCCAGCATCAAAAATTGGATTGCAGTGTTAGATAAAGCCACTAATCATTTCAGCAACGAAACCATTTTTATTTTTGGCCATGCTGCTGATGGGTATGAAGTGACCGGCACAAAAGATGATCTGAAAGCCTTTGGCGAATACTTGGGAAAAGTTTTAAATTTTGTTGACGGAGAGATTAAGGCTGGAAAAACAAAAGATGAGGTTTTAAAAACAACCTCTTTGCTCTTTGATACTCAATGGAAGGGTGATGGACTGCAAAGACCTTTGCAAGCGGCGTATGAAGAGTTGACTATAAAATAATTTTTAAAATCTTTATTTTATTGATAAAAGTTTTTCCAAGACATAATATGTAATGGGACAAAAACTGGAATTCTTGAGCGTGAGCTGCTGCCTTTTTATAAATACATCTTCATCAGTATAAGGAAAACGATGGCAATCGGAAGGTCGATGTTCATAAATACTGCAAAAATTATTTTCTCCAAGAAAAGAACATGGTGTTGACTTTACTACAAAATCCCCTTCCTCATCCACCCTTAAATATTTTTCAATAAAGTCACTTTCACGCATTTTCAAGTGTTTACTAATGCGCTTAATATCCGGAGTTTTAAATCGGGGGGAATAATTTTTACAACAATTAGCGCATTGCAAACAGTCAATTTTTGAAAACGCTTCTTCATGAAGAGCAGGTAATTGTTTCAGCACTTCATTTTTATCTGTCCTCTGCAAATACTGTTTATAAGCTTTTTGCCTGCCAGCAGATTTTTTTCCCCAATTATGAAGTACATCGCTATCCATAAAAATTAACATAAAAAAGATAGGCAAGGTACATAACATTTGAAGAGTGGAGATTATTTTTACTGCTAATCTATGCAAACCATATACGAACAACTGCTGATTCTTATTTCCACTCCTCTTTATTTAATTATTATCGCACTTGAACTTCTACTAAGCAATTACAGGCATAAAAAAGCCTATATATGGAAAGATACCGCTGCAAATGTGTATTTGATGTTATTGAATGCTAGTATTGACCTTTTTGTAAGGAGTGGTTATCTGCTTGTACTCACCTATTTTTTTCATTATCAATTTTTCTCCTTTACCAACGCAATAGCTTATTGGATCATGCTGCTATTGCTTGAAGATTTTCTTTATTACTGGTTGCACCGCATTGATCATGAAGTAAGGTTATTCTGGGCTGTGCATGTAACCCATCATTCTTCATCACAGCTTAATTTTTCTGTTGGCTTCCGTTCGTCGGTTTTTCAGCCTTTGTATCGTTTCATTTATTTTATTCCACTTGCCCTGCTTGGGTTTAAACCGCTTGATATTGTTTTTATTTATTCGGCTACACAGATCTGGGGCATTCTTGTTCATACTGAATTAATTCATAAAATGGGTTGGCTCGAACACATCCTTGTAACTCCATCTCATCACCGCGTACACCATGCTTCCAATCCTAAATATCTCGACATGAATATGGGGATGTTCCTCATTATCTGGGATAAATTATTTGGAACCTTTCAACCAGAGCTCCCGTCCAAAGAATACCGACCTGTGAAATATGGGCTTACAAAACCAATCGTAAAAGAAACGCCTCTGAGCATTGTTTTTCATGAATGGAAAAGCATTCGTGAAGATATTTTGCGTACTGATATAAGCTGGAAGGAAAAATTATTTTACGTTTTTGGCCCACCTGGCTGGAGCCACGATGGAAGCCGTAAAACAAGCAAAGAGCTTCGACAAATTGAAAATGGAGAAGATGCAACTGTCAACGAATTGCCACAAAACCCGGTACAATATAACCTTTAAGCAACTTTTGTATTTCCTGCCATTTCGTTGAGGTTGAACATGTACTTCTAAGTATTTCTATTTATTATCCAGCAACTACTGCAACATTTTATCCACGGTTTTGACTCGCGGATATTACATTCTTATTTTTCCCTTTTCACACCGTAACTTTGCAGCCTTTAGCAAGTCACTAAGTCATTGGGCTAAGTCAATCGTATTAATCCTGACCCATTTGGCTTATGATTTATTTGATCTATTGAGTCAAGATAAATTACCCAAGCGCACATGAACTTATTCGAACAACAATCCAATGAATTCGTACCCCGGCACATCGGTACTATAGGACAGGAGCATGAAATGCTTAAAACAATCGGTGTAAACAGTTTGGAGGAGCTCATCAGCAAAACTATTCCTTCCGCCATTCGCACCCATTCAAAATTAGACTTACCGGATGCTATCAGTGAAGCAGAATTACTTACGGAATTAAAAGAGATATCTCTTCGCAATAAAACTTTTCGCAATTACATCGGTCAAGGATATTATGATACAATTATACCATCGGTTATTCTCAGGAATGTTTTTGAAAATCCCGGTTGGTACACGCAGTACACACCTTACCAAGCAGAAATTTCGCAAGGCCGCCTCGAAAGCTTATTAAATTTTCAAACTTTGGTGAGCGATCTTACAGCTTTACCAATCGCCAATGCATCCTTGCTCGACGAAGCCACTGCTGCAGCAGAGGCCATGAATATGCTCTTCCATTTTGTAAATAAAACGGATGAGATAAAATCTCCAAAGTTTTTTGTGGACAATGAAATTTTTCCGCAAACAAAAGATGTCATTGTGACGAGAGCAATGCCTCTCGGAATTGAGATTGTTTTTGGCGATTATAGAAATGCTGATATTGACAATCGATTTTTTGGTGCTATTGTTCAATACCCAAATAACCTCGGCGCTATAGAAGATTATCGTGATTTTATTCAAATGGTTCACAACAGCGGTGGTCATGTTGCCATGGCTACTGATCTTCTTGCATTAACCTTGCTTACACCTCCCGGTGAGCTCGGTGCCGATGTTGCCATTGGATCTGCACAGCGCTTCGGAGTGCCTCTTGGTTATGGCGGGCCGCATGCCGCTTTTTTTGCTGCAAAAGATGATTTTAAGCGAGCCATGCCTGGCCGCATTATCGGCGTTAGCATTGACGCAGAAAATAATCGCGCCCTTCGCATGGCTTTGCAGACAAGAGAACAGCATATCAAAAGGGAAAAAGCTACTTCCAATATCTGCACAGCTCAAGCATTATTGGCTAACATGGCCGCTATGTATGCCGTATATCACGGCCCGCATGGCTTAAAGAACATTGCAAAGCGTGTTGCCTTGCTCACTCAAATTGTTGCTGAAGGAATTGAAGAAAGGGGTTTTGAACTAGCTTCAAATAATTTCTTCGATACGATCGTAGTAAAGGTAGATGACATAAAAACTTTCAAAGAAAAAGCAGAACGTCAACAAATTAATTTACGCTACATTGACAATAAGCACATCGGCATTTCGCTTGATGAAACCATTGTATTAAATGATCTGTTCGACCTTCTTAATTGTTTCGAAAATGATATTGATCCCATAAGCTTTTCAATCGACGAAGATGATGAGTTAAACCATATTCCGCAGTTTGCTGTTCGTACCTCCTCTTTTTTAACGCATCCTGTTTTTAATACCCACCACAGCGAAACACAAATGATGCGGTATATTAAACAATTGGAAAATAAAGATCTTGCTCTCAACACCTCAATGATCTCTCTTGGCAGTTGCACCATGAAGTTAAATGCAGCCAGTGAAATGATCCCTTTAAGCTGGATACATTGGAGCCGCATACATCCTTTTACTCCTGCTGAACAAACAGACGGGTATAAACAAATTATAGAGGAGCTCACTGATTATTTAAATATAATTACTGGTTTTGACGCCTGCAGCTTGCAACCCAACAGCGGCGCACAAGGCGAGTTTGCAGGTTTGCTTACTATTCGAAACTATCATTTTGCAAATGGAGATAAAAATCGAAATGTAATCCTTATTCCCATTTCTGCACATGGAACAAATCCGGCTTCAGCAGTTATGGCAGGCATGCGAGTAGTTGTGGTAAAAGCATTGGAAAACGGGTATATTGATGTGGCGGATTTTAAAGCAAAGGCTGAGCAACATAGTAAAGATCTTGCAGGCACTATGATCACTTATCCCAGCACCTATGGAATTTTTGAAGAAGAAATCAAATTGATCTGTGATATTGTTCACCAAAACGGGGGGCAAGTGTATATGGACGGGGCAAACATGAATGCACAATCAGGATTAACTTCTCCGGCAGTGATTGGTGCTGATGTTTGCCATCTAAATCTTCATAAAACATTTTCAATTCCTCATGGAGGTGGTGGACCGGGAATGGGACCGATTTGTGTGAAGAAACATTTAGCACCTTATTTGCCCGGCCACGTTGAGCTTTCAGCAACCAGTAACCATGCCGTTAGTGCTGCTCCATACGGAAGTGCATCGATCCTTCTCATCAGCTATGCTTATATCCGTATGCTGGGTGCCGAAGGTGTAAAAAAAGCAACAGAGTATGCCATATTGAATGCGAATTATATGAAGGCGAGGTTGGAAAAAGATTTTGACATTTTATATACCGGGCATAATGGAACCTGCGCACACGAATTCATTGTTGACCTGCGACCATTTAAAAATTCTGCAGGCATTGAAGCTGAAGATGTAGCAAAGCGATTGATGGATTACGGTTTTCATGCGCCGACCATGAGTTTTCCCGTACCGGGCACCATTATGATCGAGCCCACGGAAAGTGAAGACAAAGCTGAGTTGGATCGCTTTTGCGATGCTCTTCTTAGCATTCGTGAAGAAATAAAAGATATTGAAGAAGGCCACGCCGATAAGAAAAATAATTTGCTGAAGAATGCACCGCACACTCAAATAACAATTTGCAGTGATCAATGGACAAAACCTTACTCCAGAGAAAAAGCCGCATTTCCTCTGGAATATATGAGGCAAAATAAATTTTGGCCTTCAGTGGCAAGGGTCAATAACACTGTTGGGGACAGAAATTTAATTTGTGTTTGTGAACCTACAAGCGCATATATTGAACAGGAAGCATGATACGATCATTCCCAAAAGCTTAATAATGAAACATACAAAGCTGACTCATCAGGACTGTTTACTTCTATGCAAGTATTGAGCTGGCTTTTATAAATAAAACCCACAATATGAAACCATTGTTTCTACCAGTGCTCAGTACTATTTGCGAAAATAAATGCACAGAATTTTTCATCTCATAAATTATCCAAAGTATTCAAGACAACAAATAAGCATATTTTCTTAAACTCCTTTTTTTTAAATAAATAAAAAATTAGAAATAAGAGGGTGTTTCACTGGCATGTTATTCGAATGCCAACATAGGGTACCTTATTTACAAATCAAATTCTATTTTTTATGAAAAGAATCATTTTAGCGTTGGCGTTGCTTTTTGCGCTTGGTAATACTACAAAGCTTGCCGCGCAGGAAGCAAAAATCAGATTCTATTATTACCCATCATCTAATATTTATTATAATCCTGCTACTAACGAGTACTGGTATTATGATGATGTAAGCACTACTTGGATGGAAGTAAAAACCCTTCCCACAACAATAACAATTACAAAAACACCGCGTTACACGGTTTATTATAATGGTAACGATGTGTGGAAGGATAATGCTGTTCATGTTCAAAAATATAAAGTGAAAAAGGATGGTACAATGAAGGCCAAAAAAACTAAGGGATAATTATAAAAAATGATGAGATCGGTTATGAAGCGGGTCATTTAACATGATCCGCTTTCCGTTTGAACTGAAAAAAATCCTGGAAAACTGAAGAAAAGGCAGATTTCTGATTGTTTTAGCAGTCAACCACTTTAAGTTTTGCACCAATGCCTGCGTGGCATTTTGCTTGTGGCAAATAGAATAAGTCTTTAAATTATTTTTTAACTAAATAAAATGGAGGTCGTTATGTCATCACTCATAAAAAAAAATAGAAGCCTACTTCCATCTTTCAGCCGCTTTTGGGACGAGGATGATTTCTTTAACAGAGGTATGATGAATTGGGGTCTTTCCAATTTCGCAGATTCCGGCAGCACATTGCCTGCCGTAAATATCAAAGAAACAGAAAATAGCTACGAAGTAGAAATGGCGGCCCCCGGTATGAAGAAAGAAGATTTTAAAATTGAATTGGAAAATAATATCCTCACTATTTCCTCAGAAAAAACAGAAGAACGCGAAGAAGGAGATGAAAAAGAAAAATATAGCCGAAGGGAATTTAGTTATCAATCATTCCAACGAAGCATCAGCTTACCAAAGGAAGTAGTGGATGAAGAAAAAATAAAAGCACATTATAAAGACGGCATGCTTCATCTTACCATTCCTAAAAAAGAAGAAGCGAAACAGAAACCACCAAGAAAGATTCAGATCGCTTAGGTAAGATATTATTTATGCAGGCGGAACTTAAAACTCTGCCTGCATTTTATTTTGCCAACGGAAGTGTAAATGAGAAAGTACTTCCTACGCTTGGTTCGCTTTCAACTATCAGGCGGCCTTCAATTTTTGCCAAAAATTCCTTACAAAGCATTAATCCAAGACCTGTTCCCCCTTCATTATGGGTACCATTGGTGGTAAAGAAAATGTTCTTGTTGATCTTTGCCATCTCTTCCTTGCTAATACCTCTTCCCGTATCCTGCACATATACTTCTACGCAGTTCGCAGATTCGTACGTGCCTATCACAATGCGTCCACGCTCGGGAGTAAACTTGATAGCATTTGTTAAAAGATTTCTCAAAACCAAATCGATAATGTTTTTATCGGCCCATGCATGTGCGGGCAAACTCGTTTTTGTTTCAACAGATATTTTTTTGGCATCAGACTGTAAACGCAATAACCGCACTATTTGATTTACCTCATCGCTTATATCCAGGTTTTGCGGCTGAATAACATCTGATTGCATCTGAAACTTGGCCCACTGCAATAAATTTTCCATCAATCCGGTGGTATAATTCAGATCTTTTACAACATCGGGAAGCATGGCCTTTATTTCTTTGGCAGGAAGATTCATCTGCCTGGCGCTTTCAAAAAAATTACGCAAAGCATACATGGGCGCTTTTAGGTCATGAGAAATTACTGAGAATAATTTATTTTTTACGGCATTGGATTGGCGAAGCTCGGCCGCACGCCTCTCCAGTAATTTTGCCTTCGTTAAAATTTCTTTTTGCTGATCTTCTATTTCCAGATTTTTTTTATGCAACTGCCTATTCTTTGATACAACGCTGAATTGATACTCGGTGATTTCCCGCTTGGTGAGATACAATCCATAGAAAATATAAATGATAGCCAGTACCTGATTAATTAAATAAGCAATGTAATTATGCATCTCAAGCTGATATCTGTACTGCTTCCATGTAATGGAAAGTATAAAATAACTGATCATGGAAAGTCCGACTGCAAAAAGCATGTAGCCGATATCCTGCAAAAAGAAAACAGCCAGAATTCCATATAAAATAAACGACAACTCTATTCCAAGATTAAACCCGTTTATATAAATGACACAAGTAAAAACAGGATAAAAAATAAAATAACAAAGCAATGCAGCATGATACTTATAATTTGCATTCAACACCAATACAAGAATGCTAATGAGCGCCGGAGAGGTTGTTATATACCATGCTTCAATAGGAAATTTTACACTGCTGAGAATAGCCATTACCGGTGCAATAACTCCTGTAACAAGCTGAAAAAAATTGAGCTGATTAAAAATCCTCAGTTTTCTTTGCTCAAAATCATCAAGAGAAGGAATGCAGCCAATCGATTTTACATGCTCAAGAAAGTCAAAAGATCTCTTCTGTATAGACCTGCCGGTCTCAAAAATTTCAACTGATTTAAAAATCCGGAGTAAACGATTTTGGAGCTGCAAAAATTCCATGGGTTCGGTACTTTTTAATAAGAATTGGATTGAAAAAATAATAATTCTTTTTTTAGAAAGAGAACTTTTACTCAAAAAATTTTGAATTTTCCCATAACCTCAATCGTCGCAGCATTGAGCAACATAACAGGGAATTTCCTACGAAAAAACACGATCATGTATAAACTAAGTATTTATACTTGTTACAACGTGTTCATTGTTATAATGCCTCAAAATTATTTAGAAACAGCCTTTCTCTTTAAGAAGAAAGGGGTCAGGGGATGAGGTACTTCATAAAAAAATCATGGCAATTCAATACTTCTATATCAGAAAAATAAAAATCATTCTCGTTCTCTGTAATGATGCAGTCGCATTTGCTTTCAACGGCGGCATAGTATTCAAGGCCATCCTCAAAATCATTTACTTTCGGGTTACCCAAACATTTTTTTACCGATGAAGCCGTTGCTTCTGCAATTTCAATATGATTGCATAAAATTTCGATCTTTTCTTTCGCCAGCCTTGACTTATATTTTTTCTCGGCAAAATAAAAAGCAATGGCCAGGCAAATGGGCGATGTATAAACTTCAAAACGTTTTGTATCAGCAAGACTGAGGATACGGGAAGAAAGAGTGAACAAGGGGTACTCTTTGTTCAATACAGAAATTAAAACATTAGCATCAAGAAATAATTTCATTTTTTAGAAGAAAAATATTCTGACTTAGCATCTTTACGGCTCCTTTTTTTTGAAGTTTTATACACGGCTTCGCCTTCAGCCACCTGGCTTACCCAATCCGAAATAGGAAAATCCTCAAGAGAATGAT
Organism: Chitinophagaceae bacterium; assembly: GCA_036005185.1. GTDB lineage: Bacteria > Bacteroidota > Bacteroidia > Chitinophagales > Chitinophagaceae > VBAU01. The sequence goes on along the minus strand of DASYQS010000042.1, from coordinate 96,424 downwards.
AGCCTGAATGGGTGATTTTTCTCAAAAGAAATTCTACAAGACGTGAAAGGCTGATGTTATTGCGATCAGCATACTTCTTTGCCTTTTTAATGACATCCTCATCAAAGCTCAATGTAATTTTCACATCCATAATGCAAAATTTAAAAACAAAGATATCATTTTATACGACAAGAAAAAGTTTTTTATACGTATAAATATTCACCTAGACTCTTTTCGATTTGATAAATTAATGGCCTTAGAAAAAATGGCGTTAAGCCGAAAATGATGTTGAGCTTTTTGAAAAGTTAATAGGCAGATGAGCTAAATAGAATTTATTAGTTCGGCTATAGACTTCATTTTCGGTAGCGAAATGAAGTCATTTTTAGCCATTTTTTCTACAGTCTTGATTTTCCTGCCTGCCGGCAGGCAGGTTTGGTTCTTTTTGCATCAAGGCAAAAAGACATAAGGTAAATTCCCCAAATCATGGTTCAGACCTCGAGCCCTTAAATGCCGAAGGCTTCCACGAATCTTTTAAAGTCACGGTTCTGTTAAACACCATCCCGCTTTCGGAAGAATCTTTGTCTAAACAAAAATATCCTTTACGCAAAAACTGGTAGCGCTCATCAAATTTTGCATGCATCAAGCTTGGTTCGGCGTAAGCGGCTTTTATAATGTGTAATGAATCAGGATTGATATAATCTTTAAAATCGCCTTCTTCGCTCGATGGATCTTCCACTCTAAACAAGCGATCATACAAGCGAACCTCGCAAGTAATAGCGTGCTTCACGCTCACCCAATGCAACGTGCCTTTTACATGAATGCCTGAAGTATCGTTACCGCTGCGGCTTTCGGGAATGTAAGAACAATGCAGCTCAGTAATGTTGCCCGCTTCATCTTTTATCACCTCATCACATTTAATAATATAGGCCGATTTCAGTCGCACCATTTGTCCCGGCGCCAGGCGAAACCATTTCTTCGGGGGATTTTCCATAAAATCTTCCCGCTCTATATATAGCTCTCCTGAAAAAGGAATATCGCGATAACCGCCATTCGGATCCTCGGGATTATTCTCGCTCTGCACCATCTCCTCGTTGCTGGTTACTAGTTGCTCGTTTCTTGTTTCTGCCATTTGACCTTTGCTATCCATCATCCCGACTGGCTCTGAACTCTGAACTTCCGACTGCTGACTGCCAACTGCCGACTGATAATTTGTAATCACCACCTTCAGCGGATCAAACACCACCATTTTTCTCAGTGCAATTTTATTCAAATGCTCACGCACGCAAAATTCAAGCAATCCTACATCGGCTAAAATTTCTCTTTTGGCTATCCCTACCCTATCGCAAAACTCACGGATCGATTCCGGCGTGTAACCCCGGCGACGCAGGCCTACGATGGTTGGCATGCGCGGATCATCCCAGCCATCCACATGTTTTTCGTTTACTAGCTGCAAAAATTTCCGTTTGCTCATCACGGTGTAAGAGATATTGCGGCGGGCAAACTCATATTGGCGCGAAGGGAAAATTTCCAGCTTCTCGATCAGCCAATCGTATAGCTCACGATGCGGCACAAACTCAAGCGTACAGATGGAATGTGTCACCTTCTCTATTGAATCACTTTGGCCATGCGCCATATCGTACATAGGATAAATGCACCACTCATCGCCGGTGCGGTGGTGATGTGCATGCTTAATGCGATAAAGCACAGGGTCACGCATCAGCATGTTAGTCGATGTCATATCAATCTTTGCACGCAACGTACGACTGCCATCAGGAAACTCACCCTTCTTCATTTTTTCAAACAGCTCCAAGTTCTCTTCAACACTTCTATCACGATACGGAGAATTTTTTCCCGGCTCAGTAGGTGTGCCCTTCATGGCCGCTATCTCTTCCGATGTTGAATCATCCACATAGGCCAGTCCCTTTTTAATTAATTTTATCGCAAACTCATAAAGCTGCGGAAAATAATCACTGGCATAGAGTTCATGTTTCCATTCAAAGCCCAGCCAGTGAACATCATCCTTAATGCCTTCCACATACTCCGTTTCCTCGGTTACGGGGTTGGTATCATCAAAGCGCAGGTTAGTATAGCCTCCGTACTTTTTTGTTAACCCAAAATTGAGGCAAATAGTAGTGGCATGACCAATATGCAAATAACCATTAGGCTCCGGCGGAAAACGGGTAACGATCTGCTTGTACTTCCCGTTTTTTAGATCCTCCCCTATTATTTCTTCAAGAAAATTGTTTGATTTTTCCTCTGCCATAAGGTCGCAAAGATAAGGAGAGAGAACAATGTCATGCTGAGCTTGTCGAAGCATGACATGCAGCGAAGATACGAAACGAGAGTTGTTCATGATTCATGGCTCATTGCAGTTACTTGCCTTTAAGTGTTTATGTAGTCAGCTGCATTGCTACTATTAAGCTTTTCTTGCGTCGCACTCTTGTACGTTCTGCAATTCTACTCTGCAATTATCAAACACTCACTATGTCCCGTAGGGACATTTCATAGGTAACTCTAAATAAAGACGTCTCAAAACGTTCCATCGGAACGTTTCGTGAATCAATCTTTCGAATAGCCACAATGCGTCCCTACGGGACGCCCATACAACCTATAATTCCTTCTAACCCATAAGGTGTTCCGCTGGAACATAGAAATCCTTTTGTTTTACAAGCATGAGGCGGGTAAAAAGATTGCCACTGTTAAACAAAAAACAATATGCATACCATGGTTAAAAAAGCCTGATATGCAGATAAAATATTTCATGTCCGCCCGGGGTCTTTGCAAAGACCCGGGGCTAACAGAAGCTTTTTTATGTGGATAGCGTACGTCATCAAATAACTACCGTCATCCTATCAATTTACTTGGATGATCTCCTTTGGGCCTCAATGATTTTTTTGATTTGCTTGATGAAGCAGCAAAAGAATTTCCTGGTCGCCAATAGTATTGCTAGTCACTGCGATCCGCCTCAGGCGAAAAGCCTTGTGCAGAGCAGCAGGCGTTGATAGCAGTACTGTGCTGACTGAATAATTATTTTTGCACGTTGTTTAACCTGAAATTGACAATAAAAATCAGTCAACCAACAATTACTTCAATAAATGAAGTTTTTCACGCCAATATGGCGAAAAGCAACTATTATCAGGGTTTCCAACTTAAGGGTACAATATTTGACCCCTATATAGAGCTGTATGTTGACATAAACTGTACTTAACAAAATGCAGCGTTCTTATCTGTTGATTACTTTAATTTTCGAAAGAGTCTTTCCTCCCCTCATGATTTAAAATATATCACCGATTTATCACTTAAAATCAAATATATGAAACAAGTAGTCGTTGTATTCGAAGCTCCCGGGACCACAGCCGCTCAATATGAAGGAGTATGGAATGACCTCAGGGCAGCAGGAGAATCAACTCCAAAAGGTCTTATTTCCCATGTAGGCGCAGCAAAGCCTGATGGCAGCTGGCTCGTAGTTGACATTTGGGACTCTGCAGAGGCTTTCAAAGAATTTAGTAATACCCTTATGCCAATCATCGCTAAAAATGGGTTACCGTCGGGCCCGCCAATGGTTCTTCCTGCACATTATGTGTACATCGGGCAAACTGAAACCATATCGGCTTAGCAGTTCAGTTTTTTTAAAGCTGGTAGAAAGGTGAAGATGGAATACCACTTCACCTTTTTTTTCTTTTTAGCCATTGTTGGTGTTGTGCAGAGATATGTGTGGAAGCCTCACCAACAACAGAAGCAGGCACATAATACAGTTTGTTGGTGAAGGCATTCCCCGCCGTAGTGTTCCAAAAAAATAAAAAAATCTTAGCAATTGGTAGCTGTCCAACCTAAAGGTTTGTGTCCTAAAAATTAAGAAACCCCGGTGCTTGTCTCTTCACGCACCGTAACTTATTTAATTAAAATGATACGTGAAGAGAGGCATCAGGGCATAGTTCTCAGTAGTGTCATCCCAATTCTGTGTAAATTCGGTACCAAGCAATAGTATAAATTGCAAACGATTTGAAAGAAGAATCGAAAAAATTATGAATCCTAAATAATTTACCTAATCATAAAATCAAAGAAAATGAAAATAGTTAAGGTGACTTATACAACTAAAGCAGAATTTGCTGAACAAAATCAAAGCAACATAAAAAATGTTATGACTGATTTGCAAAAACTAAATCATCTTGGCATTAATTATAATGCTTGCCTGGGCGTGGACGGCAAAACTTTTACTCATACTGCATTCTTCAAATCGGACGAAGACCAGAAAATGCTTAATGAATTACCATCGTTTAAACATTTCCATGAACAACTTAAATCAAGCGGCCCTGAAGTTCCGCCAAAACAAGAACTACTGAATTTAGTAGGCTCATCAAAAAATATCTTTAACTCCTGAATAATTTTCCTGGCTCATCTAGCCTTCCAAAAAATAAGGAAATCCCGAATGTTATCTAATGTCTCCCGACAACCCGATAGCTATCGGGTCGGGACAAGTTTTGCGTCAGGACATTTTGGAGGGTCAATTCATTAAACCTCTGGCGCAATTCACACATCTATCCAGCCAAGTCAAACATTGTCTTGTTTTTTCAGCTGCATAATTTTTATAACTATGCTAATAATATTGCTCCATTAAATAAGGAACCAACATGAAAAATAAATTGCAAACTGCTCTGGCCTTTATCGGTGCTCCATGTTTGGGCATTGATTTTTACCTGCATGTGCATTCCATGAGTGAATGGAATGATACTGCCTTGACGAGGATCTGCAACATACTATACATGGCACAAATAAAACTGCGAGAATTCTTTTATACATCCAGTTATCCTTTTTATTTCTTGCAGGGTCATCTGATGTGGCGGCTCTCATAAAAATTCGTATCCCCGAAAATTTGTTTTTTTATTGGGATCTATTCTGGCAATCAGTAATTGTATGATGCTGGTAACGGGTATCAGCATTGCAGTAGCGGGCAAGTTACGCGAATGGAAACGGTGGGTCCCTTTGCTGGCGGGTCTTTGGCTACCGGTTACGATCATAGCAAGATTTTCTTTCTCCCCCGAATATATGGCTTACGTCGGAGGAACATACTCTATAATTATGTGGACACTGATGGCTTATGTTGCCTATAGCAGAAATGAACAGAAAATAGTAAATGAAACAACGGGTCTGAGTATTGCATAGAAAAATTCAAAGACCCTCGTTCTTTGTAGTGCTCAGTAAATAAAAAACTCAGCTTTGCAAAAACTGTTATTATCAAAAAAATTAAGAAGCCGCGTTGCCCGGCTATTTATTAAAAGCCGGGTCGTTTGGATTGAATGGTTTGGTGGGATCAGTAGCTTTACCGTCCACGATCCTTGTCAGCGGTTTTACCTGGTCCACAAAAACCAGCTTCCATCCTTCTCTTGTCAGCATCCAACTCTCTCTTTGTCTTGCTGAAGTTTCAACCCGACGAACCTTGCCTGCCATGAATTGATTTCTTTTAAAACTCTGGTGAACGACCACTTTGGCCGTATCACCGGCAAATGCGAGTGATTCTATTTCATCACGAGCTTGTATCGAATCCCTCATAGCATCAAATATAAATTTGGAACGCTGGCGCATAAACTGGGCCGATAGCCTGACACCATTCTGATCTATTGTTGAAAAACCGGAAGACTTTAGACCCAGGTTCGTGCAGAGATCCTTTTGTTCAACAGAACGGTCAAGAAGCTGATATTGTTTTGCAATAGCAGCCCATACCCCGGTCGTGTCTTTCAACTCAAAATAATCTTCACCTCCGTCATTTACATAGGATGAGATCAATTGCCAACTTCCATTGATCTTTTTATAAGTATCGGTGTAAGGGATCTTGGATCGAATGGTCCTGCCCCCTTCCTTCCATTGGTTTATTGAAACGCCAGATAAAATAACAAGGTCGTTCCTGTTGACTATTTTTTGATGCTGGGTGCTGGTGTAAAAACTATCAGCCAGTTGAAACAGGTTGGAATTCACAAACTCCTTTCTTCCTTGCAGCCTGCCATCGCCATACACAAGAATAAAGTCCGGATCTATATATTTTTTTAAGTTTTGGGTATCTTTTTTCATATAGGCTGCAAGGATCAGTGTCTCGGTTTTTTTTACGTCGTTCACTTGAGCATGCAGGAAAACCACAGGTGCGAGGAAGAAAAACAAAAAAAAGAATTTCATGGCTAATAGTTTACTGCAATATGAGAAAACCGATTCTTTTTTTAAAGTAAATATTTAGCAAGGGAGTAAATATTTATATCATATCGCTTTGCGATACACGGAAGGAGTCATGTTGTAAAGCGATCTGAAAACTTTTGAGAGATGGCTGGCGTCGGTGAAGCCGGACTCCAATGCTACATCATTTATCGATAAATGTTTTTTGCTAAGTAGTTGCAAGGCTCTCTGGCATTTTACTATCCTTGTGTATTGAGAAAAACTGCAATGAAAATATTGGGCAAATTCTTTCGAGAGGCTTACAGGGTGCATCTGCAACTGTTTGGATAAATAATCCAGGTTCAGGTTATGTGGCTCTTCATAAAAGATCAGCTGCCTGATCCTTTCTACCCAGGGAGGAGTTTGTTTAGAAGGCTTCTCACGAAGCACCTGTGCAAATATCTGCAACAATAAACCTTCAATCCCCAGGCTGGAATAAGGATCATTTATGATCGTCTCCTTGAAAATATTCGTGAACAGGGATTTCACTATGGCATCTTCTACAACAAAACAGCCTGGCAGTTTTCTTTTATCTATATCAAACCTTTTATACCATTTGTCCTCCACCTCCACGCTGAAATTCCTTGAGCGGTGCTTGTAATTTTCATTGCAATGTGGCTCTTCAAAATTGTAGAATAACAGCATCCCTGGTCTGCACTCAATCGTTTCATTCTTTCTTCTTTCAATGCTTCCGCCTTTCTGGATCATGGCAAAATAGGTATTCTCATGGTAATGCCATGACGAACACAATCCTTCCTCATATTCATTGGTGGTAAGGATAATTCCGTTGAGATCGTGTTCAAATGTGTTTTTGCCCAGATAGACACCCCTGCTTAGCTTTTTCATAATGCAATGAAAGATAAAATATTGTTTTCAATTGTTAAAAATCGATTGAGTTGCCGCTCAATGATTTTTTTGCTTTGCTTGATGAAGCGTTGAAGGAATTTCCCGGCCTTCAATAATGTTATTTGCCAATTGTATGTATGCGAAGCAATCCGAATGCGACAACATCTCCCCATCGCAGGGTAATTCTCTAATAAAAATTTTTTTCTGCTGAAAATAAAAAGTTCAATTTTTTTCTTTGAAAGAATTTGGGTAAACTTTATGTTCTCAAAAAAATTGGGTAAAATAACTCTTAATTGTTTCATTAATCTTTTAAAAAAGGAGGCCATTATGAGTGCCAATGATATTTTAAAACTTCACGAGCAAGTAGTCGATTCATGGAATCGTCACGACACAAAAAAATTCGCAACCTATGTTACTGAAAATGTTGTTTGGTATGATACGGGCAGCCCCGAGCCCATAAAGGGAAAAGAAGGAGCGGAAGAGTTCCTCAATCAATGGATAACTGCATTTCCTGATTTTACAATGAAAACATTGAATACAGTTATTTCAGACGACAAGATTGCTGTTGAACTTGAATTTAGCGGAACTAACACAGGCCCGCTTAAAGTTGGTGACCAGCCCGAAATTCCGGCGACCAATAGAAAGGTGACTAATAGAGGATGCTATTTTGGAAAAGTGAAGAATGGAAAATTCATTGAAGTAAAAAGTTATCCGGACCTGGCCGGAATGATGATGCAGCTAGGATTAATGGAAATTCATGAGGCGCATGCATGACTTTTATGATCTTGATTTTAAAAATCAAACGGGGCTTATGGCCCCGTTTGATTTAACTGGCAACTCACTATCCTTACCAGTCTTTATTTGGTATAGGCTTGCCCTGGTGGCAGGTGTTGATCTTTCGCGAACAACTAAAAAATGAAGAACTTCAATGATTACTGTCGAGCCTGTAAATCCATAATTTTTTTATGGAGGGATTGCGCATTAGTGTATTTTTTAGTCTGCTGTGATTTTTTCCAAGCGAAGTCTCATCAGAGATTTTGTGGGTTGGATTTGGCCCACTATCTGTTAAGAAACTGCTATCAAAACTTATAAGTTCTCTATACTATCTCTGTAACCTCTGCCAATAGGAATCGATACCCCATTCACTTCAACCATATCGGCTGTGTATGATTCGATCTTGCTTATGGAAATGATAAAAGACCGGTGAATTCGTTTAAAAAGATTGGTTGGCAAAAGGTCCTCAATTTCATGAGTACTCATTTTTGAGATATACTCTTTTTTTGTCGTAACGATCTTAATGTACTCCCGCTGGCTTTCGATATAAACAATTTCTGAGAATAAAATTTTCATCTTCTTTTTTTGCACATTCAGAAATAGATAATCTTTTATACCCGCAGCTCCGGTTGATTCCTTTTTCTCGCTGTATGCTGTTTTTACCTTGTTAACTGCCACTAAAAAACGTTCAAACTCAAATGGCTTTAACAGGTAATCTGTTACATTTAAAGCAAACCCCTCAACAGCATATTGATGATAAGCCGTGGTAACAATCACCGCGGGTGGATTTGCAAGCGTTTTCAAAAAAGCCATCCCCTTTAGTTTGGGCAAGTGAATATCTAAAAAAATGAGATCTGTATGATTATTCCGTAACCACTCAGTTGCGAGGATGGCATCTTTAAATGTTCCCTGCAAATCCAAAAACGGTACTTGATGGATGTAATCAGATAGAACTTTTGTTGCTAATGGCTCATCCTCTATTACAATGCACATAATTTTAGACATGGCTTGCAAGATTGATTTTTAAGGTTGAGGTAAAATTGGATGTCCCCTGTTGAACCGATAGATCGTAATCCTTATAAAGCAACTCCAGTTGACGTCTGAGATTAGAAAGCCCGATGTTTTCTTTTACTCTTTCGTCCCCTGCAAATGTTTCAGTAGAATTTTTCACAACAAACATTAACTGCCGGCCCCTGATCGAAAGATGAATGTCAACAGATGGACGGCCTCTTGTCTCGGCAGCTCCATGCTTGAATGCATTTTCAACAAGGGGCATCAGCAACAATGGCGGTATGGCTTGTTTCATGTCCTCAACATCGTAATTGAAATTGATATGCAACGACTCATCATAACGCAATTTTTCAAGCTCTATGTAATCAGTCAGAATTTTCAGATCCTGTTCTATAGAAATGTAATCTCCGCCAGCTTCATAAAGCATAAATCTTAAAATTTTTGACAAGCGCAAAATGGATTCAGGAGCCAGGTCAGACTTGTCTCTTGTCAGCGAATAAATATTATTCAGTGTATTGAATAAAAAATGAGGATTTGTTTGCGATCTGAGGTAGTTTAACTCTGCTTCCTGCTTTTCAATTTTCAGTTGTTGTTGCGATTGTCTTAGCCTGACATAGTTATAAATAAACCTTATGACACCAAAAAAGAAAACTGCGCTCATACTATATCCCATTGCAACGGAGACTACATGTTCTCTTGTGGCATCCGTCAGAAACGAGGTATAGATGCCCAAAGCGATTCCCAATTGTCGCCAGCCATACATCCCGTAAGACCACAGCATCATAAAGATCCACAACGCGGCGAGGCCAAGAAGAATGTTGTAAATAACATATCTTCTTTTCCGGAATACAAAAGGGATTGTGTACTCAAAAAAAATAAAAGTGACAACGAGCGAGTAAGGTGCACGCCACAAGTTATCATATACTCGGGGCAGAAAAGTTTCGGGGTTTTGATGGAAATCACTCATCATCCATAGGCATACAAAACCCAGCGTCGTCCACAAATAAAATCTCACCAACTTTATATCGATCGGTCTTTTCATTTTGCCATTATATAGATAAATATCGGTAAATCTTTCGCTTCCCGCCATTCAATCTATACAAGAGGCCTTAACGTAAACCAACTCCCCGAAATAGTCGATCAATAAAAATGAAAATTCAAAATTTAAAACTAAAAGGCTCGCTTTGCACTCTTCATTTTGCATTTCTGTCGTTTGTTTACCATAAGCTGCTGTTTATTGATGGCTGCTCTGAGTGCTTCTATTTATGAAATATTCTTGTGGAAGAAATCAAAAATGCATTATAACTGAAACTTAAAAATTAAAATTTATGAGACCACTATTTATACTCCTGCTGACTGCATCCACCGTGTTTTCGCAGGCACAACAAATAAACGGTTTTGCAAAGGATGAAAATGGAGCGCCTCTGAATGGAGCCACTGTTAGCTTAATGAAAGATTCTTCCACCGTTAAACTGGCTGTTACAAAGGCAAATGGCTCTTATAGTTTTTCCGGCATCAAAGAAGGAAATTATAAAGTGCTGGCAAGCTTTGTAGGTTACAAGCCTGCTTTTTCTTCAACCTTTTCACTCAGTTCATCGGATGTGACAGTACCGGAATTAAAACTCAATAAAATTGCCGGCAGTTTGAGTAATGTAAATGTTACAGCAAAGAAACCAATGGTGGAAGTAAAAGCTGATAAAACGATCCTTAATGTTGAAGGCACCATCAATGCTGTGGGATCAAATGCTTTGGAGCTGCTGCGCAAATCACCTGGCGTATTGCTTGACAAAGATGATAACATCAGCATGTTGGGAAAAAATGGTGTACAGGTTTATATAGATGGCAGATCAACTCCTTTGTCAGGACAGGACCTTGCCACTTATCTTAAGACCTTGCAATCTTCCCAGATCGAAGCGATTGAACTCATCACCAATCCTTCTGCAAAATATGATGCAGCAGGCAATGCCGGGATCATTAATATCAAATTAATAAAGAACAAATCGCTTGGTGCAAATGGCTCGGTAAATGCCGGATGGAATATTGCTACCTATGCGAAATATAATGCAGGTGCTTCACTGAATTATCGAAACAAGAGTATCAACATCTTCAGCACCTACAGTTTCAGCTATGCACCCAACGAACAGCATTTGAAGATCAAAAGAACTGTATTGGACAGCCTTTTTGATCAGCAAGGTACCATCCTCGACAAGCGCAAGACACATAATTTCAAGATTGGGGCGGATTATTTTTTAAACAAAAAAAATACGATTGGTGTAATGGTGAACGGAATACTTGCTGATCCAACTTCAAACAGTTATGGCAAGACTTATATTTCCAATTTAACCACTGCCACGGTTGATCGCATACTGATTGCTGACAACACCACCAGCATGAAAAGACATAATGCGAATATTAACCTTAACTATAGTTATGCTGATCCTAAAGGAACCAGCTTTATAGTAAATGCAGACCGCGGCTCATATGATTTCAACAGTGACCAGTTCCAGCGGAATTATTATTACGATGCTTCAGGACAGGTAAAACTGAGCAATGTGATCTATCATATGCTTTCACCCGCACAGATTGATATCAATTCCGTCAAAGCGGATTACGAGCAGAATTTTATGAAAGGGAAATTGGGATTCGGTGCAAAATCCGCTTGGGTAAAAACTGATAATGATTTTCAGCGCTACAATGTATATACATCAGCAGAAGACCTGGACAAAGACCGTAGCAATCATTTCATCTATAAAGAAAACATCAATGCAGGCTATATCAATTATAACCACCAATACAAAAAGTTTATGATCCAAGCAGGTGTTCGCGCAGAGAACACTGTTACCGAAGGTGTGTCAAATGGATTAAAATTTAATGGAAGTAGTTATATCGCCGATATTTCTTCTTTCAAAAGATCTTATACTGATCTGTTTCCAAGTGCAGCGATCACCTTCAATAAAAATCCGATGAAACAATGGAGCTTGACATATAGCCGTCGCATTGACCGACCGGCTTACCAAGATCTGAATCCCTTTGAATTCAAACTGGATGAATACACTTTCATGAAAGGGAATATCAATCTTCGCCCCCAATACACAAATAGTTTCGGGATCACACATACTTATAAATACAAATTGAACATATCACTTAATTATAGTCATGTAAAAGATTTGTTCACGCAGATCATTGACACAGTTGAAAAATCAAAAGCTTTTGTTTCCAAGAAAAACCTAGCGACTCAAGATATTGCGAGTTTAAGTGTGAGCTATCCTTTCCAGTATAAATCCTACAGCCTGTTCACCAACATTAGCAGCAACTATTCAAAGTACAAAGCTGATTTTGGCACAGGCCGCAAAGTAGATCTTGATGCTTTTGGTTTTAATCTTTTTGTACAGAACAGTTTGAAGCTTTGTAAAACATGGACAGCAGAGCTGAGTGGTTTCTATAACGCACCAACCATTTACATGGGAAGCTTTAAAGGAAAATCTATTTACAATGTTGATGCTGGTTTATCAAAGCAGGCTATGAAAGGAAAGGCTATTGTCAAAGCATCCGTAAGCGATGTATTTCACACCATGAAATTCAGGGCTACATCAGATTTTGCAGGCCAGACAACGAAGTTCAGTTTCCGCCAGGAAAGTCAGCAGTTTAAACTCAGCTTTAATTACAGATTTGGAAATAATAAAGTGAAAGCGGCAAGGCAACGTACAAGCGGCGCAGAGGATGAGTTAAAGAGGGTGCAACAAAGCGGTGGAATCATGGGAAATAATTAGAATACAAACCGAATAAATCAAAATTGTTTTATTAACTAAAAATCACCTTTATTATGAAACAGATTATTCTTTTCGTTGCAATTGCTCTTACTGCATTACTTGTTTGTCAGTGCTAATGCTTCATTCATTATCGGGCGAAAAATGGTTTATTAAAAGGAATGAAGGAAGCATATAAATAAACATAGCTGACAAATAGTAGTTCTCACGTGCATAACGAGGGGTGTTTTTACATCCCTCTTCTAAAAATCCAGACAAAAAATTGGACTAAAAGATTCAACACACCAGCAATCGATGTATTCCATCTAAAAAATCTAACGCTTCAAGAAACTCAACCAACAGCTCAGGCCATTATAAAAAACAAAAAGGATTGCCGAATATTAACGGCAAATAAAAATGACGAATAGTAAAAACAAAACTTCGCTCCGTTCGGCTGCTCTTATCGCAGGGCTTGGCTTACTTATCATGGTAATAGCCGCTCCCTTTACTGAACTTTTTGTTTACCCAAAACTTGTTGTTGCAAATAACGCGACTGAAACAGTCAAAAACATTATGGCGAACAAGGCTAATTTCATTTTGGCCATATTTGGCTACTTGATAACCTTTATCTGTGATGTGGTAGTAGCATGGGCGCTTTATGTTTTACTAAAACCAGTAAATGAAAATCTCTCACTTCTTACAGCATGGTTTAGATTGGTGTACACAGTTATTGCTTTAGTTGCACTTCTTCATCTTGTCAATGTTTTACAACTATTGAATACGGCCGATTATTTAACAGCATTTGAACCAGATCAGTTGCATGCTCAGGTAATGATTTTGCTCAATGCATTCAGACATGATTGGTACTTTGGGTTGTTGTTTTTTGGTATTCATCTTGGACTCCTTGGTTATTTAGTTTTCAGGTCAGGCTACATTCCCAGAATACTGGGGTTATTGTTAATCATTGCCGGTTTAGGTTATTTAATCACTACTTTAAAACCATATTTATTTCCCAATTTTAATTCAGACATTGCCCGGTTTACATTTTATGGGGAATTGATTTTTATGTTATGGTTACTCATTAAGGGTTCAAGAATTAAGGAATCGGATAAAGAGGTTATATGGTTCGAATCTATTTCTTATGAGTAATAGACAAAGAAAGCGAGACGTTAAAAAGAATAACGAACGCATAACATTCTATTTGCGAATATAACTGCGCAACGAAAAACAATCAGCTGCAAATTCATCTCTAATTCAGCCGAGAAAGAAATCAAAAAATTGAAAATGTTATCCTCTTCGATACAACTACTCCACATTTATTAACACCCGCTATCCTGTTTTGGCATAATTGAGTTGTTTGTTTACCATAACCCGCTGTTTATTGATGACCGCTCTGAGTGCTTCCATTTATGAAATATTCTTGTGGAAGAATATCTGATGATTATCGTACACATTGTAAAATCAGCTTTAATCAAACATCAAAACACCTTTTTATGAAACAGATCATTCTTTCTATGATGATTGGGCTTGCTGCAATAGTCGCAACTGCTCAAACCAATTTCCCGCATCCGTCAGTCAATTATGAAGCTGCCAGCTGGAAAACATGGCTATTAGATAACCCACAGCAAATAACAATTGCTGCACCTCCTTCAACAGTTCAAACAAAAGCTGAGTTGCAGTCTCTCAAACAGGGTATGAATAAACTTAGTGAAAAAAAATTGGCGGATATTAAATATTGGGATGCCGGTGCCCCGTCTTACCGCTGGAATCAGATTGTAATTACATTGGTTGACCAAAAGCCCGAAACCCAACTTCGCATGCCAGCATCATGGATGAATGTTGCTATTTATGATGCAACGATATTAGCATGGAAGGAAAAGCTTAAATACAAAAGGAAACGTCCCAATGAATTTGACCCTACAATAAAACCTGTGATCAATGGGCCACTCACTTATTCTTACCCATCTGAACATTCTGTAACGGCCGCAGCGGCAGCAAACGTGCTAGCTTATTTTTTTCCTGAAAAAGCCGATTCAATTATGCAAATGGCACATGCTGCTTCGCAATCACGCATAGATGCAGGTGTACAACTTGCAAGTGATGCTGAAGCAGGTTGGAAACTGGGTGAGCAGGTTGCTAAAGAAATTATAGAAAAAGCAAAGAATGACGGGTCAGCTAAAGTGTGGGATGGTAAAATGAACAAGGATCCAAAAAAATGGACCGGCCCTTATCCTATGGGAATAACCATGGCCTCATTTTCACCTATCGTTATACGTTCAGCTGATCAGTTCAGGCTACCGCCTCCGCCCGATTTTGAAAATGATATGAAGGAATTGAAGAATTTCAAACGAACCGGTAAATCTAATTATATCGCTTATTACTGGGCAAACAACGGGCCTGGGTTATGGAATGACCTGGCAAATCAGAAAATGTTTGAATACCGTATAATGGATGATGCACCTGCAGTTGCACGTGTATATACAGTATTAACAGTAGCCTATCATGATGCTGCCATTGCGATCTTTGATTCGAAATATGAGTATTGGGGAATCAGGCCAAATCAGTACGACACTACTTACAAGTCGTTAATAACAACACCGCCCTTTCCAGGCTATCCATCCGGGCATGCCGCAGGCGCTGCAACTACAGCCGCTATAATGGAATATTTTTTTCCTGCAGATGCGAAGCAGTTTTGGCAACTGGCACAAGAGTGCGCAGATTCGCGGTTCTATGCAGGCATTCATTTTCGTACAGATAATGAATCAGCACTCACGATGGGTAGACAAATAGGAACATATATTGTTCAAACCTGGATGAAGAAATAAACGGTTCTGAAAATAAAGACCTTCGAATAAAAGCTGTAGAATACCTGGGATAACAATAGAAAAAAGAAATTCCAATAATACTTTGCTCTTAGTGTAAAAATATAAATCAATAAAATGAAGAAAGTGATCAAATTTGGTGAAGACGTTGAGGGATATAATATTCCTGTTTTAAATGAAAGAGAAATAAGAGCATCAGCTGGAATCCTATTTGTGTTCATGTTTATTTCTTTAATGCTAATTCTATTCAAAGGGAATTTCTTAATGATCAAGTATGTTATTATTGTATTTCTTACAGATTTCATAATACGTGTCCTTGTTAACCCTAAGTTTTCTCCTTCATTAATAATAGGGCGTTTGATTGTCAGCAGACAGGTTCCCGAGTATGTTGGGGCTGCTCAAAAAAAATTTGCATGGAAAATAGGTATTGTCCTGGCAAGTTTAATGTTCTTTCTTCTGGTAGTAGTAAATTCGACCAGTATTATAACAAGTTTTACTTGTCTGATTTGCCTGGTATTCTTATTCTTTGAATCAGCGTTTGGTATTTGTTTAGGATGTTTATTTTATGATTTGTTCTACAAAGAAGAAGCTCAATACTGTGCAGGTGAAGTTTGTGATGTAACAAAAAAACAAGATATTCAAAAGACATCATGGGTGCAAATTCTTATCATTTTTGGTTTTATTGTTTATATTATATTGACAATACTTTTTTTTAATGATCATTTTCATACAAATCCAACGAATTTGTGGAAAATTATAAGTTCCGGACTGTCTAACTAAAATCGCACGGGGTAACGATAAATAAAGGCCACACAGCACAAACCTCGTAACGCTATGCTGCCATTCTTAATCAGATAATAAAATGAAAGCCGCAGTTCGTTCCAGATATGGTTTACCGGGAGATTTAAGTATTAAAGAGCTTGAGATACCAACTCCAAAGGGCGATGAAGTGCTGATAAGAATACATGCCACAACGGTAAACAGAAGTGATTGCCATGTGCTTTCAGGCAGACCGTTTTTCATGAGACTTTTCACAGGGTTATTCAAACCGCGATCATCGATAATCGGGACAGACTTTGCTGGAGAAATTGCAGCAACAGGTTCAGCTGTACGATCTTTTCAAACTGGTGATAAGATTATGGGCTTCGGTGGTGGTTTTGGTTGCGGATCACACGCACAATATTTTACATTACCCGAGACCAGAGCAATAAAAGTAATGGTTCCAATGCCCGGCAACTTAACGTATAACCAGGCAGCGGCTTGTTTGGAAGGAGCATTTTATGCTGCTTCCGTTTTTATGGGATTAAAACCAACCGCCGGGCAAAAAGCATTGGTTTATGGTGCAACCGGCGCAATCGGTTCATCCTATGTTCAGTTTTTAAAAAACTATGGTGTTTACATCACAGCAGTATGCTGGAATGAAAACGCGGAATTAGTAAGATCATTAGGTGCTGATAAAATAATTGATTTTAAAAAAGAGGATTTCACAAAAGATAACGAGCGGTATGATTTTGTTTTCGATGCGGTTGGCAAAAGCAGTTTTTTCAAATGCAAAAAACTATTAAAGAAAAAAGGTGTTTATACTTCGTCAGGTGGTGCAATAAATTTATTGTTGATCTTCATTACGCCGCTCTTTGGTGGAAGAAAGGTCGTCTTCCCGCCTCCTAAAAGCATTAAAGCAGGCCTCGATTTTATCAAAGGGCTGGTTGAAAACGGAAAATTCAAACCGGTTATAGACAGAAAGTATCCGTTGGAAAAAATAGCTGAAGCATATACATACGTGGCAAGCGGTCAGAAAATAGGTAATGTTATCATTACAATGGACGCTTGATCATTTTGCAAACAATATCATTGCTGAGACATATTCTTTCTCACCTACGTCGCCAAAGGATTCGACGTTTTAATTTTGTCTGTCACAATTCTCGCTTCACGATCCTTGTAAAATAAAGAAACACAAAATTAAATTGCCGCAATTTACCCTGCAAATTGTCTTTTTTTACTTGCTTGTACATCCTCTCTATCTATACATTTACATAAAATTTCAAGGATGGCAAAAAGAATTATGTTTCCGATTATATCAGTATTCATCTTAGCAAGTTGTACAAATTCAAAGACTAAATCCGTGTCTGCAAGTGTTGAAACCAAACAAACAAAACAAGACAGTACAAGCGGCTATGCTCCTGTGAATGGACTTAAAATGTATTATGAAATTCATGGAGCAGGCACTCCGCTTGTGTTGATTCATGGCGGCGGCTCTACTATACAAACTACATTTGGTAAAATACTTCCATTGCTAGCACAGCATTACAAAGTGATTGCTGTTGAGCTGCAGGCACATGGTCATACGAGTGACAGAAACACTGCCGAATCTTTTGAGCAGGATGCAGATGATGTCGCTGCTTTGCTTGATTATCTTAAAATAAACAAGGCTAATTTTTTAGGGTTTAGTAATGGCGGTCATACAGCTATGCAGATCGGAATCAGTCATCGCGATCTGGTTAATAAACTAGTTATTGTTTCGGCTTTTTATAAAAGAGATGGAGCGATACCCGGCTTTTTCGAAGGTTTGGAAAAGGCCAGCTTAGAAAATATGCCCGAACCATTAAAGACATATTATTTACAAATCAATAACGATAAGAAAGGTCTGCAAACAATGTTTGATAAAGACAGAGAAAGAATGCTGCGATTTAAAGATTGGAGTGATCAGGAAATACATTCCATCGAGGCTCCGACCTTTCTGATATGTGGTGATCATGATGTAGTAACGCCGGAACATGTCGTAAAAATGTCACACTTAATTCCAAATGCTCAATTGATGATACTGCCAGGTGCCCACGGTTCTTTTATTGGCGAAGTTTGCACAACCAATGAAGGAAGTAAAATACCTGAAGCCACTGTCGCGATCATTCAAGAATTTCTGGATAAATAGATTAAGCAGAAAATAATCATTCCTCGAAATCTTGCTTTGCGATATGGGGTTCGTAAATTTAAAGTGATCAATCATTTTATAGTGAATAACCCTAAATTATGGATTACTTGGATAAGCTCATTGGTGAAATTGAAGTTCATTCGGTTGAAGGCATAAGGGAATGCTTTGAAAATGGAGTTGATCCTAATGATCATTATAATAACGAACCGCTCATTTATGAATTGACAAGCGAATATGGCCGAACTCCAAAATTTAAAGACTGCGTTAAAGCTTTTGTTGATTACGGTCTTGACTTTGACGACAAAATTTTATTAGCGGTTTTATTAGACGACGCTGCTTTTTTAAGGTCTCAATTAAATGACAATCCAAAGGCGCTTGCAAAAAGTTATACACTTCGTTGTGCATACACACCTTTTTATAAAGTAACCTTACTTCATATTTGCGCTGAATTCAATCACCTTTCTTGCACTGAAGTACTTGTTCATTATGGAGCAGATATAAATGCAAGGGCAGAAGTTGATGAGTATGGATTTGGAGGGCAAACTCCTATTTTCCATACTGTAAATCAAAATTCAAACAATTCCATTGATATGCTGAATTATCTTCTTTCCAAATCAGCTGACTTGAAGCTAACTGTTCCGGGATTTATTTGGGGCAAAGGTTATCCATGGGAAACACTAATTCCTGCGGTAAATCCTATCAGCTATGCAATGATGGGGCTTCCTCCACAAATGCATAGAAATGAAATCACCATTTCAAAAGTCGTATCGTTACTGTTAAAGACTGCCTATGGAATTGATTACACACCTTCAAACATTCCCAACAAATACCTAAAGAGCTAGTACGCAATGTTCTTGTTTTAAGACGTGATTTCACAATCATTCTTCAAAATCTTGCTTTGCAAATGGGGTTTTGTAAATTTAAGGTAGTGCTTGTTGATTGTAGAAGTTAATGAAATGCGTTAATAAAAACGACGCTTATGAAAAATATATTCTCAGTCCTTCTATTTCTAATTCCCTTTTTCACAAATTCCATACTTGGGCAAAATGCAAGTCTAAGTATTCCAAAAAATTGCAAGGAGGGTCAATTTTTAACCAGCGACGGCGTTCGTTTGCATTACTTAGTCTCAGGAAAAGGCGAGGCTTTGATATTCATTCCCGGCTGGATAATGCCCGCAGAGATATGGGAAGCTCAGATTGAGCATTTCTCAAAAACAAATCTGGTCATTGCGCTGGACCCACGGAGTCAGGGAAAATCCGGTCAAACAACAGAAGGATTTTATTTGGAAAGAGAGGCTAAGGACGTCAAAGAATTAGTTGATCATTTGCACCTTTCGTCTTACTACTTGATTGGTTGGTCCTTGGCGGGTGTAATGCTCTACGATTATCTAAAGCTTTATAACATCTCTTCAATAAAGGGAATTGTGATCGTTGATTCTCCTCTGAAGCTGGACAAGGCATTGTTCGCAAGGTTCAGTTTAAGAATTAAGGGATTTTTAGAGGACAGGAATGCAGCTACTGACAAATTTGTAAGAGGACTGTTTAAACAACCTCAGACCGAGCCCTATTTAAAAAAAGTAATGAAAGCATCTTTGATTACTCCGACAAATAGCGCTATTACACTGCTAACATTCCCCTACACCTCTAATGACTCGGTTTGGGCCCAAACATTAAAAACCTCCGGTAAACCTATTTTATTTATTGGATCTGATGGCAAAGAAGAGATGCTAAAGGAAATTAATAAAGAACTAAAAATAAATTATGAAATAGTTCCAGGGTCAGGTCATGCTGTATTTGTTGACAAACCCGCAGAGTTTAATGCTATCTTGGAAAAATTTATCTTGAAAAAACAGTTATGATTTGATGAAACAGTTTCCAAAATATAGTATCAAGAATAAACTAAACACAATATCCCGGCATAATTTTGTGTGTTATTCTTAAAAAAAACAAATGAGCCATGCATTTGTAAAAGAAGAAGATGATCAATGGTTGCATGAAATACCTGGAACCATTACCGCATTGATCAACTATTTAACAAAAGAAAATAATGGTGTAAGGGTCTATGAAAAAAGAAAGTTTATTAAAAACGATATAGAAGTGTATGAAATGAGCAATGGCCTTTTGTATTCTAAGGATGCAAATGGTAAATGGAAAATAACCGAATAAAAACTTTGGTTTTGTAAGCAGCGTTTTTCTAAGATTCGTTTTTAATCATTCTGTGTAAGTTTCTTTTCAACTTCACCCAAGTCATCATAAAGATTTTCCATTCAAAAGAAAACCACAATTTAAAAGTAAAAAAAAATTACATTCACTTCGAAATAAATTATGCTTCATGGATAATTCTGATATTACCGATCCTTTATTTCTTGGGGCAGTAAAAGCGGTTGATAGTGGTAATACCCCTGTGCTAAAAAACTTGCTTGAAAGGAATCCACAACTTGTTAGTACACGTCTTGACATTCCAAAAGAAGGATATTTCGCACATCCCTATCTGCTTTGGTTTATAGCAGACAATCCGATCCGTCATGAAAAATTACCGGCAAATATTTCTGAAATCACGCGATTGCTGATAAACTCTGTTCGCCAAAATGCAACAGAAAGTTTTCAGGAGCAAGTGGATTATACACTTGGCCTTGTTGCTACAGGCCGCATTCCCCGCGAATGTGGGGTACAAATTGAATTGATCGATCTGCTCATTGACTCAGGTGCAAAACCAGGTAATGGTCATGGCGCATTGGCACATGGAAATAAAGAAGCGGCGAAACACCTTATTGAAAGAGGAGGTAAATTAACATTAACTACTGCCATTTGTCTTGATCGTATAGATGATGTGAACCGTCTTTCAAAAGAAGCAAGCGCATCAGACAAGCAGATCGCATTGATGGCAGCAGCGTTTTACGGAAAATCCGAAATGATCAGTTACTTGATTCATTTAGGTGTGGATGTGAACGCTTATATAGAACGTTCCAGCGGATTTCATTCTCATGCAACTGCTCTTCACCAAGCAGTATACTCAGGTTCTCTTGACTCGGTCAAAATATTGGTGGATGCCGGTGCTGATCTTAATGCTAAGGACCGCATGTATGATGGAACTCCATTGGGATGGGCCCAATACATGCAAACAGTTGAAACAAATGAAACAAAAAAGAAAGAGTATGCTGAAATAGAGGCATTTTTGAAAAAGAGTCAATAAACTCCTCTGCTTACAGCAACCATGATAGTTCTACAAGCCGAGTTTCCGAAGAAACCCGGCGTTTTAATGTTTATCTCTCGGAAATTTCTTTCAATTTAGCCAAAGCTTTAGGCCAACCAGCTAACATTTCTTCCCACTCAGGGTTTGTATTCATTTCTGTTTTTAATTCAGTCTTTCCATCGTGTTCACTAAATGTATAGCTCTCCGTTGTACCTATCCAACCTTTGGCAGTTTCACTGTCACGGTCTTCTGTGCCATCAGGTTTTATTACAGCAATATGTTTGGCCATGATATATTCATGAGGTCGGTACTCAACAATAGTTGCCAGTGTTCCTCCTTGACCGGGAGAGATGAATCTTATATTTTCCCCTTTTTTCCAATTGCCTTCATAATAGGAACCGGGCCATGCTGCATTCACCCATTCTTTATAAGTTTCAGGTTTTAGCATAGTGTCCCACACCTTTTGTGGTCTGGCGGCAATGTCGATTTTCGATTCTAGCTTTTTCATTGTATTTATTTTTTTGTTTGAAGCAATAACTACAATGCAAATATGCAATGTCTGATCTTTAAATGTGAGGTGTGAATACGACAGTTTCAGTTCTTATTGCGACATCTAAAAACTGAACACGGATGGCACAGATCGAATAGATAAACACGGTTTTTGTTTTTAGAGTTTGAAAAAATATCTTAAAAGCCGATTTCGTTTTATCTTTTTAAATTTTTTTGATGGCATTCTACGCAGCCGAACTAAAAATCGTTTAATCCGTGTTCACTCAGAGTTTTGCGTACACAAGGCTCTCAAAAATAGAAGCTGGAGAATGCGGCCCCTAAGCGTGAACAATAATATTTTGTTTGTATCGTGAGATTAATTCCTGATAAAGTTTATCAACATCTTGTTTATGACAAAGCTCTGTTCCTATATTCATGGTTGCAGCAGTACCACTCGCTACTCCATATAAAAATGCTTCTTCAATCCTTCTGCCTCTTGACAACTCTAGAACAATTCCGGCCACCATGCTGTCGCCTGCACCCACTGTACTTCTCTTTTTAACATGCGGCGATTTCACTGTAAATTCTGCATCCTTCGTGATCAACATAGCTCCATCTTCACCCATTGATATCACAAGGACTTCGCAACATCCCGAGGAAACGATTTCTTTTCCAGCCTCGGGAACTTCTTCTATAGTTAACTCATTTTTTCCGACGAGCCAGGCCAATTCGCCGATATTTGGTTTCATCAGATATACTCCTTCCTCAGCAGCCAGTTTCAAAGCTTTGTCAGAGGTGTCCACGATCAGCTTATCATTTTTACTTTTGGCAATAGCGGCTAACCTTGCAAAAATATCATGAGGAACTCCTTCAGGTATGCTTCCGCTTGCAACAATATATTGTACATCGTCCATCTTTTCAATTTCTTCCAAACATCTTTTCCATTCATGCTCATTCAGCTTGGCCCCGGGAAATCCAAAACGAAATTGATTGTTCGAATTTTCTTCCAGCACCACTACATTTTCACGCATTGGGTGTTCCACCTCGATGACTATGGCCGGCACACTCTCTTTTTCAAGCAAGTGATTAAAAAATTGACCGGTATAACCACCCGCAGGATAAATGGCAATAGCTTCGCCGCCTAATTTTTTGATGGCACGAGCCACATTTATTCCACCACCACCCGGTTCAAATATGGGTTCAGTACAATACAGTTTTTTTTCAGGTATCAGTTTTTTAACCGAGGCGGTTTTATCAATGCTGGGATTGAATGTTATAGTAATAATTTTTGACATGTCACAAATTAAACAGCAAATTTCGTTATTCAGGATGATTGTTCTCAATGATTATCTTTCGTCTGAATGATGTTAGTCAGCCGGAGATAAAAACCTCAAACTTGAACCTCCTGTTCTATTGCTAAAGCCGTTCCAAATTTTTACCGGCTAAATCATTAATTTGTAGTCAAATCATTAATTACATGTCAACAACGATAAAATGCCCTCAATGTGGGAATGAATTTGAGCCGAATGAATCCATCCGGCATGAGATAGAAAGGGAATTGAATCAAAAAGCAACAGAATGGCAGAGAAGAAAAAATGAAGAATTCCAATTAAAAATGGATGAAGAAAAAAAACGCTTGCAGCAAATTCTGGAAGAAAATATTCGGAAATCAATTTCCTCTGATTATGAAAATCAACTTCGCCTGCTTGAACAAAACAATAAGGAAAACGAGGAAAAATTAAAACAAGCCCGTCAGCAACAAGTTGAGTTTTTAAGAAAGGAACAGGAATTAAAAACAAAAGAAGAAGAGCTTGAATTATCAGTACAAAAAAAATTACAGCAAGAAAGAGAAAAACTTTCTGTTGAGATCAGGAAACTGGAAGAACAAAGAATTGCAGCCAAGGAAACAGAATTTCAATTACGCATGAAAGAAATGGAAGAAAAATTAGATGCGCAAAGGAAGCTTGCCGAAGAAATGAAACGCAAAGCTGAGCAAGGTTCTATGCAATTGCAAGGTGAAGTGCAGGAATTGGCATTGGAAGAAATGCTTCAGCAAACATTTCCTTTTGATATAATCAATGAAGTTGGGAAAGGCGTTCGCGGGGCTGATTGTATTCAAACCGTGCGCAACAATTTTGGACAGGAATGCGGTAAGATCATCTATGAAAGTAAACGCACCAATGCCTTTGTTGCTGATTGGATCGAAAAACTAAAAGCAGATATGCGCAGCTTGGGCGCCGACATTGCAGTGATAGTAACTAAGACAATGCCTCGGGATATGGATTGTTTTGGGATAAAAGATGGTGTATGGATCTGTGACTTTTCGGAAGTAAAAGCATTGGCTGGTGTTTTGAGAGATGGTATAATACGAGTTTTTAATACAGCAAAAAGCAATGAGAACAGGGGCGACAAAATGCATTTACTATACGGCTATTTAACAAGCAACGAATTTGCGGAGCAATGGAAAGCCATTCGTGAAGGATTTATGGCTATGAAAATTTCAATTCAAAAAGAAAGAGACGCGATGGAAAGATTATGGAAGGCAAGAGAAAAACAATTGGAAAAAGTTTTATTGAACGCCGCTCACATCCGCGGCTCCATTGAAGGTATTTCCGGAATAGAAGGTATTAATTTGAATTTATTGGAAAGCGGAGAAGAGATTGAGGATGATATGGCGCATTGAAGGCAGTAGGTCATATAAAGTCATAAAGGTCAAATAAGTCATGCAAGTCAAACTAGTCAATTGCAATTCATTTCTTCCCTTTATGACCCATTTGACTTATTTAACTGTTTTAACTCACCACCCAAGCCAAAACCAAATATTCAAACTGCCGATAATGAATAATGAGTTGCTGATTTGTTTTATCAAAAAAGCAATGAATCGTTTCATCACCCTCATGGATTTTTTTTAGCTGGATATGTTGACGAAAATCGACCTTACCATCTCCATACCATTTAAATACAGATTCTTTTGCCGACCAGAGAAGAGTTAGGAGTTCGGAGTTCTGGGTTATAATTTCTGGATACTGAATTCTGAGTTCTGAACTCTCTCCCCTGCTTAAAAACTTATCTTTTATTCTTTCCACCTTTGCTGAAGGAATTTCAATATCAATTCCAACTCGTTGATCGCTGCTTACAATGGCGGCGGCGTAATCTCCACAGTGAGAAATGGAAAAATGATACTGCTCATCTGGCAGATAAGGCTTACGAGTATCTGCAATGCGGATGAGCTCATAAGGGAAATCAGGAAAGAGAAATTGCAATAAAAACCGGCCTGCCAAATGCTGCAGCCGCTTTCGCGGGTGCGTGACCTCTTTTCGAAGAGGCACATTACCAAGAAAAAAATCTTCGGTCTCTTCGATCTTCCAGATTCCGAGGCGGGTAGTTTCGTTAATTTGATGTTGAAAAAAAATCGGCACGAATACAATTTAAGATTTAAAATTGCAGACTTTTATAAATAGTTCTGGGATTCTAAATCCGATGACCATCGGGTCTAAGTTCTAAAGTTCTGGTAAACGTTCCAAATTGTTAGAAGCAACTCATAACTCATAATGCATAATTCATGATTTTATCAGACAAACGAATTCTTGAAGAAATAGAGAAAGGCACTATCAAAATTTCTCCGTACGACAGAGAATGCCTCGGCAGCAACTCCTATGACGTACATTTAGGAAAATGGCTGGCCACTTACAATGAGCATATACTGGATGCAAAAAAACATAATCAAATCAACTATTTTGAAATTCCGGAAGATGGTTTTGTATTATATCCCCACATATTTTATTTGGGTGTAACACAGGAATATACAGAAACGCATGCGCATGTGCCATTCCTCGAAGGCAAATCATCAACGGGCCGCTTGGGAATTGATATACATGCCACCGCGGGCAAGGGCGATGTGGGTTTTTGTGGTCATTGGACGCTGGAAATTTCAGTAAAGCAGCCGGTGAAAGTGTATAGCGGAATGCCGGTAGGCCAGCTCATTTATTTTTTGGTGGAAGGTGATACCGAAATAAAATACAATGAGAAAAAAGGAGCTAAATATAGAGGTCAACCTGACAAGCCCATCGAAAGTATGATGTGGAAGAACAAATTCTGATGCACGAATTACACGAATGTTTACGAATTAAATAAAATCATTCGTGCAATTCGATTCAATTCGTGTTATAAACTCTCTTTCCCAAACTTCCTTTGATAAGCAATCAAAAAAGCAATTACCTCGCTATACGTTTTTTTTCCTGCTGGCTGATTATTGGCTTGCAAATATTTTCCATAAACCCAGGTAATGACTGGTTCAATAGGGTTTTGATATTTTTTGAAAAACCTGTCCAGTTCATCATAATCTTTTTTTACCTGCGGGTGTAGCGCTTTCAGATATTGTTTTGCCCGGGTAGAATCGCTTCTGAAAAGCACATGAATCGTATAATTATACATGTCAAAATAAACCGAATAGCGAAATACCGGTGAAGGGTGTAATCGGCAGGCAAGAAAACCGGCAAAATTAGCTTCGTTCTCTTTTCCATACCCAACTTGATGACCGACCTCGTGGCAAGCTACAAAGGGTTGCAGAAAAACAGGAATAGTTGTATTTACCTGTCCCTCGCCGGAAAACGGATTATAATAACCTTCAAAACCTAAAATATTTCCTGCATAGCTAAATATTGATGGCTTGATGGATTTTGGCCGGTAGCTTAAAAAATGATAACGCTCAACTCCAAGTTTATACGCTTCGTAACTCTCATGAAAAAGATTTCGTTTTTTGTAAAACGAATCTCTTTGCGCTGGTTCAACCAGACCAGCATAATAATTTAATCGCTGTTCTAAAACATTAGTCAGTGTATCCAACTCAGCCAAACTATAGCGGCTCATTTTCAAATTCAACTGTGTGGCAATTCCTTTACGGCTATAATTCAATCCCCAGAGCAGGTAAAAAAACACATACACAAAAAGAAAAAAGAATATGATCTGCTTCAAACCTTGCACCAAATACCGACGATTGAATTTTCTTTTGAATAAAACTCTCAGAAGTTGCCAGGTCTTTACCAAGATAACAACAATAAAAAAACCATAAATAAGGTCACCGATGCTAAAGGGCAGCCAACCAAATAAAAACCGCAGAACTTTTGAAATGACAGGATAAACTCCGTTTGAATAATACTGTTCGATAAATCCCGAATAAAGCGAGGAAAGCTTTATGAGGATGACCAGCAAAATAAGAGTAACCCAACTCCAAGCCTTCATCATTTTCCCTAAAATGGTTCCCAGAAATTGCTGCATAAAAAATCCGGCCTTTAAATTAGGTTAAAGGAGTAAATTAATTCAAAAACAGTCTTAATTTTTGCAATTTATCCCCTACCTTTGCCCCCCTTCGAATTAGCCTTCCAGGCTGATTTTGTCGGGCAAAAAGCTGAACGATGAGCCAAAGAAGGGAATATGAGATAGCGTTTGTGGGGCTAAAACCTGGGATCCATGAGTTCAACTATGAAATCAAGGATAAGTTCTTTGATGAATTTCAACAGCAGGATTTTAGAAATTGCAACGCCAGGGTAAAGCTGAGTCTTGATAAAAAGAACGGCTTTATGCTGCTAAAGTTTGAACTGGGGGGCACATTGGAAGTTACTTGCGACCGTTGCAATAATAACTTGCCTATCGACCTGTGGGATGAGTTTAACATCATTGTAAAAATGGCGGAAGAACCTGAACTGATGAATGAGCAAGAAGATGACCCCGATGTATATTATATCAGCCGTGGTGAAAGCCATATAAGTGTGGAGAATTGGATCTATGAATTCATCAATCTCAGCATACCAATGCACAAGACCTGCAACTATGAAAATATGGATGGGCCTTATTGCAATAAAGAAGCAAAGGAAATGTTGAAGAAATTGGAAGCCGACAAAGAGAAAAAGGAAAACCCGATATGGAAAGGGTTGGAAAAATTTAAGGACCTCGAAAATTAGCCAGTAAATGATTAATAATTAATAATTATTAATTGATGAGTAAAACGATTTTTAAGTATCAATTGTTAAGATATGCCAAATCCGAAACGCAGACACAGCCAACAAAGAAGCGCCAAACGCAGAACACATTACAAAGCAAAAGCTGCTACACTAAGTACCGATGGCACAACAGGTGAAACTCATGTGCGTCATCGTGCTCACTGGAGCGAAGGCAAGCTTTACTATAAAGGCAGAGTTGTAGCTGATAAAACTGTCGAAAAAAAATAACAGAATAAAACAAATAACAATTCCAAATTCCATTTGATTAGTTTGATTGGGATTTGGAATTTTGCTTTTGAGATTAGCGATGAATATTGGCTTAGATATGATGGGCGGCGATTATGCACCACTGGAAGCGGTAAAAGGTGTATTGCATTTCTTGTCTGAACAAAACAATCCTGCGCATCTTACACTAGTTGGTGATGAGAATCAAATAAAAGATTTATTACAGCAACATCAGGTTCCTACCGATCAAGTTAAAATCGTTCATGCCGAGCAGGTGATTGACATGCATGAATCACCGACGAAGGCATTAAAGGAAAAACAACGCTCCTCTATTTCAATTGGGTTTCATTTGTTGGCATCAGGAAAAACAGATGCATTTATCAGCGCCGGCAATACAGGTGCTATGCTGGTGGGTGCCTTATTCAGCCTTAAAGCCATTGAAGGGGTTTTACGACCAACCATTTCCAGCGTAATTCCCAAGGAAAACGGAAAGACAGGGTTGATTCTGGATGTAGGATTGAACGCTGATTGTAAGCCAGAGCAGCTAGACCAGTTTGCAATAATGGGTTCAGTATATGCACAGCAAATTTTGGGGATTGAAAACCCACGTGTAGCCTTGTTAAACGTTGGTGAAGAAGAAGGCAAAGGAAATATTTTGGCGCAGGCTACTTATCCCCTGCTCAAAGAAAATAAACACATCCATTTTATCGGCAATATTGAAGGCCGTGATGTTTTACTTGATGTGGCTGATGTGATCGTTTGCGAAGGTTTTACTGGCAATGTAATTTTAAAACTTGCTGAATCGTTATATGGAATCAGTGAGCGGCAAAATCTCGAGCACAAATATTTCGACCGCTTCAATTTTGAAAATTATGGAGGCACGCCGGTGCTTGGTGTAGCTAAACCCGTGATCATTGGTCACGGCATTTCTCACGCTAAGGCATTTAAGAATATGATTATACTCGCACAAAAGATGATAGAAAAAGACGTAATGAGTAAAATGAAGAAAGAGTTGGAAGGATAGCAGAACCAGGATTAAAAGATCTTAAAGATTAAGAGGATAAAGTGTATTTTCCTCGCTCCCGAAATAATAACCTTCTGAAAATGCTTAGGATTGTAACCGCTCTGTTTTATTTCCTCACTTCTATTTTTTGCTTTTCACAAACAAGTTCTACTCCTTTAATTCCAAAACAAACAAAACATTATTTTAATTGGGGTAATAAGTCAACTCTGGTTCTTTTATCTCAATACGGAAAAAGAAAAGATGTTGTATTGCTCAACGTACACGGCAATGAGTTCACTTCAGTGGATGCAGCAAAAAAAATATTGGAACAAACCGGCGGGTTGCTTATTGAAGTAGAAAATGAAGGGGAGCGTCTGATAAATTTTAAAAAGAAAAACAAGTTATTTCAATTTGATCCTAATCGCGTCTTTACTCCTAAAGGTTTACGGCAAAATTTACACAGATTAAATAGGCATGTTACACCCACTGCACTAAGGTCGGTAAGAGCTTTCTCCAAATTTATTCTTCAAAAAGTTCCAAAATCGACAGCTATCCTTATTGCTTTGCATAACAATGATGATGGCGAATATTCCATTGATAGCTATAAAATAAACGGCAGTCATGTGAAAGATGCTTTAAACATTCATGTTAATCCTTCAGATGATCCTGCTTATCCAAATCCTTATACCGATAAGGTAAATTTTGTAATTGATTCAAAAGTTTCTGGTACAGGTTCACTGCAGGTATATAACATGTTGGGGTAAAAATTAAAAACCGTTTATCAAGGCTTTATTTTCGCAAGCAGACAAAACTTTACATTGAGTTTACCGACACAACAGCGCTCTAACCTGATCTATGTTTTAACTGTAGGAGATAAACGGATAACAGGTAAGTTATTGCAATTGAAAAATTAAACAGATTGACTATAAAAACCGGTGTTTTAACCGCTCCCAAAGGTGGCCATTGAGCCACCTTTTTTATTTTATTATTTCCTAATCTCATTTCATAAACCTAATGTCAAATTAAATTATCTATCAAGAAAAATATCTTCAAAAATGAAAATGTATTTGAAAATGATAGCCTAATTAAAGATGCGCAGGTAATGTTTGCTTTTTATCAAATAAAAAATAAAAGCTTGGATGCGAGTTAATATATATATACCTTCCTCCCTTCTTCCTCCTATTTAAGCTTACCATTCTTTAGCCATATTCCACCATTTCACCATTATTTCAAAATTTAAAAAGCCACACAATGAAGAAGTTATTTATTCTTCTGTTACTTATTCCTGTATTGGGAAGGAGTCAGACAAAAAATGTAGTTAGCACAAATCGTGTTTTTCCAAAAGTTGACAAGGTCCTTGAATTTGAAAAGGCCTTAACTGCTCATGCTCAAAAATATCACACAGGTGACTGGAAATGGAGGGTATTTGAAATCCAAAGCGGTCCCGATGCTGGTGGGTATCATATAACAGAAGGCCCTACAAGCTGGGAATCTTCGGACACCCGAGGTAATCTTGGCACTGCTCACAATACTGATTGGAATAAAACTGTAGCTGTTTATCTCACAGACAGGGGCTCTTCCGGTTATTCTGTTTTTGTGGATTCCCTGAGTACAGTTCAGCTTACTGATTATTCCGATAAAATTGTTATTAACCACATGTATCCCAAACCGGGAATGATTGGAAATACAATTGAGCTTATAAAAAAAATGAAAAACGTTTGGAAGGCCGGCAATGAGTCTGTTGCTGTTTACCAAGCTATTAATTCCGGTAGCCCCCAAATAGTATCTGTTACCAGGTTAAAAGCCGGCCTAAAAGAACTCGCAGATGGTTACAGAAAATCATTACCAGAAAGGTTTAATGCAGCGAATGGTGCCGGCTCCTGGGATAATTATTTAGCGGACTATGCAAAATATGTAGAAAGTCGTTGGAGCGAACTTCTGTTTTACCGGGCTGATTTGAGTTCGAAATGAAATCTTCAATAAAAAAAGAGCTTCAACATAATACTGAAGCTCTTTTTATGAGATCGACATGATTAATTACTCTAACTATAAATTCTCTATCACCATTGCTGAGGCACCTCCACCTCCGTTACAAATTCCTGCGGCGCCATATTTGCCATTGTTTTGTTTCAAAACATTTATCAATGTGATGATAACTCTTGCGCCGCTTGCTCCCAATGGATGACCCAGAGAAACTGCTCCTCCATTTACGTTTACTTTGGCAGGATCAAGATTCATCAGCTTAATATTTGCAATGCCAACTACACTGAAAGCCTCATTCAATTCATGAAATTCAATGTCGCTCATTTTTAATCCTGCTTTTTTTACTGCTTTTGGCACCGCTATGCTTGGTGTGGTCGTAAATTTTTCAGGAGCTTGCTCAGCATCAGCATAAGAAAGAATTTTTGCGATCGGTTTTATTCCCAACTCCTCCGCTTTTTCTTTGCTCATTAAAACAAGCGCTGCAGCACCATCATTCATCGTGCTTGCATTAGCAGCAGTTACTGTTCCCTCTTTTCCAAATGCTGGTTTTAAACCAGGTATTTTATCAAATTTTACATTCCACGGCTCCTCATCTTTTTCAAACTTTACTGTTTCGCCCTTGCGAGAAGGGATCTCAACAGGCACTACTTCATCTTTAAATTTTCCATTGCTCCATGCATTTTGGCTGCGAGTATAACTTTCAATAGCAAAAGCATCTTGTTCTTCACGACTGATCTTTTGATCTACAGCAGTAAGATCAGCTGCACAGCCCATGGCATATCCGTGATAGCAATCAGTTAATCCATCTTTAGCAAGACCATCAATCAATTTTGTATCCCCGTATTTATTTCCCCAACGAAGATTTTCAACATAAAAAGGAACAGCACTCATGTTTTCCATTCCGCCAACAACAACGATATCACTGTCGCCAAGCATGATGCTTTGTGCTCCCTGTGAAATGGCTTTCATGCCGCTTGCGCAAACTTTGTTTACTGTTGTGCAGATGACTGTATCGGGCAAGCCTGCGTATTTTGCGGCTTGACGGGCGGGCGCCTGCCCCAGATTTGCTTGCAATACGCAACCGAACAATACCTCATCAACCTGTGATGGTTTAATGCCCGCTTTTTCAATAGCCGATTGAATAACTGTAGCCCCCAATTTTGTAGCCGGAATATCCTTTAATGATCCGCCATAACTCCCAATCGGGGTACGAACTGCAGAAACGATATATACTTCTTTCATATAATTTAAAATTGAGTCCCGCAGTAGCGGGACAGGCCGCAAAGTTAACGATTGTTCCTAGTAGATTTTGCATTGAAAGGTATGATGACCTTAAGTACTTTTATTCTCTAATTGCAATCACTAAAACAGCCAGAAATGAAAAATAGTTTACTTAGAACGTCATGTTTGTTTTTTTTACCAATAATGTTTACGCTACAATTAGCATGGATCCCATATAAAAAACCTGCAAGAGAATTTTATCAATTAACTATATATCATTTTAATAATGAAGCGCAAGAAAAAATATTGGACAATTATCTTCAAAATGCTCTTTTGCCCGCACTGCATCGCACGAGCATAAACAAAGTAGGTGTATTGAAGGCTTGGGCAAATGATACGGCAGTGAATAAATTGATATACGTTTTGGTGCCTCTCAAATCTTTGGAATTGGTTACAAAACTTCAGGCTAAGCTAAAAAAGGATGAAGCTTATGCGTCTGCCGGCGCAGAGTATGTCGACGCAACATACAGTAACCCGCCTTATTCAAGAATAGAAACTATATTACTGCAAGCCTTTCCATTAGCACCGCAAATGCAATTACCTGCATTACATGGTAACAAAAAAGAAAGAGTGTACGAGCTTAGAAGTTATGAAAGTGCGACAGAGAAGAAATTCGAAAATAAAGTTCAGATGTTTAACCAAGGTGATGAGATTGGTTTATTTAAACGCCTCGGCTTCAACGCAATTTTTTATGGCGAGGTGATGGTAGGCAATAAAATGCCTAACCTTATGTACATGACAAGCTTTGAAAACA
This sequence comes from Chitinophagaceae bacterium, assembly GCA_036005185.1. GTDB lineage: Bacteria > Bacteroidota > Bacteroidia > Chitinophagales > Chitinophagaceae > VBAU01. The sequence goes on along the minus strand of DASYQS010000042.1, from coordinate 63,190 downwards.
AGACAGATAGGGATGAACATTGGAAAACATTCGGCAACGACCCATATTGGAAAAAACTTTCTGCTCTGTCCGAGTATCAACATAATGTATCGCATATTGATATTACATTCTTATACCCTGCTGATTATTCTGATTTTTAAAATAAAATCAATAATAAAAATTTAAAGAACATTTTTTCTTAATTCAAAAAGCCCTGATACCACTCTCAAAATACATTTGGGGAATATTTCTCTACAACGTGTGAAAATATTCCTCTTGCAGTTTCGTTTAATTGGAATGCTATTTGGTTTATGTCTGATAAATTGATCTTATGATACCCTTTTGGATATTTGGACTATTGTTAATTCTTACCTTTTATTTGTACTACATTAGCTGTACACCTGAATCACCGGTGAAAAGAAATGTCGTTAAGTTTAAGACATGGTGCAAAGACCGGTGGAATAGCTCCTTTCTAAATTATAAATAACCAGTTCACGATTTCAGTATCTCCATTAAACATGAAACTTCAAATGGTATTTTTTCATTAATAGAAATAGTGTAACTTTCTTACGCTATGGCTTATGATGAATCCCTCGCCAAAAGAATTGACGAATTAATAAAAGGCCAAAAAAAATTTACTCGTAAAGAAATGTTCGGAGGTGTTGGTTATTTGTTCAACGGCAATATGTGTGTAGGGGTTCATAAAGATGAGTTGATCATTCGGTATGATCCAAAATTGGCACATGAAATTACTAGTAATAAAAATGTTCGTCCTTTTGATATTACCGGTCGCCCCATGAAGGGTTGGTCATTAGTGAATAGCGAAGGCGTAAAAGGAGTCGGTTTAAAAAAATGGTTCGATCTTTCACTGGATTTTGCCAAATCGTTACCATCAAAAAAATAAATATGGCACGCAGCCACCACCGTCACAAAAAACATCATCCACACCATCCCCATGCGTCTTCTGCAAAACAAAAGCGTAAAGCAGCTCCTATTTTCACAATTTTCCTCGGTTTGTTTGGCTTGGGCATTGGTTATTTTGCATCGGACACTATTGTCTCCCTTGTTATAGGAACAGTTGTCGGAGGAATCATTGGTTATTTAATCGGTCACAATCTTGATAAAATGGCGACCCGGTAATTTATCTTCATTTATTTTTAAATCGTTTACATTCCGTTATGTGGAAAATTCTGATAATTTATTTCTTCAATAAAAAATGAATCCTGTAAATTGATGCCGGAATGTTCACCATTTAAATCACTGCTGCATGGGAGATTTTCAGGTTAAAAAACAATCAAAAAAATACGATGCAATCATTATTGGTTCTGGGGCAGGTGGCGGAATGGCCACTTATGTATTGGCAAATGCAGGTTTAAAAGTTTGCCTCCTTGAAGCAGGGCCGATGTACGATCCTGCAAAAAATTCCTGCCAATTAAAAAATCCTTGGGATTCCCCGCGTCGTGGCGCCAGTACAAAATTTCGTCCGTTTGGGGATTTTGATGGCTGCTACTGGGGCTGGGAAATTGATGGGGAGCCATATACACAGGTAGGCGACACAAAATGGGAATGGTGGCGGGCACGCATGCTAGGCGGACGCACAAATCATTGGGGAAGAATTTCCTTACGCTTTGGTCCCAAAGATTTCAAACGCAAAAGTATTGATGGCCTCGGTGACGATTGGCCAATTGGCTATGAAGACATAAAGCCATACTACGATAAGATAGATCGTTTGCTGGGTGTGTTTGGTACTAATGAAGGCTTAGAAAATGATCCTGATGGAATTTTTCTGCCTCCTCCTAAACCTCGCCTGCATGAATTATTCATCAAAAAAGCGGCTACGGGTATCGGCATCCCTGTTATTCCTTCACGTTTGTCAATTCTTACAAAAAAGATCAATAATGAACGTGGCCAATGCTTTTATTGTGCTCAATGCGGGCGCAGCTGCACTGTGTATGCAGATTTCTCTTCTTCATCATGCCTTGTGAAACCGGCCTTAAAAACTGATAATGTTGATTTGATCACCAATGCTATGGCTCGTGAAGTGCTGACCAATAAAGAAGGCTTAGCCACTGGTGTTTCTTATGTGAATAAAGATGATGGACAGGAATATCAGGTAGAAGGCAGAACGGTTATTCTTGCAGCCAGCGCTTGCGAAAGTGCAAGATTATTGCTCAACTCAAAATCACAGCGTTATCCGAACGGGCTTGCTAATTCAAGCAATGTAGTTGGAAAATATCTTCATGATTCTACAGGAGCAGGTACGGGTGGCATTGTTCCTGCGCTTTTTGATCGCAAAAGATATAATGAGGATGGTGTGGGTGGCATGCATGTTTATACACCGTGGTGGCTGGACAATAAGAAGCTTGATTTTCCCCGCGGGTATCATATTGAATACGGCGGTGGTTTTGGAATGCCTTTGTACGGATTTCAATGGGGCGTAGAAAATTTAAATGGTAGATACGCTGTAAAAGGCAAACAAAAACAGCCCGGCGGTTATGGTGCTTCATTAAAAGAAGATTACAGGTTTTTTTACGGTGCACATGTTGGCATGGCTGGCCGCGGCGAAGCTATTGCAAGGGAAGACAGCTATTGCGAAATAGATCCAACTGTTATTGACAAATTTGGCATTCCTGTGCTGAGATTTCATACTACTTACACGGATTATGAAATAAAACAAGCAAAGCACATGAAAGAAACCTTTGCCGAAATATTAGATGCCATGGGCGCCATCATAACTTGGGGCGGAAATGATGGGCCTCATAATAATTGGGGCTTGCACAATCCTGGTAATATTATTCATGAAGCAGGCACCGTACGCATGGGTAATGATCCCAAGCGCTCAGCGCTTAACAAATGGAGTCAGGCACATGAATGCAAAAATCTTTTTTGCGTGGACGGAGGGCCTTTTGTAAGTCAGGCCGATAAAAATATTACATGGACCATCCTTGCTCTTTCAATGAGAACATCCGAGTATATAGTTGATGAAATGAAGAAACAAAATATTTAAGTAAAAAGTCAAAATGCAAAAGAAGAAACGACTTTTACATTTTTAATTTTGACTTTTGAATTTATAAAATAGTCACTATTGAAATCATTATAAAATGGATCGTCGTAAATCATTAAAACTAATCGCAACCGGCGCCATTGCTGCTCCGGTTGTCATTGCAGGTTGTAAAAACGAAGACAAAAAAGTTGAAACGGCTAAAGAATCTCAACCAAAATTCAATCTTGATCGCAGCAAAGAGGAATTGGAAATTGAAAAAAAATTGCTGGCGATGGGAAGATTTTTTAGCGACCATGAAATGGCAACCATTACGGTGCTGGCCGACATTATTATTCCAAAGGATGAAGTGAGCGGCAGTGCCAGCGATGCCAAGGTGCCGGAGTTTATTGATTTTATTGTACGAGATATGCCCAATCACCAAACACCTATGCGTGGTGGTTTACGCTGGCTCGATATGCAATGTTTGAAACGTTATGAAAAAACTTTTGTGGATTGCAGCCAGCAACAACAAATAGAAATGGTTGATGACATAGCTTATCCCGCCATAGAATACACCGAAAAAGGAAACAAAACAAAAAAAGGAAAAGTGAAACCAGGAATGGAACAGGGTACAGCATTTTTTAGCTTAATGCGCAATTTAACAGCTACTGGTTTTTATACCTCTGAAATTGGAGTAAAAGATATTGGATATATGGGCAATAAGGTTAACACATGGAATGGTGTGCCTGATGATGTACTAAAAAAATATGGTATGGCTTATACCGAAAAAGAATTAAAGGAGTGTGTTTGAGTTCTGATAAAGCATAACTCAAAATAAATTGCCGAAGGCTTAAGCTGAATTGCCAAAGGCTTAAGCCTTCGGCAATTCAGCAATTAAAAAAACTTCTTTCTCTTTTTATTGCTTATTCTCAAAATCAAATTTGTGTTGTTCTTGGTAAGCTCTGAATGCTTCAGGATTGCCATATGGTCCAACATATTTTGAACTTCCAAAACCGAGAATCGGCCAGAAAACAATTCCCAACAAAACAAGGCCGACGGTAAATCCTTCGTCATGACCAAAGCTTTTAGATATCATATTGTAAGGCCAGATAATAAAAAAAGGAACTAACAAACTTGGTATAACCCACCAACCAGGTTTGCCACCAATTTGGCAAAGCACAATGAGATTGTAAATTGGGATGATTGCAGCCCATCCAGGCTTACCTGCTTTTACAAAAACTTTCCACTTTGCGACAATAAGAAAAATATAAATGGTAAGCCAACAAATAATAAAAATAGAGCTGAAAAAAAATGGTAAGGGATAATTTTGTTCCATAAAAGTTGGTTTTGGTGAAGTACAATGATAGAAAAAATTTTAAAAAGTTTATAGTAATTAAAAAAAGCTGAGCAGAATTACAGAACGCACAAGTGAGTGACACCTGCCTACCGGCAGGCAGGCAACAAAAGTTGAATAGAATTGTGAAGCCGATAAAATCAAACTTTAAACCAATACTTTTTCTTAACCAAAATTTGTGGCATAATTCTTTAATTAACACTTGTTAATAAGTAACTTTAGGTAATCACTGATAGATTCAGTTACTTTAATACAGATGTTAGACTCGGCAATAATGCATGAGCAGGTGTAAACACCATTAATGACCACCGACCATCGTTAATGGTATTATGAAAACTTAAATTGAAGCGAATTGACAGACACGATCATCAACCTTGAAACCGTAAACCCTATTGAGTTTTTTGGAGTTAATAATGGTAAACTGGACATCCTCAAAAAAAAGTTCCCCCTACTAAAAATTCTTTCGCGAGGTACACAACTCAAACTTAGCGGCGCTCCCGAGCAGGTAGAAAATGCCAAGGAAAAAATTGATCTCATTGTGCAGTACTTAGAACGAAACGGGCACATGAGCGAAAACTATTTTGAACAGATCCTCGGCGGGGATGATGCTGATGCGATTGACCATTTCATTGAGCGTAATCCGAATGATATTTTAGTATTTGGGCCAAATGGCAAAAGCGTTCGCGCAAGAACAGCCAATCAGAAAAAGCTGGTGCAGCAGGCAGAAAAAAATGATATTGTCTTTGCCATCGGGCCTGCCGGTACCGGTAAAACCTACACTGCTGTTGCATTGGCAGTGCGGGCCTTAAAAAATAAGCAGGTAAAGAAAATTATTCTCACACGTCCGGCAGTGGAGGCAGGAGAAAGTCTTGGATTTTTGCCCGGTGACCTTAAAGAAAAGATTGATCCTTATCTGCGTCCACTATATGATGCATTGGACGATATGATCCCTGCTGATAAGTTGGGATATTACATGAGCACAAGAACCATTGAGATCGCTCCACTGGCATATATGCGCGGCCGTACTCTCGATTATGCCTTTATCATTTTGGACGAAGCGCAAAATGCTACTGATCTGCAATTGAAAATGTTTTTAACACGCATAGGTGCCAATGCTAAGGCTATCATCACTGGTGATATTACTCAGGTGGATCTGCCCAGAAATCAGCGAAGCGGGTTGCAAACGGCTGTGCGCATATTGAACAATATTGATGGCATAGCTCACATTGAATTGGATGAAGACGACGTGGTGCGCCATCGTTTGGTAAAACATATTTTGAGAGCCTACGAAAAAGAAAGAAAGGAAGAAGATAAAAAACACGAAGGAAAATAATTGTTCATTTAAATAAGGTGAGCGGCGGCTGCATAGTGCTCAACTTATGTTATGCAAGCTAATATAATTCCTGTTGCCACTGCTGCATTCAATGATTCTGCTTCACCTTTTTTAGGGATCGTAATTTTTTCGTTAGCAAAATGCAAAACTTCATCACGAATACCCTTTGCCTCATTGCCTATAATGATCAATCCCTCGTTTAGTGCATTCATTTTTGTTATATCCTTTCCTTCAAGCATTGAAGCATATACTCTAATCTCGGTTTGTTGTTTTAACCAAGCAGGCAGATCGGTATAAAAAAAGTTTACTCTTGCAATACTGCCCATAGTAGCCTGTACCACTTTTGGATTATACAAATCAGCGCTATCAGGACTGCAAATGATTTGCTGAATGCCAAACCAATCTGCTATGCGAATAATAGTTCCTAAATTTCCCGGATCCTGTATAAGATCTAATACCAATGATATTTTTTCTTTTACAGTCGGTTGTATTGTTTCAAATTTTTTGATTACGGCAATAACCTGGTTAGGTGTTTTTAGTTGAGATATTTTTTCAAGCTCTATTTCATTAACCTCAGTTACATCAACAGTTCCCAAAAGCTTTTCATTTTCCCTTACCCAGCCATTCAACGCACATAAATGGTGAAACTGAACATTTTTATGCTGCAATAATTCTTTCACCAATTTTGGCCCTTCGGCAATGAACACTCCTTCCTGATCTCTATATTTTTTCTGGCCTAAACTTTGGATATATTTGGACTGCGATTTAGAGATCATGCTTTGTTGTTTAATGAATTATGTTTCACTCAAAGCCCCGGATGTTAACTTACCTGAAAATAATTGTTCCTTTATTTGTTGCTATTCTTTTTACTTCTTGTAAATCCTGGGACTTTCACACGTTTCCTTTTACTAAAGTAAAAAAGGCGCCTAAAAACACACTCTTTGTTTATAAAACAAATATCAAGCTCTCAGGCAATCTTTCAAAAACAGAAAGAAACAATCTTGAGTCAAGATTGCGTGTTCAGTTGGAAGATAGCGTAAATCCAAGGGCCAGTCAGAAAATACTTTGGCAAACAATTAAAAAACCGCCTGTATTTGATACAACTTACGTGCAGGCATCCCGAAAATTCATGCTTGCTATGCTTCATACTTCAGGTTATTTTAAAAGCAGCATAACCTATGATACGGTGGTAAAAAGAAACGAAGAATTATACATGCTGACTTTGAACTTTAATGTAGCGCCTGGTCCGCTTTGGCATTTCGATAGCGTGTGGTATAATATTCAGCAACCCGAACTGCAACAACTGACCGATAGTGCGCTGAGGGCCGATACAACAAAGAAACAAAGACCCGATTCAATTACCCTAGGCGTACAAATGCCTTTACAAAAACTTGCGGATAGCACAGGAAATGAGTCTTTTTTGAAAAAAGGAAGCTCATTTTCCCAGGATACCATTGCTATGGAACTTGACAGGCTGGTAGAATTATATAGAAACAATGGATACATGAGATTTACCAGGAATGAACTAATAGGTGTTTGGGATACATTGGATGTGTCATTACTCAAGCCTATGGTCAACCCGCTTGAACAGATTGAAATAATGAATGCAGTGAGGAAAGAAAAAGAAAATCCTACGGCGACGCTGGAAATAAAATTAAGACATGGATATGATAGCAGTAGGCTTGTTAAGTTCTATGTTGGGAAAGTTTATATTTATCCTGATTTTGGACCCGATTCTACAGATTATAAAACTGTAGTTCTTGATAGCACTTATACAGTAAAATATCATGAAAGATTATTTAAACCAAAAATTCTTCCCCAGAATATTTATTTAAGACAGGGACAAGTGTATAGTCAGACACGCTATACAAGGACAATTAACAGATTTAACACTAATGTTGCCTGGCGGTTGGTGAATATAGAGCTTAAACCGAGACCGGAAACAGATACAGTTGATTTTTATGTAAAACTGATCCCGGCAAAAAAATATTTGTTTGTAGCTAATCTTGAAGGAAGTCGGAATGATAACAGTGTTTTTATTGATAACACGAATGCTTTTTCTTCGGGAAATTTATTTGGAATAGGTATAAACCTTAGTTTACAAAATCGGAATTTTGCAAGGGCGGCGGCGCAAACAAATACAAGCCTTCGATATGGTACAGAACTTAGTGTGGCAAAAGATCAGCCCTTTGTTGCTTCAAGACAAGCCAGCGCAGGATATAATATTGTGTTTCCGAAAATAATTCCTCATTTTAGTTTTCTTCCTGAAAGATTCCGCGAGGCAAAAACTGTATTGGCATTCAATCTTGCCAATACACAACGTATCAACCTGTACAATCTTACAACGTTTAATACTTCCTGGAGTTATGAATTACAAAGAAGAAATAAGTTTTACGGGATTAAATTCCCCAACGTTGAATATTATTTATTTGATCCAAAGCCATTCCTAGACAGTGTTTTTAAGAAATATCCCGGTTTAAGTAATCTTTTTAATGACGGTCTCGTAGTTTCGTTAATCGGGAGTTTTACAGTAAACTGGGGTACTAAGAAAAACCTCAACACATTTAAAATAAATGGAGAGATATCCGGCTTACCTACGCTGATTCATTCTGATTTTATTAAAAAAAATCTTTACCGATTTGTAAAAACAGATGCTGAATTTAAAAGAATAATGAGTATAAATACCAGTACTCAGCTAGTAGCACGGATATTTACGGGCGTAGGTATTCCATTTGCAATTCAAAACGGAAATGAAAAACGAAGCCAGTATCTTCCTTTTTTTAAAGCATACACAGCCGGAGGTCCAAATAGCATGAGAGGCTGGGGGTTTAGGAGGCTTGGGCCAGGCCATACTTCTCTTTTTTACGATAGTATCCCTGATCGCTTTGGCGACATACAGCTTGAAGCAAACCTTGAATACCGTTTTCATGCATTTAATCTTCTTGGATTTAAATTCAATAGCGCTTTATTTACCGATGTTGGGAATGTCTGGTTTATGCGTGAAAATTCCGATTTTCCTGGCGGAGAGTTTAGCAACAAGTTTTTGAAAGACCTTGGTGTGGATATTGGTACCGGTTTGCGAGTTGACTTAGGATTCTTTTTGATAAGGCTCGATTATGCTTTAAAAGCCAGGAACCCAAGTCCTGAGCCTGTGCACCTTGATTCACAATTCAAATGGTTTTATGGTTGGCAATGGCGAACCTTGGTAAGGGGCGTACTTCAGTTTGGTGTAACATATCCGTTTTAAGTTGCGAGTTGTGAGGGTATGACCTGAATGATCTCGAAGATCGAGACTAAAAGCTCACAGCTTTTTTTCAAATTCATCTATAGTCAGGGCCTCTTCTAATTTAAATTCACCTATTCTTGTGCGACACAAACTGCTAAGATAAGCTCCGCATCCCAATGCTTCTCCAAAATCATTTGCCAAACTCCTGATATAAGTACCTGTAGAGCAAACGACCCGAAAATGAACAATGGGCAGTTCTATTTTTGTAATATCGAATTCTTTTATAAAAATCTTTCTCGGTTCTAATTTTACTTCTTTTCCTTTTCTTGCCAGTTCATACACACGTCTCCCTTCAAGCTTAATAGCTGAATGCGCAGGAGGGATTTGAAAAATTTCACCAACAAATTTTTGCGTAGCCAATTTTATTTTTTCACCAGAAATATTTTCAATCGACTTAAAATTTTCCGGTTTGCTTTCAAGATCATAAGTAGGCGTGGTAGCCCCAAGCGTAAAACTTCCTGTATATTCTTTTTCCTTTGCCATATATTCATTTATCTTTTTTGTAAACCTGCCTGTACAAATGATCAGCAATCCTGTGGCAAGTGGATCAAGAGTTCCTGCATGCCCTACTTTTTTTATTCCGATTAAGTTTCGAATTTTTCTTACTGCATCAAATGATGTCCAATACAATGGTTTATTGATGAGAAGAACTTGGCCTTGTTCAAAAATATTCACTATACAAGTTTAAAAAGTTCCAGAGGTTCAATAAGTTTCAGAGGTCAGCTCGACATTTTTACAAAGATTATTCAAGTTTGGTTAAATAACCTTTGAAACTTTTGGAACCAATTAAACATTTGGAATCTCAAATAGAAAGTTTGTTCTTTAACTCAAGATATTTATTGATCGTATCAACAGTAAGATTTTGAGGTGAAGTAAGAACAGAAAGAATTCCATTTTTGTGAAGTTCCTTTACCATTAGCCTTTTCTCAAAAGCAAATTTTTCTGCGATGGTTTTTATATAAATATCCTCCATTGCCACAGCTTTGCTTTCTATCAATTCCTTTAGCTCTGTATTTTCAAAAAAAACAACAAGCAGCAAGTGATACTGGGCTATTCGTTTTAATGAGGACATTTCACGTTGTAAACTATCCATCGATTCAAAATTAGTGAACAACACCAGCAGGCTGCGATGTGTGATGCGGTTACGAATAACAGAATAAAGCTTCTCAAAATCGGCTTCCAAAAACCTTGTTTGCTGCCGGTATAAAGTTTCCAATACCAGATTCATCTGGGTGGATTTTTTATCAGCCTGCAAAAATGCATCGAGGTTTTCAGCAAAAGTGATCAGCCCGGCTTTATCCTGCCGAACTAATGCCACATTACTCAATACCAGCGTTGCGTTCACGGCATAATCAAGCAATGTCATGCCTTCGAACGGCATTTTCATCGTGCGGCCTTTGTTAATGAGGCAATAGATCTGCTGACTACGCTCATCAGTATAGTTGTTCACCATTAAGCCGCCCTTTCTTGCCGTTGCTTTCCAATTTATGGTCCTATAGTCATCGCCGCGAACGTATTCCTTGATCTGTTCAAACTCCATGCTATGCCCTAACCGTCTCACTCTTTTTACCCCTGCTTCTTGTAAGCGGTTACTCACGGCCAGCAAATGATAACGTCTCATTTGAATATAAGAAGGATACACCTTCACTGTTTGGGCAGCAGGAAAAACAAATCTCCTTTTAGCTAATTGCAAAGGTCCTTTTACAAATACATTGATGTTGCCGTAAGAATATTCACCTCTTGTCAAAGGTTTTACAGTATAAACAATTTGGGCTTCACTGTTTCGTTCAAGCCTTGCTTTACGAAACCAATTTCTTTCCTGCAACTGCACGGGCAATTCATCAATGATGTGGGCCGAGATAGGAAAAGAATAATTATTCTGAAAATGAAGTACTATCTTATTGTCATCACCATTGCTCCATCGCTCGGAAGTTATGCGTTCAGCACGAAGAGCATATCGTTTTCCAAAAATTAAAAAACTATCAATTAAGATTGATACTCCGAGCAAAACCAAAATAATACCAGCAGCATCATACAAAACGGGGATAAAATAACTGAATACGTAGAGTATCACTGAGGCACCAGCAATATAATAGGCAACTTTATCAAGATAAAATGATTGGCCAAAAAATTTTATGATTGCACGAAAGAACAAATAAGTTTACTTGTTTTGTTATTTATTCATTAATAAGTAATAATTATTAATTATTAATTATTAATTATTCACTACCTCGGAATATCCATTCCATTTATAATTTGCTTGATCACTTCATCTTCCGTAACCCCTTCCATTTCTTTATCAGGTGCAAGTACAATGCGATGTCGTAATACCGGGCTAAATACACTAAGAATGTCTTCGGGCATAACAAAATCACGACCGTTGATAGCCGCCATGGCCTTCGAGGCATTCATGATTGCCAGCGAAGCTCTTGGTGAGGCACCAAGATAAATGGATTTATAATTTCTTGTTTGTTGAATAAATTTTGCAATGAACTGCAATAATTTTTCCTCGATAATAAGTGTTTTAATTTGTTGCCTCAACGAAATTACCTGTGCCCCGCTTAACACCGGCTTTACCATTTCAAAGATCGGCGCATTGCCCATTTGATGAAATTGAGAAAGAATGGTTACCTCTTCTGCTTCGGAAGGATAAGGCACTAAAATTTTAAAAAGAAACCGGTCTAGCTGCGCCTCAGGTAAACGATATGTCCCTTCATGCTCAATAGGGTTTTGTGTCGCCATTACCATAAATGGTGAAGGCATTGGGTAAGTTCTTCCATCTACTGTGGCTTGTCTTTCTTCCATAATCTCAAATAAGGCTGATTGAGTTTTTGCCGGTGATCGATTGATCTCATCGATCAACACAATATTGCCAAATACCGGTCCTTTTTTAAATTCAAAACTTCCTTGCTGCGGATTAAATACTGGAGTGCCCAACACATCCGAAGGCATTAGATCAGGGGTAAATTGAATTCTTGAAAAACCAATATCAAGTGACCTGGCTACAAGCTTCGCTGTCAGCGTTTTTGCTACTCCGGGTACGCCTTCTATAAGCACATGCCCATCGGCCAGAAGCGCAGCGATGATCAGTTTTACCATTTCATCTTGCCCAACGATTATCTTTTTAATTTCGTTTCGAATTGATACTACTGCCTCGTTCAGCGCAGAGAGATCAGTTCGTTGCGCAAACAATTGTTCTTCCATGTTGATGTTTGTGATTTTAGTTATTCTTTACACTTGCCCATTACTTTTTTATGTCATTTTATAAAATTCTTCTAGCTCTTTATGAAAATCGGCAAGCTCTTCTTCGCTTACGTATTCCGTTTCATCAATATTTTTTATAAAAGAAACTATTTTTCTAATATTATTTTCCTGTTGTCCGGTTTTTCTTTTCAATAACAATATGAATTCTTCATCCAACTTGGAAGTAGGAAGCTTGTACCGGTTACGTATGTGCTCAAGAAAATAAGCCGCCATTTTATGGCTTAAATTTTTATTGTCTCTTTTCTCATAATACAACCGTCCAACGGTTTTTACAAATTCGAGCGAGTCATTCCTTGGTTTTGCGATAACAGGAATAATTCGCTGCTTGCGCCGCATTTCCTGCAGAATGAATAAAACCAAAAGTATTATCAGCAGCCACAAAGCTGAACTGAATGCCCTGTGCGACATTAATGCCGATAGTACAGAACTATTTTCACCAGACCTATTTTCCGATGAATATCGCTTATATAAATAATATTCATCCCATGCCACTAGCTTAGTATCCTTTGGAATAAGAGACAAGGCCTTGCTATAATAGTTCATATTTTGATTGTGCAGCAGAAAATAATTACTGAAAGCCATCGGAGCTCGATGCAAATAAATATTTCCCAAACCTGCTTTCAATCGAACAAAATTAATTTCTCCATTTTCTTTTTTCCCCAACTCATAACTTACGTCCTTATCATATTTTCCAAAATAACTATCATATCGCCTTCCCGGATAATCGTATTTTTCGCTATCCAAAAATGGGGGCGATATAAATGAAAGCATCAGCGTATCATCTTCTCGATCATTAAATATGGGAAACCCCGAAAAAGAACTTTCACAACCAAAAAAGTTTTCTGCCTCCAATGAAAACACGCGGCTACTAATAAAAACATTATTCCCCGCTTTCGCAAAACTCAGCAGCCGATTGAGCTCAAACTCGTCGGGCATAAAACGCGGTGTAATGATGATAATGGCCTGCTTATCCGATAAATTGGTTAATGAATCCCATTGTGCCGGTTCCTTTTTATTTACGATGATAGAAGCTTCGGGGAAAATATGAGAAAGATTACGATAAGCCACATACATGCCATAAGGGATCTTGTCTCTTTTATTAAAACTGATACGCTCATCAAGTATTTTACGATCCTTTTTACCTTGGAATATTAACAATACAAGTAGTATGACGACTGCTACTCCAATAAGATATGGTAAAACTCTTTTCAAGATAATCTCCGGTCAAAATTTTCAAATTCATTTTTAATAATGCGAAAAGTTTCAGCGCTTACTTCAAACTTTCCATACCACACATATTCGTAATTTCTGGCGAGCCAAAAGAAATCACGATAATACCCAGTTGAATATAGCTGAGACAAGTAATCAAAATTCGTTCGCTCGTGCTTATATTGGATAATATTTTTTCGGGAAAGGTTTTTTAACAATCGCAGAAACATAAGCCGAACAGCAAGACGATAATTTGCATCACTTACGGCCCTCTCTATTTCTCTTTGATAATTGATATCAAAAATATTTTCTTCACCTTCTCTTTTTTTGCCTTCAGAAGCGATGGTTTGCGTTCTGCTAATAATATTATTCTTGAAAAGATACCAAATCAATATTCCAAGAAAAATAGCTACGATAACTACCAGTGTTGTCATGCTCATCCACTGCGATGGAGTGTTAAAATTCTTTGTTCGTTTTTCTTTTACAGATCTCTTCGCAAAAATGTGATCTGCATACCAAAACTCATCGTCTCTTTTAAGAGAATCGACAATCCTGGCTGGAACCTGCCTTAATTGAATAGTATCCTTTTGAGGGTCAGTGATCTTAGATTCAAAATAGTTCGGTCGTTCATAATTGGTATCAACTTGTTCTATTGTCATTGTTGAATCAACGCTTATTATTGCTTCAGTGCTGTCCTGCGCCTTTACACAGATGCATGCAAAAAAGCAAAATCCAGGCAGGTAGAATATCTTTTTGAAAAAATAGGGAGTACTTTCATAGATAGGTTTCATGATTCTATGCCTCTTCAGTTATTTCAATAAAAAATTTCTTTTGTAATCGCATCGGATAAATGATAAAATACCAAACAATAAATGTAGCCGAAGAAAAAAGGATCAGCGAACTGAAAATCCAGTGCATTTTATAATAACGAGTAACAAAGCCTTCAAAAAAAGCCGCAACTACCAATGCAGGCAATATTCCAACGGTAATTTTTAAACCGTCCTTTACAGCCCTTTTTAGGGATTCGATTCTTTTAACCGTTCCGGGAAAAAGAAAACCCATTCCGAAAATTACTCCGGCAGCACCTGAAAGAATAATACTCCACAACTCTAACATACCGTGTATTAATACGGCTAAGGCCCATTGTAAACCCAACCCCCGTGAAAAAAATATGTCATAAAATGCTCCCAGCCTGATGCTTTCCCTCATCAGGTCTCTTACAGTAAAAATTCCAAAAAGGATACCTTCAGCAAAATAAACCAGGGCTACCCGGATATTATTGATCATTATACCCATCCAACTTAAAAATGAATTACCGTGTTTATAAACTCCAAATGGATCACCTTTTTCGATATTTTCAATTGTTTCATTTACATAGGAATCATCAAGAACCTGGCGTGCGAAATTTTCATCCTGCCGGGTGGAAAAAAAACCAACTATAAAAAACACGCAGAAGAAAATGAACATAAAAAAAATGACCTTTCGATATTTATAGATGGTTAACGGAAGATCATATTTCCAGAAATCAACAATTCGATTTGATTCCTCTTTACGGTTTCTATAAATGTTTAAATAGATTTTTGATGCCTGACCGTTGATGTATTGAGTCACCTTGCTGGTAGGATAAAATGTTTTTGCATAGGCAAGGTCGTTTACCAACTCTGTAAAATTGTTGGCCATTTCATCGGCATCTGTAGGTGGCATTTGCTGAGCCTTTGCCCATTTTTCCTTATGCTTTTTTATAAATAAGGCTTCTCTCACTGTTCCATTTAAGTTTGTAAAATACTGGAAAATTTTAGATTTCGGATTGTAGATTTCAGATTTTAGATTTACAGATAAGAATTCAAACTTAGGCCTTTCATGGGAGTAATTAAAGTACCAACTACGTTTAATATTGATCTTGAATTTGAAATACCCGAATTTCATCGCCGTCTTTTTGCCTGGGCAATTGATATTGTGTTTATATATATTTATTGCAGGGTGGCAATTGCTATATTAAGCAGGAGTATATCAAGCGCTGATGTTTTTTCTAAAGATGGCTTATACAACATCTGGGGGCTTTGGATGATGATTTTAATACCCGTTTTTGTTTACCATCTTGTCTGTGAAATTTCAATGAATGGGCAAAGTATTGGCAAGAAGATCATGGGCATTAAAGTCGTAAGTGAAAATGGAGGCAGACCAGGTATTAGTCAATTTATTATTCGCTGGCTTATACGCACGTCCGATTATATCTATGTGGCCATAATTTATACTGCCGATTACCTGCCTGATAAAACAATCGTATTGATCCTTCTTGCAATCTATGCCCCCCTCACAATTATTGATATTATTCTTGTAGTGAGCAGTAAAAAAGGACAACGGCTTGGAGATATTTTAGCCCATACTATTCTTGTAAGCACTAAGCCAAGAGGCAGTATGGAAGAAACGATATTTATGGAAGTTGCCGATAATTATGTACCTGTATTTCCACAGATCATGAAACTGAGCGATAAGGATATTAATGCAATTAAAAGCATATTAGATACTGCAAGAAAAAAAGGAGATTTTAATCTGGCTGCTATGGCCAGTGAAAAAATCAAAAGCCATCTCAAAATAGACTCCCCCATGTCGCCTTTTGATTTTTTGGATACGCTTTTGAAAGATTATAATTACTTGTCAGTAAAATAAAAAGCCTCAGAATGAAGCTAATTTTTTTTTAAATAATAAAATAAGAACTATCTGTAATTAAAAGGAGCATGGTTAGCTACTGACACCGCAAAAATGATCATGACAATCCATACTAAAAAAATAACTCCGATCATAGCAAGCCCGACAATAGAACAAATTTTCCCCGCTTTTAAATTGCTCAAAGAAGATTCGGAATAAAGCTCCGGGTTTTGCCTGTATAATTTCATATCATTACTTGCTAAAACCAAACCGATGATGCCCAGAAGCTGACATACCACTAATGATAAAATGCCTAATACTAACACGGCTGTTGAATTTGGTAAAGACCTTTTTTCAATCAAATTCAAGAACCCGGTTTCTTTATTTTCAATGGTATCCATAAATTAATATTGATCTCTGTTTAAATGATATAAGAATGATCCCCAGAAAAACATGCAGATCAAAGCAATTCCCATTAGGCAAATACCGATAATCGAACAAATTCGTCCGGCTTTGACATTGCTAAGTGAGGCTTCTGTATATGATGAAGGGTTAGCTTTATAAAGTCTTAACGCGGTATTGCCCATAACAAGGCCAATAATGCCGCAAATACCACAAACTACAATTGAACATATTCCCAATACCAAAACGGCTGTGGCATTGGGTAAGGCTTGTTGTTGCTGCAGTGGTTGATTTTCCATGATCAGTTGTTTTAATGGTTGAAAATTTTATAAATATAATTTATCAATACTAAAACTGCAATGATGCAGTAAAAAAGCTGAATCAAGTTTGCTCCAAACTTAAAATGATATCTTATATGCAATGCTCCAAAAAGAAAAAATAATAAAATAGGAATGGTTGGAGTGTATAATTCGAAACTTTTTACTAAGTCACCCTTTAGCAAAAAAATTACGGAACGCTGAAATCCGCAACCGGGGCAATCAAAATGAAAAATTGTTTTAAACCAACAAGGAAACAAATGGGCTGAAAGCCAATCCAGGAAATGCTGAAAATCCAAAATAAGAAGAACAGGCATTTGGTCTTGGTTTCAATAAATATACTCGGAGTAATTTGCAATGACAAATATTTCAATCGAAAATATGCTTTACAATAGTTTATTCCATTTAATAGGCTCTTGCAAATAAAACTCTCTGTTTTGAAGGCTTGCCAGTGAGAATGCATTTCCCATTTTCCTGTTCTGCATTTAAAGGAATACAGCGGATAGTAGCTTTTGTTTTTTCTTTTATCGCTTCTTCTGTCTCTGCTGTTCCATCCCAATGTGCATAGACAAAACCTGCTTTTTCATCTAAAGTTTTTTCAAATTCGTCCCAACTGTCAACCTTAGTTGTATGTTGTTCCTGATAAGCTTTTGCCTTATTAAACATAGCTTCCTGAATCTCGTTCAACAAGTTGAGGATATAATTGGTAAGACCATCCAACGAAACGCTATTCTTTGCCTTTGTATCTCGTCTTACTACTTCGGCAACATTGTTTTCAATATCTCTAGCGCCTAATGCAATGCGTACAGGAACCCCTTTCATTTCATATTCAGCGAACTTCCAACCAGGGCGGTTACTGTCATTATCATCAAACTTCACGGATACGTTTGCCGCTTTTAATTCTTTTATCAGCTGCTGCGCTTTGTCATTGATCTTTTTTTGTGCTTCAGCATCCTTGTTTGATATGGGAACGATGACAACCTGCAACGGAGCAATTTTTGGTGGTAATATCAATCCGTCATCATCGCTGTGAGCCATTACAAGGGCACCGATTAATCTAGTACTTGTTCCCCAACTAGTAGCCCACACATATTCCTGCTGGTTATCCTTATTCAAAAATTTTACATCAAAAGCCTTGGCAAAATTTTGTCCCAGAAAATGCGATGTACCTGCCTGCAAGGCTTTGCCATCCTGCATTAGCGCCTCGATACAATAAGTATCCTCAGCGCCGGCAAATCTTTCGCTTTCAGTTTTTAAGCCTCGAATTACAGGAAGAGCCATGTATTGTTCTGCGAAAGTCGCATACACCTCAAGCATTTTCTCTGCTTCCTCAACAGCCTCTTCCTTTGTTGCATGTGCGGTATGACCTTCTTGCCACAAAAATTCTGCTGTGCGCAAAAACAACCGGGTTCTCATTTCCCAGCGGACTACATTAGCCCATTGATTAATGAGAATAGGAAGATCACGATAAGACTGTATCCAATCTTTATAAGTGTTCCAAATTATGGCTTCACTGGTTGGGCGAATAATCAATTCTTCTTCCAGCTTGGCTTCCGGATCAACAATTAATTTCCCTTTTGAAGTTGTATCAGCTTTCAGTCTATAATGAGTAACTACAGCACACTCTTTGGCAAAACCTTCAGCATGGCCTTCCTCTTTTTCTAAAAAACTTTTAGGAACAAACAAAGGAAAGTATGCATTCTGATGTCCTGTTTCCTTGAACATACGATCCATTTGATCTCTCATGTTTTCCCATAAAGCATAACCGTGGGGTTTTATAACCATACAGCCTCTTACTGCAGAATAATCAGCAAGCCCGCCCTTAATAACAAGGTCATTGTACCATTGTGAATAGTCTTGTTCTCTTGATGTAATTTCTTTGCTCATATTTTGTTACTTATTACTAGTTCCTGGTTACTGGTCATTGGTTTTTCTCCGATTTGTATCATCGACGCCTTTTATGAAAAGATTTATCTTTTTCCAAGAGTTTCCAATTTTGCATGAAGATAATTATAGGCAACTTCATCTTGAAGAGATCTTGTTTTAAAAAGAGTTTCCAAATGATCAACAGTCAGCAACCAACTTTAGTTTTTGCTTAACTTTAAATGATGCAATTTTACAATGCGATGGCAGAATATTTGTTGCTCAATCGTTTGTGTCACTTAAAAGTCGCACAAAAGTAGTAACTTCAATTATATAACCGATTAAACTTGTTGCCATGAGACGTTCAATTCTACTCCTTGCTTTATCAGCTGCTATTTTAGGCGGTTGCACTTCAGCTTATAAAACCGGCCAAACCCCTGATGATGTTTATTTCTCACCCGAGCGTCAACACGACGAATACGTGAATGTAAAAGAGCGTAACGATGATCGAAGATACCAGGGCGATGACGATTATTACGATGATCGCTATTTACGCATGAAAGTTAGTAACAGGGTAATGTGGAGCGATCTTGATGATTGGTATTTTTATAACAGGCGTTATAGCTATAGCTATTACAATAATTGGAACAATCCATGGACCCCTTACACTTATTGGAATTATTATTACAATCCTTATTGTTCACATAACGTTGTTTATGGCACTCAAACAAAAGTTACTTATAATCATCCCAGGGTATTTAACCTGAACACTTATAACAGCACACAACTCACAAATAATAACTACACAAACCCTAAGGCAAACATTTTCAATAATAACAGCAATTACAACAATAATAGGTCCCCAAGAATAATCGGATCTTATACTCCCAGCAATACAAACACCAGTAGTAATGCTGGCAATTTCCTGCGAAATGTTTTTAATTCAGGCAGTAATTCTTCTTCAGGCAGTTCAAATAACTCTTCCAGCAAATCTAGTTCAAACAGTAGCTCTAGTTCTTCTGGCAGCAGCGGAAGTTCTGCCCCCGTAAGAAAGTTTTAAAAAAAGCGGTGCGTCCTACAAGTAGTGGAAAATAATTTTTATGTGATCAGCTTTTTCAGATCTAATCAACTTTTGTTGCAGTTTATCTTGATCTTGTCGAAGGACACTCTTGTACGTTCTTATCTCTATTCACCATATAATTACATTGCAATATGAAATCTGTATTTTTCATAATAGCTGTTCTATTGTCTGCTGTTTACAGTTTGGCACAAGAACCGGCTGATGCTCTTCGTTATTCATGGTTCACACAAAGCGGCACAGCCAGGCAACAAGCCGTTGGCGGCGCTATGGGTTCTTTGGGAGGAGAAATATCTGCCACCTTTGTAAACCCTGCGGGATTAGGTCTTTACAGAACTGGTGATTTCGTTCTTACACCGGGTTATAATTTCAACAGTAACAAATCAACCTATTTCGGAAGAACAGAAAAAGACAAAAAAAACAATTTCATTTTTGGAACAACCGGTTTCGTTATTGACGGTGGTAGTAGAAATAATAGATGGCATGCCTATAGCATTGCAGTAAACCGCACAGCAAATTTTGGAAGCAATATTTTATACAGAGGTCAAACCAATCAAAGCTCATACTCGCAAAAATTTTTAGAGGAAATAAAAAATGGAAATATAAAAGATGCCAACGCAGTAGCAGAAAATTTTCCTTTTGGAACAAGCCTTGCCTTTAATACTTATTGGATCGACACAGTAGGAGGCGGTACGAATGGCAATTTCCAATTTCAAAGCAGAGCGGCAAATCTTTTGTCAACAGGTCTGCTGCAACAAAATATAATAGAGAGTAAAGGCGGCATTACAGAAATAGCTTTAGCAGGGGCCACAAATTTTAGCAATAAATTCTTGATTGGCGGCACTGTTGCTCTTCCCATCCTCAATTATAAACGCCATGCTACGTTTACTGAAGCCGATGCCACTACTAATGCAACTAACAAATTTGATTTTGCTTCTATTGACGAAACACTTTCTACAGAGGGAGTGGGAATAAATCTGCGCGCCGGTCTTATTTATAAACCCACCGAGTATGTCCGTCTAGGCTTAGCCCTTCATTCACCCACTTATTATGGCTTAACAGATAAATACACGGCCACTGTAACCACAAACACAGAAAATTATCAGGGTTTGCTTACTCAAAGCTCAACACTCTTTACCGGCAATGCAGCCTCTCAATTTGAATACGCATTGCTTACCCCTTATCGCATTATTGGCAGCGTCTCATATGTGTTGCGGGAAATTCAAGATGTAAGAAAACAAAAAGGGTTCCTGACTGCAGACATTGAGTACATCAATTATAAAGCCTCATCTTTTCATTCAACTAATTCAAATATGAGTACAGACACGGAAACAAAAACTTATTTGAAATCTTTAAATAAGGCAATTGATAAGGCTTATAAAGGGGCATTCAATTTTCGTGCAGGTGGCGAACTAAAATTTACAACCGTAATGGTTCGCTTGGGTGCAGCCTATTATGGCAATCCCTATAAAAACATCAATGGTGAAAAAGGAAATCGTTTTCAGCTAAGTGGCGGACTTGGTTATAGAAACAAGGGTGTGTTCGTTGATGTCGCCTATGTATATACAATGACAAAAGATGTTCATTTTCCGTATAGGCTTCAATATTCTCCTTACTCAGGTGCAAATATTAAAGGAAGCGCAAGTAATGTGCTATTGACCGTCGGATTTAAGATTTAACAAACAAACTGCTATCAAAGGGTATCGTTAAGGTACCCTTTCATTTTTTCTACTTCATGGGGAGCAAACCATTTTATTTCTTTAGCCTTTTTAAACCATGTCATCTGGCGTTTAGCATATTGACGAGTATTTTTTTTAATAAGCTCTATTGCCTGCGCTAAAGAAACTTGACTACCGGCAGACAAGGCTTTTTTATCGAGGTAATCGAAAATCTCCGAATAGCCAACCGTTTGTAAAGCATTCAAATGCTTATAGGGTGATAAACTTTTTATTTCATCAACCAGGCCTGCTTCAATCATTTTATCCACTCTGGCATTGATATTCCGATGCAATTCTTCCTTTGGCAACTCTAAACCAATTTTGATAATATTGAAATCTCTTTTTTCTTTTTTACCTTGGCGAAATTCGAGAATAGATCTGCCTGTTGTCTCCACAACTTCCAAAGCTCTCATTAGTCGTTGGGGGTTTTGAATCTCTCCGGATTTATAAAACTCCGGATCCTTTTGCTGAGCTTGTTGCTGTAACCACACTAGCCCATTTTTCTCGTATGCAGAAATTATTGCATTACGAACCTCAACAGGAACATCTGGAACCTTATCCATGCCCTCACAAAAAGCTTTTATGTATAAACCAGTGCCTCCGACAATGACCACAACATCGTGTGTTCGAAATAAATCATTTAATTTTTGTAATGCATACTGTTCAAAAGACCCTGCATTTACATTTTCATGAATAGAATGTGAGGCAATAAAATGGTGTTTAACCATTTGTAACTCTTTTTCCGAAGGTCTCGCCACTCCAATATTTAGCTCCTTAAAACATTGCCTGCTATCGGCTGAAATAATTTCTGTTTTAAAATGTCTGGCCAATTCAATAGCGACATTGGTTTTCCCCGTTGCTGTTGGGCCTACTATGATGATGACTGTTTTATCTTTTCCGGCCAAAGCCATGATTTTATTTAAAACCCCATCCGCCTGAGGTGGATGGGGTAATTCATTAACCCTTTTATATTTTTTAACTCCCTAAACTTCTTCGCTTCCTTCATCAGCCGCTTCTTCTCCCAAACTAAGATCATCCCCCTCCTCGGCTTCCTCACCCTCCGATCCAAAACCCTCGCCGACCTGAGATAGATCATATTTTTCTTCTACATCAGCGAATTTTTCTCCCAGCAAACCCTTTGTACCGTATTGGCTAGGTGCAATACCTTCCGTTCTTACAGAAGCAGGGTAAATCAACCTTGGATTTTCTTCTTTGGACACATTGATCAACTCAACTAAAAAACTCCAATTTTTATTGAAGTCATACAGGTAAATAAATTTTTGGTTGGGGTCGCGAATTTCAGAACCAATCGTTGTATCCTTCATCAATAATGGCGCCGCCTTGTATTCTTTATCATATACTTCTAGTGTGATCTCTTTTCCTCTTTGCCAATGATCATTGCTGCGAAAGAAGGTCGCCTTGTGCTTATTATCAAATTCATAAGCTTTTAAAATGGCTTCATGCAGGTCATAGAACGTTTGCAAATGCCTGATAGCAATATCACGATACACACTATCGTCCTCTTCTAAATAAATCCTGAATTTTAATATAGCCATAAGCCAAATTTACGATTTAAGATTTACGATTTAAGATTTACCTGTTGGTTTCAAAAGCGAAGAATTTTTTGGGTTAAGACCTATTTCTTTCGCTTTATCTATCATAAAATCATAAGCGGCATCATAATTATTGTCTATTTCCCCATCTAATATAGCTTCCTTAATCGCATTTTTCAGCATACCTACCGGTTTTGACGGGGGAATTCCAAATATTTCCATGATCATTTCTCCTGTAATGGGTGGTTGCCACGTACGAATACGATCTTTTTCTTCCACTTCTTCACAACGCTGCCTAACTAGTTTAAAATTTTCTAAGTATTTTTTAACCTTGTATTTGTTCTTAGACGTAATGTCTGCCTCACAAAGCATCATCAATATATCAAAATCTTCCCCTGCGTCAAATAGCAGACGACGTATTGCAGAATCAGTAATATCCTCCTTGCTTAAGCTGATAGGCCGTAAATGCATTTCAACCAATTTCCTTACCAATCGCATCTTTTCATTTTGAGGTAATTTTAATTTAGCAAAAATTTTTGGCACCATCTTTCCCCCCACCACTTCGTGTCCATGAAACGTCCAGCCATGATCCTCCTCAAACTTTTTTGTTACCGGCTTTGCGATATCATGCAAAACTGCAGCCCAACGCACCCACAGGTCGTTGGTGTTTTTTGAAATGTTATCTAAGACCTGCAGGGTATGATAAAAATTGTCTTTATGCCCTACGCCATCTTTAAACTCTGCGCCGGCTAAATCAACCATTTGCGGAAAGATGATGTGCAACAGACCGGTTTTATATAAATGATCAAAACCAATAGAGGGCTTTGGGCTTGAAATAATTTTATTCAGCTCATCTGTAATTCGTTCCTGTGAAATAATATTAATCCGATAAGCATTGTCCTTAATCGCCTGCAATGTTTTCTCTTCTATAGTAAAGTTTAGCTGTGAAGCGAAACGAATTGCTCTCATCATCCGCAAAGGATCATCACTAAAGGTTTGTGAAGGATCAAGCGGAGTCTTAATGATTTTATTCTCCAGATCACGAAACCCCCCGAATGGATCAACCAACTTGCCATAATCATTTTTATTCAAGCTAATGGCAAGGGTGTTCATTGTAAAATCCCGCCGAAGCTGATCATCTTGTAAAGTACCAGGAGTTACATCAGGATTTCGTGAATGATATTTATAGCTTTCCTTCCTGGCGCCAACAAATTCCAAATCAAAAGCCCCTTCAAAATCTCCCCCGATGGAGGAAACTTTCGAAGAATCATTATGTTTAGTAGGAACTTTGATATGAGCAGTTCCGTAAGTTTTAAAAATACTTATTTGTGGAATTGGATTGAAACGCTTTGCCACTTCTTTTGCGAGTTTAATCCCGTTTCCAACACAAACCACATCAGCATCCTTTGTATCCCGGCCGATAATTTTATCACGCACAAAACCACCAATCAAATAAGTTTCCACGCCCAACTCCTCAGCGGCATGGGCAATCTTTTTTAAAATAAACAACTCCCTTTCTGTACAATTGATATCCATGATCACAAAGGTAATAAAGACGGTTTGAGGTTTAAGTTTATGGACGAAGAACGATTGCTTTTCCATTCTCCCATTTAATTAATGTTGACGGCGCAGCAATTTTATCATCGTTTTGCCGATATCGAACAACATAATTCACCCCCCCTTTTATTTCCTCATCAATCTCTGAAAAATTTTTAGGAAAAGTCTGGCCGGAGATATTTGCGGAAGTTGAGACAATGGGTCTTTGAAATCGTTTGAGTAAATGTTTACAAAACTCTTCCTTACAAATGCGGATAGCTATGCTTCCATCGTTGCTGATCAAATTATCAGCCAGCCCAATCGCCCCTTTATAAATAACCGTTGTTGGTTTTCGCACTGATTGCAAATAATTAAAAACTTCTAGATCCGGTTGTGCAACATATTGCAATATTTCTTTTTCATCAGCCACCAATACGATCATAGATTTTTTATCAGACCTTTTTTTCAGGGAATATATTCTCTCAACAGCCTTTGCATTCATAGCATCGCAGCCAATACCCCAAATTGTATCTGTGGGATAAAGAATAAGTCCGCCGCTTCTTAAAGCTTCAAGACAATGCAGTATGTCATTTTCAAATTTCATTGTTACATTGCTGTATTGTTTTATTGCTTAATTATTACACCCTAGCCTCAAATTCACACCCCTAAACCATTAAACAATTAAACCATCAAATTTCTATAAACTTCCATTACTGCTTCCGCACATTTTTGTGTAGTAAACTTTTGTGCCTGTTGCCATCCTTTTTCTTTAAGAGCGTTTGAAAATTCATCATCCGTGTAAATCTTTTTCATCCCTTCTGCAATTTCTTCCGCCCTTTGTGGATTTACATAATAAGTTGCGTCTCCCCCCACCTCCGGCAAAGAAGAAATACTAGACGTAATAACGGGTAATTTGCTCCATAATGATTCCAATACTGGAATTCCAAAGCCTTCAAAAAAAGACGGATAAATCATGGCAATTGCAGATTGGTAAATAGCAGGCAGGTCTTCACCATTCTGAAAAGTTTTTGAGGATTTTGCAATTGGATTTTCAGAAAGGAAAATAATTTTCTTTTCAAGATTGTTTTGATTTATAAAATCTTTTACCTGTTGCTTGTATTTTCCGCCATCGCCGATAACGACTAATGGAATTTCCAGCTCGTTTCTTAAAATAAACATGGCCTTACAAATATTCATCAAATTTTTTCTTTCAATAATCGACCCTATATATATAAAAAAATTTGCCGGCAGATCATATTTTAATTGAACGATCCTTTTTTGTGCTTCTGATAATTGTTCTCCAAATGCCGGATTGCAGCTTTGATAACACACAACAATTTTTTCTGGAGAAGTTTCATAAAAATTGATAATGTCTTTTTTTGTCTGATCACTGATAGCAATTACTTTATCAGCATGCCGGCAGGCATATTTGAATTTTTTGTTGTAGATATTGACATCTATAGGATTGTATTGTTCAGGATAACGCTCATGAATCAAATCGTGAATTGTAACGACTGATTTTATTTTTGTTTTTTGAATGCCGATTGGAATTTCATGACTAAGGCCATGATAAAGGTCAATCTTTAACCTCTTTATATCTTTTTTTACCCAACTGCTGCGCCAGGCAGAACGAAAAAAAGTTGCCGGGAAGCTTTGAGGTAATATCTCATGAATGTTTTCTTCTTCAAAATGAAAAAGGGCAGACGGTTGAGGATTAAATAAGAAATATTCGAAGTCAGGATAATATCGAGCCAATGAATGAATTAGCGTGCGGCTATAATGGCCAAGCCCTGTTTGATTGTGATAAGCTCTTTTCGCGTCGAAGCCAATATTCATAATTTGCATTCCGATAGCTATCGGGATGCAAATTTGCAGATTAATTTTCTAAGATGTTGCATTCACACTTGGTAATTCATACATCCGCATATTCACTTATTTTCGTAAAAAATTTTTTTATAATGAAAGAGCTGATTTCAGAAGCATGGAATAACAGGGAATTGCTAAAGGAAAGTAAACACTCAGATGCAGTAAAAAATGTGATTGAAGAATTAGATAAAGGCAAATTGAGAGTAGCATCACCATCCGCTTCGGGTTGGGTAGTAAATGAATGGGTGAAGCAGGCTATCCTGCTCTATTTTGGCATTCAGCCTATGCAGACATGGAACATAGAGCCTTTCGAATTTTATGATAAAATGTTGTTGAAAAAAAATTATAAAGAACTCGGAGTTCGTGCTGTGCCTCATGCCGTAGCAAGATATGGCGCCTATGTAGCAAAAAACGTTGTGCTGATGCCTTCGTATGTAAACATTGGAGCGTACGTAGACGAGGGAACAATGGTGGACACCTGGGCAACTGTAGGCAGTTGCGCACAAATAGGAAAAGGAGTTCATTTAAGTGGTGGTGTTGGCATTGGCGGAGTGCTGGAACCTTTACAAGCTTCGCCGGTTATTATTGAAGATGGTTGTTTTATAGGCAGCCGGTGTATCGTTGTGGAAGGTGTGATAGTTGAAAAGGAGGCCGTGCTTGGGGCAAATGTTGTTCTTACGCAATCAACAAAGATCATTGATGTAAGTGGGAATGAACCCAAAGAATATAAAGGTCGTGTGCCGGCAAGAAGTGTGGTGATACCAGGCAGTTATATGAAAAAATTTTCTGCCGGAGAATATAATGTAAGTTGTGCATTGATTATTGGTCAGCGCAAAGCGAGCACTGATCTTAAAACAAGCTTGAATGATGCATTAAGAGATTTTAATGTATCGGCATAAAATGGAAATAATTAAGAAAATACTTTCAATTGTTTTAATCATTCTTGGATCAATTTTGATTGTGGGTGGTCTTTTGTCTGCTTTAACCTCTCAAGACACTGATCCGATGGAAACAGCTTTTCTTGTTGGATATTATTTGGGTTTTATTCTGATATTGGGTTTGGGGGTTGTATTAATCATAATAGGGGTTCGCATTCGAAAAAAAATTAGAAGCAAAAAGATTGAAAAAAATCTGCTTGACTCTTTGCCTGGAGATAAGAAGAACTGATATGGTAATTTGAAAGAGCATGGTCAAGTTTGATTATTTATATTTGCAGCCCTGCCCGGGGTGGCGAACCTGCCTGCCGGCAGGCAGGATTGGTAGACGCACTGTCTTCCGGGAGGCCAGGCAAGACTCTTTAATATTTATATACATGATTGTTGTATATGCGATAAAAAGTGTTTTCAAAAATTATATATATGTGGGAATGACAAATAATCCGAAAGGCGACTAATAGAACATAATAATGGAGAGAATAGATCAAGCAAAGCACACAAACCATTTGTTCTTATTTATAGGGAAGTCTTCCCAGACAGAATAACTGCAAGAGTAAAAGAGAAATATTCGAAGACTGGTATTGGAAGGGAATTTTTAAGATCTCTTGCTACATAAATAATTGCCCGGGTGGCGAAATTGGTAGACGCACCGTCTTCAGGTGGCGGCGTCCGAAAGGATGTGCTGGTTCGAATCCAGTCCCGGGCACGTTTATAGCCTTGTAAGTGTTTAACTTTCAAGGCTTTTTTATTTTCCGTGTGTCAAAAAAGTGTCCCTTTTTTCCGCTTTCTACCATTATTTCTGACACAAAAAAGACACACAGTATGACACACAGAATCGCTGTATTCAGACCAGCACCACACCAGCACACATCGGTTGGAAATACCGATTTTTTTGACACACAGTCATGGCAGTTTTCATGTAACTGTATTCAAACTGACAGACATTTTTTGGGTAGAAGAAATGTTCTTTTCTCTCACTTCTTATCATTCCTTATCAGTTTGAAACAGGAGGTACAATTGCACAGTAACAACATGGCAGAAATAAATGTCATGGCATGTTCATTGAAATCCTATTCCCTAAAATCCAAAACTGCTACCCTATGAATATCTTAAAACGAGAAAATAGAACTGGCGATAAGATCATGTTCTATTATGATTTTGGACGTGGTGCAGGTCAACGTCCCTCTACTGGAATTTTTATTTATAAAAAACCGAAAGACCAAATCCAAAGAAATCATAATAAAGAAGCCCTCGCCTTGATTGAAACAAAAAAAAGCCAGGTAATCATCGAGCAACAAGCCATCGGCAGTGCTTTCATTCCTTCGCACAAGTTCAAAATGAATTTTGTTGAATATTATGAGGAATATGTTAATCAGAATAAGCGAAAAGGAAACCGACACTTATCAAATAGCCTGAAACATTTTAAAGCGTTTATCAAAAATGATTTTATTGCCCCTATTGATATTACCGAAAATTTTTGCAAACGCTTTCGGCAGTATCTTTTGGACAGGTTCACGGGTGAAACTCCAGGCGGCTATTATGCACGTTTTAAATGGGTGGTGAATTCAGCTACCAGCGATGGCTATTTTATAAAAAACCCTACCGAAAATGTTGCGGCGAAATCCAACCCATCTACAAAGCTTAAAGAAAACCTTGAAGTAGATGAGTATTTAATGTTGCTTAATACTCCGTGCATAAATGACGAAGTTAGATCGGCTTTTATCTTTTGTTGTTATACTGGCCTTCGGTGGGTTGATGTGAAAAAGTTGGAATGGAACGATATTAAGGATGGCGTGCTTACAACAAGAATTATTCAGGCAAAAACGGGACGGCCCGTAACGCTAACACTTCATGAGATTGCGAAGTCTATTTTGGAGAAGCAAAGTGCAAAGGCCAGAGCATCTAATAAACAAATTCGGCTGGTATTTGCGTTGCCAACTGCTAATGGAGCAAATAAAGTATTAAGCGAATGGCTTATAGACGCTAGAATTGACAAGCATGTTACCTGGTCATGTGCTCGTTTAAGCTTCTCAATTTTACTTCAAGATCGAAATGTGGACGATGCGACTGTGGCATATTTAATGGGACATACAACTACAGAACAAGTAAGAAGAACGTATAAAAGGCATAGACCAAAAAATCAGTTGGAAACAATAAGCCGGTTACCAAATCCCGAGATAGCGTCGCATCCTCTAAAGATGGTTAGTTAAGCAGAAAGGGCTGTCCAAAAAGACAGCCCTTCTCTTAGAGCATACAATGTGTATATTTATTGTCAGACCAAACACCTGACCATTGAAACAAACAGTTAATAGATTAGAATCTATATTTTCAGAAATATGCAACGATTCTTTTCCGGAAGAGTGGGATGAGAATCATCTTTCATTTCTCTTGATGAAAAAGCTAAGAGAAATTTTTAGCAGGAGGACGATACATTTTACTAATTGGTCGAAAATCGTTGATTGGCGCTCTTTTAAGAATCGGGGTAAGCAGGAGACAAATTATGGGGACATAGCATTGCTCGTCCATGTACGGTTCTCCTCTGGAGAATACTTAAAAGGTGTAGCCAATATTGAAGCAAAAAGATCTTTCAACTCTGGAAGTTTTGAATCGGTTGATTTAATACAATTGGGGAGACTGCTGGGAAATTTACCTTACTCTCACCTATTATTATATAACCATGAGAGAACTGAACTTCAATTAAAATTCCCCGATGAGCAAACATGGAAAAGTCATCTTTGGATTTCGCCAATTAATACGGCAAATCAGATATTCAGACAGATTTCCTTGAATGATAATTGGAAGGTTTTAAGAACCTCGTTCCCATTTACTATGTTTTTGACATCCCGAATTTTTTGGGGATTTGACTTAGATTTCCGTGATGAGCTTTACCAAGACATTGTACAGGGAATAAATAGACTGGTTAACCCTTCTTATTTAGGTATTGTAAATGTTTATTATGATGGGCAAAGTCCCATCGACATAAGACTATCGGATTTATGGGAAAAGATTTGACTAACCAATCTTTGGAAATCCTCTTCGTAACAATGCTTCCTTCGGAAACTGATCAGTAGAACTTTCGCCCAATATCCACTGCAATCCATTTTGTGTTTTTTTTAGTATGCCATTTGCGATTAAAATTTCTCCATCTTCATGTATCCTAAAAATCTTGCAATTCAATTTCTTAATCCTTCTTTTACCACAAATCTTAAACATTTCCCAACTATTTTCATCCTCGCTATTACGAACATTAAATCTTCCTTCAAACTGATTCGCACCTCCCCAACCTTCTAAATCTATATAGTGCGATGGTCTATTCTTTATCTGTCCCTGATTATCCCAATTTCCACCAAAAAACCTACTCCATTTCGCCGAGCGGTCATTACGCCATTTCTTAGATAGAAGAAATGTTTTTCTTAGCGTAGCGATGATTCCAAGTAATGCTGCGAAGGCAACAATTGCTTTAAATAATAATTCATAGTTCATAACCTGTAGATTTAATAACTCCAATTTACCAAAATAAATTCTTCATTGACTTTTATAGTTTCAAATTTACTGCCTCTTTTGCAATGGGAGATTGTTCTCCGGAGAGCATCTTATCAATTTCCTCCCTTTTGAAATACCCCGCATTATTTTTATACAAACCAAATTCTTCGCATTTTTTCGCAAACTGCGTTCGTCCCAAATTACAATAGATCAACGCTTCTTCCGGTTTTAAAAATGGTTTGAAACAAATAGCTATTGCCCGCATTGTAATTAATTCATCACGTTTTATCATATTAATTTTTTATAAGGTAAAAGTTTATTGAGCATATCTGCTCTTAAGCAGCAATTAAATCGGATTCAAAAATGTCCATTTCTCCACCTTGATTAAATCTTCCAAACTGAACAGCCTTTCCTATCTCAGGCACTTCAATAACTACATCCACATCATGCTGGAAAGAATTTGCACCTCTGAAATTTCCTCCTTTGGTTGATTGAAAGACGAAGATGAAAGATTTGGAAGGATTAAGTGCTTTTAACCTATTCAAGTCTTCAGGTGTTAATCCAAGTTTGTTTACGCTATCAAGGAAAATAAAATCATAAGCTAATACACTTTCAGGTAGTACAGAAGAAACATATAGATTTGGATGAGCAACGTTTTTATCATTTAGTTTTTGTTGCAGTGTATAATCCAATCCTTCCTCTTTTGCGACATACAAAACCTTTCCATGATTCCGAGCCAGGTAACCGGCGAATTCAATGCACAGATAAGATTTGCCCATTTTTGGTTTGCCATAAACCATCGCTGTAAAATTGGTGGAAGGATCTCCAATCAGATCATGCCATTTTCCTGTTAAGCCAATAGTTTCAAATTCCATATTGGCAAAGTCCATGCTATTCATTATTTCCGGCTTTGCATCAATACCATTTACCCGTTGACATGCACAGCCCAATATTCCTTCCAATCCATTCAGCGTTGTTTTTTCAATTTCTAAGACTTTATGTGTCTTATTAGTAGTGAATTCTTTCAGGTTTTTCTTCAGCTCATGTACCTCAGTTATGTATGGATCATTGTCACTAATCTTTCCTTTATCCAACGCCCGGTTAATCTGACTAAGCAATTGCCTGGCCTTTTCTTTCATACCCGGTTTTCCATTCATTCCGATATATCGTTTAATGAAATTCACTGAAGCCATCACTTTTTCTTCGCCAGTAAGTTTTTTCAAAGCATCATAAGTATCAGGCTTTAGTTCAATTTTGATTTTTGTTTTTATGCTGTTATACAATCCAATCAATTTCTCCTGGATTAATGTTATCTGTTCTGCATAAGAAGAAGTTTTGCGAATACGTTTTTCCAGGATTGCTTTTTGCAGAGAGTTTATGAAGCGCAAGATTTCATCTTTGGTTTTTGTTTTGCCATTCAGATTGATAAATCGCTTGATAAACCGAAGCTCTTCCGGTATTCTTTCTACCATCGCTGGTTGTGGCTCATCACTTTTTATTTTAGATATTTTTCTTGTCCTCTTTTTTGTTGAGCCATCCGGATTAATCAAACCTTGCTTTATCATTGCCTCATGCATGATCTCCTTTTCAGCTTGCTTCTGAATTGCTTTTTTTCTTTGCTTGCGTTCCGCCTGCTTACTGGT
Organism: Chitinophagaceae bacterium; assembly: GCA_036005185.1. Classification (GTDB taxonomy): domain Bacteria; phylum Bacteroidota; class Bacteroidia; order Chitinophagales; family Chitinophagaceae; genus VBAU01. The sequence continues at coordinate 30,739 of DASYQS010000042.1, read as the reverse complement.
GTTCACAAATTCATTGAGTTTGGCAAGATAGATGTCAATGGTCTTTTTAACTGTGTCGCTTGATTGGTACGAAGTCCAATTTTCTCCGTTATTAGTAGCCTTAACAAGAAACTCATGTCCTTTTTTAAAGGCTTCGGGTAGTGAAGAAAAATCAATATTGTTTACGTGATTAAAGTAGTTATTAGTTGCGATCATCATAGGGTTGTTATTTATGCGGCCAATAATTCAAGTTCGAGAGTAAGAGCTTCTGCTTCCAATTCAAGAATTGAGATAGTTTCATCAACTTCTTTTTCCTCATCAGGTAACTCGATTTTCTTTATGTTCGAATAGCGAACGTTTTCAGTTTTCAAGTCTTTGAGTTGTGAAGAATGAATAGTGATAGAACAACCGTGATTGTTTTGTAAGATTTCTATGAGCTCGCCTATTTTCTTTTCTGATAGTATTGCTACCATTTTATCAGATAATTTCTCAAAATTGTTTTTCTCTACAAGCTCCAGGATTTGTTTATCCAAATAAATATCACCGCCTCGTGTTCGTGAAGCGGCGATAATCAATTTGAAATTCTCTCCGGTTCTGAAAATGGATAAACCATTATTGGTTACAATCTGATTATTTTGTGTCAGAGACTTTATAAGAGGCAGGGCTTTTAATATTGGCACTACCACCCGGTCCTGAATCTGCTCACCGGGGTTCCAGTTCTCTGGCATCAGAATACCTTTGATTGTTTTACCATCAATAGTTGTATAGCTTACAAGCTTTCCTTTGAAATAACTGAACGCCTGTAACAGGTTTCCTGTAATGATGTGACGTATCCGGCGATCAACATTATTTTGCTTGGTATATTCCTCCCATTCCTTTAGAAAATCATCCATTGAAGATTGGCCAGTATCAGAACTTGCACCAATGATTGCCATTATATCTTCAGAGTATGAAGCTGGGATAGCGAGATACTTACTGCTGTTGGCAATAGCGAATCTGAGTTTGATAGCAGAGGGAGCATAAGGATTTTTCTTTTTCTTGTCAATCACAAACCCAAGAAAAACTGAAGGCACTAATTCATTGCCGGCATTATAGGTTTCAACGGGGTATTGAAGATTTCTGCCCACGAAGAAAAACCCTAATATTTTTCCGAGGTATTGTTTTCGATTTTCAAATACACGTTTTACCTGTTCATATTTATCTTTTCTTGCCTGTTCTAATTCCTTTGTACGGTTGAGTATTTCCTGTTGGGCTGCTGCACTTCCATGCTTTTCTTCAAGTTTTTTAATCGCCTTTTCCTGTGGTATGTTTTTAATCAGCTCATCATATTTGGTATTTATTTCTTCATTCTCTATTTCCAATTGCTTTTCCTGGAATTTTACAAAGTCTTCTGCTAAATCTGATTGCAGCATTTTGGCATCGTGACCTTGAAGTGATTCATTGATAAGATTTTTTAATTCTGTTTTGGTAAATGGTTTTTTCAGAACATTTGCCCTGACTGTTTCCAGCATACTGTCATCACCAAAGGCACTGTCACTTCCTTTACCCATCTTGATAATTTTGGAAGACATAGTTTCTGTTTCGAGGTTCATTGCTTCTACTTCCAGATCATATTCGCCAACTTGTTTTAAATATTCCACATAATCATTATAGCGTTCAGAAATTTCATTATAAAAATCCTGCTGCATTTTGGTTGAAAGAACCGCTACCCGGCCAGATACTTTATGTGCTGCGTCTTCAAGCACGGCAACGTCCTTGCTGCCACTATCGGCTTTCGAACTTTCCAACGAAAGAGGGTCATCTAATAGCTCGTTTACTTCTTTATTTTCCATCAAGTAATCACGAACAATCTTATCTCCGTATTTATTTAAAAAATCTGGAACATCTAAAATCTTTGTGGATTGCTTTTGATTGGAGGTAGTGTTTGCATCGAGTGATTTCAGTTTCTTTTGCAACATCATCATTAACCGTTTCTCTGCAGGTATTGCTGACGTGACATAATCATAGATTGGTTTTAATATTTGCCCTGTTCTATTTATCCTTCCTCTTTTTTGTACTTCAGTATTTATGTCAAGTTCTGCTTGCAAAACAATCATCACTCTTTGCTTTACCTGGTCTTTTGGAACTTTTGCTGTAGGAATGGCATGTGCAGATGCGCCGGTAGAGCCGGATTGATTTATCATCAATACATCCACTTCATTATTGTTGAATTGCCGGAAAGCATCATTGGTGTTTATTCTTTTCCTGGAGAGAACTAATCCTTTACCTGTTTTAGTATTGAGCTGTACTTCCAGCTTCCTTCCGGTAACTTCAGCTACAGAATAGCCTGCATCTTTTAATTTTTTAATGATAACATCAATTGGGGAAATAGTAATTCCTGTGGATGCAGCTTTTATCTTATTCAGAATCCTAATATATTCTGCTTGCCCTTCAACTGGTAACTCACTCACCTCAAATTTTTTGAAGATTGGATTTCCATCAACATCTTTTTCAGTATAACGAAGGATGCCATCCAATCCTCTTTTCAAAACTTCTGAAAAATCAGCATTGATATTATCACCATCACCAACAGGCATCCCTTGTTCATTCTCCATTGTTTCGATAAAGCTGCCCATTGTTGAAGCGAAAGCTATTATTGGTTTCTTACCTTCCTTCAAACGGTGAATAGCTCTTTCAGCAACTGATTCTGCCTTTAGAGAAAAAAGCATTTGATTAATTACCTGGAAGACTTTTGAAAAATATGGAAGATTATCAACTCCCGCTTGGGATGTGCCTTCTCTTACTTCAACTTCTTTTCCTTCGGCAACGGCAATCTTATCCAATTCTTCTACCTGTTCATCTACATGATTTGATTGAAAGGCGATGATGTCACGAAGTATTTCAGTAATATTATCTGCAATGGCTTTATGTGCTTCCGACTTGTCATCGAGATTGATATAGTTTACTTCGACACCTTCAAAGCTTCTTTCCCGGCGAAGCATTTGTCCTTCCGCAACAAGCTGTGATGATAATACTTCCTGCAACGCTACGCCTCCTCTTGTAATTGCTTCTACCAATTCATCACGACTCATATTGCAATCTACGATAGCAGTTTTCATTGCATAGATGGGCATGTTATCCGGTCGCTTCGCAAAAGTTGCTGAGAGAAACACTACACCTTTTGTTTTGCTTACTGCACCCTGCAAAAAATTTCCAGTATTGGATGAGCCGCTTGAATTATGGGCTTCATCTAAAATGAAAATATTTTCTTCAGCAATAGCCATTAGAAAGTTGGGCTTCTCTGGCTTTTTTTCAGGGGAATTAAATTGGGAATATGTTCCTACGATAAAATCATACTGTGATGGAACAACACGGGAAGTAATTATTTCTTGCTGTTCAGGATAGGAAGGAGCCTGGTAAATAACGCTCCCGTCTTCATCTTTAATATCAGTCTTTGATTCACGGCTATTGACGATAAAGGGTTTTAGATGACCAGAACCGATTGCAACAAGATCACGATAGATGTCTGAAAACAAATTTGATTTTTCTGTCAGAAACACAGGCTTTACTCCCTGAAATACACCGTACCGTATCATTCCCGCAGCTACCCGGCCTTTACCGATGCCGGTTTGATCACCAATGATCATTCCCTGACCCCTTGCTTCGATATTGTAAATCGCCATTGCGACTGCATCTATCTGTTCAGCAGAAAGAACTTTACATAGCGCAGCTTTGGTTGGATATTTCAGACGATGACGAACAAAATTGTCAATATCACCGCCAACTTCTTTTTTAATGAGTTCAATAGCAGATTTGGTTTCAAATGCCATGCTATCCGGCACTTGGGTATTAAGAACAATACAAGCATCCGATGCAGGTTCATAAGGTGCACCAAGACTATTATTTTGGTCTGAAATAATAATACGATAGCCAACTCTTGAAAGTTCTTTTTTATATTCTTTTAATTTGTGTGAAGGAAAACTTACTCCAAATATTTTTCTCTCCTTCCCATCATGATATTTGTTGTAGAAAAAAGCGCATCTATTAACTAGCTGATCAGCATCTTCATCATAAGTTTCATAGCGATCAAGGTCCGTCTTTACAATTACAACCTGTTTTCGACTTTTAGTTTTCTGTTTTGCTTTTTTGAATTGGCTATAATAGTGCATGTTAATGCTGCTATCAATTCTAGCATCATAGTCCTCCAATCCAAACAGGCTTTGCAACTGCAATGCCTCTGTTTCTAAATCTGTAAATGATTTCATAGAAGTTTCTTGTTCAGTTGCATCCATCACTCTTTCAAACAGATCATCGAATGTTTTTATTTCAACATCTTTTGCAGGATTAAATACAGGAGCGGCACTGGAAGGAGTTTGCTTTCTTCCGTCAATTAAAATCAATCGAACATCGAATGAAGTTCCCTGACGTGAGTAAAGTTTATGGCCGTCAATATTAATTACTTCAGCAACGTTGTAGCGACTGTATAAGTAGTTAAAGAAGATCCTTTGTTTACCAGCTTGTATTCTTCCTTTTTCGTCCCACCTAGTATGACCGCCGATAATAATCGCAGCCTTGCCAGAATCTCTCATGCAATCCAAAGCCCTGAGTGCCATTACATGCTCTAATGGCTTTATCCGAAATGTATCATACATCACTTCAGTTTCGCTAACCCCGAATGGCGGATTGGTGAGAACAGCGTCAAACTTTTTTTCAAATCCAACAAATGACCTTGTTGCATCGCCATTCATTACAAGTCTATAACCTTGTGCTTCAAGATTTCTTCTACGCAGAACATCTAATTCATTAACGGTACATTGTTCAGGGTTAGCGGTAATCGTCAACAAGCCATTTCCGGCAGATGGTTCAAATACACTTATTGATTTATCAATGCCACAAAAAACACCTGCCAAATAAGCGATTGGTGCAGGTGTGGAATATTGTCGCAATAAAATGGATTGTGAAGTACGATGCGAAAGATTGACCTGCGAGTTATACAGATCAACGATTTTATCAAATCTCTCCCGAATTGTTCCCGCACTATGAGCAAGTTTTCTTGCTCTTTTTACAATTGCCAGTTCTGTTAATTCTTTTACTTCTGTTTTATCAATAATTCCGAATGAAGCGGCAAGTTTCTCAATTGAAATTTTATTATGATGGACTTTGTTTTCAAGATCATGACTAACTTTGTTTATAAATTCTTCATGGCTCGTTTTTAAATTCTGTACTCCTGCCAAATCAGAAAAAGTGATTTTATAAACTTTTAATCCGATGCTTTTAGAATTGTTCAATACTTCTTCGCTTACAGGCAGGTTGTGTATATCAACTTCTTTAATGATCCCCTTTTTTTCAAGACTGTTAAATAAATAAGAACCAGAAGAAGTTTGCGCTGTTTCAATATAGCTGATACCGTCATTTTTTAATTGCTGTAATTCTTTTATCAGTGCGTTGGTAGCAAGTCCTTTTCTTCTTTTGTCTTCGCTTACTGAAATCCATTCAATAAGAATGCTGTCTTGTAAATCCAAAAGCGAGGCATCCGTAAATAGCTTTATATCCTTTTCATCAATATCACCCAACGAAAAATTTGATAGACGCCCCTGTGCAATTTTGCAATACTCTTTCTTTCCTTCAATGCCAATAAAATTTCTTCCTAATTGCAATGCTGTTTCTCCTGTTGTCCCGGTCCCGCAAAAAGGGTCTAAAACTATTCCTCCTTTTGGACAACCTGCTAAAATTGGCTTTAGTGTTAGATCAGTATTGAAAGTTGCATAATGTTTAGCTGAACCATGACGTGTTGGTATTGACCAAAAATCCGCTACATCACCGGGGTTCTTACCATTTGGATTGAGCTTGACTTTTTTTAATTGTCCGCCATTTTTCTTGCCCTTTCCAAAGCTTATTTTTTTGTTGTTGCTATCGCGGCCAAAAGCAATTTGCGGGTATTTATTTCGTAAGAGTGAAGTTTCTTTATGTTCTTCACGAACACTATCGAGATCAAAATAATAATCGGGTTGCTTTGCAAAGAGAAAAATGAATTCATGTTTCTTTGAAAAACGATCTTTCACACTTTCAGGAGCTCCATTTGGTTTTGCCCAGATAATATCATTTCGCAAAATCCAACCTCTTTCAATACATCCGATGGCAAAGCGATGAGGAATGAGTACCTGGCATTTTTTCCTTAGTTTATTATCAGGATGGGCATTTGCTTTAGTAGGAGCAATTTCACCAACTCTTACTTTCCGAATATTTTGTGCAAGCCTTCCTTGTTTTTTTCCGCTATCATTTCCGCTTCCAAAATAAGTATCCCCCAAATTAATCCAGACAGTTCCATCGGGTTTCAGCACTCGTTTAATTTCATCCATGAGTACCCAGAGTTTTTCAAGATATGCCTGATAGGTATGTTCTAATCCCCATTGTCCCTTCCAACCATAGTTTCGCATTTGCCAGTAAGGTGGTGAAGTTATAATGCAATCAATGCTATCGTTTGGAAAAGTCTTCAACTCCTCAAGAGCATCGCCACAGATGACTGTGTTTAAACGTTTGGTCAGGTTAGTTTTCATAGAACGAGGCGGTAGGTAGTATGAATTATTCTATGATTCTTACATAATCATAAGGCAGGTAGTAACCATTTACCCTATCATCCCACACATTATTTTGCATCATGCTTCCCATTGCCCATTCATAGTTGACTATATCATTTGTCCTTGTAATTCGCTGTATTCCCCATTCCGGATCGGCGGGCACTCCACGTAGCTTATGCCAACCCTTGTAGATAACATTTGGATTTGATTCATCAATTTTTGATGGCTCCCTTTTTGTTAGATCAACCTCATTTCCGAATAGATAATATTGTGTCCTGAAAATTGATTTAAGATTTTGTATCTCCGTTAGAATGCTTAATTGGCTTTGTTCGGTTGCGCTGCTTCCTGAATTTCCACCAGTGGCAAGCATTGCTTTGATTGCATCCTTTAGTTCTGCGGCATTTTGAACAACCGGGTCCGTAACATCTGTATAACGGACATAGATGTTTTTCAACGCCCCTTCACCAATGTCTAACCGCACCGTGTCCGTGCGAACAGTATCAATCGTTTTTATTTGGGACTTCGTAATAAGAAGTATCGCAGTATCATTTTGAATCCTTACGCAAGCACCATCATTTATAATTTGTAAAGACATAGCTTATGGATTATCGTTCTTAGTTTTTGATTTTTCTACTATGGTTTCACCGATAATAGCTCCGATAAAGCCTCCCATCATCATATAAGGGACCGCATCCTTATTTGTCTCCTTTGCATACCAATAAGAGAGTAATGATGCCAGCAAAGTGGCTGTTGAAACAATTGTTTTTTCCTTCATAGTTTAGCGATGCAGTAAATAATTAGTAGCAGTTGCAGTTAATATCATCATCCCGCCGGTAATAATCTTATTCTTAAATCGCTGTCGCTTAAATTGTCTTTTCAGTTGTTTGTTTTCTTTTATAAGGGTTTCCTGTGTTGTTAGCGATTGATTAAACAATAACTTAAGATCGCAATATGCTTTTTCATTTGTCTCGATAGATGCGTCTTTTATAGAAACAACGCTGTCCATTTGTATCAGTTGAACTTCATAAAGACTATCCTTTCGATGATTCCCTGCCATATATTCAACTACCAGGCTGGCAAGGGTATCACAATTAGAAGCAGGCCTTGAACTATCCACTTTTGCCAGTAATCTTTTAGCAGGATACCCTTTTGGTTCGGTCAATTTCTTAATCTGTTGTTCCTTTTGTTTGCATACCAGCTTTGCCTGGTCAAGCAAGCCCTGACTGACTTCTAAATTTTGCTGTAATTCTAAATTTTGATCCTGGAGATTTGCAATTTGCTCTTGATAATTTTCCTGGATTGTATCGGCCTGTTTTTTTAATTCCTTTGGTTTAGCAACTACTTCACTTTTTGAAGTGACAGTTTTGTTACCTCCTGTAAATAAGAATGAACTGAAAAATCCGATTACAAAGCCTAATAGTAAAAGTGAAAGGATATTTTTTAAATTTAGTGACATCATAATAGAGTAGGATTTAATTATTTTCAGAATTAGATTTCTTTTCGAATGAATAGCCAAAGCATCCAGCTCCGACGAGAGAAACAAAAGAGTAGAACATAAACTCAGGCACATCATGAGAAAAAAATTGCTTTGCTATCCAGCTTGCAATAATTACTAAAATGAATAAGGCGACTGCAAGTTCCCTTAATGAGAAACTTCCGTTTTTGTCTTTGAATAATTGCTGTAAAAATGTTTTCATCAGGTAATGATTTTATAAGTGATAAATGCTGCTCCAAGTCCAGCACCTAATCCTGCTAAACTTAGTGCTATCCTTTTTCTTTGCTGTCTTCCAATTGCTCTTTTATCAATCAGGGTGTATGTAAAACTATTTCCATAAAGCTGTTTATGTCTTTCGCAGAGTTGCATGAAAAGATTAAAGTCGTTGATGTTTGCAAAAACCTGGCAACCGGCTGAGTAGTTATCAACTGTTTTAGTAGTTCCATTTACGGAGGCGTGATGAATGTTTATTCCAAACAAGCCCGTTTCCGGTCTGCCATTATTAAAATCGAGAATCGCATTTCTATCATAATCTCTAAGAACTGTTACTGGCATTCTTTGCACAAGAGCGAAATACTTATCTCTATGTAATCCTATTTGATATGCTTCTTTGTATTGCCCTTGAGCAAGAATTGCTGTACCCTGCGGGGTCATCGGGTTTTTGAGCCAGTAGGTTCCCGGATCTGTTGTCGCCGGAAAAATGTAATGTACCCACTGCTTACTATTGTTTTTGAAAAACACATGAATCTCATCATCAAAACGGTTAGGCACTGTAGATTGATTCCTGATACCAATGATATTAAGCTCAAAAGGTCTGCTATAAGTTTCATAGGTTTTTAGCCTTAGTGAGTTGATAATTGCGGCGAGCATGTTCAGGCTGACTGGTCAAAATCTGGTGTATAATTGTTCAGCCATTCCCTTACATCGAAGCTTGGGCATGCTTTACCCATTCAGAATCTTCGATGATGCCATCACCATTTTTATCCGGGCTAAGATCACGATGACCTAAAATAATTGCCCTGGGATATTTTTCTGAAAGTTTAATGAGTTTATTAAACATGGAATGTTTCTGCGCATCGGTTCTGTTGTCAACTGGCTTGCCATCCTTATCAACTCCGCCGATATAAGAAATGTGTACAGAGACCTGATTATATCCTTTTACTCCGTTTGAAGGTTTTTCTTCAGGAAAGAGATTTACAATATCTCCATTTCTTTTAATGATGTAGTGATAGCCTGGATTTTTCCATCCTAAATTTTCTTTCCAATAGTTTTGAATGTTTTCAATTTTTGTTTCGGGTGGAGTTGCTGTGCAATGCACAACAATGTATTTGATCATTCTCATAAGTGGGTACAGATTATTTTGAAAAAATATTTTAAAACTTTTGAGATTTAGTTTAAGCTCTTAGGATCAATTCCGGGTCATAAGTTTTGAGCCATTCTTTTACTGAAAAACCGGGACAGTTTGCAGTCGCATCAAGTTCATCGTGACCAATGATCTTTGCGCTTCATTGAAGCAAGTACACCATTGCGAAGAAGAATTGTAGCTGGGTTTATTTTATTGATTTTGCTAACTACTTTTTTGAGCATACCCTTTTTCTTTTTGACAGCAGGCACAGAAGAACCGGAAGATGTGGTAGTTTTCAGGTTGGACTTCTTCTTTATTTTCTTCGCAGTTTTCGGAAAGGAAACGGATTTGTTTTTTGTCATGTTACGCTTAACGATCTTTCCGAGTTCCTCCATGCCATCGCTATCAAAGCCGTTTAAATATTGCAGATCCATCGGGTAATCTTTTTTTTCAGAATAAGGTACTTCGTAATCAAATTTGTCAGTTACACAATCAATGATAATTTCTCTATTGCCGTTCTTCACTACAGGATATATGTGCTGATAATAATTCCTGTGATATTTTGTAATCCTTAGCTGGTGTGGTATTGAAAGATTTGTAAAAATGCTCGATATAAAAACCGAATAGCAATCACAATCCACTCCCTGCTTTCTATCACGCCAAGCTCTTGCGGGGCTTCTTATTTGTTCATAGCCTTCCTGGTCTTTTTTATAGTTGATGTGCTGGTAAACAAAATGCCAGACGTTCGAGCATGTTTCATAAACCGATTTTCCTTTTAATAACCTTGCAATGTCTTTTGTCTGATCAAGTGTTTCCTGAACTACTTTAGGAATGAAAGCAACGGTATCAGAAACATTTGCGTTCCTCTGAATCGTTTTATTATCTCCTTCCGAATTAGGAAATAGCCGGTCGTATTCGTTTCCCGATTTAATATTTCTTTTCTTCGTTGCTTCCATTTACTTTTTCAAAGTGATTTCGTGACTTTCTTCAAATGGCAACTTTGTCCATCCAAGATCAATAGTTGTTATAAGCGTGGCAGTCACCTTTACTTCATCTTTACTCTGAATAGCCTTTAATACAGATGTTGATACAGAGAAAATGTTGAGCATCGGAACATTCACCAAAATCTTTTCAACTTTCGCTTGTCCAAAAGCCGGAATTTTAATATCCTGGTTGACTACCTGCGAGCTTCCAATCAATGAATCCTTATAGGTTAGTTTAACAAAGGGAAACTTGATCGAGAAGCTTCCCTTTGTAGGGTTTTTCAGTAATAGGTCAATCCGAATAGTTATTCCGTCCAAATTCACTTGTTGAAGACGTGCATCAGGAATGACTTCAAGCTCGGCCTGTGTTCTTTTCATTTTCAGGTAATAGCTGTAGCCTGTAATCACACCAGCCCCGATCAATGTTCCTGTCAGTATTTTTTTTGCCAGGCTCATTGCTTCTTTCTTTTTCTGTCTATGTAGTCAGCGGTCATTTTGTAGCCAAGCCATATACCACCGCCGATCAATGCCTTTACAGCATAATCCATAAACCCTGAAAAATCCATGTTGGCAAATAGCATAACACCTGTAAGAAAGATGTTGCTTGATGTTGAGTGTTCATTGGAGAATTGTTTTTCCATAAAGTCGGATTCATTTTCAATTGACAACACAAATATGCGATGGATAAAAAACCTGGTTTACCGGTTTGTGTAATTTTGTGTCAGTTGATGTTAGTTTATGTAAGACAATTCCAGTTTGTGTAAAATTTAATTTCATAGGCAGTTTATTCTAATTCATAATTTCCCGGCAAGCCGAGCTTATCAAAAATTATTTTTACCTGGTTGGCATTATAGTAGCGACCTACTTTTTCACCGATGTCTTTACTAAAAGGGGCAATCCATTTTTTCATCGTACGGTGACATACATCATAGAATACCGATAGTTCCTTTACCGAATAACGATCTAACCTGATTTTCTTTTTAGGCATAGCAGTATAGATTTTAATTTTAAATAGGGTTTGATTAATTGTTTATTTCGGGGATAAGCCAATAGCTCAATTCAAGATTCAACATCAAGAACAGAAAAATATCAATGGAGCGAAAAGAATATCAATAGAGAATTCTCCGATAATGTTTTTGTTCCAAAAATTGTAGCTCTGGAATATCCAGGGATCACTTCAAATATCCAATGGAATAATTGGGGAGCAATCAGGGAGCAATTGAAATGAATGTGGAGCGATTAGGGATTTAAGGTTGGTGGATTTCTTTCTCATAGATACGGGTTAAAATTTTTAGTTTCCAATTCGGGGCATAAAAATGAAACAAGCTTTTGAAATTTTAAAATGAAAAAGTTATGCAAAAGGAATAAAGAATTATGCAATCGGGAGCGAATAAATGCGGAATTGTATTGGCGTCACAACAATTGAAATGGCGAAGAATGGTAGGGTTGATAATCAAATATTATTTTTGAAGGAAAATAGTTCCGAATATCATAAATTTAAGTGTTAGCGGTAATGCTAACTCTCCGATTAAACGCTACTGCTAACTTCAAACGGAGTAATAGAAACTACCTTTGAACACAATAACAAAATAAATGGAAACTCACGCACATCATATTCACAAAGCACCGGGCACAGGATGGAAGCATTATTTCGTCGAGTTTTTTATGTTGTTCCTTGCGGTATTCTGTGGTTTTCTTGCCGAAAACTTTCGGGAGACTTCTATAGAACGTAATCGGGAAAAACAATTCGTTTTATCTGTTGCAGAGGATTTAAAACTTGACATTCTTGACCTGGATGACCTTGCAAAAAAAAGACAGATCAGGGCAGGAAGAATTGACTCTCTTTTTTTAATGTTGAATAGTTCTGATCCCAATATTTACGGAAACGATATCTATTACTTTGCCCGGTTGCTGACTTATAATACCGCATTCATTAATAATGACCGCACTGTTCAAGAGCTAAAGAATTCAGGAAATTTCCGCCTTATTTCTAAACAACAGGTCTCTGATTCAATTATGTATTATGATCAACGAGTACGAAGCCTAATTTTGATTTATGGTCGAGAGGAAGTGTTTACTGAAAATTATATTACTATGCTTAGTGATTATTTTGACAGCCGTGTATTCAATGAAATGCTAAAGAAAGATGTGCGTGGAGTTAATCGGCCCACGGGCAATCCCCGGTTATTAAGCACAGAAAACAAACAACTGCAAAAGCTTCTTACTGCGATTCATTTTTTTAAAGCCATTAATATTGCTATAACGGACAATCTAAATAGACTAAAGCACGAGGCTGAATCACTGTTACAGTTTATTCAAAAGGAATATCATTTAAAATAAATTCCTTTATTGGAAACCCACGCCCACCATATTCACAAAGCACCAGGCAAAGGATGGAAGCATTATTTCTTCGAGTTTTTGATGTTGTTCCTCGCTGTGTTCGCCGGCTTTCTTGCAGAAAATCAAAGAGAGCATATTAGTGAAAAGAATAAAGAGAAACAATATTTAAAATCGCTCTGGTTAGACCTGCAACAAGATACAGCCACTTTAAGAAGCGATTCATCCGAGATAGTTGAATCTAGTAAAAGGATATATACATTAATTCGATTATTAAAAAGCAGTGATAGAAATAATTTTGCCTGTGAAATATATAAGCTTGCCATTACAATTCCTTTTTCAATTGCAGGTAGAGCTCCCCAGCCTAATAGAAAAACATTTGAACAGCTTAAAAGCTCAGGAAATCTCCGCCTGATACTTAATAATGAATTATTGGATAGAATCGGCGTCTATTACCAGGGATATGATCAACTGATGGCCGGTGGTCCCGGCCAAATGTTGTTTCAAAACAAACATGACCTCTATCTTTTTACTTATGAGTTGTTTGACATGACAGTTTTTTCTAGAATGTTGCAAGCCCATGACAAGCCTTCGGTCAATATGTTCGACAAGGATTCGTGTATAGAAAAGCCTGTTATTCTTAGTAATGATCCGATGGTTATTAATAAAATCTGTTCAAGGTATTACTACATGGTAATGACAGAGAGAGCAGTATTAGCACAAGCCTGGATACCAAGATTTTTATCAGAAGCAGAATGGTTACTAAAGGAACTTCAGAGAGAATATCATTTTAAAAATTAAATGCCATACTTAGAAAATAATATCCGCCATTATATCCAAAGGGTGAAGCTTCATTGCTGTAAATCAATATTCCTTCATTTGTATTGAGGTAATTTTTCAGGCGGTCGGGATATACATCAAAAACATTATTAACTCCAATTATTATATTCAGCCATGATTTTAAAGTATAGTTTAAGTTTACATCCGTCAAAATTTTTGGAGAAAAGAATTCATCACGACTGCTAGTAGTATTATTTATAAACGCTGTTTTTCCGAACCGGGTATTGATAACATTAAAAATCCATTTCCTTGTTTTGTAATTTACGTTTAGTATAATCTTATCTTTTGGCTGGCCCTGTTCCACTTTCCCTTTATCTCCCCTGGTAAAAAGTGTGTTTGTGTTGAATGAATTTGTAGGAAGATTTGCAGCGCTTTGAATGACTCCAAAAATATGAGTTCGGTTAAAGTTTGCGACCAAACTGATATGTAAATCATTTTTGCGAATCATCCAATTACTATTGAGAATTATATCTGCTCCCTGTGTTCTTGTGTTGATAGCATTGGAAATGAATATAACAGAATCAATAGTAGGATAATTGATCAGGATATTTTTTACATCAGGATTATTCTTACCAAATCCACCACTAAATACAATCCGGTCTTTAATTTGTATCCAATAGGCGTCAACTGTAAGGTTAAAATGATGGCAAAACGAAGAAGTAAACCCTCCGCCAAGATTCACAGCCTTTTCCGGCTTTAGTGCAGGTACGCCAAATCCATTTCTCACTATATCACTGGTGTTACGAAATGTTCCAAGCAAGACAGGAACTTTTTCACCATTTACGTCTTTCCATGATGATGAGGTGGCACTATAATAACTCTGATGAAGAGTGGGTGCATGAAATCCAGTGCTTACCGATCCACGCAATAAAAATTTGTCAGAAAATTTATATCGAGCTGCCAGCTTACCCGCCAGGTTACCGCCAAAGTCGCTGTAATATTCATAACGTCCGGCAACATCAATGAGGAAATGATCATTGATATCAGACTCCAGATCGAGATACATTCCTGTCATATTACGACTTGCATGTACAGCATTGGTAGTATCAAAGCCAGGTAAGCCTTGTGAGCCTCCCTGTGTTTTATTGGTAGTATCGTAATTGCCGTAGGAAGTTTCTTCACCTTTTTTAACCTGGTAATTTTCAAATCTCCATTCAGCGCCAAAACTCGTACTCAAAGATTTTAGCAGATCAAAGGCTTTTGTAAAATTTTTAGTGAAACTGATATTATTAGTAAGCTGTTTAAATAGAAGGCTACCACAATTAAAATCTGTTTGAGCATTTTTGCCCATTTGAAATTGAGAAGCATTGTTTGTGTTTCTTGTTTCATACAAAACCTTGTTACTTCCATAAACACTGCTCAATTCCCAATGCCACTTATTATTTGTTTCACCTCTTGCACCGGCTAGGCCTGATATATCCCAGGATGGGGAAAAAATTTTTGCAATGAAGCCATCCGGATATAAAGCAGTAATTACCTGGTTGTGGTTTTTTGGATAACGATATTGTGCCAGGTAATATGAGTTACGATAGTTTATAGCCCCCGTCCAGAACAATTCAGTTTTGTTATTTACTCTATAACCTCCATTCATTAAAAAACCTGTGTGAATCAGTTTCAGGCTGCCAACGTTGACAAGAGGAGTTTTGCGACTAAAATTTCGTGCAAGAATTATTGAATCATCCTGCACTTTATTATTTGTATATACTGTTCCCTGATATTTCCCACCCCTGGAAGTAGGGCCCCTGTACCGGAAGTCACCGGAAAAATTCAGAAACCCTTTTTTCCCAATGGGAATTCCTCTGTTAATTCCGAGAATAATATTTCCGCCGTCACCTTTATAATAGTGTCCCAAATGAAAATTGATGGAAGTTTTGCCAGTACTTCTTTTTAACTCAATATTCATTACACCGGCAATCGCATCGGAGCCATATTGAGCGGAAGCACCATCCCGAAGAATTTCAATCTTTTCAATAGCTGAAAAAGGTATTGAATACAAATCATTGGTTACCGAACCGCGGCCCAATATACCAGGTGGTGCGCCCTGGTTATTTAACACAGCAGGAGAGTGATAACGGACACCATTCAGTAATATAAGTAAATGATCGGGATCAAGACCCCGAAGCGTCGCCGGTTCATTTGTAGTCTGACGTGATGTGTTGAGAGAGGGCACTGTAAAGCTGAGCATCTGGATTAAACCTGGTTGGCTGGTTTGTAATAAACTCTTTACTGATATTACATCAACCGGCACGGCTGTATTCAGGTTGCTTCGTTGAATTAAAGAACGGGAGCCCAGTATTACCACTTCGCCCACCTGTTCATCTTTTATCATATTAATTTCCAGGAACCCGGTTTGGCCTGAATGAACAGAAAGCTCAAATTTTTTATAACCGGCATAAGTGACCGTTAATAAATAATTGCCCGGCATTATGGAAACAGAAAATTCACCTGCATAGTTGGTAAGCGTTATTTTATTTCCCACAGTAACAGTAGCGGCTGGTAAAACTTCTTCGCCTGACTTTACTATTCCTTTTATAATGCGGGCCTGTGATGATGCTGTAAATGGAAATAAAGAAAAAAGAGCAGATGTAATTATTATATAGAAAAGATTTTTTTTCATTGCAATAAGGCAAATTCAACAACATTATGACCTGCCGGGGTTTAGGTGGCAGAAGAAGCATTCAGCACACGGCTTACATCGAGCTTAAACATTCTGCCAACGGGCAGTTCATGTTTTACTATTTGTACGCTGTCCGCATTATAACTGTCAATTTTATTAATGGCGATAATATAGGATTTATGGATTCGCAGGAACTCATTGGAAGGAAGTAATTCTTCGAGTGTTGAAAAGACATATTTGGTAACGATTGTTTTGTTAGAGGTTACAATCCGGATATAATCTTTCAGCGCCTCGATAAATAAAATATCATTGAAAAAAACTTTTACCATTTTGCGGTCAACCCTGAAATAGAGAAAAGAGCTGGGTTGTTCAGGATGATTTTCGTTAATGGAAGCACCGGCAACAGTGGCAAGATTAATTTGCAAAACTTTGTTTACAGCCTTCAGGAAACGTTCAAAGGAAATCGGTTTCAGTATATAATCCACGGCATCTAACTCAAAACCTTCCACAGCATATTTGCGGTAAGCGGTAGTAAAAATAACTTTGGGTGGATTTTTTAGTGTACGGATGAAGTTAGTTCCCAATAGTTGGGGCATTTGTATATCGAGAAATAAAAGATCAACTAAGTGCTCTTTCATAAATGAAATGGCTTCTACTGCATTGGAACAGGTACCAGCCAGCTCCAATGCATCCACTCCCGCAATATGCTTTTTGATCATCTCTCTTGCCAGCGGCTCATCATCAATTATGAGGCACTGTATTTTTTTATGGGTCAACATAAATGTCCTGTTGTTTTTGTGTTATGTCGCCATTCCTGATATTATAATCTTTTTCAACTGAGGCAGGTAAATTTTCATCAAGCTGGATTTTTAACAGCACTACCAGCATTTCCTGTTCTGCACTTAGTTTCAGTTCATGTTTTTCCGGGTACAATAAAGTTAAACGTTTTTGTACATTGGCTAACCCATTTGAATGAGGCTCCTGGCTGTTTTGTTTTTCTTTTTCCACTCCATTGGTGAGTTTCATTGAAAAACTATTTCCCTCTGCCTCAATGTCCATATTAATCCAGGGCTGTTCCGTTATATGACCACTCAGCCTGAAACTGTTTTCAATAAATGGCAGCAGCAAAAAAGGGGCAATATTTTTTTCGTTCAGTTCACCCTTTACATTCACTTCCATTTCCAGCAAATCATTTTGTCTTATTTTTTCCAACGCCATGTATTCTTTCATCATTTCAATTTCTTTTTTCAATGGCACTAATGGTTTATCACATTCATACAGCATATAACTCAGCAGGTCAGAAAGTTTCAGCAACATTTCGGATGCCCGTGGAGAGCCTGCCAGCGAATAAGCATAAATATTATTGAGCGCATTGAATAAAAAACCGGGACGTACCTGCGCTTTCAGCAATTGCAGTTCTGCATTAATTTTTTCTCTTTCTAATTCTTCTTTTTCTTTCTGCTTCAGCCACCAGTATTTTATTAATTTAATAGTTGCTGCTGTTGCAATTACTTTTGGTGTATTTAATAAACCAATGCTAATACTGCTCCAGAGCTGTGTAGGTTCCGGCTTGCCAGCCGCGATATGGAACAGGGAATTGACAAATGAAAATACCTGCGTATACATCAGGTACGAAACTGAAAATAGTAAAAAGGCCAATAATAAAATTCCGCCCGTCAATTTCAACCATTTCTTTTTTATAAGGTAACGGGGTAATAAAAAGTAAATAAAAAAATAGGTGCCGGTCGCCAGTAATATGACTAATAAAAAGGATTTTAAAAGAATAAGCGAATTGAAATTCGTATAGGTGTAGTTCCCGGGAGAAATTCCGGTACGTGGCTCCTGGTATAAAAAATAAACGACGGAAAAATAAACCCACCAGGTTACCCAGAATGCAAGGTGCCGCTGGTAACGAATTTTACGCTCATTGGAAAAAACAAATTCATGCCATTGCATAGTCTGTTGGGTGATTTATTTCTTCAGTGTTTACTTTGTCAACATTTTCTTCTAACCTTATTTTCATAAAAACCGTGAAAATTCCTGACTCTGAAATAATATTCAATTCATGGGTGGCAGGGTATAATAACTGTAATCTCTTCTTTACATTTTTTAAACCAATGCTGCCATTCCTGGATGTTTGTATTGGTGCACCCGGTGTATTGTTGGTTAATAAAAAATGCAGGTCTTTTTCTTCTACACTGATGTTGAGTTTTACAGATGGGGGCATCAGCATTTTACTGGCGCCATGTTTAAAACTGTTTTCTACAAAGGGGATCAGCAGGAGCGGGGCAATCAATTTATTATCACAGTTGCCTTTTATTTCAAAACCCATATCCATTTGTTCGCCATAGCGGATTTTTTCCAGGGCCATATAATCCTGTATCATTTTTAATTCTTTGTTAAGCGGTACAGTGGGTTGATTGCATTCATTCAGGATATAATTCAGCATCCCTGAAAGCTTCTTTATCATTTCAGGCGCTTGTTTGGAATTAGATAAAGTAAAAAAGTAAATATTGTTTAGTGTATTGAAAAGAAAATGCGGATGTATCTGTGCTTTCAATAACTGAAGTTCTGCTTTTGCTTTTTCCTTAGTCAGTTGTTCAGTTTCCTTCTGTTTTATCCACCAGCGTTTTACCAGCTTTATCATTACTGCAATACCTGTCACTACAGGAACATTGACCAGGCTGGATTTGAACGTTAATTGTATTACTTCGTCCAGAGAAGGCATGATTGTTCTTATTCCTGAAACTCTGGAATGATAATACGGTACATACATTAATATTATTGAAAGCAGAAAGAAACTTGCTGTTATTCCAATGCATAAGCAAATGATGGCTCCAATATTTTTTCTTTTTAAAAATAAGCGGGGTAACAGAAAATAAATTATTGCATAAGTGAAGGTAGCATGAGGTAATACAGCAGGAATAAGGGTATTGAAGAATAACGTTTTTTTTATAAAAAAGGCAAGCCCGTATTTGTCGAGGATCGGATGAGGCCCGCTCAGGTTCCATCCTTTAAAAGGCTGAGAAGGTAAGTAAACGGCTAATATGACATATAGCCACCAGATAATCCAGAATGCGGTGTGTCTTGTTACCCGGTAGCGGAGTTGGTTGGAGAATATAAAATCATAAGTGGTCACATAACTGGATTGTCTTATAAATTTAATCAATCTACTTCGTAAAAAATTAACTCTTCGTAGATATTAGACATCTGCAATTGTTTGCATGATGAAAACCGTTTGTCGTCGTCAACAGGTTATGGTGCTACTGCTGCAGGTGTTTGCCATTTTGTAATAGTTAGTTGACGAAATATAAAAAATACTGAGGTTATACAAAGATACTTTTATGCTGAAGTTTTTATCACTACAAAATACTTTTTATGCAAAAACAAATTCTCCATTCAACTTTACTGCTTATCTCCGGCTCCATCTTCTTTTTTTCATGTCAAAAACAAATTGATCAACCAGCTAATCAGAACGAGATCACTGTAGCTACCAATAGTAATAATGATAATAGCTCAAAAAGAATTTATGTTTCCAACATAAATCAGCTTTATGTTGCAGTTAATGACCCTGAAAATGCAGGCAGCCAAATTGTATTGTCTCCCGGGGTTTATATTTTAAATGCAAATAATATCAATGGAGGCAGACTCGAACTGCAGATGAATATGTCACTAACGGGACAGCCGGGTCATCCCGAATCAGTAGTGATTGATGAATCAGCTTTGCCTGCTGCTTCGTTTACGATTCCATCTGTCAGAACCGGAGGCATACGGATGGGGTTAGGTACAAACAATCTTGAATGGCTCACAGTGAAAGGAGGCACCATTGCCGCCAATGCTTTTTCAGTAATTGATACTGATCTTCCTTCCACGGAAACTCATATCGGGATTTTTCATGTAAACATTATTGGTAATGGCAGCTCAGTAGGAATTGATATCCGTAACCGCCGTCCAGAGCAGGCGGGAAGAAAAATTTATGCTGATCTTGAACATAATGATATATCAGGCGTCATTACTTTTCTTGGCCCAGGCATTGAAATTCAAAATGCAAATAACGCTTCAGGTTCTTTTATCAAAGTAAACTTGCTTGAGAATTATATATATGGAAACAGAGTAGGAATAGGAGCATTTAATAATGCTGCAAGCAGTACAGTTATAAATAGTTCAATCGAAGTAACATCCCATGCAGATCGTATTGAAGAAAATGGTGTGGGCTTGTTTCTTGGCGGTGGATTAAGCCAGGTAGCAACTGCATTGGGGAATGGTAATACAACGATTTTTGAAGCTTATGGATCAAGCATCCGGAATAATAATCCTTCCCCGATGCCACCCGAACTGCTTCCCAATATTCCAATTGTATATATACCATGCGGTATATATACATTCGGTGGAATAAGCACAAGTGTTGCTGGTAATAATAAATCTTCAGATAATACGCTTAAGATAAATTTTTGGGGCTGTGATATTTCAGGTAATAACTCACCCGATATTAACGCTTTTGGGGCCTTTTGTCAACCACAAGCGTTATTAGCTGGTACTGATAATCTTGTTGAAATACAATTAAATGGCAATAGCGCTAATGCAACAGTTGTAGCGACACCAAGCATCCCCGCAGAACCAGCAGGTACTAATATTGTTAATATTTATCGCTGACTTTTCTATAATTTATAATAATGAAAGGGATACCTAAATTAATTGCCTTTATTTTATACATCGGTATTGTATTTTTTATCTCCTGCAAAAAGGAACATTCATGTGAAAACTGTGTAGAAAAAAATAAACCACCCATCGCCAATGCCGGTAAAGACACTATTATTGTTTTACCAGTTGATAGTGTGAAGGTGGATGGAAGTCTTTCCAGCGATCCGGATGGAACAATAACAAATTTTCTCTGGACAAAAATTTCAGGCCCTGCTTCTTTTAATATCAATAGTGCAACAACAGCAAGAACTATCGTAAAAAACCTTTCAGTTGGTTCTTACCAGTTTGAATTGAAAATAACAGATAATATGGGTTTGTCAGCAAAAGATACAATGATAGTAACAGTTGATGCTACATCAACAACGAATCATCCACCCATTGCCAATGCAGGACATGATACAACCATAACGTTACCGGTTAATACAGTTAATCTTGATGGCAGCGGATCTACTGATCCGGATAATAATATTACCAGTTATGCATGGACAAAAATTTCAGGTCCTTCTTTATTTAATATTGCAAATACAAATACGGTACAAACAGAAGTAACAAATCTTGTAGAAGGAATTTATCAGTTCGAGTTAAAAGTGACGGATGCGGGAGGGTTGTTTTCAAAAGATACAGTGCAGTTAATTGTAAATAGCCAGGGTTTCACGAATTGCATTCAGACAATTCCATTCGGAAATCTTTCCTTTTCTGACTACATCGTAAAAATTGTTACAGCAGGTAATAAAATTCTATTTTCCACAGATTCAAGGGTTGATATTTATGACACGCTTACAAATACCTGGTCAACCACAATACTAAGTCAGGCAAGAATTTTTTATGCAGTCGCTTCTTCTGGCAATAAGGCTTTTTTTGCTGGTGGAAGAATTGATCAGGATGGTTGGGAACAGACAACACGAGTTGATATTTTTGATGCTTCAACAAATACCTGGTCAACTGCTGAACTTTCTCAGCCAAGAGAAGGTCTTGCTGCGACATCTCTTGGAAACAAAATTTATTTTGGTGGTGGTGGCTCTTATGATTACGGAACATCTGATGTGGTTGACATCTTTGACATTTCTTCTAATTCATGGACGGTTACACATTTAAGTGAACCAAGAATAAGTCTTGCCGCCGCTTCATCTAATAATAAAGTTTATTTCGCTGGCGGGAGATATGGTGGTGCATCCAATAAAATTGATATTTTGGATGCTGTGACAAACACCTGGTCAACTTCAACCATGGCTGAACCTAAATTCGAAATGGGATGCATTCCAGCTAGCAATAAAATCTTCTTTGTTGGTGGAGAAAATATGACAGGGCCTCCATTCTGGAGTGATCTTGTTGACGTTTATGATGTTGTGACAGGTAGCCATACAATTCATCACATGTCTGGAATACCTAATAATAGTTATAATAATAATATTGTAATAAAAGATAATAAAATCTTATTCTTAATTATTTCAGCAAATAGTTTCAAAATAGAAATGTTTGATCTAAATACTGATGCATGGTCAGTGTGCGAAATACCTGGATATATTCAGGCGATAGGTTCAATCGGTAACAAAGCATTTGGCGCATTGGGGTTTCAGAATGGAAGTTATAACAATCATGTCTGGAAACTGGAGTTCTAATATCTCAAATCATAAAATCCTCAATACTCCCACTTCACCAATGTAGCTCCCCGTGTAAACCCGCCACCAAATACTGCAAGCACTATAAGATCACCTTTATTTATTTCATGTTTGAAATCCCAAAGACAAAATGGAATGGTGTAGACTTGGATATTTTATCGACATAAACCAACATGATTTTCCTGGTAACTAGTTCCAGATTACTCCTCCCAAAATATATTTTCTCGCTTGAACGTCAATTCATAAATTCGAAATGAATTTTAATAAGATAAGAGTTAACGGCTAATGGCTTTGATTAAAAATCTTTGCATTTGATTACAGTAATGTATGAAAAATCGTTTCTTGTGAAACTCTTCTTTTACTGATGTAGCAAATCAAGGCTGTAATTTTTATGAAAGTTCCTGGACGCTTTATTTTGGCGGCTCCCCTATTTTATCGAAGATGATGGTCACTTGTGCAACGGTGTAATAGTGTCCGTTTCGTTTCCCAATTTCTTCCATAAATGGCTGAAGCCATTTCAGAAAAGTAGGTTTGCAAACGACATACATGCGGGATAATTGTTTGGCAGAATAAGGTTTAATCTTTAGCTCAGGATTAGAGGGCTTCATGGTGGATTTAGAATTATTTTTTAGGGTTCGGTAAAATGGCTGTAAATGTCAGGCATGATCTTGAATTTCAAAAATGAAACATATTTGCAATCGGGATAAAATGTTTTGCCATCGGGAGCGAAATTGTATTGGCGCAACAACAATTGAAACGGCGAAGAATAAGAGGCTGATAATCAAATGCCATTTTTGAAGGAAAATAGTTCCGAACGCCATGAATTTATTTGTTGTGCGTCATTTTAGGTGACACATTCATCAATTGCAATCGTGCATTAGCTGTAACCACATTTCAATTGTCTGCGTCTTATGATGTAGGTTTTCGAGAATTTTAAATATTTAACTAATCAAAACCAAAGGCATGAACAAACTCATAATAACGATTGTCCTTTTACTGACATTTACTTTTAATTCTTATGGACAAAATAAATACAGATTGCCTATACCCGCTGCTACCCTTCCCGAAGAAATAGTTTATTCTATATCAACGGACACTATTTTCAATGCAGGAGTTTTATTTCCTGCTAATAAAGAGTTAGCACAACAGGTGGCAATTATCTGGGTTCACGGATGGGGAGTAAATTTTTATTCACCAAGTTACATTGCCATTGGAAGGTCTCTTGCTGAAAAAGGTTATACATGTATATCGGTGAATACTCGCATGCACGACCTCGGAAATGTAGAAGGATATAAAAAAGGTGTAAGATTAAGAGGCGGCGGTTATTGGGGAGTAGCCAGCGATGAAGTAAAAGATATTTCAGGCTGGATTGACTTTGCAGCATTCAAAGGTTTCAAAAAAATAATATTAGTAGGACATAGTGCGGGATGGGCTGCAGTACGCAGATATCAGTGCGAAAAACAAGACCCACGAATAATAGGTTTGGTTTGTGCTTCAGGACAAGTGAGCGCCGATACAAGAGCTGTTGATTCCACACAATATTTACCGGCTATTCACTATGTGTCCGAAAACAAACCGGATAAACTTATAGAAGACCCCAAACGTTCTTTTCCTTCGTATATAAGTGCTGCAACGTATATGGACATTGTAAACACGCCGCAGGAAGAGAAAGATTTTTTTGGTTTGATCACACCACAGAATGCCGGCGTTGCAAAAGTACATTGTCCCATTTTGATTTTTTATGCTACAAATGATGATGTAGGTAGCGAAACAGAATTAAAATCTTTGCAATCAAACATTGAAAAGAATTTCAAACAAGTTCAATTAACTACAACAATGATTAAAAATACTGACCATATGTACATGGGAGAAGAAAAGCAAGTAGCAGAGATTATTATTAACTGGACTGGCAATATTTTAAAAGACAAAAAAAATAATTGAACAAAAAACGAACGCAGGAAGGGGTTTTCTGTTATGCTGGCTGACGAACATATACTGATCGTCCCATTCGCTTATCAGCTGCAGTCCGGGCTTAACTCTTACTATCAGCTTAATTTAATAATTTTAACATCAGCTTTCTGTTCAACATTTGTTCCAAGCTGAAGGATCACAGAATATCAGCACAACAGAAAGCCCCTAGCTATCGGCAATGCAGTTTGACAAAGCAATTCCTTTTCAATATTCCAAAAAATATAGTTTATTTTATCGGCAACTGAAAATTGAAAGCAAATGGCGAAGGAAAGTATAACCAAAGAAATTATTGAGAATTATAATTATTTTGATGAAGATAACAGGCTAAAAAGTGCTTGTGGAATTCTTGAAAAAGAACACACATGCAGATTGATTCTTAGGTATATCAAAACCACACCATTGAATATTTATGACATTGGCGCAGGGACAGGGCATTATTCATCCTGGCTTGCAGAATTGGGACATCGTATTTATTTTTCTGATATTGTACCCAAACACGTAGAAACATTCAAAAGCAGGTTTGGAACAAACTCAAACGTTATTTCGATTAAAATTGAAGATGCCCGAAATCTTAGCTATGAAAATGATGTGGCTGATTTAGTCATACTGAACGGTCCTCTTTATCATTTGATTGAAAAGAAAGATAGGCTTCAGGTTCTGAAAGAAGCAAAAAGAATATTGAAAGATAATGGACGTTTATTGGCTTTTTCAATATCAAGATTTGCAGGTTTAAATTATGCACTTTCATCAGGAGAAGTTTTCAACGATGCCTATTTTGAAATGGTACGAGAAGAAGTTACTTCAGGGATAAGGACTAACAGCACATTAAAAAACAAGACTTTTATTTCGGCATATTTTCATTTACTGGAAGAAATAGAAGCAGAGATCACGGAAAGTGGATTAATTGTAGAAAATTCATTTGGCGTGGGGCAAGCATGGAGTCCACCGGACTTAGAGACCGTAATTCTTGATAATGAGAAAAAGCAGCGGCTGCTGCAGGCAGCGGAAATGATGGAAAGATATCCAATGCAAAGCCCGAAAATTCTGACAGTTGGTAATAAATCTTAAAAGAGAGAAATAGAAGCCAAATTGACATAATGCTCCCTTGTTATAACATTTCCATTTTATTCCTGTTGCGTAGAAGAAAAATTGCTGAAATTTAATTATTATGATTTGGACGACATTGTTTACACTCAGCATTGCCCAGTGCATTTTCCTGATTCCTCTTATTTTAATCAGAGGTGCTAAAAATTCTCTTGCATCAAAGCTAATGTCGGCAATGCTTGTACTTATGTTGTTTACTAACTTTGGATACCTCGTCATTCGTACAGAGCTTTTAAATTATGTGCCACAGTTCTTTGTCCTGCCTTCCGGTATGATGTTTTTGTTTGGCCCGTTATTTTATTTTTATTCCAGGTCAGTTATTGATCCCTCTTTTCGATGGGAAAAAATATACTGGCTCCATTTTATTCCCTACTTTATACAATTGTTAATCAACATACCGATATTCAAAGCTGACACACAATCATGGCACTGGTTAATCAGTACCTTTTTCGCAGGTAATTTATCCATTCGCCTTATTGAAAAAATAATTCTTCCTGTTCAGAACGCACAACTATTTATTTACCTGCTTTTCACGTTTCACTGGATAACGAAAGCTAAAAACCTTCCTCATAATCCTCAATATATTATTTCGGTTTCTGCACGGATTAAATGGCTAACCAAGTTGACTATTTGTTTTTCGGTTTTTTTTGCGACTGTATTTTCATTGTATTTGTTCATTCTTATTCATGGAAAGTATAATTCCATAACTAATTATATATATACTCTTGTAACTTCAGGAATAATTTATTTTATCGCTTATAAATTAGTACTCAATCCGGAAATCATAAGTCCTGATTTTACCAGGAAATACCAGGCATATATGCAATTTGCAGGAGAAGAAGGAGACAGATACATTAATAAATTAAAAGCCTTGATGAATGAAAATAAACTTTTTACCAATCCTGATTTGAAACTTGCATTACTTTCTCGGGAAGTGGGTTTGACGCCGCACCAGCTTTCTAAACTCATCAACGAAAAATTCGCTAAATCATTTAATGACTACGTCAATGAGCACAGGGTGAATGAATTTATCCTCAGAGTGAATGACTCCAAATATCAGTCGTTTACCATATACGGAATTGCATTAGATGTCGGCTTCAATAGTAAATCATCGTTCAATACAGCTTTCAAAAAGATCACCGGTAAAACTCCATCCGATTACAAAATCATTTCCACGGATCGCAACGTTATTTAGTTTATAAATTTTTATGTACCCTGCTACCTTGCACCTATTAAACTTAGTTGCGCACTTTCAGGGTTCTGCTCTTTATTCAGCACTACCAACAATCCTGTTAATCATGTTATTAATGAGTTGCCGAATTCAATTCAATCGCAAGAAATCAGTTCTGTTTTATAAAAATATACGTCCTGTCTTATAAAACAGGTCACTATTCATTTTGTTAGCTGATAATTTTACTGCAAAATCTAAAACTTTTGCTATGAGCGCCATCACTTTGAATAAACTTCCCACTGCTATTGGAAAAACATTTCGGGAGATTATACACGCTGCCAGGTTTCAACATTTGAAATGGCATTATTACTATCGAAATATACATGACGCTAGCTTGATTAACTCAATAAAGTTTTCATTACTCAATCAATCATTTCTATGCGATTCAAAGTAACTTTATTACTCCTTTCTTTCATACTCTTCGCTTGTGTTGCATTTGCTCAAAATAAAACAATTAGTGATTCCTCTGTAAATAATCTTGTTCATACTCCAGGCTATAAAACGAGTGAGTATGCGGCAATTCCCCGGTTTACAAAAAAAGGAAATGGAAAGCAAACATTGATTCTCATCCCGGGATTGGGATTCGATGCTTCCGTTTTTGACGATTTTATAAACGCCAACAAAAAGAATTATACTATGTATGCCATTACTGTTCCTGGTTATGGAAATACAAATGCACCACCCATGCCGCTAACGGATTCAAGCTATGGCGATCAAAATTGGAGTAAAGGGATAATCGAAGGGTTAATGAAGCTTATTAAAAAGCAAAACCTTCGAAAACCAGTCATCGTTGGTCATTTTGTCCAGGGCACACAGTTGGCTTTACGAATGGCCATTGATCACCCCGATAAAGTGGGAAGTGTTATTATACTGGGAGGGCCTGTAAAATTTATTTATATAGATAAAGGAGAACCAAAACCGTATCCATTAAAAGCTATGATTTCATATATTGATAAGTACACAGCTCCCGCATGGTTTAAAACAATGAGCCATAAAAAATTTAATGATGGCAACTACCTGCCTGAAATATATTCCCTTGATAGCACAAGAGCTTCAAATCTCTGGAAACAATCAGCGTCACAACCACTTCCTGTAATGGTGAGATACCTTTGTGAATTCTTTGCCTCGGATATTACATTGGAACTTGAAAAAATAAAATGTCCTGTATTGGTACTAAGAGCAACATTCAATGATAAAATATTGTTGGTTCCGATCAACAATTATGTACGTCCACAATTCATAGATTCGTGGAATGAGATAACTTTAAAAAATCCATCGATCAGAGTGAAGGACATACAAGGTGCAGCAAGTTTTGTATGGAAGGATAAACCAGCAGAAGTGTATACAGAAATAAAGGCCTTTTTAAGCAAGCCAAAATGAAACAATTTAGGTGACAAAAGTTTTTATAATAAGCCTCCTTGAAAAAGAAAAACACCGGCAATGGCGAATAGACTCACAAAATTATAAGACATGATACAGCCAAGAGAACTAAAACTACACTTGTCAATGGAGGTTGGTAATGGTGTCATTTCCACAACTACCAAAGTTTGGGAAATAATTTTGGCAAGCCATAATGGTGATTTAGATAAAGTGAAAGGACTTGAAGATGAATGTCCTGAATTAATTTATGCTCAATATAATTATGCACCACCAATACATTTTTCAGTACGTGAAGGTCATATAGAGTTGGTAAAATATTTATTGTCTCACGGAGCACATGATCCGGATTATCATATTTATCCATTTGAGGAAAGTTTGCAAACTGTTGCGCATGACAGAGACTATACTGAAATAGAAAATTTGCTCGATGAATATGCTGTTAACACCACTATGCATAAATTCAAGGGCGACAATGGAAGAATATTTTATAATCGCAGCCCTGAGCAAAATGAGTTTGAAAAAGCAGTGGATGAAAATGATTTGGATAAAACAAAACAAATTTTAAAAATGCATCCTGAATTTGCATTAGACGAAACTTATTTTTGGAGTGAAGGAATTTTGACGATGCCTGTAAAAGAAAATCACCGTGAAATGATTGAACTTTTAATAAGTTACGGAGCCAAAGTACCTGACATTTTAAAGTGGACACAATTTTATTATTTTGAACGCTTCGACGCTGCTGAATTTATAATGCAAAAGGGAATGAACCCAAATGTTATGAGTTGGCAGCATGTTACTATCCTTCATGATATGGCACAAAAAGGATTTATGGACAAAGCAGAATTATTAATACGATACGGGGCTGACTTAAACTTGATTGACAAGGCTTATCAATCCACTCCTTTAGGTTTAGCAGCAAGATGGGGACAGAGTGAAATGGTTGAATATTTACTTAAACAAGGAGCAGACCCGAACAAAGCTGGTGCATCATGGGCGACACCATTAGCATGGACAAAGAAAAAAGCGCATGTTTATATTGAAGAAACATTGAAAGATGCTGGGGCAATATAACTTGTAAAAGAAATTCGGACGCACAACAAAAAGTATTGCTGCAGTTCCGGGCGGACGTTTATAAAATATCCAACGTGTAGCAATTTGCTGGCTATTAAAATGAGATCAAAAGTTTATATAGGAACAAGCCTTGATGGCTTTATCGCAAGAAAGGATGGGGACATTAATTGGCTGACTCAATTTGCCAATGATGAAGCTGTCCATGCCTACGAAGAATTCATGAACGAAATAGACGCAATCGTAATTGGCAAGGGCACTTTTGAAAAAGTAATGACTTTTTCTTCCTGGCCATATGAAAAAAAAGTGTTTGTATTAAGCAACAGCATTAAACAAATACCGGAAGTATTAAGAGAGAAAGTATCTCTTCTTTCAATGAAGCCAAAAGAGCTGCTAATCTATCTTTCAAGCAAAGGCTTTTCAAGTATATATGTTGACGGAGGAAAAGTAATACAAGACTTTTTGAAAGAAGATTTAATTGATGAGCTAACTATTGCAAAAACCCCAATACTTATAGGAAGTGGTATCCCATTATTTGGATATCTTGACATTGACCTTCAATTCAAGCATCTACGAACTGAAGTTCAATCTAATGGACTTGTGAGAAGCTATTATGAAAGAACAAGGCAGACAATCTTTTGACCAGTAAATGAAAAAATAAATGGCAGACATATTTCATTACTTCCAAATAAACGCTCCTCTTGAAAAAGTATTTAAAAGCGTTTCAACTCCAAAAGGTTTAGATATTTGGTGGAGCAAAAGTTCGACAGGCAAACTTGCAATTGGGGAAACTTATCATCTTTCTTTCGGACCCGAATATAACTGGGCGGAGTTGTTTCTAAATACGTCCCTGACAAAGAATTTGAACTGACAATTACGGATGCCGACCCCGACTGGATAAATAGCAAAGTTGGCTTAACGCTGATTTTTAAAAACAACGTTACAGGAATTCACTTCTATCATACAGGTTGGAAAGAAGACAACGAGCATTACAGGATTTCCTGCTACTGCTGGGCAATGTATCTAAGAATATTAAAACGTAACTTAGAATTTGGAGAGGAGGTTTCGTATGAGGACAGGCTCAATGTATAAAGCAAGAAATTTTATGTCTTTAATTTCATTGCTAACATAGTGGACGACTTGACAATTCGAACGACAGAAACAAACACCAACAAAAAGAAACTTGCAATACCGATTCGTCAGCGGTTATTTTATTTTGACATCTTCAATTTCAAATGTATGGACAATTTAAACAAAATTGTTGGTGAAATTTAAACACATTCAGTTGGCGGCATCAAAACAAACACCCTGCTATAAACAAAAGAGATATTTGGGTTTTGTAATTTCAATTAATAAGCCCTATTTTAGAAATGAATTTTGCCGAGTAGGCAAGGGCATTTCAGCCCAAGCCTCTCACAGAACCGGACATAATACTCTCGCATTATCACGGCTCTTACAAGTCAGACGATAAGTGCCTTTATATAGGTGACTTACTTTTCAGCCTTTCACATT
>DASYQS010000041.1:0-110241 GCA_036005185.1 Chitinophagaceae bacterium | reverse complement strand
ATCTGCGTTTCACGTGTATGCCCCAGGCAACTACCAGCAGCAAGATGTGAGAGCTTGGGCATACGCTGTAGCAGCTGGTGATGATTTACGTGATAGATGGTTGATTAGTGATTTTGAAAACGGCCATTATTATTTGCATGTGTATGGGCCTAATGGTTTTTTTCGAGAATTTACAGGTAATGAAAACGACCCAATAGTTGATGTGATTGGCAGGTATGAACAGAAAAAAAATAACAAACAACTTACGGGGAATATAGTTATACAGATCAATAACAGGGATAAACAAAAACAAAATCTTATTATCACAGACAATGCATACAAGACCGGTTCGCGTGAGCGATCAGTTGCGGGTGCTATAGGTGCGAAAGAAGGATTGTTAAGTATAGTGTTGAATACGACTAAAACACATGGCTGGTATGATTTCAGTATAAAAATAAAAGGCAACTCATTATTTGAGAGAAGATATGCGGGCAGAGTGGAAACCGGAGTAGCCAGTAAAACCGATCCTTTGATGGGGGAATAGTATAGGTTTATGTAGCTTAATACTAATTACTGTGTTTGATGATGCAATGCGCTATTGAACTTTTTTGAGAAACCTTTCTGCGGATTTTAGTATAGGTTCAATAGCCGTTTTACTCAATTGAGAAAACTTTATCGGAGGCGAGGGTTCCATTGCATATTCATTTAACTGCAATTGCCACCAACCTACATTTTTCCATTTGCCCAATTTATAGCCTACATTTTTATAAACAGCGAAATATTCAAAGCCCATATTCTCATGAAAAGCCACGCTTTTTTCGTTCGGTAAATTGATCACTGCATATAAATTTCTGAAGCCCTGCAGTTTTAAAATTTCAATCAAGGCAGAGTATAATGCTTTCGCTACTCCTGCTCTTTGAAAATGATCATGAATATAAACTGAACACTCAACGCTCCATTGATAAGCAACTCTTTCCCTATGCTTTGATCCATAAGCATAACCCGCAATGATCCCGTCAATCTCACAAACCAACCAGGGCCATGTTTGCAAATAATTATTGATCCTTTCCTGAAACGATTTTACGGTTGGAACTTCTGTCTCAAAAGTGTAAGAAGTGTTTGTTATGTAAGGAGCGTAAATTTCCAGAATAGATTCAGCATCTGAATCGGTTGCAGTGCGGATCATTGACATGGTTCTTTAAACATCTAAAAATCCCGAATTAATTATCCAAAGATACTAGAACCAGCTTAAGAGATCAGCATCATCTTGTTTCCTATGATTAGGATTTATTTTTCTTTTCGGGCTTTTCTTCACTACCCTTCTTTTCTTTTTCATCCTTAGGATTTTTGTCCTTTTCCTCACCCACTTTCTTATCCTTTTCTTCCTTATCTTTTTTGTCCTTCTCTTCCTTAGCCTTCTTCTCTTTTTCTACTTTGTCTTTTTCTTCACGGTCTTTTTTCTCTTTTTCTGCCTTAGCTGCCTTTTCTCTGTCCATATCTTCTTTAGCCTTTCTTTCCTTTTCTATTCTATCCTTTTCTTCACGATCTTTTTTATCTTTCTCTTCCCTAGCTAACTTCTCTTTTTCCATCCTGTCTTTTTCCTCACGATCCTTCTTCTCTTTTTCTTCACGGATCTTTCTATCCATATCCTCTTTAGCTTTTCTTTCTTTCTCTACCCGATCTTTTTCTTCGCGGTCTTTTTTCTCTTTTTCCTCGCGGATTCTTCTATCCATGTCTTCCTTGATCTTCTTTTCTTTTTCCATCCTGTACTTTTCCTCCCGTTCTTTCCTTTCCTTTTCTTCACGTTCCCTTCTATCCCTTTCTTCTTTTTCTCTCCTCTCTTTTTCCATTCTGTCTCTTTCTATTATAACAACAGGTTGTTCTCTAACAACAACCACTTTTGGTTGTTCCTTTACAACAACTACTTTTTGTTCAGGCTTTTGATAAACTGTTGTGTGAGATGTTCTGCAGGAAACGAATAAGATCAAAATGAAGGCATATGGAAATGCCCAGAAGAATTTAAACTTCATAGTTATTAGATTTTAAATAATTGCCGCTTCTTGGAAAAGCTGGCAATAACAATTGTTAATAACGTTAAATGCTTCAGTTTAGTGTGAAAATTAAACGTGCTTAAAACAGTTTCTCTAAAAAAATACTCCTGAAAAATTCAGGAGTATTTAGTGTAAAAAGTAATTCTTATCGGTCAATACCCTTCATTTTGCACAAGGTTAGGGTTTGCGATAATCTCTCTGTCAGGAATTGGAAATACCAATTTTGGAGAGTTCCACGGCAATGCTGCTACAGTACCTTGTAGGCGTTTAATATCATTTAATGTCTGCCCTTCAAAAGATAATTCCAGTTTTCTTTCTTTTAAAATTTTATCAAGCGTTAATTCAGCAGCAGTTAATGGAGTTAAACCAACTCTTTGCCGAATTCGATTCTCATCATTCAATGGGGTATCCCCCACTGCGGTTACTAACCTGAAATTGGCTTCTGCCCTTATAAGATACATCTCAGCTAAACGAATGATACGAACATTGGCATACCTGCTGTTATGTCTTGCTGTGTAAACTGATCCTCCCGATGTAACGAAGAAGGCCTTTCTTGCATCTCCTGTTTCATACAAAGCCAAATGTGCTGGTTTTATATCAATATCACCTCTGCTGCTTGGTGAATAGAATGTATAAAAATCGTTTACTCCCGAGGTTGTAGTCACTTGCATAGCAAACACATCTTCTGATGTGTTTGGAACCTGGGATGAGGAGGAAGCAGGGAAAACTCCGGCAAAAGTTGTTGCTAAAGTGTATTTGCCTGAAGCAATTACCCGGTTAGCTGCTGCTGCCGCGTTGGTATAGTCTGCTTTTTGGAGGTACACCCTTGCCAGCATCGCTGCTGCAGAATATTTGGTTGCATAAAAACCATTTGTTGCAGGCAATTTGGCTTCAGCATCGCTAAGGTCCTTGATCACCTGATCATACACTTCAGAAACCTTATTTCTTGGAACCTGGTTTGCCTCCGTAATATCTCTTGTAGGAGTTAATACAATCGGTACACCCAAATTGGTGGATGGGGTTCCATCATTCCACGCTTTTGCAAAGGAACGTACCAAATCAAAGTAAACGCTTCCACGAATAAATTTTGCTTCCCCTTCTACCCTATCTTTCACACTCGCATCCACAACTCCTAAAGCACTAAGCACATTATTCACGTCATTGACCACACGGTAACTCTGTAGCCAGGTTGCCGTAACAAATGTGTTGTTTTTGGGGATGGCTTTATTGTAAATCTGTGTAAGGGGAGCGAAAGTGCCATTCCATCTTAATTCTCCTGCATCGCCAAGCAAATCCTGGTAAAGAAAAATATCACCCCCATACAAAGAAGAGTTACCTAAATTAGAATAAGCGCCGTTTAGAGCAGTTAATACTCCCGAGCTTGTGTTTAAAGCGTTTTTCTCATCTATACTTTGTGCCGGATTTACATCTAGTTTCTTCTGACAACTTGTGATTGCGATCAACAGTACTATCGCAAGTATATTTATGAATTTGTTTTTCATTTTAAATTTTTTTGTAGTTATAAACCAATATTCACTCCTACCACAATCGTTCTTGCTTGTGGTACACTATAAAAATCTCTGCCCTGAACAATGTTGGTTGCACTGAAATCAGCATTTACCTCCGGATCCCATAATGGGTAATCGGTGACGGTAAACAAATTCTGCCCTCTTACATAGAATTTCGCCCTATCAATTCTTAGCTTGGACGTAATACTAGATGGCAAGGTATAAGAAAGGGTAACAGCTTTTACTCGTAAATAAGAGCCATCATAGATGTAGCGTGAAGAATTGTTTACTCCGTTTGGATAGAACAACCTGGCCTCAGGTACATTGGTTATATCACCTGGGTTTTTCCATGCTGCTAATTGATCTCGGGTTTGGTTGTCAAATCCATTACTTCCGCTTGCAGTCATGTATTGCCCACCGGCCGCGTAAATCTCGTTACCATGTACTCCTTGCAACAATACATCCAGCTCAAAACCTGAATAAGTAAAGTCATTCCTGAAACCATATATAAAATCAGGATTTGGATTACCAATAACAACATCAACAGCCTGGTTATAATCGTTGGTTGTTGTCCGGTCGGGTTTACCATCTGGCAGCAAAGTGTTTTTATAATATATCGCATCGCCAGTTGCAGGATCAGCTCCGGCAAACTCCCTGGCGTAAAAAACTCCTAAGGCCTCACCTTCTTTTGCAACATTTAAACCTGTTATTACCTGTCCTCCCAAATCCGTTACCTTATTCCTGTTTGCTGAAAAATTAATATTGGACGTCCACCTGAATTTTTTGCCGTTAATATTTACTGTGTTTAATGTAATCTCATATCCTTTATTTTGCAGCTTGCCAACATTACGCAATTGTGTACTAAAACCACTTGTGCCCGGAACTGGTACATTCAACAACAAGTCGGTTGTTTTACGTTGGTAATAATCAGCTTCAATGCTGATCCTGCTTCTGAAAACAGAAGCTTCGATCCCAAAATCTGTGCTGGCCGTTGTTTCCCATTTTAAGTCCGGGTTTGGAATTTGTGTGGCACGAGTTCCGGGGTTACCAGCATAGGATGCATCACCCGAGAATAATCCCCGGGAGGCAAAGTTGCCAATTTCAGCATTACCTGTTTTACCCCAACTTGCCTTCAATTTTAAAAAACTAAGCCAATCGATGTCAGATAGAAATTTCTCGTCTGATGCGATCCATCCTACTGAAGCAGCGGGGAAAAAACCCCATCTGCTGTTTTTTCCGAAACGGGATGAAGCATCGTAACGCCCGCTTAATGCTACTAAATATTTATCATTGAAACTATAGTTGGCCCTGGCAAAATATCCGAGAAAGGTGTATTCTGTTTCAGATGAAGAATACGCTGTGTTAGTAGCGGCACTTGCCAGTTTTTTAAATTCATCACTTGGAAAATCTCTTGCCGATACGCTGTTTCCTTGATTTTTATAATTCTGATAGCTCATGCCAGCAGTTGCATCGAGTTTGTGAACAGATTTAAACTGCATATTGTATTTAAAAAAGTTGTTCGTGTTTATACTTAGTACTTGGTTCGAAGCATTGAAGCCCGTTCCATATGTAGAACCACTATTTCTTCTGGTTAACCTTCCATTATAGGATTCCTCATTTTGATTGAGCTGGTCCATTCCTAATTCAGTCCTAAAGCTTAATCCTTTAACTAGGGAAACGTTTCCAAACACATTTCCCAATGTGCGATTTATAGTAGTGTTATATAAAGCGTTCTCAACACTTAACATCGGATTGTAATAAACAGGAAAATTTGAGTTGGGAAGACCCGTTGCAAGATCTAAGGCCCCACTCGTCAATCCTGTACGAGGATCAATCGTTGGAGTAATTGGCGATAATGCTACTAACTGTAATGGCGTCGCAAAAGCATTATCATTTGAAACTCTTTTATTGATGGTACGAACAAAGCTTAAATTAATACCTGCACTCAGCCAACTGTTCACCTTATTTTCAAGATTAACCCTGCTTGAATATCGTTTTAAGGAGTTGCGGGCAATAATTCCTTTTTGATCAAGATACTGACCAGCTATGTAAAAAGTAGTTCTGTCGTTCCCACCAGACAGGCTAAGATCATATTGAGAAATAGGCGCATCTTGGAAAGCAAGATCCTGCCAATCCGTATTTACTTTATAGGTTTGATAATCGTTGTTACCTGCAGAATAACGATTCAATCTGCTTTCTACAAATGTATTCTCAGCAGTGGTAGCAGCGGCTAATGTTGGGTAAAGACCCAGCTTAAAATCTTGTTTGGCCGCACCAATTGCCGCTTGTCTGAAATAATTGACATATTCCTCGGCATTCATAAATTCAACCCTGTTCGTTGGTTTTTGCGTTCCCGTAAAATAGCCAAAGTCAATTTTTGTTTTTCCAACTTTTCCTTTCTTAGTCGTTATAAGAACAACACCATTTGAAGCCCTTGAGCCGTAGATTGCCGCAGCAGAAGCATCTTTCAAAATATCTATGGATTCTATATCATTTGGGTTTATATCGGCTAAGGGACTGGTTGTAGCGCCATTGCTGGAAAGATCTGAAGTGATAACCGGAACACCATCTACCACATAAAAAGGTTCGTTACCCGCAGTAACAGAAGCGGAACCACGAACCCGAACTTTTATTCCTTGTCCCAATTTTCCATTTTGCTGTTCAATAAAAACACCGGCAGCTTTGCCTTGTATTGCGTTTTCAAAGCTCGTTACGGGAGTGTTACCTATTTCTTTTGCTCCTATTTTAGAAATGGAACCTGTAATGTCGCGTTTGATCTTTGTGCCATATCCTACGACAACAACTTCACTAAGTGATTTATCGGAAGGCGCCATTGAAACAGAAACGTTTTCGGAAACGGCCACTTCTTGTTCACCATACCCAATTGCAGAGATAATAAGTGTCTTACTTGTGTTGCTGACATTGAGTTTGAAGATTCCGTCAATTCCGGTAGTGGTACCTATATTGCTGCCTTTTGCTTTTATCGATGCTCCGGCGATGGGGGTTCCGTCTTTGGAATCTACTACCTTACCGGTAACAGTTGTTTGTGCTTGGAGGAGCTGAATGGACATAACAAGCCCCATCAGCAGAAGCAGTTTTGGTTTTCTCATGTGTTTTAGTTTTGCGTTACGTGAAATCGAGCAATATTCTTCGATTAAGTTAAAACAAAAAAATCATAAGAAATGCTGCATGCACACTAAAACTTTAAATCAGTCTATTAAATTGACTGATTCTTGCAAAGAAGTGCTGCTCCAAATACTCCGGCACTGTCGCCCAATTTGGGCTTGCAGATTGGGGTGGTCAACTTACCATTGTTGAAGACATATTTTTTGATGCGTTCATATCCTTCTGAATATAAAAGATCAATGTTGCCAACTCCGCCACCGATAATAATAAGATCAGGATCAATGATATTTACAATAACCGATATTGCCTTCCCATAATTTTCCAGCAATCGCTCAATCGTTTTGTTGGCATATACATCAGTTCCTTGTAAATAGTTTTGAAGTATATTTTTTAATGATAAAACACTTCCGCTGATCTTTTTATAATAATTTTCTAAACCAGGGCCAGAGATCACTTTCTCCACACAACCTCGCTTGCCGCAATAACAGGGTTCTCCATTTTCTTCTAAAATATTATGTCCCCATTCGCCACCTAAACCATGACGACCTTCAATAATTTTTTTATTTACGATTAAACCGCCGCCTACACCGGTTCCCATAATTACTCCAAATATCACCTCTGCATTTGGATAGTTTTTACCTGAGCCCATCAGCACCTCAGCCAATGCAAAACAGTTGGCATCATTGGCTAGTTTCACCGGAAGGTTAAGCTCTCGTTCAAGGTCTGTTCCCATTGGTTTTCCATTTAAGCAAACGGTATTACAATTTTTCATTGTCCTTGTTTCCGGCTCAAGAACGCCCGGTGTACCAAATCCAATTTTTGAAGGCTTCTCTCCTATTTCATGTGATACTTCATTTACCAGCTTTTTGATTTGTGAAAGAATATGATCGTATCCTTTAGCAGCCTCTGTAGCAATTCGTTTACGAATGACAAGATTGAGATTAGAATCTAATACAGCGCATTCTATTTTGGTACCGCCTAAATCAATTCCCCAAAGTTTGATATTCGTCATTTTTCAAAATTTTTATTGTAAGCCATTCATTATTAGTAATAGCGCTGATATAAATGTAAGTCGTACATCGATCAGTTTTAAGTCAAGACTGAAAATAATCCTGCGCTGTCCTAAGAATATTTTTCGTAATTTTTCATAGTCCCTTTTAGCAAGATCAGCCTTTTTTATATCGCGCATGCTGGTTTGCCGCAATAAGAATTTTTTGTTTTGTTTTCTTTTTAATCAATTTTTTTACCAAATGGCCCTTCCACATCCATAAGCCCGAGATAACAACGATTGGAAAAAATATCCATCGCACGGCAAAAGCAGCCTGCGGAATTTTTGATATCGGTCCGTACACAAATCCAATGATGGGTACACTTAAGATGATGTGTACCCATCTAAAGATCTTTCTTTGCGTTGATGCTTTCAAACTTAACATGATCGTCAATTATTTATTTATAGTTGTATCACGCTGCCATGTACAATTATATTTTCCACTTAAATTTCCTCGATGCCATGCACCAACCCGGAAAAGAAAAATGTTGGCTCCAATAAATAGTACAATGACAAGTATAGAGGCAAATCTTGTAATCCAAGTAAGAGCAACATTTTTTGAAAAATTGCCAAAAACGTATCCAATAATGAATACCATACTTGCGACAAATAATATTCTGATTAAAATAAGGAATGCAAAAGGCATAGTTTTAAATTTTAGATGATTAAATTTTGTTTGTAGTAAAAATGAAATGATTATTTCAACTGTTCAATCACATCTATGATTGTTCCTTCATTGATCCGCTTCGTTAAAAAATAACAGTGATTTGATTTTTCTTTGATGGTTGTTTGTAGTTCCTTATATCTGATTTATAAAACCTCAATTTTCGGGTTTATTAAATTTTTGCCACTCATCGATTTCTCCATTACAAACCCGTAGATTTATCCAAGCCGTTTTTCCCTCAAGGTGAATGATATAGGTAAAACTATCACTGGGTTGTTCAATTTCTTCTACCAATGTAATATGGTAATCCTTGTAAGATCTTTTAGCAATAAGACGCACATTACGAGGAAGCTTGTTTTCAGCATAGGTGCGAATGGTATAAAGCCAGTTGCCATTTTTATCATAACCCACTCTATAACTAACATCATTGAAAGCGTATTTAGCAATAAAGTCAACTGTTTCTTTATTTAATTCTTTATGGGAAAAACCCGGTAATTGGGGATAGCCTTTCCCAGAAGACACATTGTAAGGCATTTCAGTTGGCGGGTGCGATTGCTGAGCATACATTTTAGTAATATATACAATTGCTGTGGCCGCGATTAAAAAAATTACTTTTTTCATTTTTCAAATTTTTGAGTTGCATGATTTGAAATAAACATTTTACTCTGTTCTTTGAAACACAAATCTCGGTTGCATTATGCCCGTAAAATTTGAGAGTAGAGGTAAGGGGGAATTGTTTCGACGAAACAGGAAAAAATGAAAACTTATTTTATCTGTTCGTGACCTTTTGTAAGTTCTCCTTGTAAAAATCACTTACAGGAATTTCAAGGTTGCCTATATTGATAAGATCTCTCTTGATCACCGTGATCTTATCAACAGCAACGATATAAGATTTATGGATGCGAATAAATTTATCAACCGGCAGTTTTTCCTCGATCGCTTTCAAGCTCATTTTTGTCAGCACCGGCTTTGAGGACGAGGCAAGATGTATCTTGATATAATCTTTTAGACCTTCAATAAATAAAATATCGGAGAACAAAATCTTCACAAGGGTGTACTCCACATTCACGAAAATGTGATCGGGCTCTTCCTTTTGCGAGGTTGCTTTATTGCTTCTGAGATCAAACAATTCCTTTGCCTTATTACAAGCCTTTAAAAATCTCTCGAATGGAACTGGTTTCAGTAGATAATCAATAACATTGAGATTATAGCCTTCCAAAGCATAATGTTCATAAGCTGTAATAACAATGACCATGGGCGGCTGTTGCAATGTCTTTATAAATTGCAAACCACTGAGCTTGGGCATTTGAATGTCAAGAAAAATGAGATCAATTTTTTCCTTTTGCAACACTTCAATAGCTTCCAACGCATTTTTGCATGCTTTTACCAACTGCAAGTATGGTACTTGCCTAATATTGTCAACCAGCAATTCAAGCACCAGCTTTTCATCATCAACGGCAATGCATTTCATCATCTTAATTGAAGTGTTAAGTGAATATGAAATAAATTATCCTCTTTCCTGATAACAAGCTTATGCTCTTTTGGATAAAGCAAGGCTAATCTCGATTGTACATTTTCCAAACCAATTCCTGAGCTCATATCCTTTGTTTCTGTTCCATCTTCATTAAATTTATTTTTTACATCAAATTCAAGCTTACCCTCATCACCAGCAAGTTCAATTTCTATCATCGGTTGATCAACTCCCATACCATGTTTAAAAGCATTTTCCACAAAAGGGATTAAAAGCATAGGTTCAATGCTGCGTTGCAATTCGTTTTCATCAAGCCGAAGATTTACATTGATCGCGACATCATGACCAAACCTGAGCTTTTGCAATTCAATATAGCTTTCCAAGTATTCAATCTCTTTTGCCAATGGGACTTTTTTTTCATCCGATTCGTATAATATGTACCTCATAAGATCAGAAAGCTTGATCAATTGCGGTTCCAACTGCTCTGATTTTTTTCTGGCAAGTGATACAAGATTCGTAAGCACGTTAAAAATAAAATGCGGACTGATCTGTGATCGTAAAAATTTCAGTTTCATCGCCAATTGCTCCGCCACAATTTCCTTTTGCTTTTTGTCATAAGCGATTTTATCAACGACAATACGGTATATAGTACTTGCAATAAGAAAAGGAACCGGAGGAAAAAAAAGAATGCGATATGTCCATTTATCTATTATGACCTCTGAATACCATTGCCTTGTTATAAACAACTTTAAATAAAAGGACACAACTAAAATCGCCGCTATTATCAATATGAAAACCCACCATCTTCGTTTATTAAAAAATAAAGGATATAATACAAATACATTGAGGTAAAACAAGCCAATGTGATAAAGATTTGTAACGGTATAAAATGAGACGGGAAAAGACCCAGGACGGATATTTCTGTTATCCATGAAAAGATGAGGCAATGTAAACAGCAAGCTCCATACAAGCACATGCAAAAAAACCGTTTTATATTTTGAATTAAGCTTAATCACTTGAATGCGTGATGTACGAAGGTAACAATAGACCTTGTTGCGGGTAAATTGTGCATACACAGCGGCTAATTGTGTCGACAGCAGCCTTAAATCGTTAGATCAAGCAATATTATTCTTCTGTTGCTTCCTCATTTTTTCCTGTGATCAGGTTCGCTGTCTATATAAAAGGAGAAGCTCTGGTTTTATCCAGAGCCTCTGCGGTTCTCTTCTTTCCCTTCGCTGGCATTGTCCAGATCAGGTGATTATGAGTGTAATCTCAGGTTCCTTTTCAGGAAGCACCCCAAAGGAGAGAACAAGAGAAATAGGTTAAAAACTGTGCCAGCACCTATTTTTAGGATTCAAACATTTGCACATATAAATTGATTATTAATAATAAAAAGGTCCTTCTATTTTTATTTTACAGCCTGCTTCAAATTAAAACTTTATATCAATTATCTCACTTATTATCTACAGACATTTCTGATAACTTCTATTATATAAGATTACTAAATGCAAATAGGTATTTTTTTTGAAACATTATTATATGCGAACCTGGAATTTCTGAATTAAAAAATTTAATAATGGAAGCACTTACAAAAAAATTCAGCGAAATCAGTATATCAGATACAGCTTTGGTTGGAGGTAAAAATTCATCTTTGGGTGAGATGTTCACGCAACTTTCATCAAAGGGAATACGAATACCAGATGGCTTTGCGACAACAGCCTTTGCTTTTAAAATTTTTTTAGAGAATAATCAGTTGAACGATCCGTTGCGACAAATAATGGATCAACTGGATACAAAAAAATTTTCCAACCTCAAGGAAATCGGGACTCAAGCCAGGAACATGATGATTACCGCAAAAATGCCGGATGATTTACAGAAAGCAATTATTGACGCTTATAAAGAACTATGCGGAGATCACGACGTTGAGGTAGCCGTGCGAAGCAGTGCTACCGCCGAAGACCTGCCCAATGCAAGCTTTGCCGGACAACATGAGACATATCTTAATATAAAAGGAGAAGCAGCATTGATAAAAGCCGTACAAAGGTGCTTTGCTTCATTATATACTGACAGGGCTATTAAGTATCGTGAAGACAATCACTTTGAGCATTTCAAAGTCGCTTTATCTGTTGGCGTTCAAAAAATGGTGAGGGCAGACAAAGGCTGTGCTGGTGTTGCTTTTACATTGGAACCCGAATCTGGTTTTCGCAATGTCATACATATTTCAGGCGTGTGGGGGCTTGGAGAAAACATTGTACAGGGTGAGGTAAATCCCGATGAATTTTATGTTTTCAAGCCAACACTTTCGCAAAATAAAAAAGCAATCATTCTAAAAAAGCTTGGTGATAAGGCCAAAACGATGATTTATTCTGTGAAATTAAAAGGATCATCAACCACGAAAAATACAAAAACAACAAAAGCAAAAAGAGAACAGTTTGTTTTGAATGATGATGAAATTACTACCCTTGCCAAATGGGCATACACAATTGAAGAACATTACAAAAAACCAATGGACATTGAGTGGGCAAAAGACGGTCTTACTAATGAACTTTTCATTGTTCAAGCAAGACCGGAAACAATTCACTCACAAAAAGAATCATACAAGGTTATAGAATACAGGTTAAAAGAAAAAGGAGAAAGTATTGTTCAGGGAGAGGCCATTGGGTCAAAACTTACTACTGGTATTGCAAAGATTTTGGCATCACCAAAAGATGCAGATAAACTTCATGAAGGGGAAATTGTGATAACTGATATTACCAGTCCCGACTGGGACCCCATTCTTAAAAAATCAGGCGGTATCGTTACAAATAAAGGAGGAAGAACAAGTCATGCAGCTATTGTTGCAAGAGAGTTAGGAGTTCCCGCTATAGTAGGCTGCGGCGATGCGACCGAAAAAATAGAAGACGGTCAGGAAATAACAATTTCATGCGCAGAAGGCAGAACGGGTTTTGTATATAACGGTAAATTGGATTTTGAAGAAATTGAACATGACCTAAGAAATATAAAGATTCCCGAAATTCCTGCAATCATGATGATTCTTGGTGAGCCTGATCTTGGTTTCAAGTTATCATTTTATCCTAACAAGGGGGTAGGTTTAATGCGAATTGAATTCATCATCACACATTTTATACAGGTGCACCCAATGGCACTAGTAAGATTTGATGAACTAAAGAATAAGAAAGCAAAACGGAAAATTGAGATACTTACTCATCAGTATTCTGACAAAAAAAAATATTTTATTGAAAAATTAGCGGAAGGTGTAGCCACCATTGCTGCTGCGTTTTATCCTAAAGATGTGCTGGTGCGCCTGAGTGATTTTAAAACAAATGAATATGCAAATCTGATAGGAGGAGAAGAATTTGAGCCGAAAGAAGAAAATCCAATGCTTGGTTTTCGTGGGGCATCAAGATACTATAATGAGCGGTATAAGGAAGGTTTTCGCCTTGAGTGCGACGCAATAAAAATGGTAAGAGAT
Source organism: Chitinophagaceae bacterium (assembly GCA_036005185.1). Classification (GTDB taxonomy): domain Bacteria; phylum Bacteroidota; class Bacteroidia; order Chitinophagales; family Chitinophagaceae; genus VBAU01. The sequence goes on along the minus strand of DASYQS010000041.1, from coordinate 96,922 downwards.
GAGATGGGATTGACAAATGTAAAGGTGATGATACCCTTCTGCCGAACTATTGATGAAGCTGATAAAGTAATTGCGGTGATGGAAGAAAATGGATTGAGTCGCCTCAAAGATGAAACATTGCAAATTTATATGATGGTAGAGATCCCTTCGAACGTGATACTTGGAAATGAATTTGGGAAACGTTTTGATGGATTCTCCATTGGATCAAACGATTTAACGCAATTAATATTGGGAATTGACAGGGACTCTGCAATAGTGGCCGATCTTTTTGACGAACAAAATAAGGCGGTGAAAGAAACTATTTCTTCAATAATAAAGATGTCTAAACAGGGTGGAGTTAAAATAGGATTATGTGGTCAAGCTCCAAGTGACTTTCCTGAATTTGCATCTTTTTTGGTTGAGCAGGGAATCGATAGTATTTCTTTTAACCCGGATGCCATTTTAAAAGGAATTGAAAATATTAATAAGGTCGAACAAAAATTGAAATTGCCCGAATTGGAAAAAATTTTCCGGTGATCGTGCCATCTTCAACTCTCTTATGAATGATCAAGAACTTTTGAGCTTTTAATCAACTTCATCTAACTTTCACTTTATAATCGGTGTCAATTATGAAATACCAGCTAAACGAGGATCAAATCCAAAATTATCAAGCCAATGGCTTTATCGTTATTGAAAATTTTCTGTCTCCCGAAGAGTTAGATCATTGGCGCAAAGCTGTTACTACTGCTGTGGAGGAAAGGGCAGGAATAAAAATTCCAGGAAAAGACATAAAGACTGGTGAAGCAGATGGCATCAATGAGGATTCCGATTACTTTGCAAAAGTATTTGACCAGTTATTGAATCTCTGGCAAACTAATGAATCCGTAAAAGAATTGATGATCGATCAACGAATTGGTCAGATGGCATCTCAATTATCAGGCGCTGATGGAATTCGGATCTGGCATGATCAGGCATTGATCAAACGACCATGGGCCAATCCAACTGCATGGCACTTGGATACTCCCTTCTGGTCATTTTCGGATCGACGTGCGATCTCGATATGGATTGCTTTAGATGACGCCACCTTAGAAAATGGGTGCTTGTTCTTTATACCCGGCTCTCACAAGGTTACGAACTTTAACAAAATAACCATTGGCAGAAATATGGATGGCATTTTCGAAATCTATCCCCAACTAAAAAATTCAAAGCCCGTGGCAGCGCCAATGAAAGCGGGCAGTTGCTCTTTTCATAATGGCCTTACCGTGCATGGCGCCAACGCCAATATGACCAGCGGTTTCCGCCGCGCCATGACCTGTGCTTATATGCCTGATGGCAATACATTTAACGGCGAGCCAAATATTTTACCTGATGCTTATTTGCATAGTTTGAAGATCGGAGACCGATTAAATAATGATGAGCAGAACCCTCTTATTTATCATGTATCAACTCCGGTGAGCGCATGAAATGAGCCATAAAAATTTTCGAGCAAATTTTTATCAATCGCGATGAAAATTTTTATGGCGAATTCCATTTGGCCAAAAAACAATAGGATATTCAAATGAAAATAAAATTCTTTTGTCCCAGGTGGGGTTTTGAAAATATTCCATGGGAAATTTTTCTTGGGGATGTAAAAAGAGAAGGGTACGCGGGAATTGAATGGTTCCCTTACAGTAAAAAAGAAGATTACCAAAAAGTGCTAAGGTTGTTGCAACAGTATGAACTGGAATTTTGCATAGTCATGACTGTTGTTGAGCATTACAACAAATTTGAAGATTATTTATCTGCATTAAAGCATCAATTGTTTGATCTCTGTGCTATTCGCAATGATAATATGGCTCCATTGCATATCAGCGCACAAACAGGAAGAGAATATTTTACCGAGCAACAAATTGAAGAATGTCTTCATTGCTGCTCAGCTGTAAGCAAGCAAACAGGCATCCCTATTTATCAGGAAACTCATCGTAACAAATGGGCTTTTGCTGCACATGCAGTAGCTCCTTTGCTTGAAAAACATCCTGATTTGTTATTGACTCTTGATGTTTCTCACTGGTTTTGTGTTTCGGAAAGTTATTTGGAAGATCAATTATCAACGGTACAAAAAGCAATTGAGCATGCGCGTCATATTCACGCAAGAGTTGGACATGTTGAAGGACCGCAAGTATGGGAACCTGTTGCACCAGAATATGCCGAAGCACTTAATGCACATTTGAAGATTTGGGACCAATGGATAGAGTCGAGAGCAAGGGATGGTGCAAGCTATTGCACAATTACCCCCGAATTTGGACCACCTCCTTACATGGTTTTTGCAAACCGCCCAGGTTCGCCGGAACAAGAACAATGGAGATTAAATAATTGGATGAAGACTTTATTAGAACGTCGTTATCAAAATAAATAAATCCGATTGAACAGAAGAAGCTTTATTGTACAAAGCTCCATTTTAACCAGCAGCTATCATTTCAGAAAGCTGTTATCATTTTTCTCTCATGATGAAGAGGTAGTCGATCTGTATTCTATTTTTAAAAACCCTACTTCTGTTTACCGACCTTATGTCCGATGGTGGTGGAATGGAGACAAGATAGAGCGTGATGAATTGGCGAGAGAGCTTCGCTTGCTCAAGCAAGCGGGCATCGGAGGGGTAGAAATAAATCCTATCAAGTTTCCTGCAAGAACAAACGACTTAGGCAAACAATCTCTTCAATGGTTGAGCCCTGAGTGGATCGAGTTATTGAAATTCAGTTTAGCAGAAGCAAGATCACTCGATATGACTTGCGATCTGATCGTGGGATCAGGATGGCCGTTTGGCGCCGAGTGGCTTGAAGGTGAAGAGCGATCGCAGGCAGTTGTTATCGGAACAAAAAAATTAGAAGGGCCTTTGGATTATGAAGTATCACTTTTTGATCTGTTTAAAGAAGCGGACCCGCCAATCAGTTCTCCTTTTCCTGGACGAACAATGGAAATACTTTCGGTTCAATTAGCTCCATCTATTATCAACAATCTTGATGGTATAAAAGATCTTTCCGCTCAAATAATTGACGGAACTATCCGCTGCAAAATTCCTGAAGGAAAATATGTGCTGTACGCATTGGTAAAAATTCATGGTTTTATGCAGGTGATCCAAGGAGCGCCTGGTGCTACGGGTCCTGTGCTGAATCATTACAATGAACAGGCCGTTAAAAAATACCTGACCAAGATGAGCGATGAAATACAGGAGAAGATCGGAGCTCTTTCAACACAGATCCGTTCACTTTTCACCGATAGCTTAGAATTAGAAGGTGCTAATTGGTGCGCTGATATGCTTACTGAATTTCAAAAACGAAGAGGGTATGATCTGATGCCTTGGTTGCCATTTATATTGTACAAGACAGCCAGCATGGGCAATGTGTGGGATTATGATCATGGAGCTAAGCATGGGGCAGCATTTAAAGAAATGATCAATCGAATGCGTTATGATTTTGAATTAACAAAAGCTGAGTTGATCAATGAAAGATTTGTTCATTCATTTATCAACTGGTGCAAAGAAAATAATGTGCAGTCACGAGTTCAAGCTTATGGAAGAGGATATTTTCCGCTTGAAGGAAGTTTTGATGTGGATATACCAGAATGTGAAACTTGGATCAGGCCGGGGTTGGGAGTTGAGATGAGCGAAACAGATTACAGGATTGGAAGAGCTTATACCATGATCAATAAATATGTTTCATCAGCAGCTCATTTGAAAGGGAAAAAACATATTAGTTGTGAGGAGTTAACGAATATCCATCAAGTGTTTAATGAAACACTTGAGCTGATGAAGATAGCTGGCGATCAAAGCATCATTTCGGGAACCACCCATCCCATTTTTCATGGATTCAATTACTCGCCTCCTGATGCTGCTCCCCCCGGCTGGGTGATCTATGGAACATTTATTAATGAAAGAAATCCATGGTGGCCTTATTTCCGACAGTTTGTGGATTACAAGGCAAGGCTATCCGCAATTTTGCAGCAGGTAACGATGTTTGCTGACATCGCTGTTTTACCTGCCACAGTAGATCTGTGGAGCATTTATGGTGCACAAAATGATCCTTTCCCTGCCCTGATGTATCCTGAATGGCAAACATTAGTATGGGAATCCATTCATCAAAATGGCAATGCCTGTGATTATATATCTGAAAACGTGATACAGGATTCAATTATCCAAAATGGCTATTTACAGTATGGGCAGAGAAAATACCATTCTATTTTTTTAACTCAAGTAGAAAGCATAGAGCCATCAACTGCAAAGAAAATATTTGATTTTGTTGAAGCAGGTGGAAGAATTTTTTTCATTGAAACTTTTCCTGCCAAAGCTCCGGGATGGAAAGATCAGGAACAAAGGGATAAGGAAGTACAAGATTGGATCAGTAAGATAAAGAACTATGTAGATCGCTGCATCTTTTTAAATAAACCGGATAAAGATCATACCGCCTGGTTTAAAACTACTCAGGAAAAATATAAGATCAATCCTTATGTTCAAATTGATTCACCAAATAAATTTATAACACAGGTTAGATATCAGGGAAAGGATGTTGAAATGGTTTTGTTCATTAATTCAAACATGAACGCATCCTATGAAATAATAATCACTCCTTCATCCAACATTCTTTCAGGAAAGCAAGCTTGGCTATGGGACGCAGAGAATGGCGAACGATATAAGATAACCAATAATGCTGGTAGTATTCCATTGGATATGGGGCCTGCCGATTTAAAATTGCTTGTGTTTGACAAGGAGAAAAAGGGTGGGGCATATAAAGCAGTTAAAAAAGCTGATAAAGAGGCTATACAAATAAAAAATGCATGGTCAGTAACAGGGCAACATATCAATGGAAGCACGATCACAAAACAAATGGACGAATTGAAAGATCTGAAAGAGATCGATGAATGGATGAAATTTTGTGGAGCTATTATTTATCGCAATAATTTTATGATCAATGATAAAACTAGGATTGAATGGCTGAATTTGGGAAAGGTATTTGGCGTTTCAGAATTATTTGTAAATGGAATAAATGCAGGGGCTAAATGGTATGGACGAAGGATTTATCCTATCAGAGAATTTATAAAAACTGGAAATAACGAAATTGAAATTAAAATTGTAACTACGATGGGCAATTATTTGAAAAACCTGACTGATAATGCTGTTGCCCAATATTGGACGAATGAAGGCAATAAGGTGCAGCCTTTACAGTCCATGGGTTTGCTTGGACCTGTGACCCTTTATTAAAAAAGCCAATAATCAATAATCATTAATTAATGATTATTGATTATTATGAGCTGCACTATTTTCGTAAAATAAAACATGCTCGTCTTAATAAGAAAATATTGGATTGTTCTCATCCTTTGCTTTCAATGTGTACAAAGTTCAGCAAAGGATTATCCTGCTTCTTTATTTAATATTTATTCTGACGGGATAACGCTCAATACACGCTCCATTCAATTTGCTATTGATTATATTCATCAGCAAGGAGGAGGCAGATTAGTTTTTGACGTAGGAAGATTTCTCACCGGTTCTATTCATCTTAAATCCAATGTTACTATTCATTTACTGGAAGGTGCCGTATTACTGGGTGTGCAGAACCCATTGGATTATGATCGAAATAACTTAACCGCATTGATATTGTGTGATAGCCAGCAGAACATTGCTATTACAGGAAAAGGAGTTATTGATGGCCAAGGACGGGAGGTGGCAAGAAATGTTGCGGCCCTCGTTCACAAAGGGCTTATTAAAGATCTTTTTCGCAATGACCGGCCCGAAGTGGAGATTAGGCCCATGTTGATCTATTTTCGTTCGTGCAGAAATGTGTCGATGACAGGAGTAACGATGCGTAATGCCGCGGCTTGGGTACAAACTTATGATCAATGTAACAATCTGCGCATCGACAGTATCCAAGTAGATAGCCGTGCTTTTTGGAACAATGATGGGATTGATTTTGTGGATTGCGACAGCGTGGCGATCATCAACTCTTATATTGATGCCGCTGATGATGGTATTTGTTTGAAATCTCATGACCCAAATAAAACATGTCAAAATATCCTAGTCAGAAATTGTACGATTCGTTCAAGTGCTAATGCAATCAAGCTTGGAACAGCATCACTGGGAGGCTTTCGAAATATCCGTCTTATCAATATTAAAGTTTTTGATACGTACCGCTCCGCAATTGCTTTGGAAGCTGTGGATGGAGGTTTTATTGAAAATGTAGAAGCTGATGGCTTGCAGGTTTTAAATACAGGTCATGTTATTTTTATGAGAATTGGTGAAAGGATTCCTGGCAAAAAAGGGCGATTGGAAAATATAAGAATAGCGAATGTATCGGCAGAGATCGCTGCCAGCAAGCCTGACTCGGGATATGAATATGAAGGGCCGATCGAAGATATGCCCCGGAATATTTCACCACCCGTAATCATTGCCGGATTGCCCGGCGCCATGATTACCAATGTTTCGTTTAGCAATATTGAGATAAAGCATCCTGGTGGAGGCAATCCAATGTTTGCAAAAATTTTGTTGAATGAGCTAAACAGTGTTCCTGAAAAGCCCGCTGCATATCCTGAATTTTCCATGTTTCGTGAATTACCGGCTTGGGGCGTTTACATTCGTCATGCCAGAGACATACAATTCAACGATCTTAAACTATCGTGCATCAAAAAAGATTACCGGATAGCTATCGTGGTAGATGATGTGCACCGGTCTGGGTTTCTATCAACAACCATCAAGGAGCCGGCCCGTAAAAAGCAATTTTATCAATATAACTCAACTGGTATTGTTTTTAAATGATTCATTTTATTGAAGAGAGATCTTTGATCAACAACAATTTGCCTGAAATGTTTCTTATTCAATCACTCTTTCAAAATGTAGTAACTCTCCCCTTATTCCTACGCCTTCAATAATTACCTTGAATTTTTTTGTGTAATTATTATTAAAGAATCTGATAACCTTCTCACCAGAATCAACTAAAGGATTCCAATACAAAGTGAGCCTGTTATCTGGAGAATAATTACTACTGTCATTATAATTAAACTCGTGTGGTAGCCTGATCTTATTGTAACCAGGCAGGTCTATTTTATTTAACCCTTCAAAAGCTCCCGCAACATCTGCGCCTTTCCTTGTATAAAGTGCGATAGCCGATATGAATTCCCCAGAATCAGGAAAGGTGCCTAGCACTTTAACATAGGCTAGGAAATTAATACGATAACGGTACATGCTTAATTCGACCTCCTCTACTTCATGTTCATCAATAAAAAATTTAATTGAATGCCCAAAGTATTTTACCTCAGTTGCAATGCCCATATCCATATATGAAAAGCCAGGTAGCTTTTTCTGTAAATATTTGAAAAGATCAAACTCCTTTTGAGCGTTCCTTAAATCCAGCGAAAAATCAGCATTGCCTGAAAATATACCTGAAGTATATTCCTTGTCGAGCTTTTTATTGGTCGCCATTTTGCGAACGATTACATTTTTAAGAATTGTAGGATCAGGTATTTCTAACTCACTTCCTTTTTTAGTGTAAAGACAAACAGCGCCCTGCATCAAAAAGCTCATTACAAATGGCGGAGGGTGTACTTTTATATACGCAATTTCAAATAATGGTATATGTGCTGCATAATCATAAGGCACTTCCATCTCGTTCACAAAAAAGAGAAACTTGTCGCCTCTATATGTTATCGAACTATCAGTCGCTTGTATTGAAGGCATGTGGGTTTGCAAAAAAGTTGCGAGGTTCATCCCCGAAGAAGGCTCATTGATTAAGTCAAATCCCCTGGAGTTTATTCCGCCTCTGAAAGCTCCTGTAGTGTATTCCTCATCCATTTTTTCAACAGGGCTTTTTTGTTTAGCTTTTATTATTACCTCCCCTAGCACCTCTTTTCCCTTATAAGCTAAATAATTTTCCCGCCAATGTGTTGCTTTCATCCAAGCGGTGTTTTGAAGATTGCTTCTAACTGAATAATTATATATGCTGGAATCAAAGAAAAACTTTGGCCTGCTAAACCAATCAAACCAAATAGCAACATCCTTCGACCTAAATTGTTTATCCTGAAGCTGAAACTGAACATTTGCCGTATCATAAAAAAATAAATTGCGGCAATCAAATCTACCTGTTGAATCAATACTGATCACTTTAAAACTCCTTGTGGAATCCTTTGTTGTAATAAAAGCAAGCAATTCTTTGTTTCTTATGATTTTCCTATTTGATGCCCTCGCTGCTTTTCCGGTGAACTGTATGTAGTTCGAATCAACGTAACGTATGGTGTTTCCTCCATCATTAATAATATCTTGATAGTTTGCCATTACTCCAGATATACTATTATTGATCGTTATCCTGTTAGTATCAGCTTCCGCATCTGTAATCGAGATCGACAAGTTGGCAATATTTGTATCCTTGACATTCAATCTCCATGAATTAAAGCCTCTCGATAATGTGTTGATAGTATCAGTAATTATTTCAGCTTCTAAATTATCAGAGGGAAAAAATATCTTTTCCTGAATGATAACCTTTTTCTGATCACTTAGCAGGAGTATATCTACTCCGTGCCCAGCGGTTTTACTACTCATCGGAACTTTCAACTCCTTTAGTGGCTTGTTATGGCTGAGTGTGAAACCCACTGACGCAGATTGAAATGGAGATATCAAGCAAAGATGTAAGGCTGAATCCAAGTAAAGGCTCTTCTCATCTGCTAGTATTGAAAAATACAAACTTTCTGAAGCCGCAGTGCACGTTAAATCAACTCCGCAATTGGTGCCGATCACAATGCCTCTATTTCTTTCTAGGTGATTGAGAACAGCAGTATTGTTGCTTTCCTCGTTTATGATCGTAATAGGAACTTGATATACCTTTTGGGTATTGAAATTACATTGCCATTTTGTGTATGCCCGCAGGTAATAAACATCTGGTCCGGCATTCTTAGGAATCTCTAACTGGCCAATGGCTATTCCTGAGTATATGGGAAAAACTTTTACTTGTAAAATGTATCCCCTTTTGTCGAAAAGTTCTACATGAAGAGAAGTGCTATTATCGGAAAGTCGGTTACCCTTAAGAACATAACCCTTAAAATAAATAGTGTCCCCGATCAGGCAAATAGATTTGTCTATATGCAGGTAAACATTTTCTGGTGTATAAGTTGCAAGAGCAGGTAGCAGCTTGCCAAGTATTGGATCATTTGTAAAATGTAAAAGAGAGGCAGGTGATCCTCCGCCTTGACAAAATAATAAATAGGGAATCAAAAAATTAAAAAATGCTAAGGATAACTGCTTATACATAAATGTTCTGAAAATAAATATGGCAATTCAAGTGGTTTATTTCTTAACAGAATCTTTTTGATAATCTTAGAATCCCCAATGCAATGCAAGAATCCGCTGAACGAATGAATGTTTCGTTTCACTTGCTAGTTTAAACAACCCGTTGAAAGAAAAAGAAGAATAGTTTTTCAAAACCGATGAAAGGCAAGCGAAAGCAATCTATTTTTTAGTATATGTCACGTATTTAAACTCGATTATTGCTCTCTGAACTTGTACGGTTCTGAAACAATCTGTTTTAATGAAACAACCATTTGGCAATTTCATTTACTAAACTTCAAAAGAAATTATTTTTTTTTATTAACACTCTTTCTTAACGAAATACTGCGCGGATGATGTAGTGTTACACGTTGAAAGGGCAGTTATCGATCATAGTCAGTCTTAAAAATCTGGATTCATTTTATTTTCCTAAAACTCTTTGTTGTTCCGAAAAACTTAAATCCCATATAGCCCAGCACCTCAAGGGTGCCGTCGTTTTTAATTTTGGCAGCTGCACTGTATGTTTTTCCTGAATTTGGATCATGAATTTTACCATTGTCCCAATTTTTTGATTCAGGATCGTATTTTAGTTTTTCAAGAATGATAAAACCAATGGGTTTTTTCTGATCGTTGTTTTTTGCCCAAACTATTTTACCATTGTATTCATTATTCTGGTTTTTATACACCTCAATAATGGTATTCTCTTTAGGAATGTTTATCCATTTACCAAGTATATCATCGGGGTTAGGTAAATCATGGCGGGCGTAAGATAAAAGAAAGGTCACTAATAAGATCGGTAATTTCATAGCTATTCAATTAATCTCACGTAAGTAAATGAATTTTTAGTTTTTTATTGTTAATGATTTTGTAAGCTATAAAAATGCCAAAATAAGCATAAGTATTAAGAAGATCCAGCTTGTAGAAGCTTTTAAAAATAAAATAAACCCAGTGTAAAAACACCGGGTTTTTCCCAAAACTAACTACATACGAGAAATAAAAACTTTGATTTACGAGAGAGCAATTGGATAAGTAAAATAAAACCCGGTGTAAAAACACCAGGACTTCACAAACGACTGTACATGAAAAAAAGTTTATGAAAGAGCAATTCCTTCCGTGTCGGCACTCTCTTTAACAGCTTCAAGAACCAGATCAATGATACCATCATCTAAATTGCTCCTGGTTTTAATGGCAACTTCTTTCAACAATGAAAAATTTGAATGCAATCCTTGAAGTGTATTTTTAAAAATTTCGGGCGCATTATGCTCTTTAATACCTAAAAGCACATTTTGCATTTCAAGTTTTCCGACTCCTTTAATAATAGGTAGAACAGCAGCAACAATTACATCGTGAATTTTGGACATGAGGAAATTGTTTTTTATGATTGATAATTGATTTAACTGAGTTTTTATGTTCCAGCGGAGTCTTTTGCAATCCTGTCTAAAATTGAAAAAGGGTTTGGCAAAAGACCATGCTGCAACCTTTACAAATAACTTAGCCACCACTTCGCAGATTGATTTGACCTTTTATATTGATCAAACCATTTGCACAAACGATATAGAATAAGGACAAGCCCTGCCCAAACGATATAAACGATAAACAAATTGAACCCATACCCCCTTAATGTTGGCGCACGCTGCACCATAGTCGATAACACCATATCTGACCATTTGTATCCCAAAATAACCGCTCCGACTACGGCAAACAGGTGTATGAATAGAATATGCACCAGGTAATAAAACATAGGAACTCTTCCAATTACTGTAATTTTTTTAGTGAAAGCATTTAATGGCATTTCGGTGAGTGCCAGGAAAATTAAGGCAGGCCCCAACGTGATAAGCGTATAAAGCAGAGAAGGAGGATATTTTGTGACATTTAAAAATGAGAGAAGGCTGAAGGCTGCATTTTGTTGTAATGACCAATATGCGGCATCGCCGTAAAAATTCGGGGATCGTAAAATGATAAAAAGAAAAATCGCACCAAAGCCCAGGTAAAAAATGGTTTTCCTTCTGCTTTTAGGATCGTAACCGGGCGTATACAAACTGCCGAAGCAATACCCGATGGCCATGATACCGATCCAAGGTAACAGAGGATAATGCACATGAATATTAACCTCACCTATGTTGAAGTATTCCGGCTCATGTAACAATGCCCATAAAAAAGAGGATATGCCATTACCTGTTACATGTATATTATCGAGCAGGTTATGAAAAGCAATTAATAAAAACCCAGTTAAAGCTATTAAGCGAGGGTTCATGTAAATCATTGCCGATAAAACAATCATCGAAATGCCGATAGCCCAGATGACCTGTAAATTGATAAAATGATAAGAAGGATTAAATGTTCTAAAAAGTGATATGATAAAAATCTCCGCCAGCACCAGCCATATTCCTCGCGTAAAAAGAAAAAAAGATAATTTTTTTTTGCCGCTCTTAACACCATATAAATAAGCTGAAACGCCTGCCAGAAATACAAAAACAGGAGCGCAGTAATGCGTTATCCATCTTGTAAAAAAAAGAAAAACATTCGTATGGTTAAGGTCCTCGGGGTTGTATAAGAAAGCGTCTTTATGGAAATAATCGCGCACATGATCCAGGGCCATAATGATCATCACAACGCCTCTTAAAAGATCGATCGATTCAATACGCTTCGCTTTAATTTTCCTGATCGGCACTGCATGTGCCATTATTGGTTTGGCCAAGGTTATGTTTGACATCAACTTCGAGTTTTAATGATGCGTGTTTTAGGGTTTGCGAATCTCTCATCCGCTTTGTTTAAAAAAAGGAACCGGTTGCTAAACCCTGCTGCTTCCGGTTCCATGCTCCCTCTATTGCACTATTTTTACTTCCTTTATAATGAATCGCATTTAGTTTTTCAATAAAAAATTTAAATCACTCTATTGAAAACTTATTTTGCGAATACGGCTATTATTAACATCTGCCACATAGATATTTCCCTGTTTGTCTATTCCTAAGCCAAAGGCGCCATTAAATTTTGCAGAAGTCCCATCTCCATCAAGATAACCCGCAGTGCTTCCGGCAATCGTAGATACTTCACCCTGAATTGATATTTTACGAATGCGATTGTCGTCAGATACATAAATACTCCCCTGCCCGTCTATAACCATATCTTCAATAAACTTAAATTGTGCAACATCGACCTGTCCATCTTTATATCCTGCCAAGTCGCTTCCGGCGAAAGTGGAAACAACTCCTGTCGGCGTAATTTTTCGGATACGATTAAGGTCAGCTACAAATAAATTTCCTTGCTTATCTATAACAATGCCTCCTAAAGAAATGAATTGTGCTGTGTCACCATTACCATTAACAAAACCTGATTTACCGTTACCAGCAACGGTGGTAACCTGACCAGTAACACTGATCTTACGCACTCGTCTGTTTTCCCAATCTGTCACATAAATATTTCCTTGTTCATCCGTTACAATTCCTAGCGTTTCGCCGAACTCAGCAGAAAACGCATTTCCCTCAGCAAATCCACGTATTCCATTTCCTGCAACAACAGTTACAAGAGCGTAAGGATTTATTTTACGTACACGAAAGTCATGCACATCTAATGTGTACAAGTTGCCTGCAATGTCTGTGGCGAGTTGGAAGGGGAGAGCAAAGCCAGCAGCAATACCAATACCGCTAGTCGTATCTTCTACTCCAAGGCCGGCAAAAGTAGTTACCTGCCCTTCAACTATTTTCCGGATGCGATGATTTAAAGCATCCGCCACATATATAATTCCACCTTCTGTAACGGCTACATCCTGCGGCGCTCTAAATTTTGCCATTAACGATGGGCCATCGGCAAAGAAAGGCGAGCCCTCCCCGGCTATAGTGGTTACTACCCATTTTTTTTCTGCAGCTGCCGTTGGCGGTTCGCCTATTGGATTATTTCTTCTACAGCCTATTCCAGCAATTACACTTAAGAGTAGAAATGGAAAAAGTTTTTGTTTCATGCAATATTTTTATATTTCAATCTTCTATATTTTTCACCGCAACGTTTTTAATTATCTAGCCTCTTTAGATATTTTCTGGTCCATTGCTTTTGACTTTTTTCCGATACTAAGATTTGAAAGAAACGATCTTTCACTATCGTTTTCTTTTTTTCTTTTTTCACCGTCTTTATTAAATACCGTCCCCATTTCTTTGAATGTATCTTTTACCGCTTCAGTGAAAGCTGATGAAAAAATGGAAGTGTGAATATTTTGATTTTTGAAAAGATTTGTTATGAGCGTTATTATTATCATACAGTCAACAATTTTTTTATGAACCTCTGCGAGGCGTATGGATTTATTTTTAGATTTTATTTTTCAATTCCCCAATAGTGTCAATCTTTTTTCCTTCGATCCTGATAGATGCACGGGATAACAGGATGCCTTATCATCTTTTACTACCCTTTCATACCTGTTTACACTGACGAAAACCGGATAGCTGATAGCATAAAAATGATAATGCCCGTAAAGCACATGCCGATAAACTTTTTCATAATTGTTGGTGTTTATTGAGATGAATTCTCAGAAAAAGTTGTAATAAGGGGATACTGCCAGACTAATCATTACTCAACGGAAAGAATTTTGCTGTGCCCGCAAGAATTTAAATGAACATGGGTATCAGATAATTTGCATAAAAGTTTTAATGGTTAAGGAAATTGATTACGGAGGGTAAAATTATAAGACAATTCATTTGCCACAAGTGAAAATGAATTATTGGCGGTTGTTGATTGATTAACTGCATATACAATTACCCGAACGGTATTTATTCCCCAGACACGTAAATGAAGTAATAATAACCATTTACTGAATTGTTTTGTTTGAGCCATTGGATGAAATGCGGCATTGATTGAACGAAATATCGCTTTCATTTACCGAATGGTAACCGTGCAACCGTACACATAAAACCCTAGCTGCTGTGAATTGTTTATTTCTAAATTAGAGGATGAACTTTCGCAGCCATTTATTATACTTTACTTGGCTTTCATTTTTCAATTTAGCGGCATGGAGTTGCTTTATTCATGCGCAGGATGAAAAGAAATTTCAGTTATATACCATTGCCGACGGATTAAGCGATAATAATATTACAGCAATTGCTCAGGACAGAAATGGATACATGTGGTTGGGCACATTTCAAGGATTGAACCGCTATGACGGAAGACGCTTTGTGCAATTTCATGAAGGCAATGCCGGCAACGGTTTGCCGGACGAAAACATTACGCATTTACTATGGTTAGATAAAAGCCGGCTGGCTGTTTATACCGGCATTGGCATGCAGATCATTAATACTGTGCATTGGAAAACAGATGATATCATTATTTCAACCAAGGATCCAAAATACCTGCACAAGTTTAACGGCCTTATGTCTGCATTGAGCGATCAGCAAGGCAATATTTATCTGCTCACACGTTCAGGCTTTTATCATTACGATCCCTATTACAAATTAGTTTTTCGGTTCGATTATTATAATACTGAAGAAATAGAAACGGCATGGTTTCAATTTGGGAAAGGGGCTTATTGGTTTTCAACGAATGAAATTTTGGTTGATGCTATCGATGGAAAATATATTTATAATACCCAAACCCGGCAACTCAACAAAGTAAAAAGTAATTATCCTTTGCTATCTGAAATAATTACTCATCATGGTTTAATTCAACAAATTGAGCCGGGTCATCTTATTTTTTTTATGGATGGCTCAGACTCTATTATTTACATAAACAACAATTTGAAAAGGAAAATAATTTCTACAGCCAGCATTCAGAACTTGGGGAATGAATTCAATTGGCATTCGAATTTATTCAAGGTAACCGATTCGCTTTTTTATATCACTGGCAAACAAAATGGTTTTTTTAAAATGCGCATTGACAAGGTTGCCGGAAAAGTGGTCATTGAGCCTCGAAAGTATTTGGCCGATTACCTTTGTAATGATTTTATTATTGATAAGGATAACCGCTTATGGATTGCAACAAATGCCGGTTTGTTGAAAGAAACATACAACATTACATCGGTAAAGCAAATCGCTATTCCACCGGATATATTGAAACAAACCCCTGACATCCGGATCAGGCAAATTTTTTGTTACAGGGATAAATTATATGCTGCCTGTGTGGGCCGCGGTGGGTTGCTGGTGTTTGATAAAAACACGCTTTCCTTTCTTTATAGAATAAGCTTAAAAAAATATTTTCGAAGCCCCGATGACATTTTTTCCATTTCACAAGCTCGTGATGATACGTTGTTCCTCGGAACCAACGGACCATTATTTTGGCTAAAAGCCAGCACCGCAAAAACGGGCGAAATGAAATTGCAAGGATGGGATAGAGAACATAATTGGATAGCGGAACAGTTTAAAGATAAACAAGGAAATATATGGGTAACAACAGACGATAATAGCAAAGTATATATGCTCGCGGCTGATGCGCACAAATTCAGCCGACTTAACTATGATATAGGCTCATTTAGAAAGCTAGTCACCGCTTTTAAAATAAATCAGGATGCAGCTGGCAATATCTGGATGGCTGGTCACGGCATTTGCCGTATCAATCAAGCCTCCGGCAAGCCTGAATTTTATTTGGATTCATTTCCCTGGATACGTTTTCAGAGAAGAGAAGTGTCGGCAATGATGTTTGATCAAAAAAACACACTGTGGCTTGGGATTAAAAACAACGGACTAGCGGCATATAATATTGACAAAGGGACATTCAATCATTACACAACTAGTGAAGGATTGCCCGATAATTTTATCCAGGCCGTGTATCCTATCAATAATAAGCTTTGGATCGCAACGGCAACAGGCATGGCCTCACTTGACATGCGGACTAATAAGATCTCTAAGTTCAGTGTTGATGATGGCTTTGCACCCTTATCAATCAGTGGCACTTCTCTTTTTTATGATTCTTCTACAAGGTATTTGTACAGCGGCTTTACCAATCATATAGTTCGGTTTTATCCTGACAGCCTTCTGTATTCCGGGACTCCGCCAAATTTTTTTATTGAAAGCATCCATTTTTCAAATGATACTACTTACTGTTTCCCGGGTGAAACGATAACAGTACCTCATTACAAAAATGATTTGATGGTGAGAGTTTGCAGCATCAATTATAATGATGTAAACAATCAACGTATTGCTTATCGAATTGTTAATTCAAATGATACATTGTGGCGGTCATTATCAGGCGATCTTATCAACTTCAATAATCTTACGCCAGGCACTTACCGCTTGCAAGTAAAGCTTTATGCTGCTAACAACCGCTGGCCTACACAGACAAGAGAAATGGATATTATTGTTATGCCTCCTTTTTGGAGAACGAGTTGGTTTATTGCTTATATGAGCATTGTATTGTTGTCGGTAATCTATCTCATTTACAAAACGAGGATTAATACGATCAAGAAAACGGAAAGAGCTAAAGTACAGCTCGAGCAATTAAAAACAGAAGAATTTAAAAATAGGCTTGAGCTGGAAAATATCAGTAACTATTTCTCCTCTTCCCTTTCCGCCAAAAAAAGCATTAATGATGTGCTATGGGATGTTGCTGGTAATTTAACCAGATGGATGGGTTATGTAGATTGTATGATCTATCTATGGAATGAAGAAAAAACAAAAATGGTGCAAAAAGCCGGTTATGGTCCTAAAGGCAGTCCGGAAGCTATTGCACGGCATGTGTTTGATGTAGTTCCAGGACAAGGTGTGGTAGGGTATGTAATCGATACGAAAGAACCTGTGCTGATAGCTGATACACGGAAAGA
Organism: Chitinophagaceae bacterium; assembly: GCA_036005185.1. Taxonomy (GTDB): domain Bacteria; phylum Bacteroidota; class Bacteroidia; order Chitinophagales; family Chitinophagaceae; genus VBAU01. The sequence continues at coordinate 79,931 of DASYQS010000041.1, read as the reverse complement.
CAAACGTTACCGGCCAGATGAGATATTTAGGCTCAGTGAAATTTGCGTACCTATTATTCATAACGGAGAACTGATCGGTATTATCGACTCAGAGCATCATGCGCCTAATTACTTTAAGGAAAGAGAGCTAAAAATACTTACCACTATTGCCACACTCGTAGGCAATAAAATTAAACAAGTAGAATCAGAACAGTCATTAGCGGCAAAACGCCATGAACTGGCTACCATTAATGAGCAACTAGCGGAGGCGCAGTTAACCGCCTTGCAAGCGCAGATGAACCCGCATTTTATTTTCAATGCGCTTAATAGCATTAAAAGAATGATCCTAGATAACGAGAACGACAATGCATCAAGATACCTAAGCACATTTGCGCAGATGATCCGATTAACGTTAAGTCACTCCAAGGTGACATTTATTACATTACAGGAAACGATTGAGTATCTGCATGCCTATTTGGATATGGAGCAGCTTCGTTTTGACAGTTCTTTTTCTTATAAAATTGAAACATTGGGTGAGATTGAAGAAGATATAAACATACCAACTTTAATGATACAGCCATTGGCTGAAAATGCCATCTGGCACGGACTGATGCACAAAGCAGGGAGTAAAAGGATCATTATACGATTTGTTCAGAAAGGAAATACAGTTACCTGTACAATTGAAGATAATGGCATAGGCATACACCAATCGGAAAAAATGAAGTTTACCAATCCTTGGCCGCATGTAGGGTTGGATAATCTGCGCAACCGGATAAAGATCATGAATGAAAAATATGGATTGAATTGCGTATTGGAGATAACGGATCTCAGTGAAAAAAATATTCATCAAACCGGTACGCTGGTTTTACTTCAGTTTAAAATAATTCCTCAAAAAATAAAAGTATGAAAGTTATAATTGTTGATGATGAACCCGACGGAATCAGCACTCTTAAAAAAATGCTTGCCATAAATTGCAAACAGGTGGAGGTAATTGCTACTTGCGTTGATGCAGATGAAGGGATTGAGAAAGTAAAAGAACTGAACCCGGATCTGATATTTCTTGACATTCAAATGCCAGGCAAAAATGGCATGGAGATGCTAGCCGAACTTAGTAACAGGAACTTTGAGGTAATTTTTGTTACCGCACATAATGAGTATATGTTGCAAGCCTTGCAGTTAAGCGCCAGTGATTATCTGCTAAAGCCAGTGCATGAAAACCAGCTTACAGAGGCAATACATCGTGTAGAGAAAAAAATACAACAAAAATGGAATAAACAAAATATAGAAGCTTTACTTTATAACTTGCAAAAAAGCGGCGCTCCTAATGAAATGAAATTGTGTATACCCACTACTAAAGGATTTATGGTATTGAAGCTGGAGGATATTATTCTATGTGAGGCGGAAAAAAATTATACGATTATATACTTACGTGATAAAAAGCCCGTGATAGTTTCCCGTCCCTTGCTGGAATATGAAAAGATTTTGGAAAACACAAATTTTTTCAGAGTACATAGAACTTTTCTAATCAATTTGCAACATGTAACCGAGTATCACAAGGGTGAGGGCGGCGTAGCTATTATGAGCAATGGAAGTGAAGTTGAAATAAGCCGAAGAAGAAAAGAACAGTTTCTTTCAAGAATAAAAGAAGTATTCCGGTATTGAAAAATGTTTTTTAAAATTTCATTTCAGGAATTTCCCCTTCTACAATAAGGGTTCCCTCAGTTTTTGCTTTTATTTCATCAACAGATATGCCCGGTGCTCTTTCTAGCAATTTAAAGCCATTATTCGTTACATCAACGACGGCCAGGTCAGTAACAATTTTTTTTACACAGCGCACACCTGTTAATGGTAGCGTACAATGAGAAAGTAATTTTGATTCACCTTTTGGATTTGTATGCATCATAGCCACAATAATATTTTTGGCACTAGCAACAAGATCCATCGCTCCTCCCATTCCCTTGACCATTTTACCGGGAATTTTCCAATTGGCTATATCTCCTTTTTCACTTACTTCCATGGCACCTAACACCGTAAGGTCCACTTTACCCGCCCTGATCATACCGAAACTCATTGCGGAATCAAAAAATGCGGACCCAGGAATCGTTGTGATCGTTTGCTTGCCGGCATTGATAAGGTCAGGATCTTCATTTCCTTCTTCAGGAAAGGGACCAATGCCCAGCAACCCATTTTCACTTTGTAAAACCAGTTTTATTCCACGGGGAATATAATTGGCTACCAAAGTAGGTATGCCAATGCCAAGGTTTACATAATAGCCATCTTTCAATTCCTTTGCTATGCGTTGTGCTATTTGTTCTTTTGTTAATGGCATGGTTAAATGATTGAATGGTTGAGGTTGAATGGTTTGATGGTTAAATGGTTAAACTGATAGCAAAATTTAGCAATGTAACCATCTAACAACAATCTGTCTACCCGCCTTTTCTAACCGTTCTCTGCTCAATTCTCTTTTCATAATTCACCCCCTGAAAAATTCGGTGTACATAAATGCCAGGAGTGTGGATACAATCGGGGGCAAGTTCACCGGCTGGCACCAAATGTTCAACTTCAGCGATGGTAATTTTTCCGGCCATTGCCATTAGCGGATTAAAATTTCTTGCAGTTTCTTTATAGATCAAGTTTCCATCTTCATCTCCTTTCCATGCTTTTACAATGGCGAAATCAGCTTCAAAGGCATATTCAAGCAAGTACTCTTTTCCATTAAAATTTCTTATTTCCTTGCCTTCGGCTACTTCGGTTCCTGCACCAGCCGGCGTGTAAATCGCAGGCATTCCATAGCCTGCCGCCAGGCAGCGTGTAGCCAAAGTTCCTTGCGGTATCAATTCCACTTGCAGTTCACCGCTTAATAATTGTCTTTCAAACTCTGCATTTTCACCTACGTACGAAGAAACCATTTTTCTAACTTGTTTTTTTTGCAGCATCAGCCCTATTCCAAAATCATCAACGCCTGCATTATTTGAAATACAAGTAAGATCCTTAACTCCTTTTTTAACCAGGGCAGCTATTGAATTTTCAGGAATACCGCAAAGACCAAATCCACCAAGCATCAACACCGCGCCGTCTTGAATATCTTTTATTGCTTCATCAGCATTTGATACAATTTTATTCATAATATGAATTGACGATAAAATTAGGGAAACTTGAAGTTATGGTTTTGGAAAATGCCTGCGAAGAGATGGTTTTGACAAGGTATCAATATGAGGGGGTATGTAAGACGGGCGATTTGATTCATTTTTATGCTTGGCAAGAGAATCCAAAATAGGGCGGAATAGATCAGGCTGCGAGCTATAATATTGAAGGCTTTTTTTAAACTGTTCCTTGGTTATTTTATGAATAGCAAATATTTCTTCATACAATCTGATTGATTTTTCCTTTTTACTGAGTGATGAATCCTTTGACAAAGATTCTAAAACATATTGATCAGCACGGATCATGTCCCACATTACTTGTTCCATTTTATTCTCCGATAAAATATCTGCTTTTTTTTTCTTTGTAGTACAAGAAAAAAATAAAAGCAAACATAAAAAAATGCTGAAAAAAAATTTCATTTTAAATCCTTGTATGCATTGGCATTCGTAATATCAAGCTTTATTAATAAATCTCTTGCTCTTTTTTTTATATCTGCGTTTGCCTTGCTAAACATTTTTATTAATTCTGTGCTTTTCCCTTGGAAAAAAAATTGCAAAAGCATGGAATTGGGGTTATCTGTGTTGATTGTATTTAAATAATTCAGGCAATTCAAAATGCCATTTCTTGCTTCGTTCTCATTATCATAAAAATTGTCGAGCCCATTTCGATAGTAAGTATATAAAGCATCGTGCATCAATGCAAAACGGCTATTATTAATATTTTCGGCTAAAAAATACCTGTTCCGTAGCCCATCAAACTGTTTCCATCCTGAAATATCTCTTCCTTCGGGTGCATTGTTCACAATATTCCAGGCTTTTTGAAAATAAGGATCACCGCCGCGTAGCGAATAAGAATCGTAATCCATTCCGAGTATAATATAAATATAGTAAGCCAATGTAGCAGTTAGGTTGGCTGCTACGGGGTCAGATCCTTGGATCCGGTTCTCATTGAAATCAATGGGTTGAAATTCTACATACCTGAAAGTAAGATTATCGTCTTGAAAATTTATTAATGGAGATTCATATGTTGTATTATAGATCGGGCGTGCCGCTTGAATAGTCAAGCTTCCTTTATAGACATTATCGCCCATCTCTTTTTCGATGCTGATAAGAAAATTACAATTGATCTTTTCAGAAGTTTGAAAAACATCATTTGTCCATTTGCGGTTGTTGACAAAATTGATAAGGTTTGATTGCAAGGTTTGAAAAGTCTTTTTATCAACTTTGGTGCTTATTTTATCTGACAACACAGATATACGCGCCTGAAGTTCCTGAGCTTGGCTAACTGTAATGGATGAAATAAAAATTAATCCTATTAAAAGCTTTTTATACATAGAATAATTGAATTATAGTGTTCACAATGTCCTTTGCCACTTCTTGTTTGGATTTAGCCTCAAATTGAAATTCCTTTCCCCCCTTTTCAAAAATAGTTATCTTATTGGTATCCTTGCCAAAGCCTGCTTCCTTATCATTCAAAGAATTTAGAACAATAAGGTCGGCATTTTTTTTATTCAGCTTTTCCAATGCATTCTTCTTTTCATTGGTGGTTTCCAAAGCAAATCCAACCAGTATTTGTTTGTTTTTTTTCTGCTCACCCAGCTTTTTTAAGATATCAGGCGTTTGCTTTAAGTCCAGTACGATTTTATTTTCGGTTTTCTTTATTTTTTCTTTTTCTTTTTTTGCAGGTGTATAATCTGCAACGGCTGCTGCCATGATGCCTATATCAGAATTTGTAAAAGCTTTTGTACAGGCATTATACATTTCCTCAGCTGTAGTTACTTTAATGAGATGCATGCCATTGACCGATTCAATATTTGATGGACCTGCAATTAAAGTAACCTCTGCCCCCCTGTTATAAAGTTCTTTTGCAATGGCCATACCCATTTTACCGCTTGAATGATTTCCAATAAAACGGACGGGGTCAATAGGCTCATAGGTTGGCCCTGCTGAAACAAATGCTTTTTTGCCGGCCAAGGAGCTGGTTGAGAAAAAATAGTTTACAAGAAATTGAACAATTGTTTCTGGTTCCGCCATACGCCCATCGCCATGCAAACCGCTGGCTAGTTCGCCCTTTTCAACAGGAATTATTTTATTTCCGTAAGATTCAATTTTTTTTAAATTTTCTTTTGTTGATGGATGATGCCACATATCTTCATCCATAGCGGGGGCTGCCACTACAGGACAAGTAGCCGATAAATACACGGCAAGCAATAAATTATCACAAAGCCCATGAGCCATTTTTGCTAGAGTATTGCAGCTAAGCGGCGCAATTACCATCACGTCGGCCCAGCGCCCGAGCATCACATGGTTTGCCCATGAGTTCTCATCAAATAAATCAACAAGCACAGGGTTTTTTGACAGGGTTGACAAAGTAAGGGGCGAAACAAAATCTTTTGCTGAAGGTGTGATCACAACTTTTACTTCGGCTTCCTCTTTGACCAAGAGCCGTACAAGGTAAATGGCTTTATAAGCGGCTATGCTGCCGGTAATTCCGATCAATATTTTTTTTCCCTTCAACATGATCTTTCAATCACAAAATAGTAATAATAGATGACAGATGATAGTTGAAAACCTGCCTGTCGGTAGGCAGGGATGATAGCTGGTTCCTCATTTTTATAAAAAATAAAAGCGATCCGGATAGCCGAATCGCCAGAAAATTTTTAAAAACCAACCTCAACTAAATAGGTCATCTTCTCCTTTGCGGAAATAAATTTTTTCATCAAGAAACTCCTGGGTAGCTAATAATGCCGGGTTGGGCATACGCTCATAGGCCCTGGAGATTTCAATCTGCTCTTTATTTTCATGAATTTCTTCCAGGCTATCGGTATGGCTGGCAAATTCTTCCAGCTTATTATGTAATTCCTCTTTCAGTGAAATATTGATCTGGTTTGCCCGCTTTGCAACAATAGAAATAGATTCATACAAATTGCCGGTTTTATCCTTAATATCATTAAGGCTTCGGGTTTCCACGATATTTACTGTACCTGAGCTAAGTTGACGTCTTAGTTTGCTCATTTGATAAGTTTTTAATATTGGTTTGTGACAAATTTAAATAATGTTCTACATCTTTAGTGAATTTGCTTTGAGGAAAGCGATCCGTAAAATCATTACACTCCTGGACCACTTTTTCAAAACGTTCGCCTTTTTTTTCTTCTACGCTCAATTCTGCATAACGATAATAAGATTTTATCGTCATTAGCTTATATTCATCTGCCTTATCGGACTCGGGATAATTATTCAAAACCTCTGCAAAAGAAACTGCCGCTGCTCTAAACTGGCCAATATCGTAATATAATTGAGCAGCTTTATGATCTTTTGTTTCCAGTTTAAACCGGCAAATATCAATGATATTATTAGCCTCCTTAATACGGGCAGAGCCAGGGTGAGTGTTAATAAAGCTCTGCATCATGCCAATGGTTTTCGCTGTATTGGTTTGATCGAGCTCTGGTTTTGGAGATTGCTTATAATAACAGTAAGCCCTCATATAATCCATCTCTTCGGCCCTTGGATTATTAGGAAAAAGCTCAAGGTATGTTTTAAAATAATTTTCGGCGCTTAAATAGTCTCTCTGATAATAAGTACAATAGGCCATTTTATAATAAATATTCTCAAACTCCTTACTTGTTTTGTAATAAGGAACTACGTCTTCAAAAAGCTGATAAGCATAATTGTACTTCTTTTTGACATAGTATTTTTCAGCCATACGCAGCTTATATTCAGGATCCTTGTTTTTTAGGATCTTATTAATGCCATGGCAACTGCTTAAAATAACTGTTACTAATAAAATAAGGACGAGTCTCATAAAAAGTGGGCAAAGTTAATTGATTTACACAAATCTGTTATAAAAAACAAAGGCGTCCAAAATAGAGTAGTTAAGATTTACATAAAGGAAAATTTCAATAATGCTTTTTAGGGAACAGCGGTAACAAAAAACCCTCCCAAAATGGGAGGGTTTTATCTATCAGCAAAATGTACACTTACTTAGTTTTTCTCAAATTCGGGTGTGGAGCAGGTACTGTAGTCGGGCCTTCTTCACCTGTTGCTGCACCACGCAAGTCAACAGTATTGCAATCGCCGCCTTCCTGTCCATATTGGAAGATAAAGCGATCTCCACTGATGCCTTCTTTTTCGACCATATAATTGATCACTGCATTTACCCTATCCCAGCTTCTTTGTTGTTCAACTTTTGTTGAAGCGCAGTAGCCAACTACTACCACTTTACATTCTGGGTTGTTACGCATGCGAGAACCAACACTAGACAGAAGGGCTTGTGCATCTTTGCTTATTGTTACAGAATTGCCAGGGAAGGTAACACTTGGCAAAGCGCCTAATTTAGTATCACAGCCACCAGCGCCACCCAATCTATTCAAATAAGGCTCAAAGCAAGTAGAATCCGGACATGGACACTTACCAACGCCATCAGCATCGACAGGTTGACAAATAGTAGGAGTAATTTTTTCTTTATCCTTACAATCTGGAACGCCATCACCATCAGTATCAAGACTTACACCGTGTGTATCAACAGGACAGCCCTGAGGAGTTTGTTCTTGGTCAAACTGGTCTGTAACACCATCGCCATCTGCATCAGGCAAAACTGGTTTTGGCATGATCATGAGCTTTGGCTTGCGGATTTCGCTGTAAGCATAATCCAACGGATTCAGCCACCACAGCGGCTCAACAGCTTTTGCACCAAGATTCACATTCAAGCCAACGCTTAAGAAATTATAGGCGTCATAGTCACGACTTTGAGCAACTGATCCAGCACCGCCTGCGCCAAAGTTTTCCTGCCATTGTTGCCCATCAAGCAGGTCGGTCTTTGCAGAAGTAAATTTATCTTCAATTGCTATATTGAAGCGGTTGTTCAGTTTTATTTGAACGCCGGCACCAACTACAAAACCTACCTTAAATGGATTATCGCCCAGCTTAGGTTGTAATGGATCTTCTTCTGCACGGGTTTCATAACTGTCGTCAAGGAGATCCTTTAATGCATCAAGAGCATCTTTTCTGTTCTCATAGTTTTGAGAAGCAATACCGCTAAAATTATAAGGCTGGCCTTGGTCGTTTAGAGCGTTATAAGCTGCTTTATATTGCACGCCCGCTATACCTCCAAAACCATAAAAATTCATACCTGTTTTAGCCTTGTGAAAACGGATATTATTTAAGGTTACAACACCCTGAAGGCTAAGCTCGTTGACGTGTGTTCTGTAATTGTAGAATATCGTATTCTGGCTGTAGGTCCCGTTAGGATTTCTATAGATTTCCTCCAACACAGGATTTCTCTTGAAGGCAGAAGATGCAGAGAAATTCAATCCTCTCATATTTAACCAATCGTATTCAGCTCTCAATGAGAAAACATAACCAAGAGCCTTTCTTACATGAATGCCAGCGCCAAAGGATGGAATGCGTGCACGCACATCGCCAGCTATTGAAGAAAGACCGCCTTTAATTCCAATTTCCCATTGGTTGCGTGGCTTTGCGGGATAATTGTATGTGCCATTTAAGAACTCAGTATGCTGAGGCATTCTTTTGGTGGGGATCACAGATGAATCTTCATATGACCTGATCTGAGCTTGTGAAAATGCTGATGACATTAACAGGCAGAATAGGCCTGCTAATAGTGTGTACTTTTTGCTTGCCATAACTAAGAATTAAATTTTTGAAAAACAACAATGTCCTAATCTTTCGCAAAAATATAAACTGATAACTAAATACCAAATTTTAAAATTTTTATTTGCCAATATTTCCCCGGCATTTTTTTGATATTTAGGTTATTAAATAATAGCCCTAATCATACTTTAACCATTTATCTTTTCGAACGTATATTGCTTTCTTTTCACAAATGAAGCTGCCTGTTGACTTGATAGAAAATGAATTAAAAACCTTTGAAATAAAATTCAAGGACGCTGTAAGCAGCCATGCGCCTATGCTTGACCGCATTATGCGGTACATTGTGAAGCGAAAGGGAAAGCAATTAAGACCCATGTTTGTTTTTTTAACTGCCCGGCTTTGTGGTGAAGTAAATGAATCAACTTACCGAGCAGCATCCCTGGTAGAATTGCTTCATACTGCTACTCTAATGCATGATGATGTGGTGGACGATTCAATGGAAAGAAGAGGCTTTTTTTCGGTGTATGCATTGTGGAAAGCTAAAGCCACGGTTCTTATAGGTGACTATTTGTTGGCAAAAGGTTTATTGCTATCACTCGATTATAATGATTATCGCATTTTACATATACTCTCAGATGCCGTTCGAAAAATGAGTGAAGGCGAATTATTACAACTTGAAAAAGCCCGTACCCTAAATCTAAAGGAAGAAGTTTATTATGATATTATCCGTTGCAAAACAGCATCACTGGTAGCCTCTGCCTGCGCTGCAGGCGCTTGGTCAACCACGAATAACAATGACCTTACCGAAAAAATGAGATTATTCGGTGAAAACGCGGGCATGGCTTTTCAAATCAAGGATGACTTGTTTGATTATAGTAATGATGACATTGGAAAACCAACTGGTAATGATATCAAAGAAAAAAAATTAACCCTGCCATTGATCTTTACTCTTAACAACGCTGATAAAGAAACAAGAAGAAAAATCATTTTCATTGTTAAAAATGAAAATCAGAACAAAGAGAAAATAAAATTTGTAATTAACAAGGTTGTTGAATATGGGGGGATAAAATACGCCCAACAAAAAATGAATGAGTTCAAACAAAAATCAATGGATCTTTTACATGAATTCCCTGATAACGCTTATCGAAAAGGACTTGAAAATCTTGTAAATTTCGTTACCGACAGAAAATACTGACCAAGCGGGAAAAGGATTTTAATCGTGGATTTCAAAGATTGATTAATATTGGTATCAAAATTCTGTGAAATCGTTGATCGCCCCATCTCATAAAAATCCGCGATGCAAAAACGCTGGACCATATTACATGCAGATCATGAAAAAGTGAGTTCATTGCAACAATCGCTTAAAATTCATCCTGCCATTTGTAAAATTCTTGTGCAACGAAGTGTTGAAACCTTCGATCAAGCAAAAAATTTTTATCGCCCGCAGCTCACCGATTTGCATGACCCCTGGTTGATGAAGGATATGGACAAAGCTGTGAACAGGATCATTACTGCGATTGAAAAACAAGAAAAGGTTCTTGTTTACGGCGATTACGATGTTGACGGTACTACATCAGTAGCCTGTATGTATCAATTTTTGAACAAACTACATTCAAACCTCGATTTTTACATACCTCACCGCTATCGTGAAGGATATGGTGTAAGCAAAGCAGGCGTTGATTTTGCAAAAGAAAATGGTTTTACTCTTATTATTTCGCTCGATTGCGGCATTAAATCAATTGAGCTGATTTCATACGCAAAAGAAATTGGGATTGATTTTATAGTCTGTGACCATCATTTGCCTGATGTGCAGCTTCCGCCTGCATTAGCGATTTTGAACCCCAAACAAAAGGATTGTGATTATCCTTATAAGGAGTTATGCGGATGCGGTGTGGGTTTCAAGCTCATTTCAGCACTTGCACAAAAATTAAATTTGCCTGATGATATAGCTCTTGAATATTTAGATCTTGTTGCTACTGCAATTGCTGCAGACATAGTGCCTATGACAGGAGAAAACCGTGTACTTGCATACTATGGGTTAAAAAAAGCGAACGAAAATCCAAATAATGGAGTAAAGGCGCTTGCATATTTAAGCGGTTTAACAAAAAAGCTTCATATCAATAATCTTGTATTCATGATTGCACCTAGGGTAAATGCTGCAGGTAGGATGGACGATGCCAGAAAAGCAGTCTTAATGTTTATTTCAGAAAATTATGAACAAGCATTACAGTACGCTGAAATGTTGCACAGCGACAATACCGATCGCAAAGAAGCCGACAGCAGCATTACCGATGAGGCCCTTGCCTTGATTAAGAACGATGAATATTTGATCAACAGAAAATCCACTGTAGTTTTTCAGCCTCACTGGCACAAAGGTGTTGTGGGAATTGTGGCATCAAGATTAATTGAGCATTATCATCGCCCTACTGTTGTATTAACGCTATCGGGTGATTATGCTGCTGGCAGCGCCAGAAGTGTTCCCGGTTTCAATTTATATGAAGCTATTCATGCTTGTAAGGAACATTTATTAGGTTATGGAGGACATTTTGCAGCAGCAGGCATGACCATTGAGTTGGCCAAAATTGAAGCCTTCAAAGCTAAATTCGAAGAAGTGGTCTCCACCACGATAACTCCAGAGTTATTGACACCTGAAATTGTTATTGACAGTGAAATAAAATTCAAAGATATTAGCTGGTCATTTTACAATATTGTTTCGCAAATGGAACCTTTTGGTCCAGAAAACCTGCGACCGCATTTTCTTGTAAAAAAAGCTCTCGATACTGGTTTTTCTAAAATTCTGAAAGAGCAACATCTTCGTTTTGTTTTGCGTCAAGACAATGTAATTTTTTCCGGCATTGGATTTGGCATGGCGGATAAACTCCTTTTACTGCAAATGAAGAAACCGTTAGATATTGTTTTTAAAATCGATGAAAATGAATGGAACGGACAAAAAAGCTTGCAATTGAGAGTAATTGATCTACGTTTGAGCGAGGAATCAGAGATGTGTAATTAAGATTGGAAATGAATATTCACTGCTGCAAAATTTTCATCGACCGCGTTTTCAAAAAAAATATTGACTCTGTTGCGAGCAACAAATTACTAGTAACCGGCAACGCAGTGAAGACCGTCTGGAAATACATAACTCAATTTTTTTACGTTGCCATCAACTGGAATATTTGGATGGCTTTTTTTATGTTGTATGATAGCATTCGCGGTACTTTAAAATACGGATCCAATACCTTTATCCCGGTTGAGCTAAAAGATTTGAACGTTGTAAAAGGAGACATAAAAAAGGCGTCCCGCTATGAACCGGTAAGCTTTTACATGCTTGAACAACTGCTTAGTGCTTTCCGGAAACTATCTGATCAAACTTCAATTGTTGATTTAGGCTGTGGCAAAGGAAGAATGATGATGGCAGCTCCACATTTTGGTTTCACTAATATTACTGGAATCGATTTTGCAAAAGAAATATGCGAACAGGCCATTGCCAATATGAAAAAAAAAGAAAAGCAGTTTCCTGACATAAGATGGAGGGTCATCAATGAAAATGTAGAGAATTATAACATTGCTCCAGATGATTGTGTTTTTTTTATGTTTAACCCGTTTAATCAATCAGTGCTAAAGAATTTTTTAAGAAACCTGGATATTTCTTGTGATGAATATCCCCGAAGTATTTATTTTATTTACGCCAGCCCCCAGCATCAGAAATTACTTTTAGATAATGGTTACGCTATCGTCTATCAAAAACAAAAAATGCATTTAAAAGGAATTATTGTGGTTAGAGATTGATCATTCCCTTTGAGTGAAATTAACTATCATATTACCTGTCATTTTTATACCAACGATTTTTCTGCTCAGTTTGATGATGTTAATAATAAATTCATCATTTGCTTCCGCTCTCATAAACTGTTTCCCTTAGATTTGTCGTTTACAAAACTTAAACTGTATGAAGAAGATTTGCTGGCTGCTTGTGCTAATCACAATTATTTGTTTATCTACCGTTGCTCAAACGAATCCGACACCACAATCACTACCATTTAGTGAAAACTTTAGTTCTTTGCTAGCAGCATCAACAACCTATCCTTTCGGCTGGCAAGGTTGGACAGTTTCTACAACACCAGGTGGCTCCTTTAATACTGCTTCTCCTACTGCAGACAGAGTTTTAACAGCTTTGGGTACGGCTGCTAGTGCAACCGGAAATGTTTATAATTATGATGGCAAAATAGGTTTTCTGAATACAGGTTCACTTGATCTTTCAATAGTGCTTGCTTTAAATACAACAGGCCAGGCTGGCATCCAAGTGAATTATGATATCATGACAATAAGAAACCCCTATGATGGCAGCGCGAATACTCGCATTAATGAAGTCACCTTACAATACCGAATAGGAACAAGCGGAACATTTACTACCTTAACTGGCATCGAGTATCAAAATAATACCACCTCCCAAACTACAGGCACAACCCCTCAAAATCCGCAAAGCAAATCGATTATTTTGCCTGCCGCTTGCAATAACCAATCAGTTGTTCAAATCAGATGGATCAGCAGACAGGTATCTGGCGCAGGCTCACGCCCCAGCTTTGCGATCGACAATATAAATGTAGGCGGAGGAGCATCTACTCTTTCTGTTTCAGTGGGTGCTGATGCAGCGGAGCCGGCAACAAATGGAAGCTTTTCATTTACATTCAGCACTGCGACTGCATCTTCTACAACTTTTGATTATGCTTTGTCTGGCACTGCTTCATTTTCTACAGACTATACAATTACACTTTCAACAGGGTCGCCTTCACCGTTAACTAATTCTAATGGAACTATCACTGTACCTGCAGGAATAACTGCTATTACTGCAACTGTAATTCCTATGGATGATAACGTATCGGAGGGCGTTAAGACTATACGCGTTGATATTTCCAATCCTTCGGGAGGATATTCTTTAGGTATTTCCAATGCCACGATCGACTTGATTGATGACGATATTTCACCGATTTCTCTTACCAGCGGCGTTTATTCACAAGACTTTAATACCCTTGTCAACAGTGGCGCCGGTTCTTTATTTGCTTTGCCATCAGGATGGATATTTTCAGAAAGCGGCACAGGTGCTAATACTAGCTATACAGCAAATAGCGGTGGCTCAACCTCGGGAGATACGTACAGTTTTGGAACAGGAACAAATACTGACAGGGCTTTTGGTACTCTGCAAACAAATGCATTTGTTTCAACTATCGGCGCTTCGCTTGTAAACAATACTGGTGCAACAATTACTGCTCTTGCCATTTCTTACACAGGTGAGCAATGGAGGTTTGGAGCAACTGGAAGAAGTGATTTTCTTAATTTCCAATATAGCACTGATGCAACAAATCTTACAACCGGTACATGGACAGATGTACACCAACTTGATTTTGCATCGCCCAATACAACCACAGTAGGTGCGCTCGATGGAAATTTTTCAACAAACAGAACCGCTGTTTCGTTTGTGCTAACCGGTTTATCTATTCCAAGCGGATCTACATTTTTTATTAGATGGGTTGATCCAAATGTTTCCGGCGCAGACGATGGATTAGGAATTGATGACTTTTCCATCGAAGCCAATCCCGCCGATGCTGAACCTCCGGTTATCAGTTCTCTTTTTCCAGCCAACAACGCAGTCAACACTGCAACAAATCTTACAGCCAGCATCGCTTTTAATGAAACTGTTCAAAAAGGAACGGGAAATATTATAATAAAGAAAATGAGTGATAATAGTGTTGTTCAAACCATTGATATAACTACTGCAGCAGTTACTGTTTCAGCTACTACAGCATCCTTTACTCTTTCAGGTTTAACAACCAGCACCAGCTATTATATTGAAATTGATAATGGGGCATTTAAAGACCAATCGAATAATGATTTTGCGGGTATCAGCGGAAACAGCACCTGGTCATTTACAACAGGCATTATTTTTTACACAGCCGATTTTCAAAACTGTTCTTCATCACTTAGCGATGGATTTACGCAGTATAGCGTTGCGGGTTCAATAGTTTGGACTTGTACAACATTTGGACGCGATGCAAACAACTTGCCTTTGGGCAGCGCTCCAAACGGAGTTCAGATAAATGGTTTTTCCGGCGGCACCAATGTACCGAACATAGATTGGCTTATCTCTCCTTCTTTCAATCTTACTGAAACCATATATCCTTTGCTTTCATTCTGGAGCAGAACGGCTTTTAATGGATCGCCCTTGCAATTAAAAGTATCAACTGATTATGTTGGCGGCGATCCAACTTTAGCTACATGGACTGATCTCAATGGAAAATTCCCGGCTCAAACATCAAACGTTTGGACCATTTCATCTGAGATCAATCTTTCTGCTTTCAAACAATCAAATGTTCATGTTGCTTTTGTATATACTTCAACTGTTGATGATGGTGCCAGATGGACAGTTGATGATATCAGCATTGCGAATTCACCTGTTCCACCACCGCCAAGCTTAACAGTGGGTACTACGGACATACAGTTCAATTATGTTGCCAATGGATCGACTGCAATTAAAACATTTACATTTATTGGCAATGATCTTACCGACAATGTTACGCTCAATTCAACGGGGGCTTTTTCAATTTCAAAAGACGGAACAAATTTCAGTTCATCATTGGAATATACCGTTGAAGAGGCGAACAACATTACTGAGACTGTATATGTGCGCTTTACTCCTACGCAGGCAAATCAAAATTTTGCTGGAGCCATTTCGATCAGCACATCTGCCATACTTGCAAACATTAATTTAAAAGGAACGAGTATCGATCCTGAAACAACTCTAGAAGTGGTTAACTGGAATCTTGAATGGTTTGGGAGCACAGATCCTTCTTTAGGACCAACCAATGATAACCTGCAGGAACAAAATGTAAAAACCATTTTGCAAAATATCGGCGCAGATATTTATGGATTGGTTGAAGTAGTTGATGAATCAAGACTTGCTAGTATTGTAAGCCAAATGCCAGGTTATACCTATGTAATTTGCAATTACGGTTCACATGTCAACCCGTTTGAAACAGACCCAAGTCCATTGAGTGAAGCGCAAAAAGAAGCGTTTGTATTCAAAACATCTGTGTTTAGCAATATAACCACGACTCCATTGGTTACAAATGGTGTGAACACGGCCGCTGATCTGACAAACCCTGCGTATAATTATTTTTCAAGTGGACGTTATCCCTTTATGATGACGGCGGATGTTACATTAAATGGAGTTACAAAAACTGTTCGATTTGTATTATTGCATGCAAAAGCAAATACTTCTCCAACCGCCACATCCTATGCCCGCAGAAAAGCAGGAGCAGATACACTGAAATATACTTTGAATACCCTTTATCCTAATGACAATATCTTAATTCTGGGTGATTTTAATGACGACCTTGATTCAACAATTACTGACGGTATTCATCCAAGAATTACTTCTTACTATGCATTCACAAATGATACCGTTACTACATTTTCTTCACCAACATTGGCGCTGAGCCTTGCCGGTAAACGATCAACTGTTGGTTTTAACGATGTCATTGACCATGTAATGTTATCAAACGAACTGAATCCTTACTACATGTCTTCAACAGCGAATGTTTTAACGGATGTTGCCAGCCTAGTGAGTAATTATGGTTCTACAACCTCCGATCATTATCCTGTATTTACACGTTACATGTTTTGCAAGCTTAATTGTCCTGAAAATATAACGGTTTCCAATGATGCCGGACAGTGTGGTGCTATTGTGAATTTTGATGTATCATCCACTATGACCTGCGGAACTGTAACAGCTGCTCCCGCATCAGGTTCATTTTTCCCAATTGGCTCAACTCAGGTACAAGTGACTGCCAGTACAGGTGAAACATGTTCTTTTACAATAACTGTCGTAGATAATGAAAATCCAACTATAAGCTGTGTTGCAAATCAAACAAGAAATACAAATGCAAATGTCTGTACTTACACTGTTGTTGATAACGAGTTTGATGCAACCGCTAATGACAATTGCACCGGTATTACCATTATCAACGACTATAATAATAGTAATACGCTAGCCGGTGCTGTGTTTAATAAAGGGCAAACTACGGTAACGTGGACAGCAACCGATGCTGCAGGCAACACTACCAATTGCAGTTTCATGATAACAGTTGAAGATCATCAAGCGCCTGTAATCACCGCTCCTGCAAACATTACAGTAAACACAGATGTGGGCACTTGTTATGCGACAAACGTTTTACTCGGTACTGCTATAACAAGCGATAACTGTCCCGGTGAAGCAGCAAGTAACAACGCGCCTTCTCAATTCTCTAAAGGAATTACAACTGTGATCTGGACGGTTACCGATGCTTCGGGCAATACAAATACTGCCAACCAAACAGTAATTGTAACAGATAACGAAAAACCGGCAATCACTTCTTGTCCTGTTGTGCCTGTGTTTTGTTACAATGCAGGCAACAACTACACCATACCAGCACTTACGGCGACTGATAATTGCGGTAGTGTTTCATACAGCTACAATATAACCGGCGCTACCACCCGATCAGGCAATACAAATAATGCAACAGGAACATTTAATATAGGCGTAAGCACAATAACATGGGTAGTGACGGATGAAAGTAATAACACATCTACCTGCCAAACTACTGTAACGATCAATAGTCCAGTTAGCTCCTCGATAGCAGACAAGTATGCAGTGAATCCGGGAGGAGCAGCCAATACAATTTATATTGGCTATGGACCCACAAGCCTTACTTTGGATGCCATCGTAACAGGAGGCACAAGCCCTTATTCATATAAATGGACGATTGGCTCATCGGCAGGTCCTGCATTAAATACTAGTTTGTCTTATACAGCGAGCCCCACAACAACTACTACCTATTATTTCAACGCGAAAGATGTATATGGCTGTAGTGCTCTTTTAGTTACTAAAACAATTTATGTACAAGATGTAAGATGTGGAAATAAACAGGATAAAGTAACAGTTTGTCAATTGATAAAGAGCAAGTTTACTACAAGCTGCATTGCATCAAAAGATGTTTCTTCAGCTTTAGCAAATGGTGCTTATTTAGGTGATTGCGTAAACTCAATGACAAGATCAAATTCAAGTCCTGAAGTTTCTCCAACTGCATTAACTGTTACAGCCATGCCAAATCCTTCTGCGAATTATTTTACTATCCACATAAAAGGTGAAAATACCCCAGAAAAATTGAGCATAAGAGTAATGGATGTCCTTGGAAGAACAATAGAACAAAAACAAAATTTACAAGCTAACAGTAGTATCAAGATCGGCAGTAATTATTATCCGGGAATCTATATTGTTGAAGTTGTTCAGGGAACTATACGGCAACAAATAAAACTAATAAAAGCTGGTAATTAGAATTCAAATATTTAATTTAAATAGCAGCTTTCGAGCTGCTATTTGGTTATGACTAAGATTTAATTCTCAAATTAAATTAGGTTAAAAGATGATTTAGCTGGTCGTAGCAGATTTTAAACCATGAAAGCCTCAGTGAGATAGACGGAGATCAAAGCACAATATACAGTTTGAGTTCCTTTTTATCTTAAAATTTCTTATTTCAAGGCTCTGACATCTGGTCTCAAACCCCTATCTTTGCGACCCCAAATCTGTTTCGGCAGATTCTTCCGCCTTAGGCGGATGTCCATTGGGTAAACCCGATTTTTAAATTAAAAACCATTTAATGAACAATTACGAATTGATGGTGATTTTTACCCCTGTTCTGAGCGATGAGGAGTTTAAAGCGGAACAAAAAAAATACGCTACTCTCGTTAAAGATAACGGCGGTTCTATTGTAGCAGAAAACGCTTGGGGATTAAAATCACTGGCGTATCCCATCCGGAAAAAAACAACAGGCTTGTACTGGGTTCTGGAGTATGTTACGCCATCCGACTTCAATGAGAGGCTGAAAGTGCAGCTTCTTCGTGACGAGAATGTTCTTCGTCATCTCACTACTAAGCTCGATAAATACGCCGTCGAGTATAATGAAAAAAAGAGAAGTGGCGTACCAACAGGAACTGAAAAAGTAGTGGAGGCGTAAACTATGGCAAAAGCAAATGAAATAAAATACCTGACCGCTATTAAAAGCGATAAACGGGTTAAGAAATATTGCCGTTTTAAAAAATATCATATACGCTATATTGATTACAAGGATGTAGAGTTTTTGAAAAAGTTTTTGAACGAGCAAGGAAAATTGTTACCTCGCCGTCTTACCGGTAATAGTTTGAAATATCAACGTAAAGTGTCGGATGCGGTAAAAAAAGCCCGTCAAATGGCCTTGTTGCCATATGTAACTGATCTTTTAAAGTAACCTCACCCTAACCTTTGTCGCAAGAAGAGGGACAGTGAAATACACTGGGGTGGTAAAACAAAAATCATGGAAGTCATATTAATTCAAGATGTAGATAACTTGGGTGGCGTGAATGAAGTAGTGAGAGTTCGCAACGGCTATGCCCGCAATTTTCTTCTTCCTCGCAAGCTTGCTGTGGAAGCTAGCCCTTCCAATATGAAGCAACTGGAAGAAAAAAGAAAGCAGCAACAGAAAAAAGAACAGGCTATGCTGGCGGGAGTAAATAGTGTTATTGAAAAATTACAGGAAGCACCGCTGAAAATTGGCGCAAAATCCGGCACCAGTGGTAAGATCTTCGGTTCAGTAACGAGCCTGCAGCTCAGTAGAGCGATCCGCGACCAGAAAGGATATCAGATAGACCGCAAAAAAATCACCTTGCCGGATGAAGTAAAAGAGCTAGGTACTTATAAAGCGCATATTGATTTTGGCAATGGCAGGTCGACCGATGTGGAATTTGAGGTAGTAGGTGAATAATCGATCAAGATAATAACCCGGTTAAGTATCGGAATTCTGTTCACGGTACGGATAATTACTGTCACAGAAAAGTAAATCTCCGAATTCAAAATTGCTTAATCAATTTTTTAGGAGATATTTCAGGAAAACCAGTAATTTCGTTGCGTTTTGGTGTTCTTTACAGTTTTACAAGTCCTTGAACGTTCTCGTAAATGTTCATTGGTTCATTGTTTCACTGGCGGCACTTATTGTTTTTTTAAAATCTCACAAAATGAACATTTACGTAGGAAACCTCAGTTGGGGTCTTAAAGATCAGGACCTGGCCAACTTGTTTGCACCGTTTGGCGAAGTTTCATCTGCCAAAATTGTTACCGACAAATTTACCCAACGCAGCAAAGGATTCGGCTTTGTTGAAATGCCGAATGACACTGAAGCGCAAGCTGCTATTGCACAACTCAACGGCTCTGAAATAGAAGGCCGTAATTTGGTTGTGAATGAAAGCCGTCCTAAGCAGGAAGGCGGCGGTGGTGGTGGATTTAAAAAACGCAGCTTTGGCGGTGGCGGCGGTGGCGGCTACAACAAAGGTGGTGGCGGCTACAATAAAGGTGGTGGCTACAACCGTGGCGGTGGCGGCGGTTACAACAGGGATTATTAATCTTCATTGATATAAATCTTTGTTTATCGAAATCCTTTCAGCACAATGAAGGGATTTTTATTTTTAGAATTGCCGAAGGCTTAAGCCTCCGGTAATTCATTTAAATATCATTGCATTACTCTTATGACTCCTGCTCCGTTGTATGAATGATATTCTCCATTGTACATAGCATCTGCACTTACAGGTCCCATTTTATAATTGCCGGGTGATACAACACGAACCGCATAATAATAAAACTTAGGCCTGTATCCATGAATATCAACAAAGAAATGTATGCGATCATCGCGAACATCAAGTGCTGTTGGTTCGTTCGCATTCTTTATCCAATCCATTCCAGGAATTTCTTTGGTTCTTGGATTTTCAATTTCAAAACCCGCGGGCAGCAGATCAGTGATCACCACATTATCCACTTCTGTTGTATATGCATTTTCCAATGTAATGCCTACAATGACCAGATCATTTTGCTTGAATGTATTTCCGGAAATAGGATTTCCAAAACGATCATAAAAACGTTTTCTTACTCTTATGTAATTATCTTCTTCTTTATATTTTCCACTAGCACTAATACCTTCCGATTGCCAGTAATAATATAATCTTCCCGTACCCTTAGTTTCTATCTGAATATTATTTCCCTTTAATGCAGCCGCATCACCTCGCCATTGTCCATTGGAAACTTTAGCAATAGTTCTTCCATTTACTTTTACTTCTGCGGTTACATCCGATTTGTTTGCCGTTCTTGCCAGTTTGCCTAATGCCAAAAATGCAAAAGCCCTCTCCTGTGTGCTAAGCCATTGGCGGGTTTTTAATTTTTCACTCACATGCTTTGCCATAATTCCAATTTGCGCATTGCTTGGATCCACATCGATCAAAGCATTCAAAGCAATGGCTTCATCACGAACATCTGAATAGTAACTTCCACCAGTTTGCGCCACCGATTCTTCACCGCTAAATGAAGTGGGTAGCATAGCATTGAAAGATTTTTTATCGCCAGCCTCAGCATAGGCAGCAGCTAATAAATATTTACTATCCAAGGCAAGTATATCTTGACTTGACTTATAATAATTCATCGCGGAAATATTGGAGCGGCCAGCCAATGCAAGCACATACAATCCATAAGCGACTTCTTTGGGGGCAATCTTTCTATTTTGATTACGGTTGTAATAATAAGTAATGAGTTCTCTGTTCTTTAATCTTGTTGCAATATAGGAAAGCATGGTCTCCATTAAACTATTCTCTACATCAAACCCAGCTTTCTTTGCTTCCAGTAAAAAATGCGCTGCATAAATAGTAGCCCACCAATCTTCTTTGTCTTCCCCATCCCAAAGTGTAACAGCGCCATTATACAATTGCCTCATTTTTATTTTTCGTATGGCTTCAATGATATTTGAATTCGCATTGGCAGCATTTTGTTTATTTAATTGCATCAGGTCGGCCATATCACCATAGTACAGTTGGGGAAATGCTGCAGACACGGTTTGCTCCGTACAACCATAAGGATAGTGTACAAGATATCGCAAATGATCAGCTAACTCTACAATAGGTGAACGGGTAACTACTAATTGATAGTTGATCGTGCCGGGGATAAAATCGCTTGTATTGATATTAACGGCTTGTGAGCAACTACCTGTTATTGATCCGCTGCCTGAAATTTTTTGCAAAGTAGAGGGAGGCCGAACAGAGATTTCTGTTTCATCTGTAAATTTTTCACCGAGCCCATTTACGGTAACTATGATTTTACCGACGGCAATTGCCGGATCAGCCACTACTTGAAATATTGCACGACCCTCGCTTTTGCCATTCAAAGAAAGAGATTGGTCACTACCACCAATAATTTTTAGTGGGCCACTTACTTTAAGATTTGCAGATACTGTAGCTGACCGTGAGGTAGTATTGCTTAGTGTAACCGGAACAGTTACTGTATCCCCCGGGCTTAAGAAACGTGGTAATGCCGTGCTGATCACAATGGGATCGGCAACAGTTATTGTGTTTTCAGCAGAACCAAAATTTTGATCCTTGTAAGCAACAGCCATTAATCTTACTTCACCACTGAATTGCGGAATATTAAATTCAAAACTAGCCTCACCGTCACTGTTTGTTTTTGCTATGCCGCTCCAATAGCTCATTATCTTAATTCTTTTTGCAGGCATCGGGTTTACTCTCTTATTCATTTCAAGATCAGCATCCCCTCCCGAGCTGCTAAGCTTAGCTCTCACTTCCGGAAAAAGTAAAGGATAAAGATCAAAGGCATTCACCTGCAATGCTTTTTTCTGATAGAAATAATTATACGGGTCGGGAGTTTTAAAATCACTTATCTGCAGTACACCATTATCCACAGCAGCCAGTGTTACAAAACTTCCCGCCTCAGCTTTTACTTTTACTTTTTGATGTGTTCGCGAACGAGCTGTTTTTTGTGAAGTGATTTGAACAGGAATTTTTCGACTTCTTTCTTCCACTTTCACATTCATAAAGCCATGAGCCACTGTTAGCGGAATATCCGAAATATCATGAGGTTTGATCAGAGTAGCCGTGACATACATATTTGGAACATCCTCACCCGACATCTTCAAATCAATGCTCGCTGTACGTTTTTCAACATTTACATATTGATATGAAAGAACATGATCTCTTTCTGTTGTGATCAACAACCTGCCGCTAAATGGTGTTTTAAATAGAACCTTTGCTGTTTCACCACTATAATATGATTTTTTATCAAGCTCAATGTCAACCTGCCCTTCATTGTTTACTTCAAATGAGCTGTTATCGATTCCCCAGCCCCAACTGCCATAGCTATAAAAACTTCTGCTTACATACGTGTTGGAACCTGGCCGGTAAACTCTTACTTCATAATCACCAGGCGTACGAGGGATATACGAGTAAACAGCACTGGCTGCAATATTGACTTCACCTTCTATCATCGACTTGTCAACTTTTTGCGAGTTATAACGAAAATAGCTCCCGCTTTTTGCAAGCACTGTTTTGTATTCGTGTTTGATGACTTGAACTTTCGCTACGGCATTCACTCCATTACCATCTTTAGTTACTGCTGCCAATTGAAATTTCACAGGTTGATTTAACGGGTAATAAAAAAACCAATCTTGTTTAATTCCGAAAAATATATTCTGAGTTACCAGATCTATCGATGAGGCACGACTTACTGGCCTTCCTGTTTCATCAAACACGGTTGTATAAAAATTTGCCTGTAGCAATCCATTGTCCGCATACATATTTTGAAGAGTAAATGATTGAGATGCCTGTCCATTCTCATCAGTCTTTCCCTCTTTTACCTGTTTGCTCATTGTTGTATTAGGATTAGCCAAATCGAAATTGTAATTACCATATTTTTCGGGAGAGAAATATTTCTGCTTTATCTGTATCTCGCATTCATAATTTCTGTTTGCAGCCGGAGGGCCAAAAAAATTAACGGCTAAAATATCCAGCGTGGCTGACTCGCCCGGCCGCAAAAAATTCTTGTCCAGCTTTGTATTCACTTTTATTCGATCAGGCACAAATTCCTCAATCATAAAATTTTTAGAGCCTAGTAATATATCATTGGATGTATACACTTCCAGAGAATAACTGCCAGTAATAGCAGAAACATCAATGGGAATATTTCCATCCACCGCACCTTGTTCATTTAAATTTTTACGGAACGATTTTAATTCTTTACCATTCGGCAAAAGGAATTTCAATTTTATGGGAATGTCGCCCGGACTTTCCCATTGCCTATTACGGAGGATAACAGAATAATTTACTTTTTCTCCAGGTCGGTATATATCTCTTTCCGCATAAATAAACGCATCCAGGCCTGTGCTGTTATTTCTTTTGCCTCCTACATCAAATCGTGAAGTATTCACAGCAGTATTGTTGAAAGGAAGATAATTAAAATCATCCGCTGTTTTTGCAATGATCATCGCTGGTTTAAAACCGTTGAACTCTTTTTTTGAATAAATAATTTCAGCAACTCCATCGCCATTTGTAGAACCTGTGCCGATGAGTTGGTTATTGTTAGCATACAAAGAAATATTTACTCCATTAATGGCGTTAGCCGATCTAATGGAATTAGCAAATACAAAAATTTTGTCTTCCCCTTCTTTTGCGATCAAGCCTATGTCCGATAAAGAAATAAACCTCGAATCGCGAACCCAGTAATCTTTGGTTGATCGTATCATTACATGATAAATGCCTTTAAAATCAGGCAAGCGATCTTGAAACTGCGAAAAATTCAGAATACGACCAGCCCCGGCTTTAGGTAATGAACGAGTATCGATTTCTTTTTCATAAATGACATCGCCCATTGATACATCGTAATTGTATTCGCTGTAATCATCCTCATTATAATAATCTTCCTCATCGTCAACTGAATTTGATTTTTCTTTTGGGCTGTAACCAGACCGTTGCGACATCAACAAATTACTTTCATAAATTTTCGAGATCACTATTTTTATCTTGGGTACATTGGTGATCTTTACCTCGATATTTTTGCCTCCTTGTTTGGATAAATAGACAGCCTTATTATTTGTAAAATCAATGTTTGCCTCTAATTCGCCAAAGGCAATACTTCCATTATATTCTTCTTTTAGTACACCGCCAATTTTACCACGAAGCCCCTGACCTATTTTCAACGCATAGCCTTTTTCTACATCAAATACAGAACTGCGGATAATAAATCCATTATCAGTTAACTCAGTAGTATATTTTATCTGTGGATCAAATTTTACATAGGATGCAATGTTTTCGCCTGTGAGTTGCTGGCTGGTTGTAATGGTTATGATCCCTTCCATGCCATCATGTTCCGATTCTAAATTTTGTATAGTTAATACATAGGGTGAGGGGATGGACAAGGTTGAGGTAATAGCATCGCTTGTTGAATTGCTCCTTTCATCGGGTTTCAAACCTTTCTCAATGGTGATCTTTGCTTCATAGTTTTTATCCTCTGTTTTTGCAAGACCGCTGATGCGAACGGACATCTTATTATCAGCTGAAAGGGTTTGCATGGTGTAATTCATTTGCTTTCCGTCTATTTCAATCTTCAATTTTTCTTTCAGGTCAGAGGGGTTAACGCGGTAATTAAAATATAGATCAATCTGAGGCACAGCTATGCGGCTTTGTTCATCTTGCAGCATCCATGTTACTTGCGCATTATCAAGCGTAAGATCAGGTGTATGAAAATTTAAATTATCAGCATTTTTTACTTTACCGTATTTGCTGTAACGTAATACTTCACTGCGAATTTTAGCTTTATAAGTTGTGGCGGGAGATAAAGGTCTTGCCGGTGAAAACACCAATTGGTCCGGGCTTTCCCAGCGAAAACGTCCCTGTATTGCCGGTTCAAATGAAATGTATTCAGTAGAATCCCATACATTCAGCATTGAATCTTTCACAAGCGAATTGCTAAAACGAAATACAAGATTTTCCAAACGTGGAATTTCTCCTTTGGCATTTGTATAATCAAGTTTTATAGAATCGCGATTGCAGGCACATAAAAAAATAGTTCCGATAACGATCGGAACAGTGAGGGTTTTGATACACATATAGATTGTTGGTTATGGTAAGCGATTAAAAGATAAGTTAAACAAAAATCGAAATGCAAAAAATTTGGCTATCCATTCTTTTTTCACAAAAGAAAAAACAGAAATTAGTATTGTGAAACCAACTAAGGAGGAATGTCACGTGTAGGTCGCGACGGGTCTGAAGAGTCCATAAAGGGTAGAAAGAATTTGATATGAAAGTTAACAATGAAAAATTATTGCTTACAAATTTTGAAAGATAAATATTTGTTAAGGGAATGAGCCGCTCACACAGCCAGCGGTTAAATCGCGGGCTACAAAACCCAAATGAAATTCAAAATCACTAAACGACATATCATACGGATTCTGAAAAGAATCAGCATTGCTATAGCAGGGCTATTAATCTTATTTTTCCTGTTGAACTGGATTTTTCCCTTGCATGATAAGATCGAATATTCAACAATCATAACTGATAACAAGGGAGAAGTTATTAATGCTTATCTGACCAGTGATCAGAAATGGAGAATGAAAACTGAACTTAAGGATATCTCACCACTGCTTCGCAAAACGATCATTGCTAAAGAGGATAAATACTTTTATTCTCATCCCGGTGTAAACCTTTTTGCTGTAGGAAGGGCCTTTTTCAAAAATATTTTCACCATGCGAACTACTTCGGGGGCAAGCACTATCACCATGCAAGTCGCCAGGGCACTAGAGCATCGAAAAAGAAATATAGGAAACAAGATCATTGAAATGTTCCGTGCTTTTCAGCTTGAGTTAAAATACAGCAAGAATGAAATCCTTCAAATGTATCTGAATCTTGTTCCTTATGGCAGTAATATAGAAGGAGTGAAGTCGGCTTCTATTCTTTATTTCAATAAAAACCCCGATCATTTATCGTTAGCAGAGATCACAGCCTTGTCCATTATTCCAAATCGCCCCTCCACCTTGGTGATAGGTAGGAATAATAACCTCATTATACAGGAAAGAAACAAATGGCTTAAAAGATTTGCTTCCGAAAAAGTTTTTACAAAAAAGGAAATTGAAGATGCGCTGGCTGAGCCTTTAACAGCATCAAGAGGAACAGTACCGCATTACCTTCCACATCTTTCCTATAAATTAAAGCAGCAAGGTGGTGATATTATTCAATCCAATATTATCATGAATACTCAGCTCAAAACAGAAAAGCTTGTGGGAGATTATGTAAGAACACTTCGATTAAAAAATATCAAAAACGCTGCTGTAGTCATTATTGATAATCACTCACACCAAGTCGTTACCTATGTGGGTTCTTCTAATTTTCACGATACAACTGATGGAGGACAGGTGAATGGCGCCGCTGCTGTTCGTGAGCCAGGTAGCACACTAAAGCCGTTGTTGTATGGATTATGTATTGATGAAGGTTTGGAAACGCCTAAGATGGTCGTTTCAGATGTTGAAGTAAATTATGCAGGATACTCACCTGAAAACTATGATAAAAAATTCAACGGATATGTTACAGTAGAATATGCTTTGGAACATTCATTAAATATTCCCGCAGTAAAAAGTTTAAAGTTGTTAGGTAAGGAAAAGCTGATCCAGAAACTGGCTAAATGCAATTTTAAACAAATAAGAAAAGACCAAAACAAATTAGGCTTGTCAATGATCCTTGGCGGTTGTGGGGCAACACTTGAAGAACTTACCGGATTGTTCTCTGCCTTTGCCAATGAAGGTGTTTATGTTTCACCTTCATACATTCAAAATGATACAATACTCATTAAGAAAAAAGTAATCAGCACTGCGGCTAGTTACATGATCACCGATATTTTATCCAGAGTAAATCGCCCTGATTTTCCTTTGAATTGGCAGGCGACAGAACACATGCCGAAGATCGCTTGGAAAACAGGTACCAGCTATGGGCGACGTGATGCATGGAGCATTGGTTATAATAAGAATTATACAGTTGGCGTTTGGGTTGGTAATTTTTCAGGCATTGGAGTAGCGGATCTCAGTGGCGCAAACGTAGCTACTCCATTACTATTTAAAATTTTTAATACAATAGATTATGACAGCGATGCAGAATGGTTCAGGCCACCGGCCGATTGCGAACAAAGAAAGGTGTGTGGCGAAACGGGTTTGATACCAACGGATCATTGCAGCAATGTCGTGATGGATTATTTTATTCCAATGATCTCGTCTGTAAAAAAATGTAACAATTGGCAGGAAATTACTGTAAGTGCTGATGAAAAAATTTCTTATTGTAAAAACTGTGTTCCTGAAACTGGTTTTAAAAAGAAATGGTATAAGATCATTGATCCTGAAATGCAGGCTTGGTTTACAGAAAATAAAATGGCTTATGAAAAAATACCTTCCCACAATCCCGATTGCGAAAAAATATTTAAAGAAGGTGCGCCCGATATCACCTCTCCTGCAAGCAATACAGAATATTTGATCAATAAAAAAGATCGTGAACCTCTACAATTAACTTGCAAAACGGCCAATGATGTAAGCAAAGTATATTGGTATATTAATAATAAATTTTACAAAGCAAGCAGTGCAGGTGAAAAACAATTTTTTGTGCCCGATGAGGGACCAGTGAAAATTTCATGCACGGATGATAAAGGAAGGAATAAAGATATTTGGATTACGGTGAGGTATGTGAATCTTTAGATTTGGATTCTAAATTCGGGGTTTGAACACCTGCTATGGATAAATACATTCGATCACATCTTTGCCCATAAACTTTCCGCCGGGATAGCCTGCTGTATAATCAAGATTCAACCAGATTTTCCCATCTTCATCTTTATGATAATGGATCGTTTTATGGTTGCTTTCTTTAGCAAACAATTTTGTGTGTATTAGTTTGTCCATATGGTCAAGATCCTTTTTGCTTCCTATTAAAAGCTCAGGATAGATATGCCCATGAGTATATACAAGCCTGGTAGTGCCCCCAATGGCTTTTATAGCTGCAGACATCAAAATCGAATGATCGTCACAATCGCCAGCAAGCAATTTTACGGACTCACTGGCCTTCGCTATATATTCATCATCTTGAGGATCGCTTACATAATTCCAATTCTCATTTATTTTTTTAAAGACAGCAACGCATTGAATAAGGATGCGATACCTCATCCTTTCACCTTGCTGTTCATCGGCAAAATATTCGTTGGTGGCGCCAACCGCAAAATCTCTTACTACAGGATTCTTATATTCGATTGCTTTTACTATTTCGCGATCAGTGGATAAAGCCCTTGAACCCGTGAAGACAACCCCTTTTTCATTTGAATTATTTTGCATGCCATATATCATAGCTTTTCCGTCTTGATAAAATTCTCTAAACCCATATTGCCCGGCAACTGTGCCATACCATAACCAACCAACAATGGCAATAACGCCCGTAATGATAACATACTTAAATGATCGGACCATTAATAAGAGCAATATTGCAATCAAAGAAAATATCAGAATTTTATCGGTGTGGTAGGGCCAATCAAGATCAGGAAGACGATGATAGGCTAAAATAAATAAAGGAATTGCGAGCAAAAAACTGAGAAGACCTATAAAAATATTAGGGAAAAAGGAAAAAGGACGGACTGTGGCATTCATCACAATAGTTTTTCAGGTTAGTAACGCTAAGTTCGTCATAAAAAGTCTTTGGAAAAAGCTAAAAATTGTTATGAATTGTCGCTACGGTTTTTTACTAAGGAATTACTACAATAAAAGCTGCTGAAAAATTCAGCAGCCTTCGGTTCATAAATATTTCAAATCTGATCAGTCTAATTTTTTAACCGAGGTTGCTCCGCTTGTGTGAATATCTGTTTGAGCAGTTCCTTTATAATTTACACTGGCTGCCCCACTGATGCTGCCTGTAAGCTTTACACTGGCATATACTTCGGCATCTCCGGCCCCTGATATATCTAAGTCCACATTTTCTGCTAAAAGATCCAAACTTTTTATATCAGTACTTCCAGAGCCATGTACATGAAAATCCTTCGTTTCACCTTTTAACCTTAAAGAACAAGCACCCGAAACATCTGCCGATATTTTGGGTGCATTTATATCCATAGTAATGTCACAACTTCCGCTGAGGTCATAGTCAATATCTGAAGAGCTTGTGATCTTGTTTTCGCCAAAAATCTTGCAGGCGCCGGAAGCTTCAAATCTTTTAAACGCCGCAGATGAAACGTAAACCTTGATCTGCCTGCTTGACCTGATGTTGAATCCCGGTTCTGCTTTTATGCGCAGCACATCGCCGTCAGTAATCGTTTCTATATATTGCTGGAGATTTTCATCAGCTTCTACTTTTATGGACGAAGATGAATCCTGTTTAACATAGACATCGATAGCGCCACTCACATCAATGCTGTTAAACTGGCCCGCTGAACGGGTTTGAGTTGTTATATTTCCGTTGCCACGAATTCTTTTAGCAAATATTTCTCGGCAGGAAGAAAAAAGCAGTAAGGAAGAAACTGCTATAATAAGAATTTGTCTCATGTTTTGATGATTTATGAACAAATATTATAAAATGGTTTTGGATTCCGCCTGATTTGACGAGGTATTTTCTAAATAGGTTACAGGATAAATGATAGTCTTTAGATGATAGTTGTTAAGCAGGATACGAGAATAGACTTATTATCATCTTTCAGTTATAATTTAACATCTAAGGATTGAAGATCTTCAGCACAAGGATGCCGATACCATAAATGACAGTGGTCAGAAAAATTCCTTTAGCAGTATTATCGCGGTGAGTATTGATATAAATGGTAAACAACACCGCATTTGCCAGTAACGACAAAGCCCCGATGGAGGTAATTCTTTTATTATCCGTAATGAAAAAATTAAAAAACTCGCCAAAAGTGAAAGTTCGGTAGCTGACGAGATAAACAACTGTAAGACCAATGATGGGGCCTAATAAACCGAGCACAAGGCCGAATCTGAGATTGTCTTTTTTAAGTATCATTATTTCCACAGTTTTTCAAGTTTGGCTTTTAAAACGTAATTAGTTAGATCAAATTGCACAGGTACTACGCTTACATATTGATTAGCCAATGCCCACACATCGGTGTCTTTTCCTTTGTCGAAGTTAACAAACTCGCCGGTTAGCCAATAATATCTTCGACCGTTAGGATCATTGCGTTCAATAAAATCCTCTTCATATTTGGCATAAGCCTGGCGGCAAACTTTTATTCCTCTGATCAATTCCGCGGGCACGGCTGGAATATTTACATTCAACACCATGTGCTTATCCTGTTTTTTATGAAGCAGTTTTTCAACAATAATGCGAACATATTTTCTAGCACCCCCAAAATCGGCTTCAATATTATAATCAAGCAGGGAAAAACCGACCGACGGAATGCTTTCAATCGCCGCTTCTACTGCGGCAGACATAGTTCCTGAATAAATAACATTGATGCTATGGTTAGCGCCATGATTAATTCCGCTCAAGCAGAGATCGGGCTTTCGATGTAATATTTTGTCCACGGCCAGCTTTACACAATCAACCGGAGTACCGGAACATTGCCATGCCTCTACATTTTCAAATGCATTTACTTTATGAAGGCGAAGCGGAGTTCCAATTGTAATAGCATGCC
The DNA here is from genome assembly GCA_036005185.1 of Chitinophagaceae bacterium. Classification (GTDB taxonomy): domain Bacteria; phylum Bacteroidota; class Bacteroidia; order Chitinophagales; family Chitinophagaceae; genus VBAU01. The sequence continues at coordinate 48,662 of DASYQS010000041.1, read as the reverse complement.
CCATCCCTGATTGAGGCTTATCCGGAGCTACTACTACAACTTTACCAAGATCTTTTACCGCTTCAACAAGGTTATGGAGGCCAGGAGCTGTAATACCATCATCATTTGTGATCAAAATAACAGGGTGCTTTTTATCTGCAGTTTTCGTTTGCCCCGGGGATCTTTGTTTGTTTTTAGCTGAAGAGGATTTCTTCTTTTTTGTTGCCATATGAAACATGGCAAAAGTGATGATAAATTCTGGATGTATCAAAACCCGTTGACTATAAAAAATTAACTGCTCAAAGTTTTTCAAAAACCTTTATTGACTATTTAGCAAAATTTAGTATTTTGCAACTAAATAAATTAGCTTGATATGTCGATTGCCAATCAAAACCTGAAATATCTTCGCAAGTTGCGCGGATGGACACAAGAAGAGTTTGCTCAAAAGCTTCGCATCAAGCGCTCTCTTTTGGGCGCTTACGAGGAAGAAAGAGCTGAGCCAAGGATTGATGTGTTGGAAGTAGTTTGCGATATTTTTAAATTGACGCTTGATGAACTTTTGAGAAAGGATTTAAGTGATAATAAAGCAAACTATATTGCCAAGCGTCGTGCCATGAAATTAGCAGGAGGAAGACCGGATATTTCTTTTGTCCCCTTCAAAGCAGCAGCTGGCTATCTCGCTGGTTATGCGGATCCGGAATTCATTGATGAACTAAACACTTTTACATTACCCATGCTTTCAGGAGGTAACTACCGTGCTTTCGAAATTTTAGGCGATTCAATGATGCCTACCCCCAGCGGCTCAGTTATAGTTTGCGAAAAATGCGATACTGTTGAAGATGTAAAAAATAACCTTACCTACATAGTGGTTTCGAGGAACGAAGGGATTGTTTATAAAAGAGTATTGAAAGGAAGTCGAACAAAGAATAAACTTACCCTGGTAAGTGATAATCCGGCGTATAAACCCTATACGATAAATGCTGAAGATATTTTGGAAGTATGGCAGGCTCAATACATCATTGCAAAGGCTACACAACAGCAGCGGTGGGATGTGGATCATCTTGCCAATGTGGTTAGCTCCCTTCATCAGCAAGTATCCATATTAAAAAAAAGAATGAATTGATACGTCGGAAAAACCCGTTTTAAGCAGCGTTATTTTGGGCAAACTGTCAATATATAATTAATCTATATTTGCCTTGTTACCTAAAACTGCGATCTGCTGAAGAAATTACTTGTCATACCCTTTATACTGCTTTACACCATTGCTTTTTCCCAACCCAAAATACTGGAAGCCATTAAAGCAGAAACGGCGCCTAAGATCGACGGCGAACTAGATGATATGGCATGGAAAAAGGCTTCGAAAGCAACGGATTTTATTCAAAAATTTCCTAATTATGGTTCACCGGCTTCTGTAAAAACTGAAGTAAAGATCACTTATGATAACTCAGCTGTTTACATAGGGGCTTATTTGCATGACGATCCTTCTTTGATCCGTAAACAACTAACGGCAAGGGATGAAGAGCAACAGACAGATGTGGATTATTTCTCGGTATTTTTTGACACCTATAATGATAAGCAAAATGGGTTTCAGTTCCTGGTTACATGCATGAACGTACAAACCGATGCCAGGCTGGGGCCAAATCTTGGAGACAATTTTTTCAGCTATGGAGATAAGACCTGGGATGCCGTTTGGGATAGTAAAATAAAAATGATGCCCGATGGATGGACAGTGGAAATGAAGATACCTTACATTTCACTGCGCTTTTCAAAAAAAGATGTTCAGGATTGGGGGCTTCAATTTCTCAGATTTACCAGGCGAAATAATGAAACCTCATTTTGGAATCCTGTTGACCCCAATGTAAATGGTTTTGTTAATCAGTTTGGCCAATACAAAAGCTTGCAAAATATTCAACCTCCCTTGCGCCTGAGTTTTTCGCCTTACCTCACAGGCGGAGTTCGTATAACTCCTGAGAAGGACGGAAATAGAACGGAATGGCTGCGCAACGGCGGAATGGATGTAAAATATGGGATCAATGAAAGCTTTACTCTCGATGCTACACTTATCCCGGATTATGGTCAAGTAATTTCTGATAATGTCATCAACAACCTTTCTCCATTCGAAGTTAAGTTTGAAGAGCACCGTCCCTTTTTTACGGAGGGTACAGAAATATTCAATAAAGCGGGCTTGTTCTATTCAAGACGAGTAGGCGCTACTCCAAAAGGATACAATTCAGTTGTGCGGTTAGTGGATGCTAACCCCGATCTGGAGATCATAAAAAATCCAACTGTAACACAACTATATAATGCAATTAAATTTTCCGGAAGAACAAAAAAGAAACTAGGCATAGGGGTATTCAATGCGGTAGCTTCTCGAATGAATGCTATTGTAAAGGATAAAACAACAGGCACTCAAGTTAAAATTCAAACAGAACCTCTTACAAATTACAATATCCTGGTTCTTGATCAAGCGCTTAAAGGCAGATCATACCTAACTTTTACAAACACAAATGTTATTCGGGAAGGAAAGGAACAAAGAGACGCCAATGTATCCGCTTTTGATTTTAGTTTATACGATAACCATAACAGATATAATGTAAAAGGAAATGCCCGTTATAGTAAGATTTTTGGAATAAATCCCTATGATGGATTTTACACTTTGCTGCGAGCAGGAAAAGTGAGTGGAAAATTTCAATTCTTTTTACAGAACTCTATTAAATCGGATAAATATGATCCGAATGATTTAGGCTATCTCCAATTTCCTAATGATATCTCATATTCTGGCGAGATGGGTTATTATCAATATGCCCCGATAAAGAGCTTTTTAAATTACAATTACAAGCTGGGTTTTAAATATTCAAGATTGTACAATCCTAACGCTTTTTCATATTTAGATATCTATGGAAGTGCATTCTGGTATTTTAAGAATTTCTGGGATGTAACATTAACGGTCGCATCATTTGCAAAGGACCAGCATGATTACTTTGTACTTAACACTCCGGGAAAGTTTGTAAAACGACCTGCTTATTCATTTGCAGAAATTGAAGGAAGCACAGATAGCAGAAAGCGTTGGTTTTTTAGTTATGATTTACTAATGGCAAAATTTAATGTACCTGATAAAAATTATCATATAGCCGAAGCAGGATTGCGTTACAGATTTAGCAATAAGCTGAGTATAGAAACATCCGTCCGAAACGAAGCAGAAAAAAACTATATTATATTAGCTGGCAAAGAAACGAATGGGGAGCCCGTTATTGGCTTTGTTAACTTTAATGATATTGAAACCATTCTTTCCGGTTCCTACAATTTTGCCCCGCGGGTTAACCTAACTTTGAGAGCAAGACATTATTGGAGTAAAGTTCCCTATAATAGATTTGCCCATGTTGACAGCAAAGGTGGTTACATCTTCATAAATACATTTAATGCTCCGGATGAAAATGTAAACTACTTTAATGTGGATGCTTTCCTTACCTGGGATTTTAGGCTGGGCAGCCGCATCATTGTAGGCTATAAGAATTGGCTGGGAGATGACGAATACTTAGACCCTTCTGACAACAAGACTTATTTTAGAAATCTAAAGCAATCGTTTCGCCTCAATCATGCCAATGAGTTTACTGTTAAGTTTATTTATTTTCTTGATTACAACCAGCTTCGTAAAAAATAGTTATCGAAGCTTCATAATATCATTCCCCACAATAGCAAAAACAGCCTCACCATCATTAGGCCTGATCAATGCAAGACCCGTAAACTTGCTGAAGGCGGGCAGTACGCAATATTTGTTAGTAAAATAAAAACAAGGAAAACTAAGTGACTGCTTTGCCATTCCTCTAACCTTAACACCCGGGTGCAAATGGCCGCTAAAAATATATTTCCCTTTTTTCTGCTCTCTGAGGCAGGCATCATGACAAAAGCAAAAATCACCAATACATAATTTATCCTGATGAACTGTGATCTTGCATTCCTTATACCAGACGTCACTGAGAATATCATGATTACCTTTTACAAGGTGTATCTTTAAAGAAGAAAAATCGCTTCTCCATCTTTTAAAAAGGTCAAGCTCCTTGTTTGAACGGCTGTGTGAAAGGTCGCCTACGATTATTAATTTTTCTGCTTTGAAAAATAAAACGGATGAAAGTAGCCGCCGCAGGTCTTCTGTGTAAACACGCTGCGAAACAGGTATTCCTGACTTGCGAAAATGGCCCGTTTTACCAATATGCATGTCACAAACAACAAGAGCATTTTCTTCTTCCCAAAAAATGCAGCGCTGAGAGCTGAGCCAGAAATGATGTTTGTTGATTATGTGCGGAACCGGATATTGCATAGGTCAGGACGGCAAATCTAAGCAACGGGCACTTATTCAAAAACAGTTATTTAATCACATTAAATTTTTGAATACTCCCATCAGAAAATTTAATAAAATAGACACCGCCCTGTAATTTTGATATGCCTAGTTCATTTCTTCCCTGCACCAGTTTAATTGACTGCAATTTTTGACCAGCCTCATTCAGTAAATTGGCCTCTGTGTTTACAGATGATGAAATAATCAGTTTTTCTTTTATAGGATTTGGGTAAAGGCTAGTCAAATTTCGATAGTTGATCTTGGCCGTAATCACATCTGAATATTCGTACCGATCATCTATATCAATTTGCTTTAGCCTGTAATAATTTACGCCAGCCACCGGATTTGTGTGGCTAAATGAATAATCAGAAGGAATGGTTGTAGTTCCCTTACCCGGAATAGTACCAATAGCTGTAAAGTTATTTCCATCAATACTATGTTGAACTTCAAAATATTTATTATTGTGTTCAGAGGCAGTATGCCAGGATAGTTTCACCTCATTTTTTTCGACATTAGCTTTGAAAGAAGTTAGTGCCACCGGTAATGGAACACTACCCCAGTCCTGTTGAGCCACAAAAACAAAATGTGCCGGTGCGTTGTGACGAATTGCTTGAACTACCAAACACCCTGAAATAATATGCGTTTCCAGTAGTCAAGCTTGAAAGATTTAGTGTGACCCCAACACTAATACCGCTTGCCACTATGGAGCCTATTTCAGTTAAAGCGCCGCAAGTTGGGCCGCCCGAAAAAGCCTGAACTGCTGCCATAAAAGATACACTCTGTTTAACATGAATAGCTGCCGTAGTACCTGTTGCATAGAATTTAAACCAAAGATCAGATCCATTATCTGCAGGTATTGTACCGGATGGCGTAGGGGCACATGGATCCATTACTGTTGAAGGCTCGCAGGTACTGCGGTTATCGAGCACTATACCTCCAGTACAGGAGGTTGTACCAGAACATCCGGATGTCCACGATTGGAGAAAAGTAACACTGGTGGAAAATGTTGTTCCTCCGCCGGGACAAAGTTGTGAATGCGTTTCGGTCGATAGAATTAGGATGGCAAATCCAGAAACAAAAAATCTTTTCATTTTTGAGTTTTGTAATGAATCTGGATAAGGTGGCTTTGGGATAAAGTAGCTATGGGGGATAAGGATAGACTTGGGATAAGGTGACTTTGGGAATGGGTGGGTTTCTGGTAAGGGTGGGTTTAATGAAATTCTAATCGAAATTACCGGAAGAAAATTAGTAATCGTCCTCTTGTTATCCACAGGTCTTAATAAACTAATCTATCCTTCTAATTGCATTTGCATTCGTCGCACACGCTCTTCTAGTTTTTCTGAAGAAAGATCTTCTCTCATGCTATCGACCTTTATAGGAAAACAGAAAGGAGTAAGCTGTTCAGGAAATGTGATAATGATTTTCGATTGCTGAATACGGTTTAGCATATCACGCAAACGAGCCTCTTCCATTTGCTGAGCAAATACTTCGCTGTAGGCTTGACGCAACAATAAATTATCCGGTTCATACTCTGAAAAAACGTTAAACAATAAGGAGGCTGAAGACTGAAGATGTCTTGCTTTTTTTTGCTCACCCGGATAACCTTGAAAAACCAACCCACCAATCACAGCAATATCTCTGAATTTTCTTTTGGCCATTTCTGTAGCATTCACGCTACGCTGAATATCTTGGAATAAATTTTCTGTTGAAAATAATTCGTACACATTGGTATCATCTACCGGAATAGGTTTATCACTCAGCAATTCAAAACCATAATCATTCATAGCAAATGAAAAAGTAATGGGCATACTGCGGCTTATGCGATAAGCAAGTATGGCGGCCATCGCTTCATGCACCAACCTGCCCTCAAATGGATAAACGAACAAATGAAATCCATCATCCGTCTCTATTTGTTCGATCAACAATTCATTTGCTTTGGGAACACGGGAAAGTTTTCCTTGCAGATCAAAGAGAGGGCGCAAAACTTCTAACTCAATTTCCTTTTGTACAAACTTCCGATTTCCCGGCTCCCATTTTCGATTTTCAAATGACCGGTTAAATGTTTCTCTTAATTTTTTTCCGAGATTGGCTGATAGCGGCATTCTTCCACCTTGCCAGCTCGGCACAATTGATTTCTTTGCATTTGATTTTCTCACCAATACGGTCATATCTTTTATCATCACAAATTCAAGCCTACGGCCCGCTAGCGTAAACACCTCGCCGGAGTCTAATCTGGATACAAACCATTCCTCGATGATTCCAATATAACCGCCGCTCACAAATTTCACTTTCAACATGGCCTCGCTCACTATCGTGCCGATTTGCAGGCGATGACGCATGGCAATCCTGCGATTTTTTATTTTATAAATCCCGTTCTCTATTTCTATCTTTTTAAATTCATCGTATTGCTGAAGTGCCCTACCGCCAATCGTGATATGCGCAAGAATATTCTGCCATTCTTCTTTCGTAATTTCTTGAAAACAATAAGTTGATTTCACTTCTTCAAAAATTTCCTCAGGCTTAAATCCCTCGGATATGGCTAATGTGCACAGATACTGGATCAGCACATCAAAACAAAGCAACATAGGTTCACGGCTCTCAATAAAATTTTCTTCCACAGCATTTTTTAGTGCTGCTGCTTCAACCAATTCCAATGAATGAGTGGGCAAAAAATAAATCTTACTAATAGCGTCAGGACTATGACCGCTTCTTCCTGCTCTTTGTAAAAATCTTGCCACTCCTTTCGGAGAGCCAACCTGTATCACTGTTTCTACCGGACGAAAATCAACCCCTAAATCAAGGCTTGCAGTGCACACTACCGCCTTTAACGTTCCGCTATGTAAAGCCTCTTCAACCCAAATTCTTAATTCTTGCTCTATACTTCCGTGATGCAAAGCAATTGCTCCAGCAAGCTCAGGTGCATGGGCTAATAATGTTTGGTACCAAATCTCACTCATGCCCCTTGTATTAATGAAGATGAGCGTGGTTTTGCTGTTATTGATAATGGGAATCACTTTATCAATCAGCTTAATGCCTAAATGACCAGCCCAGGGAAATTTTTCTATTTCATCGGGGAAAATAGATTCGATCACTACTTTTTTTTGCATTTCAGCGCGAACAATGACACCAGTATTGTCTTTTCCTGAGAGAGGAATATCGGAGATGCATGATAGCAGTACGTCCTTACCCTCTTCAAGATTTCCAATGGTTGCACTAATTCCCCACAACAAGGGCTTGCGATTGACAATTGACAATTGGCAATTCACAATTCTTGAAATTGCTAACTCAACTTGCACTCCCCTTTTACTTCCCAGCAATTCATGCCATTCATCAACAGCAATCAGCTTAAGTGATTCAAAAATTTCCGGATAATCCTTTTGTGCCAGCAGCAAATGCAAACTTTCAGGAGTAATGATCAACACCTCAGGCATTTGCCTTTTTTGCCTTTGCCTTTCCGCGATATCAGTATCTCCATTGCGAATAGCAATTTTCCAACTCATCCCTAATTCTTCAATTACCTCCTCCATTGCACGACCAATATCTTTTGCTAATGCACGCAAAGGAGTGATCCATAATAATTGCAGCCCTTGTTTTGATTTGGTTTTATAATGATTAGGATTTTCATTGATAAAATCAATAAGGGTTCCGAGAAAAACAGAAAAAGTTTTGCCACAGCCTGTAGGCGCATTTACCAAACCACTTTCACCATCAATAATATGCTGCCAGGTCTCTTCTTGGAAACGAAAGGGATGAAGGTTCTTCAAAGAAAGCCAGTCGCTAATTATTTGATATCCTTTAGTTTGGTGAATTTTCATGCAGAAAACAATTTAAATAAGGTTGTAACAACTAAAAAATCTATTTAGATAGCAAATGTTTCATTGATCAATACTGCCCATAGTAAACAAAAACCGCTTGAAAGAGATTAGATCCGGATTAGAGCTATTGCATATGTGAAATTCGCGTATTATTTTAGCAGCTCACTTCCCGTACCTGTGAAACAGAATATTTGTTTCTTAATATTCTTTAACCTCACTTATTACTGATCATCCTCTGAAATTCCGTTAATTAATTTTTTAATCAAAACGGACCCCATGAAAGCGTTAAAACTAAGCACTATTGCTTTATTGCTCTTCAGCATTCTTTCTTCCTGTAAAAAAGACAATTGCAGCTTACCATTAGCTGATTCAAATGATGGCACTCAGTCAAATACCCGCGGTGGCCCAGGTAACTCAGGTAGTACTGATGTTGATCCTTCTTTGATTATTCTCTTCAATCCTGATCCAGGCATTCTCAATCAAAATGTAACGGTAACCGGTACATTCGATGCAACAACAGGCGTAGCCATACCCGATTGCGGAAAACTACAGTTGTTTCAAAAGATCAACGGAGATTGGGTGAAAGTTGCAGAGGCAGACGTTACCGCATCAGTGCATGAAGTTGTTTACAATTTCGTGCCATCCATTGCCGGTGATGATGTTTATGAGTTTAGAGTTCATTACATAAAATCTGGTGGCTGCGATGGCTTCAATACACACATGTCAGGAAGTTATTTTCTGGATGTAGAAAATCAATGCGTATCTGAATTCACGATCATTCCTTCAATTACTGGTCAAAATATTGGCGGAGGGTTGTATGAATTCACCATCAGCTATACGCTTATTAGTCCTGTTGATGTAAGTGGCATAAAATTTCAGGGTGGCGCAACAGCGGGTGGTAATGTAGGTCATCAGATCACAGATCTTGGAAATACTTCAGTAGTAAATGCCAATCAAAACAACACCGTGCTAAAATGGGAAGGTGATTTGACGGCATGTACGCCACAGACAGTAAATTTCAAATTCACACGCAACTTTAGCTGTCCCGCAACCGATGAGCTGATCACAGGTGCATGGTCGGCTGTTGCCGGAGCAACTACTCTCGGCTCTATCAATTCGCTTCCTTACACTTGCCAGTAATAAAGGCTTATAAGATAAAAAATAAAATGGCGTTCAGTTTTGAGCGCCATTTTAATAACTAGACTGTTTCTCAGACCCCCTATCATTAGCTTCACATTCTTTTATTCTTTTATTCTTAATTCTCAACATATTTTTCATTCATTATTATTTATTCTTCTGCATCCAATTTCTAATCTGATTCTAATCTCAATCAGCCTTAAATTCGTACAAATACGTTTGTGATTCAGAAAAAGCCCTGTATTTTCGTTGCCCCTGCACACCTTAGCCTGCTGAGAGACCATCCGTCATCCACATTCCTTCAAAAAACTTAGCCCAAAAAGATCAGACCAACAGCACTGGATATTCAGTAACGAATATTTTATTTGACTGCTAATTATCCCTCGAAATTCCACTTTTAGTTCAATCCAATTATTCTGAAGGAATCAGAATTGAATAATCTATTTCCCAAACCGAACCACTAATGCTGAAAACTTTTGGACTGTTCAAAAAAATGTGGAGAGCTATGAGCGCCGAGCTGCGAGGATTTTCCAACTCACCACTCATCACTCATAACTCACAAGCCGAAACAAAAACTTATACATACAATCACATCACCTTTATTGAAAACAATGATGCGCTGCAACCCCCATCATTTTTATTTAAAAATAATCTTACTCATACCACCTCATTAAAATTTCATTTCATGCAAACGAAATTTCGTTTTTGGCTGATGACGGTTTCCGTTACTGCCTTATCACTTGTCAGTTCTTTTGTGAATGCACAAACTACAACCGCAACGCTCACGTCTGATCAGCAAGATTATGCGCCTGGCAGCGTAGCAACGCTTACCGGTACCGGTTTTACTCCGGGTGAAACGGTAACCCTACAAGTCATCCACGTTGGCGAAGATCCTGATGGCACCGACCCTCAGTATCATGAACCATGGACAGTGGTGGCGGATGAAAATGGAAATTTTGTTACGACGTGGAACGTGCCAGTTGATGGAGATGCTTTAGGTGCATCTTTTAAAGCCACCGCGGACGGGCAAAGTTCGGGATTGCATGCTGAAACCTTTTTTACGGATGCAAATGACTTAAACATATTTGCAAGCAATTGTACAACCGCGAAGACTACTTTTTGTCTTGGTGAAACAGTTTGCATAAAAGCCTCAACCATTAATGGAGGAAGCCATCACATAGAGTGGTTTAGCCCATTCAATTCTACAACACCTGTACACACCTCAACTTCCAGTTCAACCAGCATAACAGACTCTTATATTCCCACTGAAGGAGGCACATGGACCGTTAAACTCATTAAAGAAAGTAATGGTAATTCTGACAACACTCAAACTTTTATCGTTGTTACCGCCCCAACTATTGGCAATCCAGGACCAAATGCAACAATTGAGTGCACAGCCACACCAAGCTTTACCGCACCAACCGCAAGCGATGCATGCAGCGGAGCGACCGTTAATATTGTTTCAACAACCACGGCGGCGGGAAGCTGCACTGGTAATTATAACGTAACCAGAAGTTGGGATGCTACCGATGCGTCCGGCAACCATTCAGCAACTGTTTCGCAGACGATTACCGTTCAAGATACTCAAGCACCATCTATCAATGCTCCTGCAGATGCTACCATTGAATGTACAGCTACACCCACCTTTGGCACACCTACTGCTAGTGATGCTTGCAGTGGTGCATCCGTACAACAAGTGGGCAGTGATGTAACAACTCCCGGAAGCTGCGCAGGCACCTATTCAATAACCAGAACTTGGAGAGCTGTTGATAATTGCGGTAATTCCAGTGGAACTGTAGCTCAAACAATCACCGTTCAAGATACTCAAGCACCATCTATCAATGCTCCTGCAAATACAACCATTGAATGTACAGCCACACCAACCTTCGGTGCGCCTACGGCAAGCGATGCTTGCAGCGGTGCAACGGTAAATACTTTAGGTGCAGATGTAACAGGCGGCACTGCTTGTGCACAAACAGTAACAAGAACATGGTATGCTGTGGATGCTTGTAACAATACTTCAGCCACTCGCAGTCAAACCATCACTATCGTTGACACGCAGGCACCGGTGATCAGTGCAGCAGGCGCTGATGCCACCATCGAGTGTACAGCTTCACCATCATTTACTGCACCCACAGCATCTGATGCTTGTCATACAAGCACAGTAAATATTGTTGGCAGTGATGTAACAGGTGGTACAGTTTGCGCAAGAACAGTAACCAGAACATGGAACGCCGTTGATGCTTGTGGCAATACCTCTGCAACAAGAAGTCAAACAATTACTATCGTTGATACACAGGCACCAACTATAACTGGGGTTTCTGTTAGCCAAACTTGTTTATGGCCACCAAATCATAAAATGAGAGATGTTACTGTTAACTACACTTTGGGCACCGATTGTTCAGCGGTTACTTCTGCATTATCAGTTTCAAGTAATGAACCAGTAAATGGCACAGGCGATGGTAATACCTCTCCCGATTGGGCAGTTCTGGATGATCATCATTTACAACTTCGTGCAGAACGCGAAGGAAACGGTACCGGCCGCATATATACAATTACCATTACAGTAACAGACGCTTGCGGTAATAGTTCATCAACCACAACACAGGTTATGGTTGCCCATAACATTTATGGCCCTGCTAATGCAAATGCATCTAAAGTTGGTTCAACTGTAAACTTCGGCGGCACCTTCTGGGATGTTACAGGCAATAAGCATACAGCCAAATGGCTGCTCGATGGAAATGCAGTGGCTACGGGCACTTTGACTGAGCCCTCAGGCATGAAAAATGGAAATGTAACCGGCAGTTATAAATTCACTGCACCTGGTATTTACAAACTACAATTGAATATAACCGATCAGAAAGGAGCAATCAGTTATGTAAATACGAATGGTGATCTGCAAGCTCTTGTTGTGATCTACGACCCGAACGGCGGCTATACATACGGAAGCGGAAGCTTTACTTCACCAGCCGGATCGGTTCCATCAAATCCGTCTGCAACTCCCAAGATAAGTTTTGGCTTCCAGTCGAATTATTACAAAGGAGCTACCAATCCTAAAGGCGAAACGGAATTTGATTTTGATGCCGGTGACTTCCAGTTCAACGCCCTGAATTTTGATTATCTGGTTGTGGATGGAGCAAAAGCACAGTTCAAAGGATCAGGAAAGATATCTGATAATAATGGAACCATTCAAAGTGGTATCAACTTTATCATGACAGTAATAGATGGCAAACTTGCGGGAGGCGTAGTTGATAAGATACACATGAAGATCTACAACAAAAACACCGGTCAGATTTATTATGATAACCAACCGAATGCCACGAGCGATGCGGATGATCCGACAACGACGGCGGATGGAGATATTACAATTGTGAATCCAAACATGATAGTTGGCACTACAACTACAACAATGGCACGCGCAAATACGACTGAGGAAACGAAACAAGTTGCGGATAAACTATCGGTAGTTGTATATCCAAATCCAAGTGAGAATCAGTTTATGCTGAAAATCGAAAGCGATAATCTCAAAGACAAGATCAGTGTTCGAGTAATGGATATGTATGGCAGAACGGTTCAAATATTTACAAATCTTTCTGCTGGCCAAATCTTACATATCGGAAGCAATTATAAAACAGGAGTTTACTTCATTGATATGATACAAGGAGATAAGCACAAACAACTTAAGCTCATCAAGCAATAAGTTGAGCGCCTAAAAGGTTAAGACCATTCCGATAAACGGGATGGTCTTTTTATTTCATAAAGCCAAGCAACGCTTTTTAAAATCCTTAACAAAAAAGAAATAAGAAATATTTCGTAGTTTATTCAAAACACCTTAGTTTTAATATACGAATAAAATCGTACATCGTTTCGCCCTTCAGGAATTCTTTCAGGTCCCAAGAACTAAAGCAAAGAAATTTAAAAGTATTAAGTAAAGGGCTAGGTAATTAGGGCGATCACAATGAATTTGAAACTCTTCATATTACTTATTTTTCTTTTAAGCGGTTGCATTCCCGCACAGAACCTAGAATACGGATATATCGACACTTCCTGTAATCTGACGCTTGTTGAAGGCGAAATAAATGGCAAGAAAACATATTTCGTGATCGATACCGGCGCCGGCGTAACAACTCTCGATATTAATCAAAGCAAACATTTTGGTTTTAGCTTCACAGACTCAGAATTGAGTATTGGTGGAATTAACAATGATATTGGCGAAGCAAAGCAAGCAATAGGTATCGCCTCTATTAAAGTAAATGGAACCGATATAGCAGGAGAAGATATTATTTATACAAATGACATGGGGAGGTTAACCAGGTTTGTTGAGACCTGTGCAAAAAAAAGAATTGGCGGAATAATCGGAGTTCCTGTCATTAGAAGATACGGGCTTGTCATCGATCTGCTGAATAGTAAATTGTACATGCATGCTGCCAATCGCTGACTACACTAAAAATAAATCCATCTCAGATCAATTCAGTTTGAAACATGAATCTGATTTAGTATCCTCCATCAGCCAATAGCTATCTTAAAACTCAAACTCTCTCCTATTCACATTTAATCGAATGCCTAGCGAAACAACAGTTGTGTTTGTTGAAATAGCAGGTGATGAAGGGCTGGCATCAATATTTTGTTTTCTAAAAAAAGCCGAGAGGTCAATAAATAAATTTTGCCGCAATTCATACGATAATAAGAAAGAGGCGATAAATGTTTTAGTGCCTAATCCATCTCCTATGTGATATCCATAATCGTTTTTGCGATAAGGCGGCACGTTGGGTAAAAAAATATTGCTGCCAAAGCTTTCTGCAGACGAGTCAATACCTTGATCCCAATAAAAAAGTTTTCCTTGGAGCAGCCATTTTGGAGCAGGTTGATAACGAGCAATACCTATCAATTCATGAAAATTCGCGCCCAGCGGATGTGCCAGCGGCTGGTTATAATGCGTATAGTTGGCTATCGAATCACCATGAGAATACGTGAAAGGACGAACAAGATTTGCCTCCAATTGCAGGTCAAGATTTTTTATGCCAAAGGCATCAATATATTTTGCTCCCGCCTGTATGCCCCATTTATTGCCCCAAAATCCTCGGTTACTTCTTACTTCAGATAATACAAATTCATCAATCAGTAATTGGCCATACAATTGAACCGCGTGTTTTATATTCCACTTTGCATCCAAGCCGGCAACAGCGTTATCAAAACTTCCATTTTGCTGTTCAATAGAACGGTAAAAAATGATGGGGTTCAAATAACCAAATTCAAAATGATCGGGCCTTCCGAAAATGACACCCTCAAACAAGCCAACATTCAACGACTTTGCAATATTTACATCCAAATGATGCATCACTGCGTATTTCTTTTTCAACAAGCGGTCAGGACCTCGAGGCTCTGTGGCGTGCAACTCCATAAAAAGATTTTGATAATTGATCTTCCAGATCCTTGTATTCAGCTTCAAAAAAAGAACGTTGTTTGAAAAATCGCTCAAAAACAAACTGCGATAGCCATTGCCAATAAAATTTTTATCGTAGCCAAAAGCAACATCTATGTATTTGGTTACTCCGAAAGTAAAATACCCTCTTGCATCAAAATAATCGTAGCCCGTAGTTTTAAAAAATTTATAATAGCCTTCGCCCGGCACGGATCTGTATTTACCTTCCCACTCCTGCACATATAAGGGATCTCTTTCCTGATTATCGCTGAGGTAAGAATCAAAACCAATCTTATTGGCTATTCTTCCTCTTATCCTCACCCCTCTTGAGTTCAGAAAAAGGGTTTGATCATTATCATTTTCTTTTGACAGTTGAAATTGAAGCACCGGATTTATAGCCAAGTCAAAATCCTTTGTATGCACTTCATAAAAAGTGCCAGGTGTTTGATAAAAATTTTTACCCCACGGTTTCTTGCTTTTGTATGCCGATAGATCGCCTTTTACCCATTCAAGATTATTGATAAGAAACCGGTGGTAGTTGTATTGATCAACCTTTGATCGATTAATGATATTGTCCAAAGAGCCATCTGTTATTTTTTGCGCAATGATTTCACGGCTGAACGGTTTTATTTTTGAAAAATTCAACACAGAATCCTTTTGGGCCTTAATTTCCATTCTCTCGATCAAAATATTTTCTTCAGCACCTTGAGGTAAATAAGTAGTTTGCGCGTTTAAAGCAAATGAGAAAGCTAGAAAGAAAATGAAACTAAAAAGCCCCTTTAGAGGTTTGGGGTTTTCTGATTGCTTAATTTGCATGCCAACGGATTTGGTTTTCTTATAGCCGGACAAGTTATGCAAAAATACCTGATTAAGAATATATCCATTGTGAATGAAGGGCGAATACAGCATGGTGATGTGCTGATAAAAAATGGAAGGATCGAAAAAGTTGAGGCACGAATTATACAATTGGACAAGAATTACACGGAAATAAATGGAGAAGGTAAATTTTTATTACCGGGTGCAATCGATGATCAGGTCCATTTTCGTGAGCCTGGCCTAACACACAAAGCCACTATCCACACTGAATCGAAAGCTGCTGTAGCCGGAGGCGTTACCAGCTTTATGGAAATGCCCAACACTGTTCCACCTGCATTTACTCAACAATTATTGGAAGATAAATACAACATCGCATCGCAAACTTCGTTGGCCAATTATTCTTTTTACATGGGCACATCCAATGATAATGCAGATGAGGTTTTAAAAACAAACGAAAAGAAAAAGGAGGTTTGCGGAATAAAGATCTTCATGGGCTCTTCAACCGGAAATTTATTGGTTGATAATCCCAGCACTCTTGATAAAATTTTTCGTGAAAGCGAATTGCTAATTGCCACCCATTGCGAAGATGAACACATCATTAAACAAAATCTTGAAAAACTAAAGGCTCAAAAAAAAGAATTAACTGCAGCCGACCATCCTATTATTCGTAACGAAGAAGTCTGCTATCAGTCATCGCTTACAGCTATTCAAATCGCAAAAAAATACGACACCCGTTTACACATACTTCATATTTCCACAGCAAAAGAGCTGCAACTCTTCAGCAATATGATGCCCTTAAAAGAAAAAAGAATTACCGCCGAGGTTTGTGTACATCATCTTCATTTTACCAGCAATGATTATGACCTGTTAGGTAATCAGATCAAATGCAATCCTGCTATTAAAGCGCCGAACAATCGCGAAGCATTATGGAAAGCTTTATTGGATGGCAGACTGGATGTAATTGCAACTGATCATGCCCCACATACCTGGGAAGAAAAATCTGGTTCTTATGAAAAAAGTCATGCAGGGTTACCACTAGTGCAACATTCATTATTGCTTATGCTTTATTATTATAGCCAAGGAAAAATTTCTCTTGAAAAAATTGCAGAAAAAATGAGCCACGCTGTAGCGGATTGTTTTCAGATCAGTGAACGGGGTTATATCCGAGAGGGTTATTGGGCCGACCTTGTAATTGTTGATTTAAATAAGCCAACCACAATTACAAAAGAAAATATCTTATACAAATGCGGTTGGAGCCCTTTGGAAAATATGGAATTTCCTGCAGCAGTTACTCATACATTTGTAAATGGGAATTTAGCTTATGCCAATGGAGAATGGAATGAAGTATTGAAAGGGAAACGGCTAGTCTTCAATAGATAAAAATTATTCAACGATCAATATTCAATTTTCAATATTCAATCTTAAAATTTCCTTTAAGGAATAGAGGTATGGACATCGATAAAACCACATTCAGCGATATATCCATCTTTCATCCGGAAGAAGAATTTTCCATTTTTCATAAGCTCAATTTTACACGTACTACAGGGGGTAAAGCATGGCTGCAGCGGTTTTTTTCTGAACCTCACCAAGACGTGAAACGAATTCTCGGTACCCAAAGAATTATTCAAACATTGCTTTCTCATGTGGATGAATGGCCTTCTGATATAACCAATGGAACAATCCTGGTAATGGATAAATTTCTTGATTACAATCTCGATCCTATTTCCGATAATCCAAATCCCATTAACAGCCTCACCTATAAATGGTTTCATCATGAAGATTATTCTATGGTGAAATATTCCATAAAGCATTTTGCAGACTTTTATCGCGGTATAAAAAAGCTGGCACAGCAATTTGAAGGCATGGATAATTTGCCTCTGTCTTTCAAAATATACATCGAAAGAGTGTTGCAGCTTTTAAGAGAAACGCCTCTTCAACGACTATCCGATACAAAAAAAGGAGAACTGTTCAGCCTGTCACAAAATCTATATTTTGCCTTTCATCTCCATGGGCTTTATAAAAATGATACGCTGGAGCTGATAGAAATTTTCTATCGCCTTGATGCTTGGTACTCGATGGCCATGGCGGTGAAAACTTATAACCTTTGTTTTCCCGAATTTGTTGAAACCGAGCAGCCCATCATTTATGGAAAAGGATTGTATCATTTATTGTTACATCACCCCATACCATACAATGTTGAAATGAACCCTGAACATAATTTCCTTTTTCTTACCGGGGCAAACATGGCAGGGAAGAGTACATTTATTAAATCCGTTGGCTCAGCAGTTTTTTTGGCGCATATCGGCATGGGTGTGCCCGCTGAGGAAATGAAGCTCACTTTGTTTAATGGCTTACTCACTAATATCAATGTGGTGGACAATATCGCAAAGGGAGAAAGTTTTTTCTTTAACGAAGTGCAGCGCATCAAGAACACGATTCAAAAGATCAATAATGGTAAAAAATGGCTGGTGCTTATCGATGAATTGTTTAAAGGTACCAATGTGCAAGACGCGATGAAATGTTCTTCTACAGTCATCAAAGGTCTGATCAAAATCAAAAATTCTTTATTCATTCTCTCTACGCACCTGTATGAAATCGGAGATGAGCTGAGAGTATATCCAAATATCTCTTTTAAATATTTTGAAACGAATGTAAAGGGTGATCAACTGGAATTCAGCTATCAGTTAAAAGAAGGTATCAGCAACGATCGCTTCGGATACTTGATATTAAAAAAAGAGAAAGTGGTGGATATGCTGGAGAAGTTATAACTGCAAATTCCTGATATTTATTTTTTAACGATAGTAACGGATTGGGTTGCATTTAATTTCCTTGGTTTGCCGTCAGCATAAACTGGTGGAGATAATATAGGAGCCCTTTTCATTAATTCGGTAAACTGCTCTACCAAAAAATCGTTTGGAGGATTGCAAGTAATGCCGGTAGTTGTTAATCTGCCATTCAAGCCAATCTCATATTCTATGTCAATTGTATATGCACCCTTTTTAACTTTTCTGTTATCATCTGCTTGTTGCGAAATTATGGGAGTATTTACATCAATAAAACGTTTCCATAATTTTTGCTTTTGATAAAAAGTTTTATTCAACGAATCGGGCATTGACTCATCAGGCTTGGCTATTTCAGTTTTTTTTGAATCGCCTTGCACAGCCGTAGTGGCATTATAAACTTTTGGCGGTGTGTATTTACTGGTATCCTTTGAAACAATTGTTTTGCCGGTATCTGCTTTCAGCTTTCCACCAAATAACGAATCTCTCAGCGACTGCGCAATTACTGAAGAAGTAAAGGATAAGCAGATCAATAAAAAATATATTTTCATCGGATTAAAATTAGGTTTTAAAATAGTCCATATAACTCACTATCAACTCTGCGAATGATCTCGCCAAGATGTTCCTCATTTTCAGGAAATTTATTTTTATCGATATCTATTACCAGCAAAGGACCTTCCTTGTAGTTATCGATCCATTTATTGTAGTATTCGTTCAATCTTTTTAAATAATCAAGCCGGATATTTTCTTCGTATTCCCTTCCCCGTTTTTGGATCTGCCCTACTAATGTTGGCACCGATGCTTTTAAATAGACCAACAGATCGGGCGGCTGCACCATCATTTTTAAGGTTTGAAAGAACTGGTAATAATTATCAAAATCCCTCTTGCTCATCAGGCCCATCTCATGCAAGTTAGGAGCAAAAATGTTAGCGTCTTCATAAATGGTTCTATCTTGAATAACAGTTTCTGTGCCTTTTTGTATTTCGACCAATTGTTGTAACCGGCTATTTAAAAAATAGATCTGAAGATTAAAGCTCCAGCGAGGCATGTCTTCATAAAAATCCATCAAATATGGGTTATGGTCAACATCTTCAAAATGGGGGATCCATTTGTAGTGCTTGCTTAATAGTTCGGTTAGCGTAGTTTTGCCGGCTCCAATATTCCCTGCAACGGCAATATGCTTTGGTTTTTTTGCTTTGGCCATGCCCCTATTAAAAATTGAATTTAGAAAATCTTTTCATACAACTATCAAAATAAAACTTTTCATTGCTCCCCTTTAAGAGATTGGGGTTAATAATTAAGTCCTATTGCCTCACGCACCATTTCCATCGTGGCTTTGGCGCTTTTTCTTGCTTTCTCAGCGCCTTTTTCCATTACTTGCTTTAAATATTTTTCATCATTGCGAATAGCTTCAGCTTTTTCTCGTATGGGGCTTATAAATTTTATCATATCTTCTGCCAGTTGCTTTTTCATATCGCCATAACGAATAACGCAATTATTATAATCTTCTTCAAATTTGTTTACGACATCTGCATCTCCTACTAGCTTCATCAGTAAAAAAAGATTTTCTATATAATCCGGCTTTGCGGAATTTTTTTTAGTAGGTCCGGTATCGGTTTTCGCTCTCATCACTTTTTTTCTGATCAGCTCGTCATCATCGTTCAAATAAAGGGTAGCGTATTGATTTTCACTTTTGCTCATTTTTCCTGTGCCATCCAGGCTGGGCACTTTTACCAGCTTTTCACCAAAATTAAAAGCTACCGGCTCAGGAAAAACTTCGCGATAACGGTGATTGAAGCGATTTACAAAATTTCTTGCCATTTCCAAATGTTGCTCTTGGTCTTTACCAACAGGCACATATGAAGCCCTATGAATGATAATGTCAGCCGTTTGCAGAACAGGGTAAGTTAGCAATCCTGCATTAATATTATCGGGTTGCAGTCTTGCCTTTTCTTTAAAAGTTGAAGTCTTTTCCAGCTCACCTTTATAAGCCAGCATATTCAGATAAAGATAAAGTTCGCATGTTTCATAAATATGACTCTGGCAATAAAGGGCTGCTTTATGAGGATCAAGACCGCAGGCAATATTTTCTGCGAGCACTCTATGCACATTTGCTTTTAATTCTTTGGTGTCCGGATGAGTAGTTAGTGAATGCAGATCAGCAACCATGAAGTAACATTCATATTCTTTCTGCATGCGAACATAATTTCGAACAGCGCCGAAATAATTCCCCAAGTGTAAAAATCCAGTCGGCCTTATGCCACTCATGACTATTTGCTTCTTCTTATCCATAAGCGACGAAGATAAGGATAGTTCAGAGTCTATGGTTCAGAGCCAAATGAGCAACTCCCGAACTCCTGACTAAGAACTATATTTGTCCGATGGAAGTTAATGATGCATTGGTTGATAAATTAGCTCATCTGGCAAGGCTTAAATTTGAAGCCTCAGAAAAAGAGGAAATAAAAAATGACCTGCAGAAAATGATAGCCTTTGTAGAAAAGTTGAATGAACTGGATACCTCGGGCGTTGAACCCTTGCTGCACATGACCGATGAAGTAAATGTTTTGCGAGAAGATGAGGTAAAGGGATCGATCAGTCGTGAAGAAGCATTGAAAAATGCGCCAGGGCATGACGATCAGTTTTTCAAAGTACCCAAAGTGATTAAAAATACCAAGAACCAAATTTCAAATCCCAAATAGTGTTAAACAAATTGGAGTTTGGAATTTAATTATTTGTGATTTATGAACCCGATTATACATCTTGACGGAATTCGAAAAAGCTACTTCATGGGCAAGCAAGTGCTGGAAGTATTGAGAAATATTTCGCTTGAAATTTATAAAAATGAGTACGTGGCACTAATGGGTCCGTCGGGTTCAGGTAAAAGCACACTCATGAATATTCTTGGTTGTTTGGATACGCCAACAGCGGGAAAATATATTTTGAATGGACAAGATGTAAGCCAAATGGAAGATAATGCACTGGCTGATATCCGCAACAAAGAAATTGGTTTTGTTTTCCAACAGTTTAATTTATTGCCACGCCTTACCGCCCTTGAAAATGTAGCATTGCCGCTGATCTATGCAGGGCTCACTAAAAAGCAGCGAACCGAAAAAGCAAAACATGTACTTGAGCTTGTAAGTCTTACCGATAGAAGTAGTCATAAGCCAAATGAATTGAGCGGGGGACAATCTCAGCGTGTTGCCATCGCAAGAGCATTAGTGAACGATCCTGCCATTATCCTTGCTGATGAGCCAACAGGTAATCTTGATACCAAAACTTCATATGAGATCATGGATATTTTTGAAAAAATAAACTCTTCGGGTAACACGGTTGTTTTGGTAACTCATGAAGAAGATATTGCCAATAGAGCGAGGCGAGTAATAAGATTAAGAGATGGAGCGGTAGAAAGTGATTCCCCGAAATCGCCTAAAGCAGACTTTGTGACTGTTTGAAATGATAGGTTCATGGTTCATTGAAGATAATTCATAAATAGATCCATGAACAATGACCCATTAACTATGAACTGCTATGTCCTTAAAGATTTATACAAAAACCGGTGATAAAGGAACAACCTCTTTAATAGGAGGAACCAAAGTATTAAAATCAGATTTGCGTATTGAAGCCTATGGCACCGTTGACGAACTAAACTCCTACATTGGTTTATGTCGTGATCTTTTAACTGATGAAACCGGAAGAAAAATTTTACGAGAAGTACAGGATCGTCTTTTTACTATTGGCTCATCGTTGGCCTGTGACCCGGAAAAAGAACCGAAGATGAGAATTCCCGATTTGAAAGAAATGGACATTGAAACCTTAGAAAAAGAAATCGACAGGATGGATGAAATATTGCCTGAAATGAAAAATTTTATCCTTCCCGGCGGTCATCCCCATGTTTCTCATTTGCATATTGCCCGTTGCGTGTGCCGCAGAGCAGAGCGTTGTTGCGTAAGACTTCAAGAGCAGGAGAAAGAAGATTCAATGATTATAAAATACCTGAATCGCTTAAGTGATTATCTCTTCGTTCTTTCCCGCTATACTTCTCACTTATTAAAGGCACAAGAATTTCCTTGGATGCCAAGAATACATCAATAAATATTTTAGCAAGCTTTTATAAATGAAAGTTTTTTTGTAAATAGGGGCCATTAAAAAACCTCTAAACCTGACAAACTATGATTATTTACGGAAGCAAAGCAAAACAACTTGCTAAAGAAACATTAATTGACCAGTGCCCTAACTGCAAAACCCAAAGCAGTGTTGAACTTTATATTTTTCAAAAATATGCTCATGTTTTTTGGATTCCCTTTTTTCCATTGGCTAAGACTGCTGTTACTCAATGTACCAACTGTAAACAGGTACTGAAACAGAAGGAAATGCCTTCTGCTTTCCAAATGTCTTACGAGAATCTGAAACATCAAACCAAAACGCCCATATGGACATTTGGAGGTTTAGCTCTTGTAGCCGTATTAATTGTAGTCGGAGTTATTAGTGAGAAAAATAAAAACGAGAAAAATGCAAAATTCATTTTATCTCCGCAGATTGGAGATATTTTTGAAATTAAAACAGATGACAATCAATATACACTCTATAAGGTTGATGAAGTCCAAGGCGACTCTGTCTTTATTCGTATCAATCAATATGAGACCAATAAAGCAACCGGGCTCGCCGATTTAAAACGTAAAGGTGAGGGTGCCTATTCAGAAGATGTGTTTGCCGTAGACAAAAAGCAATTAAAAGCCATGTTCGATAAAGATAAAATTCTAGACATTGACAGAAAATAAACCCAAAACGTTTGTTTTAAATCCCATATAAATAACAGCGGTTTAAATTATTTTCCCATCTTTCATATGAAGCACTCTATCGCTAAGCTGTGCCAGTTCTTCGTTGTGAGTAACAATAAGAAAGGTTTGATTGAATTTATTTCTCAGATCGAAAAATAATTGATGAAGTTCTTTTGCATTGGCTGAATCCAGGTTCCCTGTCGGCTCGTCGGCAAAAACAATTGCCGGGTTATTGATCAGGGCCCGGGCAACTGCCACTCTTTGCTGCTCGCCACCACTCATCTGATTCGGCTTATTTTCCATACGTTCGGATAATCCTAATAAACCCAATAGGCCGCCTGCCTTTTCCTCTACCTCTGTGCTTTTTCTACCAGCCAGCCAGCCGGGAATGCAAACATTCTCCAACGCTGTAAATTCGGGAAGCAGGTGATGAAATTGGAAAACGAACCCGATGCTCCTATTACGAAAATCAGCCAGCTTTCGCCCCTGCAAAGAGCCTACATTCACGTTATTCAAAACCACTATTCCCCTATCTGCCCCATCAAGAGTTCCTAATATATGAAGCAAGGTGCTTTTCCCTGCCCCCGATGAGCCTACAATGCTTACAATCTCCCCTTTTTTGATATCTATATCAACTCCCCTTAATACTTCAACCGTTCCATACCTTTTATGAATATTTTTCCCGATGAGCATGCAGCCAAAATGTTATTTCAATAATCAAATATCTACAAACCTAACCCATTATAAATAATCGCAACTGAAAGCTTCTTTGTTTTTAAGAAATTCTTGAATGGGGGGTGGACAACTGAGGATTTGGAAAATTCGTTAATAAAGCTACATTTGCGAAAATTTTGGGGTGGGCATCCACCGTTATTATAAATTTAAAACCCTGGAAAAAGATGTTCTGGACACTCGAATTAGCCTCTTATCTTGAAGATGCGCCATGGCCCGCTACGAAAGACGAGCTGATTGATTATTCTATCCGTTCTGGCGCACCTATTGAAGTGGTCGAAAACCTGCAGGAACTGGAAGACGAGGGCGAGGTGTATGAGAGTATTGAAGACATTTGGCCCGACTATCCCTCACAGGAAGATTTTCTGTTCAATGAAGATGAATATTAGAAAAGCTCTTGGCTTTTATCTACGAGTTTCGAGACTTGTTTAACCGTTCAAATCTATTAATTGAACGGTTTTTATTTAGTCACCAGCTTAAGGAATTCTGCTCATCACCTGTTGGTCACCCCCTTGTACGTTCTGTTCGCTATTCACCATTGGCAATTCACCATTCACAACTACGAACTCATTAACTTTTCAGACACACCCGTAAAAGAAAATCCTCCATCATGGAAAAGATTTTGCATGGTCACCATACGGGTATAATCACTAAACATTAAAACACAGTAGTTGGCGCAGTCCTCAGCACTCGCATTTCCCAAAGGACTCATTTTTTCCGCATAATCTATGAATGAGTCAAAACCTTTTACACCGCTGCCTGCGGTAGTTCTTGTAGGTGATTGTGAAATGGTGTTTACTCTTACCTTTTTCTTTTGACCGTAATAATAACCAAACATTCTGGTCACACTTTCCAATAAAGCCTTAGCGTCAGCCATTTCATTATAATCGGGAAAAACTCTTTGCGCTGCTATATAAGTTAATGCCACCACGCTTGCCCACTCTTTCAATGCATCCATATCCCAGGCGGTCCTTAATACTTTATGCAAGCTCATGGCAGAAATATCCAATGTTTTTTGGTTCCATTCGTAATTCATCTCAGTATAATGCTTGCCTTTACGAACATTCAAACTCATGCCGATTGAGTGCAGAATAAAATCGAAGCTGCCACCAAAATGTTCCATAGCTTTTTGGAAAAGATTTTTCAGATCATCCATGTTGGTTACGTCTGCTCCAACTACCGGAGCATTCCCGCATTGCTCAGCCAGTTTATTGATCTCGCCCATACGCAATGCAACAGGAGCATTTGTCAAAACGATCTGCGCACCTTCTTCATAACATTTTACCGCAGTTTTCCATGCAATGGATTTTTCATCCAATGCCCCGAAAATAATTCCCTTTTTTCCTTTCAAAAGATTATTTCCCATGGTTTATTAGTTTAGTTTATCGTGAAGGCATAAAAATAAGAAGTAATTCTCAAGCGCCAGGAAATACCCACTTTATTAAGAGTACAAGAATTAATGTATAAAGAAAAACCAATACCATTCCGGTTAGCAAATAAAATAATAATCGAGCAAGAGATTCTCTCGGTCTTAAAATTTTTTGCAAATACTTATTAATTGAATAAACAGGAATTAGAGAAAGTAAAATGATGAATAGTATTACAATGGCTTTCCATTTCATCAAACAGTATTAATTAGAAACCATCTCTCTTGCATTTTCCATTGCAGCTGCCGTAGGTTTTTCACCACTCAGCATTTTGGCAATTGCTGTTATTCTCTCTTCTTCAGTTAATTGGCGAATATTTGTTTTTACGATGTTATTCACAATGTCTTTATAAACAAAGAAATGCGCATCGGCTTTTCCTGCTATCTGCGGCTGGTGAGTTATGCAAACTACCTGTCGTTTTGCCGCCAGCGCTTTCACAATGATCCCCACTTGTCTGGCCGCTTCCCCCGAAATGCCTGTATCAATTTCATCAAAGATCAAGGTGGGCAAATCAATAGATTGAGCGACCAGCGATTTTATGCACAACATTAAACGGCTTAGCTCGCCTCCGCTGGCTATTTTTTTTATAGAAAGAAATTGATTGCTCTTATTAGGATCGAACAAAAACTCTATAATATTTGTTCCAAAAAAATTTAAATCCTCCGTCTTATCCTTAACCTCAACCTTCAATTTTGCATTAGGCATACCTACTTGTGCCAGTAAATTATTTACCTTTTCCTCCAAGGGCGTTATTTGCTTTTTTCTTCCGTCAGAAATTTTTGTAGCTAGTTGTTTTGCCTCAAAAAACAATTTTTCCGTTTCCTTTTCTTTTCGCTGTAATTGTTCATCAATATTTAATACCGCTTGCAATTTTTCGGCGAGTTGCTGCTGGATCTGTAATAATTCGTTGGTTGTTTTAACGCCATGCTTCTTCAGTAATTTATACCCCAAAGACAGCCGCTCATTGATCTGTTCAATTTTTTCAGGGTCAAAATGAATATGGTTACTTATACGGTCTGTTTCATCAGCAATATCCTGCAGTTCGATCTGTGTAGATTGCAAGCGTTGGATGAGAGAAGGCAAATCGGGATGATAATAAGAATAAATCTGTAATTGATTGACCAGAGTTTTTAATTGTGATACGATCGGAGTTTCTCCTTCTTCCAATTCCTGGTATGTTTTTGACAAAGCTGCTTTAATTCCTTCCGAATGATTTAGCAGTTTCAATTCTGAATCCAGCTCCTCTAATTCATTTTCTTCAAACTTTAACTCTTCCAGTTCGTTGTATTGAAATTGGTTATAATCAAACTCTTTTTCAAACTGCTGCTTCTGTTCTTTCAATCGTTCCCATTCTTTTTTTGTCAACTGCCATTTGCTAAAAATTTGCTGGTAACTATTTATCAATTCCGGATGCGTGGCCAATGCATCTAAAACCTCTCTTTGAAAATCGCTTTCACTCAATTGGAGGGTGTCAAACTGCTGATGCAGATCAACTAGCAAAGAACTTAATTGGGTGAGTTGCGACAGTGTAACCGGCGTATCATTGACAAATGCCCTGGATTTTCCATTCGTACCAATCTCTCTTCTGATAATCAACTCATCGTTTGTATCCAATTCATTTTGCAACAAAAAACTTTTAATTTCTTTTTTATTCCTGACCTCAAAAATCCCTTCTACAAAACATTTTCTTTCTTTATTCACAAGCGCAGTGCTGTCCGCTCTTTCACCTAATATTAGGCCTAATGCACCAATGATAATTGATTTGCCTGCACCCGTTTCTCCCGTAATTACATTTAACTTATTGGAGAAATTAACTTCCAGCTCATCAATGATGGCATAATTCTGTATAAAAAGTTTTTGCAGCATCGATAGCTGATTAGTTTGACCGGAATGATTTATATGATGAGCAAATTAGGAAATTCATTTAAAAAGCCTTATAAAGTTTTAAACTCTGAGATATGTGACACAATGCAAAAAGTGAGGGCGACACGTTATACCTTAATAAAAAAAACCCGCTCAAAAGAACGGGAAAATAAAAAAAATATTTTTGATCGCTGATCCTATAATTTTTAAATCAATCAGTGGCTTATTTTATTTCTACTCTTGTATGCAGGTCATCATCTACAAGTATGCGGCCGCAGTTTTCACAAACCATTACTTTTTTATGTTGCTTTATTTCGCTTTGCTTTTGTGGAGGAATGGCATAAAAGCAACCACCGCAAGCATCACGTTCTACAGCAACCACAGCTAATCCATTTCTGTAGCTTTTGCGAATTTTATCATAGCTGGTCAGCAGGCGGTCATCTACGTGCTCCCTAGCCTCGGCAGCCATTTTATTAAAATGCCTTTCTTCTTTTTCGGTAGCTGCAATAATTTTTTCCAATTCTCCTTTTTTCGTTGTCAAAACTCCCTCTTTGGCGGCTAATGCCTTTTTTGCCTTGTCGAGAGCTACGGCTTTTTCAGCAATTTCCTCATTCGCATCTTTAATGTGTTTTTCACAAAGCTTTACTTCCAACTGCTGCATCTCGATCTCTTTATTAATGGCCTCAAATTCACGGTTGTTCTTTACATTGTCGCTTTGCTTTTCGTATTTCTTGATTAAAGCTTGTGCCTCTTTAATGGCTTCTTTCTTTTGTTCTATAAATTCTGTAATGCCATTTATTTCTTCCTCAATACGAGTTTGACGGGAATGCAGTCCCTGGATTTCATCTTCCAGGTCAGCTACTTCCATCGGTAACTCGCCTTTTAAAATATGAATTTCATCCAGTTTGCTTTCAATTTTTTGAAGGGTAACTAATGCAGAAAGTTTCTCTTCAACGGAAAATTCTTTTACTTGTGCCATGTATCGTTATAGTTTTTTGTTTATCGTTTTGGTTGGTCTTTGGTTATTCAAACTTTCAGTCGTAAACTCAAAACCCGCAACATCGCATTTAATCACAAGAAATAATTAACGGGGTTAGTTTGAACCTTAGTTTTAAGGACGGCAAAGTTAAGGAATTTTTGCTCTAAAATTTCAGCTAAAAGATCAATCGTAAACTGTTCGCTTTCATAATGACCAATATCCGCGATCACCATACGGCCGTTAGCGTCAAAAAACTCATGATATTTCATATCTGCCGTTATATATACATCAGCACTCGCAGCCAGGGCCTTAGGAACAAGAAAGCTCCCTGCGCCTCCGCAAAGAGCGACTTTTTTCACAGGTTTACTCAATAGATTCGTGTGGCGAATAACTTGCAGATTAAATATTTTTTTTACATAGGATAAAAAGCCAGTTTCATTCATTGGTTCTGCTAATTCTCCAATTATTCCGCTTCCAATCCCTGTATGCCAGTTTGCAAGGCTTATTACATCATAAGCTACTTCTTCATAAGGATGAACTTCTTTCATAGCTTGAACAAGACCATTTTCAAGCCAAGCGGGGAATATTACTTCTATTTTTATCTCATTTTCTTGATGCCGCTTGCCTGCTTCTCCTATATAAGGATTAGTTCCCTGCTCTCCTTTAAAAGTACCTGTTCCCTCAACATTAAAACTGCATTCACTATAATTCCCTATATGCCCACCGCCTGCTCCGAAAATTGCATTTCGAACTTGCTCTGCTTTATCAATCGGGGCAAAAGTGAAAAGCTTTTTTAAGGTGCTTTCCTTTTGCGAAAGAATAGAAATATTCCGAAGTCCAAGCATTCCCGCTATTTTTCCGTTTACGCCCTCAATTACATTATCAAGATTGGTGTGGATAGCATAAATAGCAATATCATTTTTTATGGCAGTTATTACTGTTTTTTCTACATAATTTTTTCCGGTGATCTTTTTTAATCCTCCAAAAATGATTGGATGATGAGCTACAATGAGATTACAATTTTTACCGATAGCTTCATTGATCACTTCTTCCGTTGCATCTAAGGAACAAATGATCCCTTGACATTCCCAATTGCTTTGTCCAACAACTAAACCTGCATTATCGTAATGCTCTTGTAAAGAAGGGTGAGCTAACGTTTCAAGGAAAGAAATGACATCGGCAATTTTCATTATGGAAAGATAAGTATTGATTTCATTTGAACATGCCTTGCTAACTTTGAAATCATCACATGAACCCACAATTCATAAATATTATTCGCTTGCAAATTCAAAAAGCTTTTGGCAAGACGGATAAGCATTCCTTAACCCGTTACATGACCGCCAAAAAAGTTATGCAGGGCAGGAAGAAAACCCTACACGCTGTTCGCGATATGTTGTTCATGCTTACCGGAGTGCTTTCTGCAGGCTTCGGATTGAAAGGTTTTTTGATACCGAATAATTTTATTGATGGTGGCGTAATGGGCATATCATTATTGATCCATGAAAAAACGAATTTTACTTTAGCATTTCTTATTATCATAATCAATCTCCCATTTATCATACTTGGATGGCAGCAAATAAATAAAGCATTTAGCATAAAAAGCGCTGCAGCCATTTCTTTACTGGCTATCGCAGTGGCTGTAATACCATACCCTATTGTAACTAATGATAAACTGTTGATCGCCGTTTTTGGCGGTTTCTTTCTGGGTGCTGGTATCGGGCTCACTATTCGAGGTGGTGGCGTTATTGATGGCACCGAAATTCTTGCTATTTTTTTCAATCGTAAAAGCAGCTTGTCGGTTGGTGATTTTATTCTTTTATTCAACATCGCAATTTTTTCCGTAGCAGCGTATTTGCTTTCCGTTGAAATTGCATTGTATTCTATTCTTATTTACCTAGCAGCATCAAAAACAGTTGATTTTATTTTAGAGGGCATAGAGGAATTTACCGGTATCATCATCATTTCACCGAGAAATAAAGAAATAGCAGATATGATCAGGACTAAGCTAAGAAGAGGCTTAACCATTTATTCAGGCAAAAAAGGGTATGGTAAGAGTGGGGAAACCTATCACTCAACTGAAATTATTTTTACCGTAATTACACGATTGGAAATTAGCAAGCTTAATGCTGAGATAGAAAAAATTGATCCTAATGCTTTTATTGTTATGCACAGTATAAAAGATACACGCGGTGGAATGGTAAAAAAACGACCCCTGAAAGAATAAATAGTTCTTGAATATTTTAATCTAAAATTCTTTTTTTTAAACAAAATCCTTTTGTACCTTTTCATCTCCTTTCCGGTCCCTTGAATACCTTCAGACCTTAATTCACCTTAAAATATTTTATATGCGAAGAAGTAAATATGGTTATTTGCTGCTTGCATTACTGGTGATAACAGGGCTGGCAGGCACGATTACTTCAACAAGTATAACTAGTAAAGAAAGAAAGCTTGCTGCCAATCATCTTAAGGAAACCAAATTGAATGCATTGAAAATGATGAAAGGGCTTTCGGAAGCCCAGCTCAATTTCAAAGCAGCTCCCGATAAATGGTCGATTAAAGAATGCGCCTTTCATATCGCAATTGCCGAAAAAAATTTATGGCAAACGTTGGAGGCAACTATGAAACTGCCGGCAAACCCCGAAAAACGCTTTGAAATTAAATTAACTGACGAGCAGATAATAAACATGGTGAAGGATCGAAATAAAAAATTCAAAACTTCAGAAAATCTTGAACCTAAAAATACCAAGTTTAAAAGCATGGATGAGGCGCTCGAAAGTTTTAAGTCATTAAGAACAGATCATATTAAATACATAAAAACGACGACAGAAGATTTGCGAAATCATATAGCGAAATTACCAGTAGGTTGGGTTGATTGTTACCAACTATGTCTCTTTATATCGGCGCATAGCAACAGGCATACTCAACAAATGGAAGAAGTAAAAGCTGATCCTAATTTTCCATCCCGATAATTATCGGGACAATGAACCGAAACTAACTCAAGGTTGAAAAACCTGGGCCCCAAGTTCCCGTAAGAACGAGGGGCTTTTTATTAGAGGGTACAAGGCACAGTTTGAGTTTTATTCTTGTGCCTTCTTATAAACATCAGGATCATATTTTTGCATCCACCGCTCGGGTTTATCAAAGAGAGTAAACCCAAATTGGGTGTATAGTCCATGAGCGTCTCTTGTCGCTAATGTAAATCGGCGCAAATCCTGCAATTGCGGATGGTCAACAATCACTTGCATCAGCCACTTGGATAAGCCTTTGCCTCTTTCTTCGGGCAAAATAAAAACATCAGCCAGATAAGCAAATGTGGCAAAATCGCTGATTACTCTTGCAAAGCCAATTAATTTACGTTGATAATACATTCCAAAACTGAGTGAATGTTCAATGCTTCGTTCTACAATTTCCATGGGTATTCCTTCGGCCCAATACGATTGTGAAAGAAAATGGTGAATGATCTTTACATCAATTTTTGATTTGTCAGTCGATATCAGGTAATCATCCCTTTTCCATTCCATTATTTCCATGTTCCATCGTTATTTTGCTAAAAGCAAATTTTAAATAAATGGCAGATTCGACAAAAGATCTTTTTTCCGGACACTCCGATATTTATGCAAAGTATCGTCCGCTTTATCCAAAAGAGTTGTACGATTTTATTTTAAAACAAGTATCAACAAAGGATATAGCGTTGGATTGCGGAACTGGAAATGGGCAGGCAGCCGGAGTATTGGCCGAACATTTTAAACAAGTACATGCAACGGATATTAGTGATAAGCAAATTAAGAATGCTATACAAAAGCCCAATCTGCATTACCATGTTTGCAAGGCGGAGAAAACACCCTTTTCTGATGATACTTTTGATTTAATTACTTCAGCCACAGCTGTACATTGGTTTCACTTCGAGCGATTTTTTTCGGAAATGAAAAGAATTGGCAAGAACAATTCCGTATTTGCATGCTGGGGCTATAAACTATTTCGAACCGATAACACGAGGTTAAACGAAATAGTTGATGCATTTTACACCCAAAAAATTCATTCATACTGGGATGCCGAAAGAAGACATGTGGACGAAGAGTATAAAAATATTCCTTTCCCTTTTGAAGAAATAGAAAATCCTGGCTTTGCCACTCATTTGCAATGGGATTTAAAAATACTCGAAGGATACTTAAATACCTGGTCTGCCGTTCAGCATTATATAAAAAAGAACGATGCAAATCCGGTAATCGATCTTATGGATGAAATAAAAACGCAACTACCCGGTGATATTCGATTAAAAATCACGTTTCCGATTTTTATGCGAATTGGAATTATAAAGAAATAATGCCATTTTGATTTGTGTGGCATAACCCTTGTTTATCAATCATTTTCCGTAGATTATCTATTGTATAAACCCCATTTAATTTATACTTTGTAGGCTAATCTGTAGTATGAAAAAACTCATTTTCTATACACTGAGCATATTCTTCCTTGCAGGTTGCAAAAAAACCATTGACCAAAAGGCTGAAGATGCTATTTTAAAAGCAATGACTGATGGCCAATGGGTAATAACCAATTTTACAGTTAATGGTTCAGATATAACTTCTGATTTTAGCAGCTATAAATTCCAATATTTCAACGATTACACTGTTAATGCCATAAAAAATGGCTCAGTAGAAAAAACAGGCGTCTGGCAAGGAGACGTAAATACGATGAGCATTACCGTCAATTTCTCTAATGTTATAAACCCTTTACTTCTCATCAATGGAACCTGGCATATTACGGATAATAGCTGGACTTATGTCAAGGCAACGATGACCATAGGAAATGAAGTCAGAACTTTAAGACTCGATAAACAATAGGAACCGTACCCATTAAACAAGTTAGATTTGCTCTTGTCTTAACCAATGCGCAAACATCACTCTCCATCCTTGGAAGGCTTTATCGGTTTTATCAGGATTTTTTCATGATAAGATTATGATTTCCAGCAATCCTTATGAGCAGCCGATAGTTTTTAAATCTTAATTTCGTTCGTCACTAAACCCTTTAAAAACACTGCTTTGAGGCAGAAACCGGGAAATACCCTTTTAAAACTATGTGCGGTTATACCTTTAGTGATATGCTCTGTATATGCACTAGGGCAGGCGCCTATCGCAAACTTTTCTGCTTCCCCTACATCAGGTTGTTCTCCTTTAGGTGTAGGCTTTACCGACCAATCATTAGGCAATCCTTTTTCATGGAACTGGGATTTTGGAAACGGCCAATTGTCAACAGCTAAAAACCCTTCCGTTACCTATTCTCAACCGGGAACATATACGGTTAGGCTAGTTGTAAAAAACGCCTACGGTGTTGACGAAGAAATCAAAACAAATTATATAACGGTTTTTCCATCACCTACGGCATCATTTTCTGCAAACCTAACTACGGCTTGCGCACCTGCATCTATACAATTCACAGATCAATCCATTACTCCCCCAGGTGCAGGCTCAATAGTTAGCTGGTTTTGGGATTTTGGAGACGGTTCTAACTCAACTCAGCAAAACCCGTCTCACACCTATACCAGTGTTGGCTTTTATACAGTTACGTTGCAAATTACGAGCAGTACCGGCTGTAAAAGCGCCGCTTCTATTGGCAGATATATCAGAATTGTAAATGGAGTAAGTGTTGATTTTGGTTATTCCCAACCGGCAACTTGCCAACCACCATTTGCTATTAATTTCCAAGATCAATCAAGCGGACCCGGAACTTTATCCTATTTATGGAATTTTGGAAATAGTTCTACCTCTACTTTACAAAACCCAAGTAGCACTTATTTCAATGCAGGAACCTATCCTGTTCAACTTACCGTTCAAAGTAATCTTGGCTGTAGCGGCTCTGTCACAAAAAATATTGTCGTAGCAGGTAAAACAACCGACTTTAGTTTTCTATCAACGATTTGTATTGGGCAAACTATTAGCTTTCAAAATAACTCTTCCCCTGCGCCTATTTCATCGTTCTGGAGTTTTGGTGATGGCACTAATTCTTCTCAAATAAATCCTTCAAAAACATTTTTAAGTGGTGGAACGTTTCAGGTTAAGCTGATCAATAACTATGGAAATTGTAGTGATTCGATAACAAAAACGGTTACAATTATTACTCAGCCACCGGTTGATTTTTCAGCTAAAGACAGTACTTCATGCAATTCTCCATTTACAGTACAATTTTTTGATAGAAGTCCTGCTGCCTCCACCTGGCTTTGGAATTTTGGTGATGGTGGCACTTCAAATCAAAAGAACCCTACTCATACATATACAAGTTCAGGTTTTTTTGATGTTACATTGACGATTACGCTTCCTGGCGGCTGTAGTAACACTATTACCAAAACTCAGTACATTAAAATAAAATCAACCACTGTCAATATTTTAAATGCTCCTACAGGCGGATGTATTCCATTTACCTATAGCCCTATTCCCAAAATTCAGTCTGTTGACAGCATTATTAAATACTCATGGGATATGGGTGAACCCGGAGCCATTTACAATACTCAATTTCCTTCGCATACCTATAATACGACGGGCAATTACACAATTAAACTCACAATAACTACTCAAACAGGATGTGTAGAAACCATCACTATTCCAAAAGGTGTAATGACTGGAACAAAACCAACCGCAAATTTCAGTTTTACGCCAAGTAATGCATGCGGGAGCACGCCTATTCAGTTTAATGATCTTTCGATTACAAGTCCGGGAGCAATTGTACAATGGCATTGGGACTTTGGAGATAGCGTAACATCCACTGCGCAAAATCCGGCTCATATTTATAAGGATACAGGTGCGTTGGTCGTAGAATTCATTATTTCGAACAATGGATGTGAGGATACAGTATCGAAACCAATACAGGTGCTTCCGCCGGTTGCCAATTTTGGATACACAGTAAATTGTAATAATCGCCTGGATGTTACATTTATTGACAGCTCTTTGACCAACGCTGCTTATGGTGCCATTACTTATCAATGGGATTTTGGAGATGGAGCTACTTCCAACTTGCAAGCGCCTACGCATTCCTATGCCTCATTAGGAACATATAATACAACACTTGTGGTTACAAATGGTCCTTGTTCATATCAAATAACAAAGCCAGTTATATTAATAAATGAAAACGCTGATTTTACTGTTGATAAAAATCCGATTTGCAAAAGCGAGTCTTTCACTTTAAGTGCTATTACTAGTAATCCTGTCAACATCAAAGATTATACTTGGGCTATCGGGGCTTCCACAATTAATGACACAACTCGAAGTATTGATTACAGTCTTCCCGCCTATGGTAATTATGACGTAACATTAACCCTTGAGGACATTAATGGATGTGTAAATTCAAAAACAGTTACTAATTATATTCATGTAAGTGGTCCAGTAGCAAACTTTTCTCCGGTCGGGGCAGGAGCCTGTGTAAACAAATCAGTCAGTTTTAACGATCTGTCAACGCCGGCAAATGGACCTATTACTCAATGGACATGGAGTTTTGGTGATGGAACACAACAAACTTATACATCATCACCTTTTTCGCATACCTATTTGCAAACGGGCAGCTATACCGTAAGCCTGATGATAAAGGATAATTTAAATTGTGCCGATACATTTACAGTTGCTAATTCAGTGTTGATTACATCACCTGTCGCAGCATTTAAGGCCGATAGTTTTTATTGTCCGTTAGCTCCATTGCAGTTTGTTGATACTTCAACAGGCTCAGGAATGACGTATAATTGGGATTTTGGAGATGGAGGAATTTCAACCTTGCAAAATCCAGCACATTCCTATCCTCTTGGCAATAACTCATACACAATAAAGCTTAAGATTACCGATCTGGTAGGCTGCCAGGATTCGACAACAAAAACAAATTATGTAAATATCCGAAGTCCAAAACCTGCTTTCGATATTGTGGACAGTTCAGGAATTTGCCTTCCATTAATCACAAGCTTTACATTTAAAGGGACTGACTATAAAAGTTTTTATTGGGATTTTGGAGATGGAGTTACAAGCACTGCGCAGAACCCTTCTCATTTTTATAATTCATATGGAACATTTACTCCCAAATTATACTTAATAGGCCCTGGAGGCTGCATTGACTCGGCCAAGGCAACTGTAAATGTTTACGATCCTTCCGCCAGTACTAAAATTGTTTTCAACCCAACAACCGCTTGCAATTCACTCAATACACATTTTAACATTACAACACCGCCAGGATTTAAATTCAAATTTTATTTTGGTGATGGATCTATTGATTCCTCACAGCAAACTGATCTAACACATTTTTACGCAACACCTGGAAATTTTTACCCTTATGTTATTTTATCTGACAAATTTGGTTGCGATGCAGGCATTGGCTCAGGCGTGGTAAATGTATATGGGGCTTTACCTCTTTTTGATAAAGACAAAAAAGAATTCTGCGATAACGGAGAAGTGTTTTTTATCAACTACACATTAAATAATGACCCAATCATTTCAACTGTTTGGGATTTTGGAGATGGTGGTACAAGTACCATGAACGAACCTTCACATGTATTTACAGGTCCAGGCACATACATTGTAAAACTTACCGTTACTACGCAAAATCAATGTACCAGTACCTTTGCCGATACCATTCGTGTGTACAAAACACCAGAACTATCTATTGCAGGAAAGGATACGATTTGCATAAACAGTGATGAAGGATTTGCCGGAGTACTCAGTTTGCCTGATTCCACTATTAGATGGCAATGGGTCTTTGGAAATGGAAATACATCACAAATACAAAATCCAATCACAAAATATTCCAGTGCAGGAAACTATAACATCCAGTTAATAGCTACGAACAAATTAGGATGCGCTGATACTACTTCTCATTCGGTAAATGTTGTGCCGTTACCTACTGCAACTCCTGTTACAAATCCTATCACAATCATTTCCGGAGCTTCAGGTCAAATAAATATGAACTATACTGGACCTATCATCTCTTATAATTGGTTGCCGCCACAAAATCTGGATTGCATAAACTGCCCTCAACCCATAGCGACCCCGCGATTTACAACTGATTATCGTGTTCAGATACAAGATCGCTATGGATGTAAAAATGCTAGCGACATCACGGTTAAAGTTATTTGCAATGGTCAGAACTTCTTTATACCAAATACTTTTTCACCCAACGGAGATGGTGTGAATGATATATTTTATCTGAGGGGTACGGGTTTATTCCGTGTTAAATCATTAATGATTTTTAATCGTTGGGGAGAAATAGTTTTTGAGAAAAGAGAGTTGTCAGTAAATGATCCCTCATCGGGTTGGGATGGAAGTTATAAAGACAAAAAGGCAAAGCCTGATGTATATATATATCAAATTGAAATTATTTGCAACAATGGAGAAATGATTAAATATTCAGGCAATATTGCCTTGATACAATAATGTGAATTTGAAAATGAAATCAAGATTGAAAATATTATTTGGAATGTGGGGTTTGTTGTTTGTCATTTCTATTGAAGCCCAGGATATTCATTTTTCGCAATTTTTTCAAGCTCCCTTACTGCGCAATCCTTCACTTGCGGGAATATACACTGGCGATATACGGGTACAAGGTGTTTATCGTGATCAGTGGAACAGTGTAACAAATGCTTATAAAACAGCTTCACTTGATGGTGAATACAAAATGCCAATCGGAAAATTGAGTGACTATATAACTGTAGGCATGCAATTATTGTACGATAGAGCCGGTACTATTTCTTGGACATCAACTTATGTACTTCCTGCTTTGAACTATCATAAATCATTAAGCGCAAATCGAAATCGCTATTTGTCCGTGGGATTTATGGGGGGGCTTGTGCAACGCCGCATTGATCGTTCAAAGATCACCACTAATTCAACTTATGACAATGGAACAGATGGAGAATATTTTAATGATGCTTCTTATTTATACGCTGATGGAAGTGTGGGCATGAGCTTTAATTCAAATCTTAATGACAATCCAAATAATAATTATTTTTTAGGAGCCGCTTATCATCATTTTAACCGGCCGAAGGCATCGTTCTATCGAAATGCAAATATTGAGATTTTTCCAAAATGGGTGTTTTCCGGAGGTATTCGTTTCGGCGTTTCAGATTATAGTTATCTCACAGTGCAAGCAGACTATTCTACACAAGGAGAATACAGTGAAACTATAGCGGGAGCTATGTATGGTTTAAAAATCGGAGACGATCACGATAATCCGGAATATACCATTCACGCTGGCGGTTTTCTTCGGTGGAATGATGCATTGATCCCCACATTGAAATTAGATTATACTCCTTTCTCTATCACTATCAGTTATGACGTAAACATTTCAAAACTGAAGCCGTCAAGTTATGGGCGGGGAGGGTTTGAAATTTCTGTATCCTATATTGGATTCAGAGAAAAGAATTCAAGCTTGGATGCTGTACGGTGTCCGAGATTTTAAATTAAGCTGTAGGTAATGGAGGCACAGGTTTATCTTCTTTATTTACAAAATTAAATACAAGCGCAGCCAATAAACCACCTCCAAAGCAAGCAACTAAATAAATCCAAATATTTATTAAAGCAAAAGCGTTAATAACTGTAGCACCTATTGCAACAGCGGGATTAAATGCTCCACCAGAAACAGAACCAAATGTTGAAGCCATTGCAAAAACTGTAAACCCAATCGCTAATCCGTAAAAGCTATTGCCAGTAGTGCCCTTTGAAGTCGCTACATTCAATACAACATAAGCCAGCGCAAAGGTTCCAAGTAATTCAGAGATAAAAGCTTTAAAAATTCTTTCGCTCAAATCAAGTGTAACTACACCCATATCTCCTACATACCATCTTGCAATAAGAGCTGCAACAACAGCTGCTATCACTTGCACGATCATATATACAATTGCATCCTGGGAAGAAACTTTTCCTCTTATTAAAACAGCTAACGTAACAGCAGGGTTATAATGTGCTCCGGAAATATGTCCTCCTGCAAAAATCATTACCATCAACACCGTACCGATTGCAGCAGCATTTCCTGTTAAAGCAACAACTAGGACGAGAAAAAATGTTCCGATAAATTCTGTAATATACTTTCCCATATAGCGATGGTTTTTTGTTACTTTGAAATCCTAAAAAAATTGCGAGACGAAATTAGTTCGATTCTTCCATAAAAAAATTTATTGATGAAAATTGAAGTTGGTCAGCAAGCTCCTGATTTTTCCTTGTATGATTCTGATAAAAATAAGGTTACCCTTTCCGGCTTGAAAGGACAAAATGTATTGTTACTTTTTTTTCCAGCAGCCTTTACAGGTACCTGCACAAAGGAACTTTGCTCAGTCCGGGATAATATCGGCTTATACAATACAGTAAATGCAAAGGTGTTCGGTATTTCAGTTGACATGGTTTACTCCCTTGCAAAATATAAACAAGAGCAGGGACTTAGTTTCCCTCTCTTAAGCGATTTCAATAAAGAAGTTTCGGCTGCTTATGGCTGTTTATACGAAACATTTTCTTATGACATGAAAGGAGTTTCTAAACGCTCAGCTTTTATAATTGATAAGAACGGCATTGTTCAGTACGCCGAGGTATTAGATAAAGCCACTGACCTCCCCAATTTCGAAATCATCCAAAAAACATTGGAATCACTTCATAAAAATGTTAATAATTAGAATTTTTCTACCTTAAGGATTTGATTTATAAGCTTTTTGAAATTTTGGGGTATTTACGTTGCACAAGTCAAAAAAACGGCCTATTATTGAGATAATAAATTGTAATTTTGTTTCGTTGAAGAGATTTCTACCCATAGTATCCATTATTCTATTGACAGCCATCCAATCACAGGGACAATCACGTCCCCTTCAGGATGCTGCTGACCGGATTGTTAAGTTCTATCCCAATCCGGCCACTTCTTTCATCACTTTTGATTTACAAAAAAGTAACGAGAAGGGTTACGACATTCAGGTTTACAATTTCGTTGGCAGAGTAGTTTACGAGCAAAAAAATATTGCCTCTAGAACTACTATCAATCTGAATGAATATAACCGCGGCGTTTATATTTATCAATTGAGGGACCGTGACGGAAAAATCATCGAATCCGGAAAGTTCCAGGTTTCCAGATAAGGTAACAGCTGATCAATATTTGAAAAACACTTTAATGTAGTCAGCTGCATTGTTACAGTATTTCGCCTATCTGTATACGATTTATTGCACTTCCACAATTAAGAACTTAAGATACTGCGTATTTTCTATCCCCCCAATAATAGGATGATCTGCCGATTGCGTTTGAAATACAACCTGACGAATTTTTCTTCTGGCGTCTTTAGCGGCAAGATTAATGATCTGCAAAAACAATTCTGGTGATACAAGATTTGTACAAGAGGATGTTACCAGAAATCCTCCAGGTCTGATTAATTTCACCCCTCTGAGGTTAATTTCTTTATATCCCGTGATAGCTTTTTGAATAGTCTCACGGCTTTTAGTGAAAGCAGGAGGATCAAGCATCACTACATCATATTGTCTTCCATCTTTTGTCCATTGTTTCAATACATCAAAAGCATTAGCAGTTTGAAATTTGACAATATTCTGAAGATTATTTAAGGCAGCATTTTCATTGGCTTGCTTTACCGCATTTTCGGAAATGTCAATTCCTAAAACTGATCGAGCGCCATAATATGCAGCATGAATTTCAAAAGTACCTGTGTAAGTAAATGCACCAAGGACTTCAGCATTTTTTACTATATGCTCAATAGCCCGGCGGTTATCTTGTTGGTCTAAAAAATATCCTGTTTTTTGGCCGTTTTCAACATCCACATAAAATTTTAACCCGTTCTCGTTGATGATAATTTTTGGATCAAACGGAGCTGATAAAAAACCCTTCTGCTGAGGAAGACCTTCTAATTCTCGAACAGGAACATCATTTCGTTCAAAAATTCCACGAGGTTTAAATATTTGATTAATCGCTTTTACAAAAGCTGGCTTCCATATATCGATTCCAAGAGCAAGGGTTTGTATAACAAAATAGTCATTAAACTTATCAATGATTAACTGTGGCAACTCATCAGCTTCCCCAAAAACAAGCCGGCAGTTTTCTGTATAACCTATCTTCTTTCTGTATTCCCAGCACTGCAAAATGCGGTTAATAAAAAACTCTTCATTGATCTCATCCTTCTTATTTCGCGTAAGCAGTCGAACAAGTATCTGTGATTTTGGATTAATATATCCTGAGCCGACAAATTTCCAGTTAAAAGAAAACACGTCAACAATAGCTCCGGCTTCTATACCATCGTCCATTTTTTCAATCTCATTGGCAAATATCCAAGGATGACCACTTGCAATACGATTCGAAATTTTCCGCTTTAAATACACTCTATTCATAATCAAATTGGCAAAGTTGCATTTTATGAAGGAATACTTTATTGAAACCTTGCCAAAGTTTGTCATTTTGTCCCTAAATCTCTCATTGGCAATATTATTGACAGCCTTACCTTTGCACTCAATTTTAAAAAAAGCAGGAAAAATATGAATAAAAAAGGTCAATTTAACCCAGATGTAAATCAGGAAAACACCGAGAATATTGATATTAAAAATGATGAGAATTTAACCGACACTCCTGATTCTGTCGAAGCCGATTTGGGAGAATCAACCTCAGAAGCATCAGAGCTTGAAAAAATGCGTGCAGAATTGGAAGAACAAAAAGATAAGTATGTAAGAAAAATAGCTGAATTCGAAAATTATAAAAGAAGAAGTGCAAAAGAAAGAATAGAGCTAATACAAACAGCAGGAAAAGAAGTTATTACTGATCTGCTGGATGTGCTAGACGATTGTGATCGGGCACAAAAACAAATTGAAAATACCGAGGATATAAAAGAGATAAAAGAAGGTGTATTACTTGTATTTAATAAGCTAAGAAATACTTTATTTGCACGAGGTTTAAAGCCAATGAAAACAATTTATGAGGAATTTAACCCCGACTTGCACGAGGCCATTACAGAAATTCCCGCTCCTACTGATGATTTAAAAGGAAAAATCCTAGATGAAATTGTAAAAGGGTATTATCTTAATGATAAGATTATCCGCCACGCAAAAGTGGTGGTAGGAAAATAAGTTATATATCCACGAACCCAAATAATCGCGAGCTGGTTTGTGGTCATTCACCCAATGCTCGCGACCTATGCATGAGCTAGTTTATGTCAAAAAGAGATTACTACGAAATATTAGGTGTTGGGAAAAGTGCTAATACGGATGAAATAAAAAAAGCATACCGCAAGGTGGCTATGCAATATCATCCTGACCGTAACCCAGGCGATAAAGCAGCTGAAGAAAAATTCAAAGAGGCTGCGGAGGCTTATGAAGTACTAAGTGACGCCGACAAAAAAGCTCAATATGACCGCTATGGTCACGCAGGTGTAAGCGGCAATGGCAGAGGTGGTTATGGTGGGGGTATGAATATGGAAGATATATTCAGTCAATTTGGTGATATTTTCGGGGATGACATTTTTGGGAACTTTTTTGGACAACAACGAACTCGTAGTGGTCAACGTGCAAGAGGTGTTCGCGGCAGCAATCTCCGTATTAAGCTAAAACTTACCTATGAAGAAATTGCAAAGGGCGTAACGAAGAACATCAAAGTAAAAAAATATGTTGGCTGCCAAACCTGTCAAGGCAGCGGTGCAAAAGATAAAGGCAGTGTTCAGACTTGTGGAACTTGCGGCGGCAGTGGTCAGGTACGCAGAGTAACGAATACTTTCCTTGGGCAAATGCAAACCGTTACTACTTGTCCC
Organism: Chitinophagaceae bacterium; assembly: GCA_036005185.1. GTDB lineage: Bacteria > Bacteroidota > Bacteroidia > Chitinophagales > Chitinophagaceae > VBAU01. The sequence continues at coordinate 5,861 of DASYQS010000041.1, read as the reverse complement.
ACTTGTAACGGCGAGGGCACAATAATAACTGCCAAATGCGGAACGTGCAAAGGGGAAGGAAGAGTTTATGGCGAAGAAACTGTAACAATTGATATACCGGCCGGCGTTCAGGAGGGAATGCAATTAAATATTAGCGGCAGGGGAAATGCAGGCGAAAGAGGCGGCCCTCCTGGAGATTTGATCCTTTTAATTGAAGAAGAAGCACACAAAGAGCTACAGCGTGACGGTTTGAATGTAGTGTATGATCTGCACATTTCATTTACGGATGCAGTTTTTGGAACACAGTTAGAAGTACCTACCATTGATGGCAGAGCAAAAATTAAAATACCGACCGGCACACAAAGTGGTAAAATATTCAGATTAAAAGGAAAGGGATTTCCTGGTGTTAACTCTTACGAAAAAGGTGATCAACTAGTGCATATAAACGTATGGACACCTCAGCATATAAGCGCAGAAGAAAAAGCAATGCTTGAAAAATTAAGTAACTCTTCAAACTTCAAGCCGCATCCCGATAAAAATGAAAAAAGCTTTTTTGATAAGATGAGGGAAATGTTTTCCTAAGATTTATCTCACCGTTAGGAATTCTTTCTTTTTTTTCTTTTGTTTAGAGTATAATATTTTAGCCTGCTTGACCAATGAAATAAATTCTTTTTGAAGAAGATCTTGATCATCTGAAGTTTCTGTAGCTAATAAAATTATATCATTCCAACTAATAGTTTTGGCTATAGGCGAAGAGCGAAGAAGGGTGCCAAACATAATTACTGCTGTTGAGAATCTTAAGCTTCTGTCAATAGAATTAAAATCACTAAAGGTTAGCGGTATTGAATTACTAAAACTCTTCTGCGTAGTATCATTAGGCAACCTATATTGAAGTTTGATCTCAGCAATATTTCCCGGCGAAAAATCTCTTTCAACTGCATCCTTATTAAAATCTGTAGGATTAATTTCAAATACAACTCTCATTGAATGACCTGAGCCAATCTCACCTCCTTCTATTACAGATGCAGTATCATTTAATGCCCCCACTTTATTATCAAAGCCAATCAGCCGATATTCTCTTACATAATCAGGATTAAACTCTACATTCAGATATACATCATTCGCTACAGCATAAAGTGTTTGAGTAAACTCAGTGAATAAAACTTTTTCTGCTTCCCGGTAATTATCTAAATAGGCGAAATTTCCATTACCCTTTCTTGCTAGTGTTTGAATTTTTGAATCTTTATAATTTCCCATGCCTACACCCAGGCAAGTAAGATAAATACCTGATTGACGCCGTTGTGAAATCAATTCATCCAATTCATCCTCCGTTTTTAAGCCCACGTTAAAATCTCCGTCAGTAGCAAGTATCACTCGGTTGTTACCTCGCTTTATAAAATGGCTCTGCGCTACATTATATGCTAATTTAATCCCCGATTCACCGGGAGTTGAACCGCCAGGAACCAGTTCATCAATTGCTTTTAATATTTTTTCTTTCTCTGCTCCACTTGTTGCATTTAATTTTATTCCAGTAAACCCTCCATATACAACAATTGTCACGGTATCTTTTAGTCTCAAGTTATTGACCAATAGCCGAAATGCTGATTGAAGCAGCGGGAGTCGATTTGGCATGTCCATCGATCCTGAAATATCGATTAGAAAAACCAGATTACTTGGAGGAAGCGTATCAAGATTTAGTTTTTTAGAATTGATATTAATAAATAAAAGCTCATTATCCCGATTCCAAGGACAGTCCGTTAAAACAGATTTTGTTTTAAAAGGACTTCCCCCTTCAGGTTCGGAATAATTTTCGTTAAAATAATTCAACATTTCCTCTATTCTTACTGCATCAGGAGGCACCAAGGTATTTGTATTTATAAAACGACGAATATTACTATATGATGCTCTGTCAATACTTAACGTCAAAGAAGTGGATGGATATTTATTCGCGGCCACAAAATGGTTTTCAATTAAGCTGGCGTAGGTTTCATCACCTGTGAACCATTGCTTTTGTACATCCTTATTAAGACCTTTTGTAAAAGAAGCTAATTTGTTTCTATGAATGTTACTGCTCGAAGAAGAATTTAATTTCAAGCGAACTGTTACATAACTATCCGGACTAACAATCCTTTTTTCTTTTTGGTAACCATCAAGCCAGAAACTAAGAGTGTCTGTGTTTCTGTTAGTTAAAATTCCAAAGGAACCATAGGGGCCTGTATGATAAACATAACCTGTAGCATGAAGGAGAATGTTTACATTTTGCAAAGGGTTTCCAGATTCATCCTTTACTTCACCCCGAATATAAAATTGCTGTCCGAACAGATAGGAACCTGTAAGTAAAAAAATGAGTATCTGGCAAGCGGCTTTCATTGGATTTTGCTGCGTAAAAAGTACAAAAAAACAACGGGCTTTTGAAATGATATTATATAACCTGGTAAATCTCTCGAAGATTACGCCCCATTCCATCATAATCAAGGCCATACCCTATTACGAATTTATCAGGAATAGAGAAGCCGACATAATCTAAGGTCAATGGAAACCTAGTAGCTTCGGGTTTATGCAATAAAGCAACTATTTTTAATGATGCCGGGTGATGGTCTTTTAATTTAGGTAAAAAATTGTACAGTGTTTTTCCAGTGTCAACAATATCCTCTATAATGATTAAATCTTTACCGAAAAGGTCAGCATCAAGACCTATAGAGGTGATCACATTTCCTGTTGACTTCATTCCTTTATAAGATGCAAGCTTTATAAAGCTAATTTCAGTATCGATAGTAAGATGTTTGAAAAGATCAGACGCAAACATGAAACTACCATTTAATATGGCAATAAATAATGGTCGTTTCCCCTCATACTCTTTATTGATACTTTCAGCGATGTTTTTTACTCTCTCTTGTATAGCAGTTTCAGAAAGATAGATGTCGAACTTTTTGTCGTGTACCGTAATGGTGGACATCATTTATAAATTTTCAACGATTGGCCAATCTTCAGATCGTAATCTTGTAGCTGATTCCAACTAACAACATCATCAGCACCAACACTATATTTTTTTGCAATTGAATACACAGTTTCTTTTGGCTGCACAATATGAAGAATAAAACTATTTTTTTGTATCGCTTGCTTCTGCTCCATCCTGGCATTATTTATAGCAACGGTTTGAGAATTGGAATTGAGACTTGCCATCATAGCATTTTTTGTCGCAAGCTTTGGCATTGAAGGAGATTTTGAACGCAGGTATAATGTTTCACCAACAGCAGGTTGCATATCTGCTCCAAGGCTGTTGTATTCAAGCAAGCTTTCCAATCTTATAGCCTCAGCCTGAGCAATGTTATTTAAATTTTCTCCAGCTTGTACTATATGAAATTCGTGCTCACCAATTTTTCTTTTGCGTTGAATAAATACCAGTTGATCATATTCAGCTACTTCCTGTTGCTTTAAATCATTAAATTCAAAAAGTTTTGCCAAAGGAATTTCGTATTGCTGGGCAATAGTGAGATAAGAAGTTCCTTTTCTTGCATAAATCACTCTTGTTGAGTTAATCTTAAATTCGCCTGAAGGATAATTTACTTCAAGGGCTGGAGGTCCCAACTCGGTTTTTTTATCAACTTTTGCATTTACCACTGCAATAACTTCTGTTTTTTCTTCTTGAGTCAGCTTATCAGTTCTCACTAGCCTATCTTCCTCTTTCATCTTACCTAAAGCGATCAATGTATATTCCTGAAGATTATAATCACGAATCAGTTTGATCAATATTTGTGCGTATTTTGGATTTGTTGCATACCCGGCTTTTTTTAATCCATAAGCCCAAGCTTCGTAATCAGCCGGATCCAATTTAAATAACGAAGTATAATTGGGGCGTGTTTTTAGAAAATCAGAATGATCTCTATAAGATTCTTCAGGAGCAGCATACTTCCGGAAACATTCACCCCTTGCATCATCATCGTGTGAAACGGATTGGCCTTTCCAGTTGTCTTTACATTTAATACCGAAATGATTATTTGATCTCCTTACCAACTCACTGGTACCGGCTTCGGTTTCATGAATACCTTGAGCCAAGGTTATAGACGCAGGAATTCCGGTGCGTTTCATTTCTTCTATGGCAAGATCTTTATACCTGGCGATATACGCAAGTACCGTATTAGTAGGTTGTGCTTGCGAAAATTTAAAAAATAAGCTCAACGCAAACACGAAAAGAATGGTGAATTTCTTGTTTTGCATGGGATAGTTATAATTTTCTGATTAAAAACAAGCCGTCACGAAGGGTAAGGATCACTTTTTCTATGTCTGTTCGCTGTTGGATGTACTCGTTGAATGCTTTTATTCCTTTCGCATTTTTTCCTTTTACCTCATGTTCCAGAACCTGACCGTGAAAAAATATGTTATCTGCGAAAATAAACCCGTTTTTCCTGACTTTTGGCAAAACAAGGTTAAAATATTCAATATACGCGGGTTTATCCGCATCAATAAACACAAGATCCCAAGTTTCGTTGAGGCTAGGAATAATATCTAACGCAGAACCGAGGTGCAAAATTATCTTAGAATTATAGGCAGATTGGGTAAAAAATTCACGGGCTTTTACGGCTTCGTCTTCCTTTATTTCTATCGTATGCAACTGCCCATCTTCCGTTAAACCTTTTGCCAAACAAAGAGCACTATAACCGGTAAATGTCCCTATTTCTAAAATTCTTCTTGGCCTGATCATGCAGCTTAGCATTTCCAACACCTTCCCCTGTAAATGTCCGCTAAGCATTTGCGCCTCGGGATGTTTCTGCGTAAACTCGTTTATTTTTTTTAACAATTCGCCTTCGGGTGAAGAAAGATTTTCTGCATACAGTTGAGCTTGCTCGTTAATTAACTCCACAATAAAATTTTTGCAAAGATATATAGAGGTTTGAAGTTCGGCATTAAAGGAAATTTCCTAATTCCATATCTACTAGAAGTTAGGTTGAAGTGCATGCTGTGTATAAAAATTCAAAACATGCTGCACCACTTCTTCGGCTGTATTAGCTACCTTAAGAAGGTCGAAATCCTTGAGGGAAATATTATTTTCTTTATCCATCATTGTTTCCCTTATCCATTTCAACAAACCACTCCAATATTCATTTCCTACTACTATCAACGGTACCTGAAGCATTTTACCGGTTTGTATCAAAGTAAGTACTTCAAAAAACTCATCCATGGTTCCGAAACCGCCGGGCATCATGATAAACGCCTGGGAATACTTTACAAACATCACCTTGCGAACAAAGAAATAATCAAAATTTAAATTATGCTCCTTGTCTATAAATGAATTGGAGCCTTGTTCAAATGGTAACTCAATATTTAAGCCTACAGACTTGCCGCCACCCAAATGTGCTCCCTTATTGGAGGCTTCCATAATGCCTGGACCACCTCCACTAATGATTCCGAATCCTTCTTCAGCAAGGCGCTTTCCGATATCCACTGCCAATTCATAGTAGGGATGGCCTTGCTTAACCCTCGCCGATCCAAAAATGCAGCAACAGGGGCCTATTTTCGCCAGCGCTTCAAAGCCATCCACAAACTCGGCCATGATCTTAAATATTTGCCAACTTGAATGAGCTTTAGATTCCGTCCAATTGCGTTGACGTGATTTTCGAATATGTTCGTTCCAGCGTTGTTCCACTTTTTAAAATTTTATTTTGTACTAGGCTGCATAGCTATTATTTGCTTCTCTTGCGTCGCATACCCTGCCTGTAGACAGATTGTACGCTCTGAATTCTTTCAACAAGGTTGAAATTATAATGATGATAACAATGCCACCCGCTCAGCGGATGGCAATCAAAAATAATGTATTTAAAAATGTTAAGCTCCAGGTTCGGCGTATTGATGGGCTTTTTTAGAGATCAACAGCAAGCCAAGGA
>DASYQS010000040.1:0-24121 GCA_036005185.1 Chitinophagaceae bacterium | reverse complement strand
CTCGCCTTTCGTGAGCTTGTGCGAGCTGTCGCAATACGGCTGGTTCTTCGACAGGCCGCACTTGCAAAGCCACACTTCCTTGCCTTCGATGACGTAGCGCGTGGGTTCCTGCGGGGTACGCTTCACCAAGCGAGCCATGGGGCTCCTTTCCATAGAAGTAGTTCTGGCGGAGAGTGAGGGATTCGAACCCCCGGACCCTTGCGGATCAACGGTTTTCAAGACCGCCGCATTAGACCGCTCTGCCATCTCTCCGGCGCAAAAATAGGTGCGGCAAATAACTTAACAAAATCAGTTTAGAAACTGTCGTAAATTCTTTTTTGGTTCGCTGTAAAGAATTTTCAAGCGTGGATTTAAAGGCTTTTTAGTTCGAAAATTTGGTGATAAAATTCAAAGATTTATGCAATTAATTTGTTCCCGGCTATTAAAAAGGTTCGATCTATTCTATGTCCTGTCAGTTGCCTGCCTTGAAAATACTTTTGTTGCAGACAGTGTTTTGCTGTCGAGATTTACAAAGCAATTTGTAATAGATCTTTTCCAACTATGATGTTTCCCGAAAAAGTGTTACGCACAGCATTAATCCATACCTGGTCAGTCAGCGTCCTGTCATCAGGTGGTACAAAGTGATTTAAAACAAGATTTTTAACATTTGCTGCTTTGGCAATTTTTCCTACATCTTCAGCCAGAGTATGGTGAGACATTATACTTGCCTTTAACTTAGTTGCATTGGATCGCCTTTTCATCATTTCATCAACTGCAGGGCCATACATAACTTCATGAATCAAATAATCAGCATCAGTGGCAAATATGGCGAGAGCGGGACAATAGGTTGTATCTCCTGAAAAAACGACAATCTTTTCACCCAATTTAAATTTAAGCGCATAACTATCGTCAACAGGTGGATGAATATTTTTCAAAGCACTAACCTCAAAATCCGGAGTTGATACAAGCTCACCTGCTGAATATTCATGACTTATTACAAGTGTCTTTATATCCGGACGCCCCTCGTCCTTAATACGTGTGTCAATATCAAAGCGGTTTGATTCCCAGTAAAAATGCAGGAGAGATATTAGACCAACAGGTGCAAACACATGAATTGGTTCTGATAAGCCGGCAATCCAAGCATTGTATAATAAAGGGCCGAGTTCAAGATTATGGTCAGAATGGTGATGAGTAATGAAAATATATTTTAGCGTTGACAGATTAATGCCGGCTTCTCTTAACTTGAATGATACTCCATAACCTGTATCAATAACAAAAGAAACATTTTTATGTACAATAAGATTGGCCGAAGGCGTTTGCTTGTAGGAACGAATCAACGGACCTCCCTGAGTGCCCAAAAGAACCAACCGGTCGCCATCTTGATTGATGAAATACTTTTCATTCAACTCCGCTGATATGTTAAGCGCAACTGCGCCTGAGAGCAAACATGATTTCCGAATAAATTCTCTACGGCTATTTGGCATAACTTATAAATTAACAACAGTTGACTAATAAAGAAAAATTTATTTCCCTAAATTCAATTAATCATTTTAATTCGGGAACTATTTCTACTGTTTTTTTATCCCAATCTACAGTAATTGTAGTGCCATCTGCAAACACCGAACGTTCTTTTCGATAATTCGTATCGAGAAATTCATGTTTGATCATTTCAGTAAAAGCTAACCGTTTATTGAGCTGGCGCATGCGATTTACCATGTCGATGTTTTCCTTTGAGGGATCAAACCGGCTGTTTATCTGTGGTAACCCCGCATTCAACAAGCCTCTCAGATCAGTAGGATTATACGTAGTTAATATGGCATCATGATAAACCAGATCCCACAAGGGTATAGTAATTCCATTTCTTGCACTGAGGGGGGACGAAAAATCAACATAAGGAATCGTCCAGTCGCAGGCCGTTTCCGTACCCACAATCCCCAGATGGGTTCTTACCCAATTATAATTTTTTATTTTGTCGTGCAAACCATCGCTGCGTGTGGAAGGATGTTGAGGATTAAAATCTTCATCCGGCGGCACATATCCAAATACATCGAGATAGCTGCCATCTGGTTTTATTCCATGATCAAACAGACCTTGGTAATTTTTTTTCAAATGCCCCAGCATAAACCGTCCACTGAGATAGCTCATCTTGCCACCATCCCAATGATCCATATAAGGAATAACACCTTCCTTAAAATCTCCGAAACGTGTTCCCGGAAAAATATTCGGTTTGCTGGTTGAATCCTCTTCATGAATGGCAAACTCAGTGTTGAACGAAGGTGCATCAACATAATAATCCCGGTATTGATCGTGCAATACGAACAAATAGCCTAGTTCTTTTAAAGTTTGCTGTAGCCTTTTCATCCCTTCATACCCTCCGGCTGATAGCGCAGGTGGTAACACGTCCGGATGCTGGCGATCATATCCTAATCTGGGCCAGCCGGTAAGCACCACCATTAAATTGTTTAATCCTTTTTGTTTCCACTGCCGAAATTGTTCGGCACGCTGATCAAAACTTGTTAAACTATACCTTGTTGTGGAATCTCTTTTCCAGCGGGCACTACCCTGCTTATAGTTGGTTAAAATTCCTGAGCGGACAATGGGTGTACCGATCAGTTCTTTGACCATAGGTTGTCTTGCAATTTTTTCCTGCAATGAAACAAACAGACCCGTTTCTTTAACATATCTTCTGTAACGCTTGGCCATATCAACATAATTTCCTTCCTGTATAAAACACATACGGGCAGTACGCGGATATCCGAACCTGCCTAATGTTGCACGCCAGCGCGGACCAATAATCGTAGGTCCACCCGCGGGATGATTGAATTGATAAGCAGCATCGTCCGGTGTTTCGATGATAATCATCATGGCCGATCTTTCTTTTTGAAACCCCCACCATGACATAGACCAGTCTTCAATAACATTACTCTGCAGTTCACTTCTGTCTGTTTTAGTGATTGAACCATCCGCATCTGAAGTTCGTATTGGATGATATGGTTTTGGCCAATTGTGCGGCAACAAAACTCCTCTCACGTTACTCAACACAGTATGATCCACTTCTCGTGCATCTAATGCAGTGGGCCAGTTGAGCTGGCGTATCACTGTTTTCTTTTCTTCAGCGGCTACATCAAAAACAAGATCTTCTTCAGGGCCTTCCAGGCAAATCGTAAGATATAATTTCACATCTGCACCTTTCCAATTCATTAATGTGATCTTGATGCCGGTCTTATAAGCCGGATCATAATATTCCATTTTTCTTTTTTCAGCATCTGCCAGTCGCACAGGAAATTCTTTTCCACTTGCTTTCACGATCATATCGTTTGCCGCGGAAGAAACCAAATCCCAATGAGTCGTTCCCGCTGTTATATGAATAGACAAGTCGGATTCCCGAAGTGTTACGATCTGTTTTTTTCCGGTAATATTCCAGACGCCATTAGCATGAGTAACTTTAATATCGGTTGCTCCCCATTCCGTTCGTGACAACTGTGTAGTATCAACTTGTTGTGCAATGCATTTTTGATGAAGGGCTATTGTAAAAATGCCGGTTGTTAAAAATAAAACAACACGAAATGCAATGCGTGAATTTGGTTTCATAGCTGCTCATTGAATATTCATGAATTTCGATTAAAATGCTTTTGAGGAAGTTTTGTTCTCTCGATACAAACCAATTTTACTGATCGCCGGATAATCCTGCACTTTTATTATTGTTATCCGCACTTTCCAAACAGTAGTCGACGGTAACCTGTCGATTTTGCGATTGCCGATGGTTGTTCCCTGTGATAATAATTTCCAGTCGCTATCCACTTGTCCTTCTACTTTATATTCCTGCACACGCCCCTGCAAACCGTTTGCTTCATCAATTTCAATGGCATTTATTTCAACCGGACCTTCCATATCGATTTCGATTCTTGCCTGAGTAGTGCCATCGTTTGTGGCCCAATATGTTTTTTCATTTCCGTCCAAAGCTTTTTCTCCACCAAATTCTCTTGTGGCGCCACGTGTATTGCTTGTATTCACCGGACGATGCATTGCAAGATCGGGCCCGAGAATTTTGTCTGTTTGTATTTCCAGCGGTGGTAAGGGTTTGGCATTTTTGTTTTCAAACATTTGGATAGTGTTTGATATATATCCGATATTTTTCAAAGCCTGCAGACCTTTTCGTTCTTGCAGTTGTGCGAGATAAAGACTTTGTGGTTGTACCGGTGTATCGTAAGAATCAAAAATTCCTTCAGCAAGTATTGGCGCTGTATCAAATAACCTGGCTGTTCTCACACGATCTCCTTTACAGCCGATCGCCCAATTCATAGAACCAGGAGGGTTTTGAACGATGTAAGTTTTTGCAATGCAGTTCCACGCCACTGCCCATCCCATCGTCCATCCGTGTCCTGAACCAGCAACACCACGATTCATAAAATCGATTCCTCCTTCGGGAACGCTGCAGTTATCTATCAGCAACGCTGTTGACCACCTCATATGAGGTTGAATGCGGCTTCCATGTCCGTGAAAAGTAGAGTTGAGCACAACATTGGGACCAGGCTTAAGACTTGTTGTCCAAACGAAATATTGATTATTACCTGAACTCTCGCAGCGATCGATAAGGATCTGGCTTCCGTCAATACCAAAATCACCGGGCTTTGAAGCTCCTAAGTTGGGATAAGTATGTTTAACAACTACATGTTGCATGGTGATGCGATGTCCAGCCATCACTGATGTGTTCATCGTTTCTTCGAAGTATATATCTTTAACCCAACAATCATCTGCATTTATTCTTACGCCAGAGTAAGGTGCGTCGCCATATGCAATTTCGAGCGGCGGACACTGCACATGAAGTTTTTCGATTCCTGATTGTGTAATCCGATTTGAAAGCCTAAGTTTTGTGGCCACCGTTCCCGGCGGGTTTAAATAGTTCGCATCGTAAGAATCGGCCAGTGGAATATCAACTGAAATTTTATTTCCGGCGATAGCAACAATCTTTCTGTTTGTAATTTCAACTCTGTTTTTACCGATCCATGTTTGCGGCTTGCCATCACGTACCAGATTATGCATCTGCATGAATTCAATCCAAGCAGTTGTTACGGGTCTCCTGATCTCTATCCTATCTCCCACTTTGAACAACGATGCATCAGCCACCGTGAAAGAACTTGCGCCAGATGGAACATATTCATCCGTTATCATTGTTGCGGCAGAATTTAATGGTTGGTCAGAAACCGATTCATCATCTCCATCCGAAGATGGATTATCTCTTCCACCAATTATAAAAGCGGAATGTTTTGGGCCCTTCATATGAATTGTAGTTCCATTTTTGCCGCTACCGCTTCCACGCAACACCACGCCGCTTGTTGTGATTCTGATCGTTCCCTGACAGATAAAACTTCCGGGTGCAAGCAACACGGCTCCACGAAAACCATTGACTGCGGGCATTGCAGCAACTTTATCAACGGCAGATTGGATCAGCTTTGTATCATCGTCAGACCCTGTCGGTGGAATCGTGATTGTAACAGGAACATCAGGTAGAGCAACACCACCACCCATATAGCCTGCATGCGAAAAGTCGATGATCTTGTCGCCTTTCGGTGTTGCTTTGTAAACCAGCCGGCCATTTGTTCCGGAATAAACCCACTCAGATCTTTTACTGTTTATATCATTTTTTGCTGAAGAACGAATAGTAGAGTTTTGTGTGAAAGCATTAATGAAAAGGAATTGTGCTAACACTGAAGTCAACAATATTTTTTTTCTCATAATTATCTAGTAATTGTTTTTTATAAATCTGATAAGTAGATTAGTTCGTTTTTCCTTGTTTGAAAGTGTAATATATCTCCATTCATTATTTCTGCTTTTCTGCCATTTCGTATCAACTGAATTGATTTTCCCGGCCATGGATTTTCTAAAATGCAGGAACGCCCTTTTTCGCTTAACAACTTCACAAATTCCACTTTTCCGTTTTTCAAATTACTGCTAACGACAAATGCACCATATGCTCTTAATTGATCAAAGCTTGCATCTTTTGTATGGTTCCAATTCGGGAATATTCGTACCACGCCTTCATAACTCTGCAACAACATCTCATTGATCGTAAGAGGAACAGCGGCCAATGTTTCTGTTCCACCTCCGGATTGTGTGATCCACAAGTTTGGTAAAGATTGAACAGCAATCCGGTCTTTTAATTTTCTGAGTATGGTGTCAGGATCATATCCAACACGAACAGCACCAGGGAAACAAGTTTCTATTCCATTGCCAAACGTATTGCCCCAGTCGCCGGAATTTCTTTCTCTATCTTTCCAATGAGCCACATCACTGAGTAATATCTTATTGAATGCTGAATCTGTTTTTGTACCGGCAACTCCACCAGGTAGTATCAGGCCATGAATTGAAACTCGGTTCAATCCTGAGACGCGACCCGCTCCTGCCGCGTTTCTCTCTACACTTTTCAGACTTTGTCTTCCATTTATTTCACCCACCGGAAATGAACTGAGATGGGAAAGAATATATTTCCATTTTTCCTGCCTGTCGGCATCTCTGTTCAAATATTTACCCACGTCAATGATGCCTTTAAATAACATTTTTACAAGCCCCAGTGAAAGTGTTGAATTGAAATCACCCAAGCGGTCTCTCCAGTTGCCGGTATTGTTGAGCCTTGGCATCACTTCATTGAAGTGATCCATATAAATAACATAACGTCCATCTTCAAACTTTAAATAATCTTCCCAGAAGTTTACACATTCCAGCAAGTACGGATAAATGCGAAGTGCATAGTTTGAATCATAGGTGCTGTAAAATCTCATGAACATATTCGCTGCCCCAAAAACAGCATTGATTTTTTGTCCCAGGAATTTGTAACCATGATCGATCGTGTTTTCGCGGGTGCCATATCTTTTTTCCATTTCTTCAGGTGTCAATGGCCATCGAGTTGTTGCAAGTCCCTTGGGTCCAATACCAACAGGATAATAAATACCACGTACGTTTAGCAAGTCCTGTGCATGCCACTTGCCTTTTTGCATATAATCTAATAGCGGTTGATCATAATTATCAATCAGGTCAATATAGTTAGAAGAATAAGCAGCCCAGAATGGCGCTTGATAATTATAGTTCAGATGATAATCTCCGCCCCAAGCCGTGGAATCTTGTGTAATAAAAGGGCCCCAGATTCCCGGAACGAACTTATCACCCCTGGTAGCACAGGCAAAAAGATATTGTGAAGCGAAATAGTATTTTTCAAGATAAGGATCACCGATACGAATGATAGAGCGCAGCCAGAAATCTTTCCACCATTTTTCATGGCCCTGCTTTATTTTATTGATATGGCTAATCGTTAATGAAGCAGTTTCGTTGATTGCAGATCCTTTCCAATCGGGGCGATCAAAATTTGTGTATAGTGTGAGCGCAACAATTATTTTTTTACCAGGAAGTAATGTGAGCAATTTATTTTTTGACATGGTGCCATTCAGTGTCTTCATCGCGATCGCTACATGACAGGGCCATTCAAGCAGGTCGGTGTTTTCAAAAGAACGTGTGACCCAATCAACGTTATTCGTAACACCGGAACCATTGATGGAAGTATTTCCTTTTGGAGACCACAGATTGAGTTTTACCTGGCAAATTTTATTAGAAATAAATTCAATAACGGCTATATTATGAGTAGCTGTAACCCATGCATTAAGCCGCAGTTGTAAATCTCCTTTTACAAACTTTCCTTTGATACAGGCTTGATCAAAAATTTGCTCAGCGTAATAAGATGCATCTTTCAAAGCATCGATCGAAACGGTCAAGACACCCGGTAATGCAATACCACCGCCCGGATACACAGGATAAGCTCTCCAAAAATCATTTTTACCCAAATAAAAACATAATTGATCGGGCGATCCTCCCATCGTCAATCCAATATCGCCATTGCCTGCAAGAGGTGCATCGGGTGTTTTTTGGGTAGGAACCATTCGGGGAGGTGAGGTAAAGATGGCTTTATAGCGGCCGGCATAAATTTCCTGTGCAGAAACCCGTAATGTCTGCAAAAAAAGAACAAGGCCAATCAAACTTATCATGATTGGTTTAAGAAAAAGGAATGCTGGTGCACAAGCCAAGCGTCTTTGGATCGCAGTATTAACAGAATGGGCTGTTGTAAAAGTTTGCATTGAATGAAATGCACCGCAAAACCGGCAATCGTTTTTAAAAAATTCTCTTTCAGCTTCTGCAATTAACTGCAATTTATTTGTGTGCAGGTATTAAATGTTTACATACCATTATGCAATTTTGACGAATGACCTATTAAGAAATTGATCGTGAAATTATGAGCATATTTTTTTGTCTTTCGAGGCAATGCAAATTGAGAATGCTATAAATTGGTCATGTACTAAATCTTCGATAAGCTGACAATTCCGGCATTAAGCTCGTGGAGGTTTTTTATGAATATGAATCAAGGTGACCTACAATCCCGAAATAGACTCAAGAAACAATGCCAATGCGCTGTGATCTAGTTCTCCATTCCCTTGTGCCAGCATTGCATCCATTTGGCAAGCAACAATAGCAGAACCAGGTAATGGTACTGATAAATCTTTGCCAGTTTGCAGCGCGATATTCATGTCTTTCCGGTGAAGTTTTATCTTGAAACCCGGCTTAAAATTTTGATCGATGATACGTTGACCATGAAGATCTAAAATTTTACTTTGAGCAAACCCTCCCAGCAATGCCGAGCGAACTTTGCCAACATCCACGCCCGATTTTTTTGCAAGCGTTAGTGCCTCAGCGATGGCCTGAATTGTCATACCCACAACGATCTGATTGCAGGCTTTCGTTGTTTGGCCTGCTCCCGGCTTGCCAATATATGTGATATTTTTTCCCATTTTTTCGAAAACAGGCAGTGCCCGTTGAAATGCTTTTTCATTCCCACCAACCATAATTGAAAGTGTTGCCGCTTCGGCACCTGTTTGTCCACCGGAAACCGGCGCATCCAATGCTTCGATATTTTTCCCCTGCAGTTCATTAAAGATTTTAATGCTAGTAGCCGGTGCAATCGTAGACATATCAATGAATAATGACCCCTGTTTCATTCCCTGTTGTAGGCCCTCGCTTCCAAACATTACCGACTCTACTTGCGGTGAATCTGGCAACATGGTGATAATTATGTCCGATTGCTGTGCAAGCTCCTTGGGATTCTCCATCAATGCAGCGCCTTCAGCTTTTAATTCACCGGAAGCTGCGCTGGTAGAAAGTATAAACAAGGGATATCCGGCTTTTAATAAGTGTTTTGCCATCGGTCTGCCCATGATGCCGAGTCCAATAAATCCTATTTTTTCCATAGTGATTTTTATTATTTTTTTTTAAAATAATAACCACGATCAGTAATTCATAAATTCCACTCTCACATTTTTACAAATTGCCGATTATGATGGTAATTATATTTGATTGCGTTTTTCTTTCATCCGTTTCACCATTTCATCAGCGCTTCTTGCTACAAAGGCACTGTCGGCGCCACAAGCCAGAAAACGATATCCAAGCTGATAATACATTTCATATTCACTGATATCCTGAAGTAAAACACCAGTGGCCTTTCCATATTTTTTTGCAGCTTGAGCAACATCTTTTATAGCTTGCTGATAACTCGGATGATCAAATTGAGATAAAATGCCAAGTGCCTGAGATAAATCTGTAGGTCCTACGAAGACTACATCAACATCTGTGAGTGAAGCAATATTATCAATTTGTTTCAATGCATTAACAGTTTCGATTTGAATGACGCCAACAAGAATTTTTTCGAGGCTAGAAAAGTAATCAGCAGCGTTTCTACCAAAGCCGGTTGCCCTAACCATTTTAGCCATTCCCCTTATACCTTTGGGAGAATAATACATCATACTGATGCCAAGCGCAGCGTCTGCAGAGTTTTGGATCTGTGGAAACATGACACCCTTTGCACCTGCATCCAATATTCTTTGCACCTTAGGTCTGGAAAGTTCATCGGTACGAACAATAGCAGTTGCCTGTGTGTGAGCTAGTGCCTGCAATTGTTGATACATTACGGCATCATTTCCTGCACCATGCTCCAGGTCAACGAGCACCCAATCAAACCCCGCCAGACCAATGATCTCAGCCGACACAGGTGATCCAAGATTGATGAAACATCCATGAAGCACTTCTCCTGAGCGAATTCTGTCTTTAAGATTATTCATTTTTTCTCTGGCGTTTAAAAGTCTAAAGTTGAAATAATTTGTGATACGTTTAAAAAAATCAGAAAAGCTTAATGAAATTTTTGTGAACAATGACCTTAAATTTTTTCCTCCCATTTTATACTATGATCACCTGTCACCGCAATCGTTTTCTTTGGTGTGTCTTGATAAAAAAAAGACCATGCACCGGGAATAAACGGATATTTTTTAATCACCTCTTCATTGATATCAATTCCCAATCCATAACCAGATGGCAATTTCAAATAACCTTTCTCTATTTCCAATTCCTCCTTCAATATTTCATGAGATAAAGGAAAAGGATACATGCCCACATTGTCCGCGGAAGAATAGCAAGGATACTCTAGCCACTCGACAACAGACTCCTCGCGGCAAACTCCTAACTGTGCCGCGGCCAATACTTCAAGCATCGTTCCCCAACTGTGAAAAGCAAATTTCATTTTATGTGCGGCAGCGAGATCAAATACTCGTAGTCCCATTTCAAAGCCACCCTGGCAACAAACATCCATTTGCAAAAAATCAGTGGCTTGAAGAATCGCCAGATCTTCAAACCCTTCAAAATTTTGTTCGTGCTCGCCTGTAGCAATCCGAATAATTCCTTGTTGTTTTAATTTTTTGTAAGCATGATGATCTTCTGGCGGTAATGGTTCTTCCAACCAATATGGATTGAATGCACTCATGGAAGCGGTGAGCTCAGATATTAATTCTGAAGAATAATTTTTATCACCCATGCGCCACCAAGTGTGGGCATCTACCATAAGACCCATGTTTGGGCCTGTGGCCTGTCGCATCAGGTCAAGGGTTTTAAGATCACCTTCGGGTCCGGCTGCTGGCCGCATTTTATATGCAGGAAATCCCATCTGTTGAATAGCACTTGCTTCCTCGGCATATTTTTCGGGCGACATATACATCCCTGCACTTCCATATAATTTAATTGATGATCTTACGCGACCACCCATCAATTCAGAAATGCTGCATTGTTCGTATTTACCAACAAGATCCAATAAGGCCACTTCAGCGGCATAATAAGTTTTGATCGTTTCAGCATTTCCGGAAAATTTGAATTGCTTCCATTGTGAAGGGTCCTTACCTATTAGAAATTCTTTTATAATCGTATTGATTTCTTCCAACGCTCTTGTAAAAGCGGGGCCGGGTGCATATCCTTTTAAATCATTGTCGGCCGTTATTTTAATCAGCATAGCATCTCTTTTCACAATAGTTCTTACACCACCCCAAAAAGGCAATTCAATTTTGTCAGGCATCAGATAAGACATTAGGAATGCTTCTACGTTTTTAATTTTCATCCTTGTTATTTGAATGCTTTATGTCTATAGGCAATAGACAATTGGCAATGCGCAAACTTGTAAGCTTAACTCGTGAACTAATCAACTAATCAACCAATAAACCAATCAACTAACTAACCAACCAATCACCATCTCGGCAAAATTCTCTTCCATTTTGCATCTATATGTTTGCGCATCTCCACCTCATCATCCCGTTTTCGATAAGGCACTTTTCTATATCGCTCTTTTCCTCTTTCAAGTTGATCATAATCCAGTTCAACTCCGAGCCCGGGTTTGTCAGTAATGGTAACACAACCATTTTTTATGGGCACTCTGCCGCCAGCTACTACTTCATCTTTTTCTGATTGCCACGGATAATGCGTATCACAGGCATAAGTAAGATGAGGTGTAGCAGCTGCTACATGGGCCATGGCCATCAATGAAATTCCCAAATGGCTGTTGGAGTGCATGGACAAACCAATATTAAAAGTTTCTGCAAGCTTTGCAAGGTGTTGAACCTGGCGCATGCCACCCCAATAATGATGATCGCATAAAATAATTTGCACTGCGTCTGCAGCAACTGACGCTGGTATATCGTTAAATGAAGTGACAGCTACATTGCTTGCTAATGGAACATTGATATCCATTTTCAGCAATTGTTTTCGAACAGCCGCCATTCCATCAATACCTGCAGTCGGATCCTCAAGATAGCCGCCACCCGAAAGCTCAACGACAAGTGCTTTTCCTACTTTCACCGAAGTTTCAACAGTCCATGCAGAATTTGGATCGATGCGCAAAGGAACAGCGGGCCCTAATTCCTGATACAATAATTTCACAGTTTCAATTTCAAGATCTGGCTCCAACACACCAGCTTTGAATTTGATAGAACCAAATCCATATTTCGCGACCATTTTTTTTACTTGTTCTACTAATTGTTCTGGTGAAAGCGCTTCGCCATATTCATCTTCACGCATGTCATCACCTTCGCCGCCACCGCCTTTATGTTTATAAAAAGGGTAAGCGGAAAAATCTACTTTATCACGAACACGTCCGCCGATGAGATCACAAACAGGTACGCGAATGCTTTTGCCAATCAGGTCAAGACATGCAACTTCAATGGCAGCAAAAGTGCGACTGGTTTCATCCAAAGGATTTTCACCTGGCACCAAATAGGTTTGTGATCGATCGTTGCTATTGCTTTTGTATTTCATTTCGGGGTTTAGCAATCCTGTTATGCGAAAAGCATTGGCGCCGATGATCTGATTTTTAACGGTGCGCAGAGCCGCGGCAGGCGCTTCGCCTCCATAGGTTTCATTGATACCGATTATACCATCTTCACTTTCGAGCTCTATGATATTGCGAAGTGCGTAAGGTGCATGCAATCCATAAGAACTCCTGAGTGGAGGATCGGCAATAGCGATGGAATGTATTCTCAGGTCTTTTATTTTCATTGATGAATTATTGTTCTGTTCTTGTCAATTTTTAGTTGAGCTTTTACAAAGGAAAGGGAATAAACTTGGCCAGCAACATCGTTACGATCAATCCTACAAATCCCATGATCATCATCTGAAAAGATGAATTACGAATCGTTTCCTTTTCGGAGAAACCACTCATTTTGCAAATTACCCAGAAGCCGCTGTCATTCATCCATTGAAATAATTTAGAGCCGCAGCCAATAACAATTGCCAGGTAAACAGGATGAAAATTCAAAGCCCCCGGTGTATTGAATGCTGTTAACATGCCTACTGCTGAGATCATGGCAACAGTAGCAGATCCCTGCGCGGTACGGATAATTGCTGTGATAAAAAATGCAAGCGGTAATATGGCGAGTTTATACTGACCGATATTTTCTGCCAACCAGCTTCCTATCGAGGTTTGTTGCAGCATGGCGCCAAAGGCTCCTCCCGACGCTGTGATCAGTATAATTGTTCCGGCGCTGTAAATAGCTTCTTCAACCGACTTCTGTATTTCTTTTAACCAATTGGAATGATGTTGTGTTACAAGAATTAAGGAAATGATCGTTGCAATGAAAAGCGCTATAGTAGGATCGCCCGTCAGTTTAAAAAAAGCATTTATGCTTCCGGGCAAATCATCCTTCATAACTTTTGCAATTGCTTGCCCTGCGATCAAGATAATGGGTAAAAGAATGGGAAGTACAGACATAAAAAAAGAAGGAAGCTGCTTCGTTTCTTTATTCGACCATTCTTTCAATTTTTCAACCGATATATCTGCCGTGGTTCTCAAAGGAATATTCTGGCGCTTATTCAACCAGTAGGCATAAAGCAATCCTGCAGTAGAGCAAGCCAAGCCAATCACTGTTCCCATAATGATCATAGCGCCGATGCTTACATTGAGAGCACGGGCAGCAAAAAGCGGACCTGGAGTTGGCGGTACCAATGAATGTGTGATGGTGGCTCCCGCAATGATCGCCATAACATAAAGTGCATAGGATCTTGGGTGTCGCACACCCATAACACGGGCCAAAGGAACCATTAACAGAAAAACCGTATCAAAAAAAATAGGTATGCCTAATGTAAAACTGCTAACCGTGAAAGCTACAGGCGCTTTTTTCTCACCCGAAATTCTGAGCATGGTTCTTACAATGCGTTCTGCAGCGCCGCTATCCATCATGCATTTGCCGATGATGGAGGCGAGCACAATGAGCAAACCAATCTTTGCGCAGGTATCGCCAAAACCTATGGCTACCCGTTCTCCTGCCGATTGATTGATCAAGGCATTGAGCTGCGATTCAGAAAACTTATTGCTAAGGGCGTAGCGTTGTAAAAAAGATGATGGTGTGAGCAAGGCTACGACAAATGCGCCAAAAAGCAATGCTAGTACAGCATGTAACCTGATGACGAGGATGCTACCTAATACAACAACGATTCCAATGAGAAGAAGTATAAGTGGAGTCATAAGTATCTCTATTGAGCTGAACTATTTTAATTCTTTAGATAAGCAGGTTCTTTAAAAAAATAGTTGTCCACTTTCCTCTTCGCATGGATTTTTATGCCGAACAATTTAAGGACTATTCGGTGAAAATGATCAGGAACGGAAAAATTTTATGGGCGTAATGAAAAAAGGAATCAATATTCTTTAAAGTGGCATGTTAAGTATTGAGAACTTTTAAGTATCTGCAATTGGAACAGGTGGCGAATGATCAGTTAAATGGTTATGGAGTGCAAGTAATTAAAAAAAGTAAAATCGATTGGGCAAAAAAATTGCTCGTAAATAACGAGCAATTCAAAGGCAAAAGCCTTTATAATAGGACTGGCTTATGATTAATAGTTCGCTACAAATATAATTGCATTCGCTAGTTGAAGTCAATCCCCAATTTATGGTAGATGATTAACATAGATTTTCGCCTTTGCTCAAAGCCCGAGCGGACGGCTTGCTAACAAAAAAATTTATGGCGACGAGTCCCTCTTATTGTCTTTTACAAGAAACATTTTTTCAATTCGGAGGTAACTCGTCAGGGAAGAAAATAATTTCGGTGCGTGAAGACACGCACCGGGGCCTCTTTTTAAGGACACGAAACAAGGCGGAGGAAAAAATATTTTATTAAATATTTGGTGGTCTCAAATAGTATTTAGATATTTGCCTAAATATACAAACATTGAATTAATAGATATGAATAATGTGTTCAAAGCGTTAAATGATCCGACACGGCGAGAGATACTTGAGCTGTTGAGGGGGAAGGATATGACGGTCGGGGAAATAGTGGACAAATTCCACATATCAGGTCCTAGCATATCTCATCATTTGGATCTATTGAAACAGGCAAACCTGGTGAATTCGAAAAAGAACGGACAATTTATTTATTACTCGCTGAATACAACAGTTGTCGATGAGATCATGAAATGGCTACTTCAATTCAAATCAAAAAAGAAATAATTATGGATAAGTTTTTAAAACGCTTTATTTGGCTGTTCATCATTGCCCCCGCCGCTTACCTGGCAATTGTTTGGAATACCATTCCGGATACAGTGCCTCTACATGCTAATTTAAAAGGAGTCGTTGATCGTTATGGCAGCAAAAATGAGTTGATCACTATGACATTGGTATTAACGGTGGTGAATGTGCTTGTTTATTTATTGTTACCTCAGGTTTACCGGATCGACCCAAAAAGATATGCTTCAGAAAATAAAAGCAGGTTGCATCGTATTGCCTTTGCTGTAAGTGTATTTATTGCCGCTGTTCTTTGCCTGCTTATTTATAGCAGCATTCATGAAAATATAAAATTCAGTGCCCGCTTTATCCTGGCTGGAGTAGGTTTGTTGTTTGCTGTTATTGGTAACTATATGTATACTATCAAGCCGAATTATTTTGCTGGTATCCGTTTGCCATGGACTTTAAATAACGATGAAAATTGGAAAAAGACACATTTGTTAGGTGGAAAGTTGATGTTTGGCGGCGGTTTATTGATCGCGGTGATCTGTCTCTTTGCCTCATTCTCTTTATCTATGATCATGCTATTTGCGATACTTTCTTTAATTATACTTATTACCTGTATTTACTCGTATAATCTCTATAAAAAATTAAACGGGCATCATTAATATATCAATTGTTTTAATATCGGACCGAAAATCAATGAAGTTGCGGAGTAATATTGCAACCTAAAAGGTTCGCTAATGCAACACATTAAAGCCAGAAAAATAATAATGGTTGCGATTTTTGAAATTTTGCTTGTGTGAGTGAAATTTAATACTCATTTTCAATATTCTTTTTGGCCGCATTTAAGGTGTCAATTGTCTCCCCGGCAACTTTTCTTTTAATGATGAAATTTAATAGCCACACTTTCCATTTGGAACTTGAATAGAAATGTGAGATTTCCACTTTGGTTGTATGGTCGTCAATTTTTTTGAAAGTTGTTTCTACTACATAGTCTGGTAATAGCTTTGTCAGCCCCATTGTGTCAGCAGTAAAGACAGTAACAATTTTCTCCATCGGAATAATTTCAATATCTTTTTCTATACAAGTGTTTTTACCGTCAGAAAGATGACATTGATAAGAAACACCTGCCTCGCGAAACTGCTTGCCGGAAATTAAATCAACCTTGTCCACTCGCGGATGATACTCTGCTATGCGTGAAAGGTCTTGACTAAACTCCCACACTTTTTCAAGAGGGGCATTTATGATCACGGATTGTTTCGATTGAAATTTTGGCCGCATAACATGTTATCGTGTTTGTTTTGCGAAATTAGAAAAACTGTTAGAATTAGCTGAGACCATTAAGTTCAGAATATCTCAAATTGCATACTTCTTCACAATATTGATTTCCAAAATATTTTGAGAAAGGTTCGAATCCTCTCTCCGCTGAAGGCTTTGTGAAACGCTGATCTGATAAAGGTATCAGCGTTTTTTAATGCGATGCAGGAGATTTTGTCTCTTAATAATATTTGTACAAAAAAAATTGCTTGTAGTTAAACAAGCAATTCAAAGGCTCGCGCCTTTATAATAGGATCGGCTAATGATTGACGGTTCGATGCAAATATAATTGCATTCGCTAGTTGAAGTCAATCCCCAATTTATGGTAGTAGGTGGTATTTTAATTACGCCATTGTTGGTACGCTACGAACAAAAGCCTGACGGCATACCAACAATGGCGTAAAAACAGAGGCAAAAATATTACGACGGCTTCTGCGAAGCCGATGCTGAGACACAGTCTCAGCACAACATCCTATAATTTTTATTTTTTCTTTTTTACTCGAAGACCAGAACACTACGAAGAACTGAGAAAAATAACAATCGAATTTTAAAGATTAGTTTGCATCATGCTTTTTTGAATTTCCAATTTTCCAGAGTTGTTTACATGAATAAAGAATTTATAATGATTCGTTTTAAAAAAACCACTCTTGAAGGTATTACTCCATAATACATACCATTGTCCTCTTTTAAACTGAATCGGTAGCGTTCCAAACGAATCTCTAAGCCCATAAGTCCAATAGTATCCTTCGTTTACTTTATAAAACCATAATTTTTTTTGAATTTTACCTTTATTAGAATAATTCAGATCAACTCTTATAGAATCTTCTTCATAAATTTCGGGACTTTTATCATTATTAAACTTTGAGACTTTCAACAATTGTATTGCGAATCCTTCAGAGAACCCATTGCTATTATAAACATAATCTTCGGTCATGAAAAATTCCTCTTTATTACATGCTAATAATAATATTAATAAGAAACCTAAAAAATTTAAATACTTCATTTGTCAGTCTTCTTTGGAGTTGGCAACAAAACATTTTCTTTTTCCACTTTCTCAATTTGCTTTTCTATTATAGTTAATACCTTTGAGCTAATTTTTCCGTGTTTAAACATTTCCAATAGTTTAGCTTTCTTTATTTCAATTTCCAGCGTAAACAGTATTTTAGCATTTCGTGCAGCCTTCACCGCTTCTTCGCTAGGTTTTCGTCCAGTAAAAGGATCAATAAAATCATCTGATTTTGCGAGCTTCAAATACTTCGTTAATCCTTTTACAAATCGGATATCGGCAAATATGTTTTGTGGATGCTGCCAACCTTTAAAACTGGTTTTATCTTCTTCCATATCATGTTCCTTACCCAAAGCATCAACCATGTCAATTGGCTTATATCCAAAGTCGTATTGGCCAGTTACACCACGTTTTATATCGAAATAGGGGCCTTTTTTTGTTATCGAGCCTTCTCCGTAATAAAGTCCGTGTCTTGTTTGTTTGCTTTCGAAAGAATTTTGGTCAACTTCTGTTGTTTTGTCTGTTTTTAACAGCTCATATTTCCCTTCATTGTTCTGTTGAAAATAAGTGTATTGGACACATCTGCCTAAGGGGCCAAAACCAGCAGAATATTGAGTATAAAAATTAGCAGTTTTATGGATTGAATTCATTTCTTTTTCAGAACGATTTCGAAAATCTTCGACCAAATATTTTTTCAAGTAAGAACCGTTTTTATCCAAAAGCACAACAAAATGTATATATTCTAATCCATCTAAATCAGTTCCACTGATTGGATTATTACTACCAAATTGGTACGGTGTAAGCATAGGGTAATTCCTTGAAATCGGATCCGCACTCAAAAACTTTCCCAACCTCGGGTCATAAATGCGCATACCATAATCCTGCTGGTTGCCCTCACCTTTCACTTCATTATCATTCTCCTTACCGTTAAAGCCGTATCTGTAACCAACTCCGGCATTGTATTTACGCCCCGGCTGCAACATCCCGAACGGATAGTAATCATTTTGTGAAAGAACTTCTGCAAGATAATAATTAACTACGCCGCTGCTATCGTTACCAATTTTTTTATCGCTAATTGTCGCTAATACATTTCCTAAATGGTTATTGAGCTCATACGTTCTGCTGCCGAGCAATAAGCTATCATAAATAGGATTGCTTGTTACTACCGGCGGTGCTGCGGACACAATCGTGTCCCAGTTCCAGATTCCTAAGCGACTGCTGCCATATAAATCCTGCTCATCCCATTTGAGAGCGTTGGTATTTTGCTTGGTGTAAATCGCTAAAACATTTCCTTGTGCATCACGAACATAGAATGTAGTGGTATCTGCCGCGCCGGAAACTATTTTTGTAGTGCGGTTGCCGCCTGCATCATAACCGTAATTAATTTTTGTGCTGTTACTGTTCTTCACAATCTTATTGATCTTTCCATAAACCGTCCACCGTATTGTATCAATTCCTTCGGCCACATCTTTTTTCAAATTGCCAATGAGGTCATACACATAATTGTTGGCGCTTTGGTTGTCGATATCCACTGCATAATTTGCGCTGCTTATCTGGTCTTTTACATAATTCAGCTTGTTGTTTACAAGATTGCCGCTAACATCACGGTTGTATTTGTAGTTCAAGCTATCCATATCCGTGGTGGTCGCTGTTCCATTGCGCAGGTATTTTAAAATATTTCCATTGGCATCATAAGCAATGCTTTCGCGGTAAGCCGTAATAATATTGCTATTGCTCCAGGCTCCGGAAGCTGTATGCTGTCGCATCTAGACGAGACGGTTCAACTGATCATAGCCATAACTATAGCCAGTGGTTTTTTCTGCATTTATTTTTGACAGAGCCAACGTAGTGTAACTAATGTTGCCATTGAACAATTGGTTGCCGCTATTATCCAAGCTATTTGGATGGGTATAGTTTCTGTAACCAAATGCGCCGGCTCCTGCTCCGCCGATAGGCGTATAATCATTTTTAAAATAGCCCAGCTTGAACGCATATACGTCTCTCGATACTCTCGAGTAAGCTGTATTCGGCCATCCATCCATCCCCATTTCACCGGATGCTATCAGGCTATCGCTATTGATGCCTTTTAACCAACCTTGCAGCGTATAAGCGTAATCAACACCTTGTACTTTGTAGCCTCCTATTTCCGTTCGTGCTAATGGCCCATGCAAATAATAGCGATAGCTTGCATCCTCAGTCCTCACCAATTTATCGCGACTGGTTTGGCTCGCGATGACTCGGTTGTCGGCATCATATAAATATTACGCCATTGTTGGTATGCCGCCAGGCCTTGGGCATGGCGTACCAACAACGAAAATTAGCTAATCACGATAATGTGTAAGAAAACCCCAATTATCAATTCCTGTTTTGTAAAGTAATGCTGATGAGTATTTATATTCTTCGGGATAATTACATAAGCCCGCTCTTACAGGGTTTTCGTGAATATACCTCAGCTTTTGTATCAGCACTTTTTCTGACCATAGATCAACAGATAAGGCATTTCTTTCCCACATTTGATATTTACGATCTCTTGCATTCACTAAGTATTTATTTAGCTCTGGCATTCGATTTCGAGCCATATCAGATTTTATTTCCTGTGCAGCATGTCTCAGAAAATCACGCTGGACATCCTCTCTTTTCTTACCAGCTTTCATTTGCCAGATTATGTGAATATGATTAGCCATAATGACAAAGCCATAAATTATAACCCTGTTATCCTTTACAATAAATCGCATACTTTCAATAATAACGACTTTATACTTATCAGGCTGTAGCAACATTTTCCATTCAAGATTTGTTGCTGTGAAAAACTGAGGGTATTCGGTAATAATTTCAGCCATAATAAACTGAAATTACTGTAACTTCTTTTAAAATTGCAGTGCTGCCCTCTCCCTCCGACGGCGTAAAAAGATGAAATTACCATGGCTGATTTAATTGTATAGTCTCTTAACTCCGGTTGTTGGTACGCCTAACACACTTAGCTCTGCTGCATACCAACAACGACGTAAAGAATAATAAGATATTCAGCTCGTAGAGATTTTTGAACTTGAACTCTTACTTCCACGGACAAGGAATAATTGCCGTAGGTTCTTTTATACCTCTTAGAATGATAGACAGTTCAAACGTTTTAGGTTTCATGGTAGCCTCTCTTAGTTTCGAAATGGTAACATCATAAGATAACCCTACTTGAAAATCTTTATAGGCAAACCCTACATAAGGAATAATTGCATTGTTCGACCAATACCATATTCCTGTATTCACCAACACGTCAGGATGGTTTGGTATATAATATCCGAGGCCTGCACCGAAAGAATAGTACTTCGCTTCATCTTGGAATTGATAAATGGTATTTACATTAAGGACTAATTCATCTTTCAGAAATGTTTCAAAATTAGCATGAGCTACTTTACGCATGGCCAGTCTCTGATTTCTATCCTGCAAAAATGTTTGCTTTGGAGTATTGAGGTGAAATGCTGCTGCACCAATGTCGAAATTCGATTTTTCTGACGTGATGCTGTACACAAGCCCGGCGCTTGCTGAAAACCATGGTTTCATATTTGATAACGCAGCTTCGCCCGAGGGAAGATTAGTATTAAACCCTGCATAACCCACCCATTGTTCTTCCCAGGTTAGCCTGTTGAAATCAACAGTTCTTCTCCCATACGTTGCTCCAAATCCCGCTCCTAATCGATGAACAGTATTTCCATTAGCCAATACAATATCGTAAGATAAATTTGCCGAAGCGTAAATGCTTTTTACAATCCCGTCCATGGCATAATCATACATCAACATCCCTCCTACTCCCAATGTATTTTTCTCTTCATGAACATTCGGTATTTTATTTTGTAAAATTTTTCGATCATACGAAATAGTGCCAGTTGCATAAGGACTTGCTGGTCCAATCCACTGATCACGAAAATTAGATATCACTCTCCAATCAGCATTGATCTTTGCCGTCAATGCCGGGTTAACATTAAGAGGCGAAGAAAAAAACTGTGAAAAGCTTGGATCCTGCGCATTTGCAGTTCTTATAACTGCCACTAACGAGATAAGTAAAATTCTTCGTTTCATAATTTTCACATTTAAGTTACCTCATTAAAGCTGAATTTCCAGCCCGTTTATAATAAACCCCATCTTCTCCAATAGCTTCTAATGTCCATGTATATACATCCATCACCTGTTGTTTTCCGTTGAAAATTCCATCCCATCCCTTACCAAGGATATTGGTTTCAAACATTAGTTGCCCCCAGCGATTGAACACTCTGAAGTATTTAAGCTCCCGAATACATATTGTCAAAGGATACAGTTTATCATTATGACCATCGCCGTTAGGTGACCAGGCCTTTGGTACATCGACTACCGATTTACATGCATTTGGTATTTCTTTTAAAACAACTCGAACCGTATCTACAGTCGGACAACTGCCATCAGGAGGAGTTATTGTGATCGTATACTCAGTCTCTCTGTTATAATTGAAGATCGGATTCCTGATTACCGGCGAATTTAGCCCAACAGGCGGGTTCCATGCATACGTGTAATTGATGCCCAGATTTCTTGCCACAAGTTGCACAGGAATATTTGGATCCGTGACAACAGTCGGATAACGCATGGCCTGAATAGTCTCATTCACTTTCACGATCACCTGAACCGATTTCGTGAAAGAACATCCGCCCAATGATGTTGCCTTGATGTAATAAATACCACTCACTCCAACAGCGCTCGGGTTTTGAAGAGGAATTGTATTTGCTGCATCCATCCAATAGGTATAAGTTAACCCCGGGTCACTACCTGCAGTGATTGAAGGAGCCGTAAGATCGACAGTTCCCGGTGCACACACAGGTATAGGATTTGTAACTACAAAGCTACCTGCAGATCCAATACTTACTACAACTGGCTTAATTGAGGTACACCCAGCTGCAGAAGTTGCTTTGATATAGTATGTGCCACTCGTTGCAATTGCAGATGGATTAACAAGTGGTGTAGTTGCCGCACTGTTAGTCCAATAAGTAAATGTTAATCCCGCATCACTGCCTGCAGTGATTGAAGGAGCCGTAAGATCGACAGTTGCAGGCGCACAGGCTGTAGCAGGATTAGTAATTAATTGTGGCGCCTGAGGTTGCGTGTTGATTGTTGCATTAATGGTTGTACTACAACCAGCAGCATTTTGCACAGCAATAGTATGTGACCCGCTGGACAGTCCACTCCATCCACCGGCGGGATAAGAAGTAAACGCTCCTCCGTCAAGACTAAATAGCAGGCCTGTTGTGGATGAGGTAATCTTAATTGCTCCCGTTGACACGGTACAGTCAGGATCAACTATTGTTAGCATTGGCGCTACTGGGGGGCAAAGAACTAAAGTAATTGCCTGTGACACTGTTCCACTTTGATTGCCGCAAGCATCTACAGCTACCCATGTTCTGATTATTTTGTAGTTACAACTGCCTGTTACCGTCACATCAGTTCCTACCTGCTGTACCGTCGCAGTGCTGCATGCATCCGATGCTGTGGGTGCCGTAAATGTTGGTGTGCCTGTACATTCTACTGTTGCATCTATTGTTGTACCAATAACAGGAGGTGTATTATCGGTGACGGAGATAGTTTGTGATACAGTGGCGCTTGAGTTACCGCAGGCGTCTATGGCTCTCCATGTTCTTGTTACAGTTGTTGCACAACCACTGCCTGCTGTAATATCGTTACCAACAGTAATTACTGTTGCTCCGCTACAAGCATCACTTGCTGTAGGTGCAGTGAAGGTTGGTGTACCAGTGCACTCTACTGTTGCAGGTGCTGTAGCACCAATAACAGGTGGTGTATTATCACCCATGGAGATGGTTTGAAAGACAGTTCCACTGCTATTGCCACAAGCATCCACCGCGATCCATGTTCTGGTTATTGTATTACCACAGCTTCCTAAAGCAGTGATGTCTGATCCTACTTGCACTACAGTAGCCGAGCTACATGCATCGCTTGCTGTAGGTGCAGTGAATGTTGGCGTGCCAGTACATGTTACAGTAACATTAGCTGAGGTTCCAATGGTGGGTGGTGTATTATCGGTGACGGATATAGTTTGTGATACAGTGACGCTTGAGTTACCACAAGCATCCACCGCGATCCAAGTTCTTGTTACAGTTGTTGTGCAACCACTGCCTGCTGTTACATCACTGCCCACTTGCACCACAGTAGCCGAGCTACAAGCATCACTAGCTGTAGGTGCAGTAAATGTTGGTGTGCCTATACATTCTACTGTGGCAGGTGCTGTAGTACCAATAACAGGAGGCGTATTATCGGTGACGGATATAGTTTGTGATACAGTGCCGCTTGAGTTACCGCAAGCGTCTACTGCTCTCCAAGTTCTTGTTACAGTTGTTGTGCAACCACTGCCTACAGTTACATCACTGCCCACTTGCACCACAGTAGCCGAGCTACATGCATCGCTTGCTGTAGGTGCAGTGAATGTTGGAGTGCCAGTACATGTT
>DASYQS010000039.1:0-214442 GCA_036005185.1 Chitinophagaceae bacterium | reverse complement strand
AATAAATCGCAGTTCGTGAGTAGTGAGTGATGAGTAATGATTGGGTCTCGCATTGTCCACAACTTGAACCCTGCGCCTTGTGCCTTGTACCTTTGCATAAACATCTTCCATCTCCTCGTCCACATCAGCGTCAACAGTTTTAGAACTAAATCCAATTTTTAATTCTTCTTCAATTTTTTCTTTGAATTCCTCTTTTATGAGTTCAATGCCATTTTCAGTGATCACTCCTATAGACTTTAAATACTCTTCATACTTTTTTACAGGATCCTTCAATTCCCAAATATCAAAAAGTTTTGGAGGTATATATTTTGTTCCGCTGGCTTCTTCATGCCCACGCATGCGAAAGGTGAGACACTCAATTAAGTAAGGCTTTTGATTCTTGATACAATATTCACGAACGCCTTTGATGGTATCATATACTGTTAAAATATTATTGCCATCAATCTGTACGCCTTCCATGCCATATCCCTTTGCACGATCAATTAATGTGATGCAGCGATATTGTTCGGTAGTGGGTGTGCTTAATCCGTAACCATTATTCTCAATTAAAAAAATTACAGGAAGATCCCAAACAGCAGCTACATTTAATGCTTCATGAAAATCCCCTTCACTAGTGCCGCCTTCGCCGGTAAAAGCAAGAGATATTTTACCTGCCTGGTCGGCAGGCAGGTTCTGATTTTTTAATTTATAGGCGAGCGACACTCCATCTGCAATGGCGAGCTGCGGGCCAAGATGCGAGATCATGCCACAGATATGATGCTCTTTGTTTCCAAAATGAAAGCTTCTTTCTCTTCCTTTGCTATACCCTTCTTTACTTCCCTGCCACTGCATGAATAATTTATGAAGTGGCATATTGCGTGAAGTAAAAACGCCAAGATTTCGATGCAGGGGCATGATCCATTCATCTTCATCCAAGGCAAGCGTTGCACCTACAGCAATTGCTTCCTGTCCTATACCACTAAACCATTTTGAAATTTTTCCTTGCCTCAGCAGCAACAGCATTTTTTCTTCGATCATTCTTGGCCATAAAAGCTGACGATAAAAATAAATGAGCTGTTCGTTGGATAAATTCTTACGATCGAAATTCATGTTTGCAAACCTATTGAAAACCTGTTAGGTTTTAAAAACCTTGTAGGTTTTTATTAACTTGAAGAATGAGCAATTATCACATCCCACTTAAGCCGGATAAATACTATCATCTCTTTAATCATGCTATTGGTGATGATCTGCTTTTCAGGAATGATGACAACTTTGGCTTTTTTCTAAAAAAATATGCTCTACATACAGATACTATTTGTGAAACGTTTGGCTATGCATTGATGTCAAATCATTTTCATTTTGTTATCAAAATAAAACCACTTGGAAAATGCATAGAACATTTTAAAAAAATAAAAGAGGTCCAGTTTGACCCTTCAACACATAATTTATCCGATTTTTTAATGGAACGCTTCAGTAATTTATGTAATAGCTATATAAAATCTTACAATAAAATTTTCGACAGAAAGGGTGCTTTTTTTATTGATTACATGAAACGCGTGAAATAAATGATCACAAATACTTCTGTACTCTGATCAATTATATCCATTTCAACCCCGTTCATCATGGTTTCTGCAAAAATCCACTTGATTGGAAATGGACTTCGCTTCATGCCTTTCTTGGTAGTAAGAAAACGAGAATTAAGAAGGAAGAAACCTTACAGGCGTTTGGAGGGTTTGAGCAATTTAAATTGTCGCACGTTAGAATGATACAGCCGCTTTCAGAATACGAATTTCTTTAAACCTATAAGGTGTTTATAAAAGAGGCCGTTTTTCTCTTTCAAGCTCCCTATCTAGTATAGCACCCACAATAGAAAGGATCAAACTAAACAGTAAGGCCCAACCAAAACTGTCTATTCGAATGCCAGTAACAAATTTGCTGGCAAGCAATACAACTAGGGCATTAATGATAAATAAAAATAGCCCTAGCGTAAGAATAGTAACCGGGAGAGTGAGAAGAACGATCAAGGGTCTAATAAAAATATTTAAAATGGCAAGAACTGCGGCGAATACAATTGCTGTCCAAAAGGTGTCGATATGTATTCCTTTTAATACATGTGCCAGGCCGAATGAAACGGCGGCAATTACGAGGATGCGTACCAGGAATCTCATTGGTTTTGTTTTTGCCAATCAATACTACACCACCACCAGCTCATAAAACTCGTCAGGTTGAAAGTATTTTTCAGCGAGCTGTTTTAATTCTTCTGCTGTAGTGGATTTAATTGTATTGATCGAATTGTAGAAATATTTTTCGTCAAGATCATTGAGAATAATATTTTTCCACCTGGCGATAATTTGGAAAGGTCCATCAAGATCACCAAGAATACTGCCCATCATGTAATTACGAACCAGCAATAATTCTTCTTCGTCAACCAATTCCTCACGAAGCTTTTGCATTTCAAGATAAACTTCTTTGATCGTCGCTTCGCAAACATCCCGTCCCGCCTCGGTGCTAACCAACCATGCCGTTTGCTGAATGTGATTCTGAATATAGCTATGAATGCCATAAGTATATCCCTTATCCTCACGAATATTGGTC
Source organism: Chitinophagaceae bacterium (assembly GCA_036005185.1). GTDB lineage: Bacteria > Bacteroidota > Bacteroidia > Chitinophagales > Chitinophagaceae > VBAU01. The sequence continues at coordinate 211,868 of DASYQS010000039.1, read as the reverse complement.
ATAAGCCTCGAGCCAAAAAACCCTCCAAACAAGCTGTTTAATACTTGCACCTTCAAAAAATCGGGGTGATGGCGATTAGGGAAAGGCCTTGCTATGCGGACAGCTCCTTGCACTCCATTGGGATCATTGATGATACGCTGTTTTTTTTCAACGGTAGGTTTTAAAGAATAATTTATCGGTTCAATTTTATTGTTAAGTAGATCGCCAAAATTTTTGTTCAGTAACTCTTCCAAATTTTGAGGAAGCTTGCCGGCTGCAAATATGATGAACTTTCCTTGTTGATAATATTTTTTATAAAAATCAATTAATTGCTCTCTGCTCAATGCCTCATAATCTTCAAACCTGCTAAAACGGCCATAAGGATGTTGCTCTCCGTATAAATAAGAATCAATTAGCCTTTGAGCAACAAAATCACATTTTAAAAGATTAACCGACAACCGTTGTTGTATGATCTTTTTGTAAATCCTCAATTCTTCTTCAGGAAAAACTGAATCGGCGAGCAGTTCACGCACAACAGGCAATAATTCTCCAATGTGTTTGGTAAGGCTATGAAGAGTTATCGTTGAGGTTTCATTTTGCACCATTCTGTTGAGGTAAGAGCCATAATATTCAAAATGCTCATTGATCTGAAATGCCGTTTTTGTAGAAGTTCCATTTTTCAACAAGAAATTCGTCGCACCTGCTACCATATTTTTTTCTTCATACCAATCACCAGCGTAATACACACACTCGATCATAACTACTTCTTCGGCACCGGCATCAATCGCATATACCTCCACACCGTTTTTCAATACATATTTTTGATATGGCTTCAATCGTAGATTGAAATCCACTGCATCCACTATTTTTGGAGCAACCGTTCTGTCAATACTCCCTTTTGCTACTGTTATCACTTGTCAGTTGTTTGAATAATAATATAATGTACTACTGTTCTCTTCTCTAAAAATATTTCTTGCTTCATTCCGAATGCCCTCCGTTGTTACTGCATTATATCTTTCCAGTTCTTTGTTCATTAGATCTGCATCTCCCAATAATTCATAACGTGCCAGACTTTCAGCACGACCTGCTACAGCCATATCTTCAAAAGCAATAATACTTTCGGTTTTGTTTTTTACTTTTTGCAGCTCCGCTTCACTCACAAGTTCAGTTTTTATTTTCTCCAATTCTTCAACTACTGCTTTTTCTGCATCTTCCATTTTTATTCCTTTCACAAGCTTGCCTTCAATGATAAGCAAACCATTGTCGTGGCTGTCAAAATGATCACATCCAATATTGCTAAATAGTCGTTTTTCTTTCACCAATGAATGATATAATCTTGATGATCCTCCTCCACTCAGAATATCTGTAATCAAATCTGTAACATAATATTTATCATCCAGCCTTGAAGCTATATGCCAGCATTTATACAAAGCATCCAGTGGTACATCAGCCCTTACTTCCATTTTTTTGGCTCTCGCCTGCACCGGCTCTTGTGGAAGATTACGTTGATATTTTTCACCGGAAGGAATATCGCTAAACCATTTCTCAGCCAATTGCTTTACTTGTTCGACAGTAACATTTCCGGCAACAACCAATATGGCATTGATCGGGCGATAAAATTTAAAGAAAAACTTTCTCACATCTTCCAAAGTTGCATTTTCAATATGCGATAGTTCCTTGCCAATTGTCATCCACCGATACGGATGTACTTCATACGCCAGCTCTCTTATTTTATGCCAGGTATCGCCGTAAGGTTTGTTGATATAATGTTCTTTGAATTCTTCGCTAACTACCTTTCGCTGAACATCAAGGCTTTTTTCACTAAAGGCAAGAGAAAGCATTCTATCGCTTTCAAGCCAAAAGGCCGTTTCGATATTTTCGGCAGGTAATTGAATGTAGTAATTCGTTAGGTCATTGGTTGTATAGGCATTATTTTCTCCACCTGCCATTTGCAAGGGTTCGTCATACGATTCAACATGCAACGAGCCACCAAACATCAGGTGTTCAAACAAATGAGCAAAACCAGTCTTGGATGGATCTTCATCTCTGGCTCCTACATCATACATCACATCAACCACGGCCATGGGTGTAGAGGTATCACGGTGAACAATTACCCGCAGGCCATTCGCTAACGTAAATCTTTCAAATTGTATCATAATCTCTCAAACAATAATAATGATGAAAAAGTTTGTAAAGGTAGGAAAGAAGATGTTTAGTCAGATTATGATTAATTTAATAGAAAAGATAATAGTTAAAAATGAATGTAATTAGTTATCTATCAAAGAATGGAGCGTACTTTGAATTCAAAGACTTTGAGCTCTTCGTCGCGCCTTACAATTATTTTTATTTTATCGTTTGTATTTTGCAGCGCAGCCTTCAGTTGAGTAAGGTTTTGATTAAATACTTTATTGATAGCTACTACCACATCTCCCTCTTTTAGACCTGAAGCTTCGGCGGGGGAGCCTACGGCTACATCACCTACGAGAATTTGCCCATTTACAAAATACAACTCAATGCCCGAATAAGAGTAATCAAAAGGATCAAGGAAATGCGAGTTAGGAGTAAGATAAAAATCTCTTTTATCATAATTCAAGATGCAATTGAACCTTCGCAAAATATCATTGCCAATAAGACCACCCAAAAAGGGATAAGAAGTAACGTTGTACTCGTCTTTGAAAATATAAATAGGAACGTTGCGAAAACGGTAAGGCCCAAGCTTAACTTCTTTGATCACTGTCATTTGCATATCGATCTTACCACCAAGACCTTCGGCTTCCTTGTAAAACAGTTTTCTTTTTCTATTGAGCAACATGCTGTCTTCGATAAAATCAGTCGAAAGCATCATGCATAATCCGGCTCCTATATCATATAGAAAACGGGATTGAATAGTTCTGTTATCTTTTACTCTTACAGATTGGATAGGTAAAGTAGCAATAAGTGGTTTGAATAAAAAACCGCCCCTCGGATATTTGAAAGTTCCTCTTGAATAAATATCAACTCTTGAACTATCATAATCAATTTTAAAAATGAATCTTTTTAATACGGAGTAACCAATAATACCATCAATGCGCTCGCCGTATACTGCAGTGAGGATATCATAGTTATTGATATGAAAATCGAGGCTATCGACAGTAATACCACCCAATTTTAAACGTAGATTATGAACAAAACTAACTGTGCGGATGGCTGCAATGCCGCGGATGGTTCTATCACTGGGAATGGGTTTCATTTTCAAATAATCTGCTGTCGAAGAGTCAAGTGAAATTCCACCGCTGCCGGTATCAAGAATAAAATTCAATGTATCAGGATAACCTATCAGTTGCGCCTGGAGCAATATAACCCCTCCGGTTAGCTGCGTAAAATGAATACGGGTCAAAAACTTTGAGGGCGGCTCAATGAATTCCTCTTGGGCTCTAAGCTGATTACTCAATATGATAAGCCAAAAAAATAGTAGCAATCCTTTCCTCATGGCAGAAGTTTCACTAATGACAAGATTTGACATTCAAAAGATGCAAGCATAAGTCTTTGAACCTTGTAAATTTAATTGAAATGCTTTCCCTATCAAAACCTCCCACCACAATTTATGATCAGGTTATCGGTTACCGTACCTTTGCTGAACGAAATGTTGAAATATGAATTTATCTGAGCTATATCAGAAGGCTTTAAATTTCGATTTTCTCAATATTGAAGAAGGGGTTTTTCTTTTTAAGAATGCTCCGCTTACAGAGTTAATGTTGGTGGCTGATGAAATGCGCAAAAAGCAAGTGCCTCATGGAAAAGTTACCTGGCAAATTGACCGCAATGTAAATACCACCAACGTATGCATTGCCAATTGTAAGTTTTGCAATTTTTATAGGGTGCCTGGCCATCCCGAAGCATATATTACGGATATGCCAACTTACCGGAAAAAAATTTCAGAAACGATTAAATATGGCGGTGATCAATTATTGTTACAAGGTGGTCATCATCCTGAGCTGGGTCTTGATTTTTATACCAACACCTTCAGACAAATAAAGCAGGAATTTCCAACCATTAAACTTCATGCACTGGGCCCGCCGGAAGTAGCTCACATTACAAAACTTGAAAAAAGTACTCATCGGCAAGTGCTGATCGAATTAAAGAAAGCAGGGCTTGACTCTTTGCCGGGCGCAGGCGCTGAAATTTTGATTGACCGTGTGCGAAGACTGATCAGCAAAGGAAAATGCGGAGCGCAAGAATGGCTCGATATTATGCATGAAGCCCATAAGCTAAACATTACAACCTCTGCTACCATGATGTTTGGCCATGTAGAAACAATTGAAGAACGTTTTGAGCATTTTGTAAAAATAAGAGAAGTGCAAAGCCGCAAGCCCGAAAACGCAAAGGGGTTTTTAGCTTTTATTCCCTGGACCTTTCAGGATGTAGATACGCTGCTCGCCAAGATTCGCGGAGTGCATAATTTGGTTACGGCTGAAGAATATATCAGAATGATAGCCATGAGCAGGATTATGTTACCTAACATTAAAAACATGCAAGCTTCGTGGCTCACTGTTGGAAAACAAACAGCACAAATTTGTCTGCATGCTGGCGCCAATGATTTTGGTTCGATAATGATCGAAGAAAATGTGGTGAGTGCTGCGGGAGCACCACACCGCTTTACATATAAAACCATTCAAAACGCTATTCGTGAAGCAGGCTTTGAACCTCAATTGCGCAACCAGCAATATGAGTGGAGAGAAATTCCTGAAACCATCGAAGAGCAGGTGATTGATTATTGAAAGATTGAAAGTTGTAGCAGAAATATTTCTGTTCCCAAAAGCGAAAGTTTAGATAGTTGAAGATCGCTTAAAAAATGGCAAGGGGTTTCGTATTTTTAAGTGTTGGTGGCTATGCTATGAAAACATTTAAACAATTCATACTTTTTTACTTAATCGAAGCCATCCTTCTACTGGTTGTAATTTATTTGACCCGTGGCGAGTTCATTTCAACTTTACAAACATTATATTTTTGGATTATTCCAGCGATATTTAGTTCATTGGGTCTTTTAATTGCTGTAATAGTTTACGAATTAAAACTTAGACCGGTTAACAAAAAGAAAAGAATATATAGATCGGGCCTGCAGGAGGTGTGCAACACATTGCATATAGCATACCTGTTGCTGATCTTGATAAAGCAGTTTACGAATTAACTAATAAAGGCTACCCTGTAATAACAAGTTTGAATATGCCAGCTGCTAAAATTGCTTTTTTTGATACCTATAAAGAAATGGGCGTTGTTACGGAAATAATCGGCATCACTGACGAAGGTGCAGAGTTTGTTTAAAAACTGAAGAGTGGGACAATTTGAATCTATAATGACAATTTTTGTGGGTTGTAAAAATAGATGCACGATTGCACAACATTGCATTGGCGAATATGGCGAGGCGACTGAAGAATAATCAGCGTCATATCGCGCTACTCAACTTCGGTTTCGGCAGACGAATTATGCCGAGCTTCAGTTCTTTAACATCAACTTTGTATTTTTATTCATCTTCAGTTCCGGCTTGACGAGCAATAAATGCCGCCACATCGCCAATGCGGAGCCGCTGGCTGCCATTGTAAAATGACCATATCCTGGCAGTTTGTAAAGCCATAAGGGGACTGTGCTTTCGGTGACGTAGCTTGACAACTCGCTCACAGTTTCGGACAGACAATCGTTTCACATAGACAAAATAAAAATGACAAATAATTTCACACACGAAGCAGCAATACCAAATCTTGCACTCAAACCTTTTGACATATTAGTTGGAGAGTGGAAAACCATCGGAATACATCCGTATTTGCCAAACATTACTCTTCACGGACATACTTCATTTAAATGGATAGAAGGAGGTGCTTTCTTGATTATGCATTCAGAAATTGATGAAGAAGGTGTTCCCAGTGGCATTGCAGTTTTCGGGAGTGACGATGCTACTGGAGAATATTTTATGCTCTACTTTGATGAACGTAATGTTTCAAGAAAATATGAGGTTTCATTTCGTGACAATATTTTGAAATGGTGGAGAAATGCGCCTGGCTTTTCTCAACGCTACACTTGGATAATCGCTAACGATGGACAAACCATAATAGGCAAGGGAGAATTATCAAAAGATAACTCAACTTGGGAAAAAGATTTAGAATTAACATTCACTCGCGTAAATTAACAGACAGCAATTTTGTTTGGACAAATTCTCGTGGTCAGAGACAGACGGACAAAAAGAAACGAACCGCCAACAAAATTATTGCTGAAAGGGGGACTGGAGATTGAAACATCAGCCATGTGCTACTATCGGCTTCAGTTACTTCATTGATTGTTTTGCGAGTAGTTTCAAATGCTTTTTCCGCCGATTCAATTCTTACTCTTTAAATATTCAAGAGGAATATTTACTTATTGGCTCTTGTAAATATTTTGTAAGCGCCTACAATACTGCTTAGGTTGTTCTCTCCCCTCAGGGACTAATATAGTAACATGTTTCATTCAAATTATTTTGGTAAAGATAGAAATCCACGGTGTCCAGATCAACCCACTATAAAGTCCGTTTTACACCCAAATCAAGTAAGATTAGACAATAATTTTGGTGTCAAATAAAAAGATCTATTATGAAAAGATTGGAAAAGAAAGTTGCCGTCGTTTACGGAGACGGCGCTGTAGGAGGCGCGATTGCGAAAGCATTTGCCCGCGAAGGCGCGAAAGTTTTTTTGACCGGTCGCACATTAACAAAGCTTGAAGCTATAGCCAGGGAAATCATTTTTGATGGAGGATCTGTAGAAACAGCCCAACTCGACGCACTTAACGAGCAAGCAGTAGAGAAGCACATGGATGAAGTAATCAAAAAAGCAGGGAAAATTGATATTTCTTTTAATGCTATCGGTGTTTCTCAAAAGGGCATTGAAAGCCTTCCGCTTACAGAACTCTCTGTAGAGAATTTTATTCTTCCAATCACTATCTATACGCAGTCACATTTCATTACCGCCAGGGCAGCAGCAGGCCGCATGATCAAGCAAGGGCAGGGGGTGATCGCCATGCATACACCAAATGCAAGCCGGTTGAGTCCCCCTCTTACGGGTGGTTTGGCTCCAGCTTGGGCAGCTATGGAAGCCCTCTGCCGTTCCTTATCGGTGGAATGTGGACAGTACGGAGTTCGCGCAGTTTGCTTGCTTACGACTGCCATACCAGAGACACCGCTTATTAAAGAACTCTTGGAAAGTCGTGGAAAAGCACATGGTATAACTTTTGAGCAATTTCGTGCTTCCATGGAAGGTATGACGCATCGGAAACGCTTAACAACGCTTGAAGAGTTGACAAACGCAGCGGTCTTTGTAACCTCTGATGAAGGTAGTGCGATAACGGGAACTATTGTTAACCTGACAGCAGGGGTGATTGTCTATTAAATTTTAAAATTAAAATCATAAAAAATGAAAACATCAGATTTCACTACTACAATATTGGTAGATCAAACTCCGGAAGAAGTTTTCAATGCCATCAATAATGTTCGCGGATGGTGGTCAGAAGAAATTGAAGGCAGTACAGACAAACTCAATGATGAGTTTAAATATCATTACGAGGATGTCCATCGTTGCAAAATGAAAATAATAGAATTCATTCCAAATAAAAAAGTAGTTTGGCTTGTGCTGGACAATTATTTTAAGTTCACGAAGGACGAAAGCGAATGGACAGGCACAAAGATGATTTTTGAAATCTCAAAACAGGATAACAAAACGCAACTCCGATTCACTCACCTGGGTTTAGTTCCGCAATATGAATGTTTTGAGATCTGCAGGGATGCATGGAGCAATTATATGCAGAATAGTTTGCGCAGCTTGATCAGTACAGGTAAAGGCCAGCCGAACAGCAAAGGCAATCCAAGAACTGAAAACGAAAAGAAACTTGGCTCTGCTGTATGAAGCGACAGATAGATTGTATCAAGCAATTCTTTTATTAGTAAATAAAAAAAATGAAACAACAAGATTATACGACGACCATTAACGTTAATGCTACACCACAAGAAGCATTCAAAAGCATTAACAGGGTTACAAAATGGTGGACAGAAAATTTGGAAGGCAGTTCGCAAAAACCGAATGATGAATTTGAGGTTCGTTTCGGGGACGTGCATTATTCCAAACAAAAATTAATAGAAGTCATTCCTGACAAAAAAATCGTTTGGCTTGTTACTGACAGCAAACTTAATTTTATTAAAGTCAAACAGGAATGGACAGGAACAAAGATTAGTTTTGAGATCTCTGAAAAGGATAACAAAACTCAAATCCGCTTCACTCATCTGGGTTTAGTTCCCGAAATTGAATGTTTCGACGCCTGTTCAAATGCATGGGGCGATTATATAACCAATAGTTTGCGAAACCTGATAAATACAGGTAAAGGACAACCGACCCTGAAAGAAGTAAATAAGGTTGATAAGTATGAAGCCTCCATTTAAATGTATTGCTCGAAAACTAAAATGATAGTAAATAACAATTAAATAAAATTTTTATGACAACAGAAACAAAAGCAGCACTAATGACACAGGAAGTTGCAGCACGATTCAACGAGCTTGCACAGCAAGAGAAGTGGTTTGAAATCCAGGACGAGCTTTTTGCAGATAATGTAAGGAGTATAGATCCTCCAAATTCTCCTTATTTTAAGTATGCGGAAGGCAAGGTTCACGTTCGCAAAAAAGGCGAGGAGTTTGTGAAAAAAGTTCAGGAGTTTCATGGAGCTTATACAACCCACCCCGTTATAGGCGGTAATCATTTTGCGGTAGGACGGGGTATGGATGTTACTGTGGAAGGTTTTGGAAGAATAAAAATTGATGAGTTAATGTTATATGAAGTGAAAGACGGTCAGATTGTATTAGAGCAATTCTTTTATTAAGAAATCTTTTCTCTATTCGATCCCACCTTAGGTGCTTATTTCTTGGGACTGCAATTGTTTTTTAATAACACTTCAAAACTCAAATCGACGTTTGACTTGACTGCTGATGCATATCTTGAAGACGATAAAGTATTAAGACTAGACTCGAAAGGAACTCCGATTGACGACATTGACAAGTATCACTTCAGCAATGCATGAACGCTGCCAGTAATAGCATATCAACTCCGAAGCACCACTCTTGATGTTTCAAAACTTTTAGGAAAAATTTGCGTAAGTAAATGCTTACCCATACTTTTGTGTAAGTAAACGCTTACGTTTTATGCCAATCGAATCAAGGCGAGATGTATTTCAGGCTATTGCCGATCCGACAAGACGCCAAATAATTGAACTCATTGCCGGAAAAGAAATGAATCTGAATACCATCACTGAAAATTTTAACATCAGCCGACCTGCCATTTCCCAACATATCAAAATTCTAAACGAGTGTGGCATTATTGAAATCGAACAAATTGGACGAGAACGTTACTGTAAAATCCAGCCAAAAAATTTAAAGATTGCAGCGGACTGGATACAGCAATACAGCGTTTTGTGGGAACAGAAGATTGATTCATTCGAGAAATACTTAAACAAATTACAAACTAAAAATAAAAAACGATGAATGAAACGAATGAACTAAGCAAACGCACATTGGTCTTGAAAAAGACCTTCAATGCGCCAATTAAATTAGTTTGGGAAGCTTGGACGCAACCAGAACATATTGTTCAATGGTGGGCGCCAAAAGGGATGAAAATAAAAGTTATTGAACACGACTTCAAAATTGGCGGTAAATGGAAATATGTTATGCCAATGCCAGACGGTAATGAGTTTATTTCTGATGGCGAATATTTAGAAATTGTCGAGTTCCAAAAAATATTTACTACCGCCAACTTCAAGCCAATGACCGAAGGCGTAGAAATACATGTTCTTTTTGAAGAAAATGGCGATAAAACCAATTTTACTTTTAGTGTTATTCATCCAACAGAAGAATACTGCAAACAGCAAGAGAGAATGGGCTTTTACAATGGTTGGGGCTCTGCATTTGATAGACTGGAGACATTAGTTAATACTTTAAATAAAAAGTCATGAGCATATTACAAGCAAGAAACGAAGCCATCATAAATGCACCCGTAAGTAAAATATGGGCGATAATTACTGACATCAATTTACTGCCTAAAATTAATCCTGGAGTTCTTTCGGCGTCAGGACGGATGGATAGGCAAGGCGAAACAAGAACCTGTGAATTCAACAACAGAGGTAGAAAAGGAACTATGACAGAGAAACTTATTGAACTTGTTCCGGAAAAGAAAACGGTTTGGACAATTGAAAGCGACACAATGGGCATGAGTAAAATGCTTAAGGACCCACGATTTTGTTTTTATCTTGAAAAACTTAGCGATAATAAAACCAAGATAATAAACGAATCTTACTATCAACCAGCAAATCTAATGGCGAAAATCATGAATGGTTTGATGATGAAAAAAAAGATGAGACAAATTCAAGAACAAATTCTATCCAACATCAAAACTTTGACAGAAGAGTAATTTATATGGGACGATAGAATTAATGTATGCTCGTTGGCTGCTTTGACCGTCACCATTCTTTCAGATCATTGAAACCACATCAAGATCATCATTTAGCACAACCATATTTGCCTTGAACCCCTTTTCAATTTTTCCAAGTTCGTTTTCTATTCCTAAAACTTTCAAGGGATAAAGACTGCACATCCGTAGCCCTTCATCCAGTGCAATATTTACATGATTCACTAAATTCTGCAGCGCTTTACCCATGTTAAGCGCTGAGCCGCTGAGAATACCCACCGATTCATATTTGTCACCTGCCAGATAATGCTGATAAAACCCTTCATTTGTTTCCGTCACAGCATCCGTGATCGCAAATAATCTCTCTCCCATTATTTTTTTGGCAATTCGGATCGCTGCATAATCCACATGATGCCCGTCAGGAATAATACTGGCCATTACATTTTCATCTTCAAATGTCGCTCCCACTAGTCCTGGCTCACGATGCTGCAATCCACTCATGGCATTGTATAAATGTGTAACGGTTTTAATGCCATTGCTGAAACCTTGCAACGCCTCTTTATATTTAGCATTGCTATGCCCTGCTGAAATAATGATGTTGTGAGCACGAATATGATCAATCACTTCTTTGCTGCAAATCTCTGGCGCCAAGGTGATCATTTTAATTACACCTTTACCATAGGTCAACAGTTCCTCAACTTCCTTGATAGCAGGAGGATGAATGAGTGATTCAATGTGCGCTCCCCTTTTTACAGGGTTGATCCAGGGACCTTCAATATGCAAACCCAAAATTCCCTCGCCACCCTCATTCCAGTAAGCTTGAATAGCATCAATGCATTTATAAAAAACATCGTTGGTGTTTGTAGCAACTGTAGCCAAGCAATAAGCAGCTCCGCCTTTGTTACAATACTCTTTTAATTTATATAAAGAATCTGCTTCTGGATAAACTGCAAACAATTTTTTATATGCACCGTAAATCTGCAGATCAATAAATGCGGGAGCTATGAAGCATCCGGGAAAAGATATGGCTGAAATACTTTTGCCCAAAGATGAAACAGGAATGATTTCATGAACAATGCCGCTTCTTGTAATCACAGCATGATCCTGAAGCCATTTGTCTCCGGTAAATATTTTATCAGCCTTATAAATTTTTGTATCGGGCAATGAACAAGCTTATCTATCAAAAATAATTAACTAACCACAAACCGGTAGCCAATTCCTTTGATCGTGATAATTTCCAGTAAAGGATCATCTTTTAAATAGCTGCGAAGCTTGGTAATATATACATCCAGATTGCGGGAATTGAAGAATGAATCATTACCCCATAAAAGATTCAATATATCCTTACGGTCAATGATCTTATCGCGGTTCTCATATAATAATTTCAGCAATTCACTTTCCCGGAAAGATAGTTTACGGCCTTCCTTTCCATTATTTAAGATCTGGCGATTAAGCTGAAAACTATACTTGCCTATCTTGACCGTATCCGAATTTATTTTTTGAGATTCAGCAATTCGTAAATGAAGCAGGTTTTGTATGCGAACAATCAACTCCTCCATGCTAAATGGCTTGCGTATGTAGTCATTGCCACCAAGCGTAAACCCTTTCACCACATCCTCTGTTTGTGTTTTTGCTGTCAGGAAAATGATCGGAATTTTTTCGTTCAGTTCTCTGATTTCATCGGCAATGGCAAAACCATCCTTATTGGGCAGCATGATATCCAGCACACAAATATCCGGTTGTGATTTTTTAAAAACATCGACAGCCTTTGCGCCATCACCTTCCATCAATACTTCAAAGCCGCGGCTTTCCAAACTTTCTTTTACGATCCTCGCAAGAAATACTTCATCTTCTACGTAAAGGATTTTTGTTTTGCTCATGCCTGTTTATCTTTTTTCTCAGCCCCCAGACGGAAGGTATACTTCATAATTTTACGTTTATCATCAAAGTATATAACATCAGCCTCCTTGCGAGGAAGCTTGACTGTGAATGTCGTGCCCTTTCCTAATTCGCTGTCAACTGTAATATAACCCATATGCCGTTTCACAATTTCTGATACATAACTTAAACCCAACCCATATCCCTTGATATTATGTTTGTCTCCCATTGGCACGCGGAAAAATTTCTCAAATACTTTTTGTCGGTATTCTTTCGCAATGCCTATGCCATTATCACTTACTTTCAGTTCTATAATGTCCCGGGGCAAGGCTGACAGCTTTACTTCAATAACGGGGTTTTCTTGGCTATACTTTAAAGCATTATCAAGAAGATTGTATAAAACACTGGTAATATGGAGCCGGTCGGCTTCAATCGTAAAATCATTGCCCTCTGTTTTTACACTCACATTAGCTTGTTGCTTTTCAAACTGCAGCTTCATAATACTCAAAACCTCATCAACCAACTGATGCATGTCAAAAGGTTCTTTTTTTAGTTCTACCTCTTTTTTCTCAAACATAGAAAGTTTCAGCACTTTATCTACCAGCAAACTCAAACGCTGTAACTCATTGGCTGAAATATCCAGATACTCTTTTGTCCGTTGAGGATCGTGTATAGCATTAAAATTTCTTAACGCCTCTATAGCCACCCCCACGGTGGCGATCGGCGTTTTTAATTCATGGGTAATATTTCCTATAAATTCATTCTTTAACTCGGCTAATTTTCGCTGCTTTATCAAATTTCTATACAGCATTAAAAATGAAAGTATGGTAACGCCAACGAGAAAAATGGAAAATAAAATAGGAAGCGTGATACGTTTTATCAAATACGGAAAAGTATTTCCAAGCTCGAGATGATAGGTAACAGGGTGGGCAAAGCCTATTGTAACATTGGAAAAATCAGATTCATTATCGTCTGCAAATTTATCAATCATAGCAATATTAAAAGGGATCGACAATTTTTCTTGTTCCATTCTTTTTTTATAAGCCGTAGCAATCTCTGGAATTTTTAGAGAATCCTGCAAAGAGTCAACTCCATATAAAAACCTGAAAAAATTATTATTTCCATCTACTCTTCTTTCAAAAATAGCGGGTAACGAGTCAGTCTTAGGATATCTGTTTTTATTCATCGAGATGATCACGGTCGAGTTCACCTTCGTTCCTTTTAATGAATCATTCATCTTATCACGCATAGCATTCACCATGGTAATAATTTCTTGTCTCGGCATTCCTTTTATCTTCACATTTTCTTGAAGGTCATGATCCACAAATACTCGCATTTTGCCGCTATGCAATGAATCAGCTAGAGGGTCTTTTAATTTTAATTTCACAGCCTGCAAGTGCCGTACAATTTCCTGAAAAGCTACATTGGCCTTGATCTCCATGGTATGTTTTTCCCTATCATAGTTATTCTTTAGCCAATATGCCTGGAATCCGGTGATCACAAGTATAGTAGCGACCATCAGAAATAAAAATGGTTCATAATGTTTTACTTCACGGTTAATGTTCTTTGCTTTTTTCATCTACTCTGAATCTGCTGCAAATTTAGCCATTCAATTCCCTATAACTGGTGCTGTTAACCTTTATTAACCTTAATGCAAGGTGTGTTAACTTCTTCCCGCTCAATGAAATTTTAGCTTTGAAACAAAATCAAAAAAGTATGAGAAAGATATTATTGGCTTTTGGAGCCATATTGCTTATGAACCTGCTACATGCACAACAAAAAGAAGGAAAAGTAGTGTATGAAAGAACCTTGCAGATACAAATCCATGTAAACGATAACGACGCTATTTCACAAATGCTTCCCAAAACCCGTACCGATAAATTTGAACTGACATTTGGCAACAACCAATCGCTTTGGAAACATTCAGATGAAGAAATAGAGGCGAGTGAATTTAGTGGAAATGGAATGCAGATAAACATGGTTGGCCCCGGCCAGAATGATATAGTTTTTCATGATTTTACAAAGAGCCGCAAAGTTGAACAGCGAGATATGTTTGATAAAAAATTCATTGTTGAAGATAGTATTCGCAAATTGAATTGGAAGCTTCCCGGTGAAACAAAAAACATACTGGGGCATGTTTGTCAAAAAGCGGTAGCCCAACGCACTGGTAAGCGCATGCAAATGACCATGGAAAATGGAAAAATGGAAAGAAAAGAGATAAGTGACACCAGTACCATTGTTGCATGGTTCACAACTGATATTCCAGTGCCTGCCGGTCCCGAGGTTCAAGGTCAATTGCCTGGTCTTACTCTTGCTCTTGACATGAATGACGGCCGCATGGTTTACAAGGCTGTAGAGATCTCTCCTAAGACTGATGTTGCCTCAATAAAAGAACCAACAAAAGGGAAAAAAGTGACTCCTGACGAATTTACCAGTGAAAGAAACAAGATGATGGACGAAATGCAAAAGAATATGCAAGGAAACGGTGGTAATCGGATTATTATAAGAAATTAAAATTCCTACTCAATATATCACCGCCTCATACTAAAAAAGTATTGAGGCGGTTTAGTTATTGCTCATTCCTTACTCTTTGCTGTTCTTCCTCAGAACCAGTTGCACGATTCCTTTTTTCTTTTATTTTATCATTTCCAAAATTCCGGGTATAAGTAAGCCTGAATGTTGTGACGGCAAACCGAAGATCTCCGTTCACCACAAGGTTTTGTTCAGGCGCATCAATACTAAGTTTATAATGAGGAGGCCCCAACACATCGCTTACATTAAAACGCAATGTACCCTTATTGGCGCCCATCTTTTTTTGAACCCCAATATTCAAAGAGGTTACTGGTTCAATTTTATAAACACCAAATAAGCCGCCTGATAGAAAATAACCGTTTAACTCAATGGAATAGTTCTTTGGTAATGTAAATGTTTGAGTGGAATTTAAACTGAAGCTTTTTTGTTTTATACGCAAAGGAGCACTCTTATAAAAAGCATTAAGCTCCTGGCTGTTTCCCAATAAATTATTTTGCATGGCCCACCATTTTGATATCGTTACAGGAAGTGAAAAACTAAAAGCGATTATCTTTTTATTTTTTTGATTTTCCGAAGCCAGTGTTTGTTTATTTGTTACAGGGTCAATCTTTGGAGAAAAATTAGTAATGGTGCTATCCTCATAAGTATAAGAAACAGAAAAAATAAGACGTTTGAAAAGGTAGTCAGCCTTCAAAGTATTAGAAATAGATGGCTGCAAAGCTGCATTTCCTGAGAAAAAAGTATTTGGGTCTATAAAATATACAAATGGAGCCATATCATTAAATGTAGGCCGAGTAATACGCCGGTTAAAAGAAAAATGAATTGCATTTTTGTCATTCATCGCATGAGATAAGAAAAAACTGGGGAACCAATTTCCATAGTGGCGGTTTACAAGATTTTTTTCCGTTTCAGAATTTAGTCTGGAGTTGGTGTATTCGTATCGTACGCCAAATTTTGAACTTGTTTTTTCACTTAATTTAATGTTGAATGAAGAATAGGCCGCTTCGATATTTTCGTTCAGATAAAATTTTGCGGTAAAGTCTTGATCCACCGTCCAGTTATTTTGAACAACCCTTTCAACTTTTACATCGTTTGTAAATCGTGATAGAGAAGCTTTTAAGCCAGCCTCCAGATCCACTTTTTCTCCCAGTTTTTTTACATAGTCGGCACTGAAGACCCAAAACTTAATTGGAGTTATTTTACCACTTCTTGTTTTTTCATCGTATAAATAACTTCCATCGCCTCTATAAAAGTGATTCAGATAATCAATAAAATTGGCATCCCTATAGGAAATAAAATCAAAGTTCAGAGATAGTTGTTGATTGCTTTTAAACTGTTGTGATAAATTAATATTAGCTGCGTAATTAGTTAGCGGATGTTTTTCTGAATTATCAATGTTAATCATTGTATCCACTGAGCCATTGCCCGAAATCCTGGTTTTATTAAGCCCATCCATGCCATAAAGGTTACTAAAACCAGATACCAATACACCTATTACGGTATTCTTATTCAAATCAATGTCGAGTCCCAATCTGCCATTGTGATTTCTTCTGAAATCTTCTCTATCCATACTCATGAAGTTTTCTATTGTATTATTTGCATTTACAACTTTGCGGTAAAATATGGCAGAAGTAGTTTTATCGGTGCGGGCAAAAGAATAATCCCCATAAAGATTTAGTTTTTTGTTCCTGTAATTAAAATTCATACTGCTGGCAACAACAGGCCCTTTTCCATAACCTGCCGTAGCGGAAAAAGAACCATTAACTCCATATTTTGTATTTGTTTTTAAAACAATATTGATAAAGCCTGCATTTCCTTCAGCATCATAATTAGCGGGCGGGGTAGTAATAAGTTCAATTTTTTCAATATTTGCCGAGCTCATACCTGCCAATAAATCTACTACAGCGCTAATGGGCATTCGGTTTATTTTTCCATTGATCATTATGATAACACCATCTTTACCGTTTATAGATATGGAATTGTTTTGTTGATCCACAATAACGCCTGGTGACCGTATTAAAATATCCAATGCAGTATTACCAGCACTGGTTATACTGCTGGCTACATTAATGATCATGCGATCTATTTTTTGTTCAAAGAGTGGCCTTTTAGCAGTAACCGTTACTTCGCCAAGCTGTTTTTCCTGCTCTGTAAACTTTAAAACATCGACATTCATTTCGCTGTTATCACCTTTTACATTAAAGGGCAAAGTATATATCGGTCTGAATCCTGTAAAAGTTGAGACAACCATATAATTGCCTGCCTGAATACTGACAAAACTGTAATTACCTGACTTTTCCGTAACAGAGCCCTTCACCAAAGAGGAGTCTTTTGAATTTAATAAAAGAACATTGGCATTTGCCAAAGGCTGATTATTAGCATCTGTAACGAAGCCAGAAATCTTTGATTGAGCAAAAGTATTTGTACAGGTAAATAAAAAAGAAATACCAAAAAACAGGTACAAAACTATCTTTAAATAAAACAAGGCTTGTCGCATATTAGTGGCTTGTAAAATTATTAATGGTTACAATCAGAAAGGGAAACGGCTTAAAGCAGGGGTGGAATGATTAAGTTACAAAAAAGGCCGGCCATATAAAAATTAATTATCAAACAGGGCAATAGCATTTATATTCTCTCTGTTTTCAAAGTAAACTTTGCTGGTTCATTAATCAATCCCATAAACATGTGATATTTTAATTGTCAGAATTGAATCTTGCTATTGGTTCATTTTTTGTTGCCTTTTATAAAAAATGAGTTATGGATACCGCACAAATTGAAAAATTATTTATTGAATACGAGAAAGCTTTTAATGATCTTGATGTAAAAAGAAATGCAGAGTTCTTTTCTGACACATTTATTTCTGCAGGGCCAAAAGGAACAATTGCCCAAAACAAAAAGGATTTTTTACAAAAGGCTGAACAAGCAAGTGCCTTTTACAAAAGTGTGGGACAAACCTCTGCAAAAATTATTTCTAAAAATATCATTCCCATCAGTGATCAATACACCATGGTCACAGTTCATTGGGGAGTAACGTTCAAAAGAACCGGTAATAAATTAATTGAGTTTGATATTAGTTATATTGTTTACCAACCTGAAGAAGAACCAAGCATAATAATGTTTATTGCGCACCAGGATGAAGAGGAAGCTATGAAAAAGCTTGGATTGTTGAATGAACTTAAGCCGGCATAGAAACTTCGGGTTTCACATAAATAACCTTTTCACGTTGTGAAATCATTCTGCCGATTGGTTGTGTAAAAGCATTAAGATTTGCTCTTTCTAATATATCTCTCACTTCTTCAAGATAATTTTCTTTTACACTAAATAATAAACCTCCGTTTGTTTGGGGATCAGGTAAAATGGTGAAGGCTTCCATTACGTTTACGCCTGTTTCAAATTTTACCTTGTCATTATAGCTATTCCAATTGCGGAAAGTTGCATCAGGTGAAATTCGTTCTTTGATGCATTCCTTTACACCTTCGATCAAGGGGATACTATTATAATACAACTCCGCACTTAAATTGCTTCCGTCGGCCATTTCGATTAAATGCCCTAATAACCCAAAACCAGTTACATCCGTCATGGCTGTAACTCCTTTTATTTTTCCCAATTCTTCACCAGCTTTATTTAATTCCTTCATTTGATTTATCATCCCTTGTAAATATTCTTCTTTCAGTAGCCCTCTTTTTTGTGCAGTTGATAAAATGCCAACCCCCAAAGGTTTTGTAAGAAATAAATAGTCGCCCTCTTTGGCAGTATTATTTTTTTTTAAATTTTGAATCGGAACAATTCCCGTAACAGCTAAACCAAAAATAGGCTCAGGTGAATCGATACTATGACCGCCTGCTAATGGAATATTTATTTCTTTACAAATTGTTCTGCCGCCTTCCATAACTCGTTGTGCTAATTCTGAAGAAAGCTTTTCAACCGGCCAGCCTAAAATAGCGATCGCCATAAGCGGTCGTCCTCCCATGGCATACACATCACTAATGGAGTTAGCTGCTGCAATTCTTCCAAAATCATAGGCATCATCAACCACAGGCATAAAAAAATCAGTGGTGGAAATAAGACCCATTCCATTTCCAAGATCATATACGGCAGCATCATCCCTGTTGTGGTTACCAACTAATAATTTATCATTATCGGGAAGAGCAAGATTTGTTTTTAAAATTTCATCAAGCACCTTTGGCGAAATCTTGCAACCACAACCGGCGCCGTGAGAATATTGAGTAAGTCTTATTGTGTCATTAGTCATTGGTCAGCCCTGAATGGATGCCTTTGGCATAAGTCAGTCGTACAAATTTCGATGAAATGGACAACTTACTAATCTTTTCTTCTTCGCAAAATTATGGATGCGTTTTTTTGAAGGTCGGCACTGAAGCGTACCTGATAAACATCATCACCATCCCGAACAGTTAAAAGTCCTGTATTAGGAGGGATGCTTCCAAGATTTTCGGCAAACAAAACCAGTTGCACCGAATCGGTTGTTGAAGAGATATATACGGTTTTCTTGGTTGCAGCTTCCTTTAGTTTTTGCCTGGAAATAATATTTTCTCCATTTACAAAAACGCTCACTGTATCACCATCCACTATACCGTTATCATAAAGCGATAACACAAGACTATCATTTTTGAAATAAATATCTTGCATGTTTTCATTCTTTCTCTCAGCAACAATCGAAGGCAATGAAAAGGTTTTTTGAATAATGGATTTTGGTTGTGTAGCGGAATTATTTACTGCAACACCTGTAATAGTTTTCTTCGCGATGCTATCATTGTTTACCATTGTTTGCGATGCAGCTTTTTGAGTTGCTTGTTTATTTACACTAGGCTGAACTGTTGTTTTATTAGCAGAGACAGTTCCTACAGATTTTTTTTCGTTCGGTTGATTTTGACCATTACTATTATTTTGCTGAATGGCTTTATTAAACACCTCTGGTCTTTGATCAACTGGCTTAGTATTATTAACTACAGTTTCATTGGATTTTATTTCAATCGACGATTTATTTGACGAAGCAACTGAGCTTTTTAAATCATTTTCCTTCTTAACTGCTGTAGTATTGTTTTGTGGGTCATTTACTATGACCGTAGTCCCCTTACCAGTCATAGAATTTGTTCCAGTTACTTCCTTTTTGTTTTCTTCAACTGGATTTCTGTCTGTAGTATTTTTTGGCACCTTAATGGATGGTTTATTCTGATTTTTCAAAGGCTCTTTGTTCTTTGCAATGTCTTCTTCTTTACTCTTATTAGACTGTTTTACCGCAAGATCCGTTTTCACATTCATTTCTTGCAAATGTGCCATGAGATCTGATTCTTTATCCTCTTCTTGTTCTTTTAGCTGAATGTCCCCGCCAACAGAATAATACACTTTAGTTTGATTGGTATTCCAATGACCCTTTAAAAAGTCAATTGTACTATCGTTGATAAGAGGGAATTTTGCAGTCATTCTTACCTTTCTTGCTGCCCGCTCGGGAAAATTATCTCCAATTCTTTCAACATCTTCAATTACAAGATACCCATCTTTTCTTTCCGCCTTTACTTTTTTAATACTATAATAAAACGTATCGTTGATAATATAAGTTTGATAAGTATAGCCCGTGATCTTTCCTCGATACTCACTAAGTCCAAGTTCGAAATTTTGAGTTACATGAAGGGTGTCATTCACCATTGTGCCCGACCAAAGGCCATGAATGTTTTGTGCTATAAGTATAAAAGGGGATGCCAGTAAAAAGGCGAAGAGGTATAGGTTTTTCATGATATTATTGCTTGTTGGCGAAGAACCTTAGCATTCTGCGGCCCCACGCTTTCACAGGGAATATTTATTAATAACGAATTTACGTTCTCCCTGTTGTGTAAGCTTTTTAAATACCATTTATCGTAATATTTCAGTAAAATGCGGAAACATTCTGTCGTATTATTCTCAAGTAGAAAATTGATAGCATTTTTTGCTTCCAAGCCACCCAATCTTTTCTGGATGCGAAGAATAGAATTCACAAGTTTTTTTTTATCCAAGCTGCCATATTCTTTTACAATATGATCCAATCGTTTTTCAAAAGGAATATCCAAAAAATAAACAACCGATCGGCGCATGGTTTTCCAAAGTTCATGGGGAATATTCAGATCCCCGATCCGCTGGCTCTCATCTTCAATCCAAATACTGTTGCTCGTCTCTTTAGAAAAATCAGCCTCCCGCTCAAAACTCATGGCCCGGAGCTCGAAGCTTAAAATATTCTCAAACATTTCCTGTGAAGGCTGTTTCTCTCCTATTTTTCCAAAGGCAGAACCCTTGTGTTTTGCAAGCTTTTCAAGATCGATAACTGTTTCTCCATGTTGTTTCAATGTTTTAAGCACCTCCGTTTTTCCTGATCCTGTATAACCTCCAAGAATATTGAATTGAAAAGGAAGCTTAAAACTATCAAGCACATAATTCCTGAATCTTTTATATCCACGCTCGAGCGTATAAACTTTAAAACCATAAAGATCCATTAACCAGGCAACACCAGCGCTTCGCATGCCACCACGCCAGCAGTGGATCAATAGGCAATTGGCAATTGGCAAGTGATCATTTTTATGTTGATAATCTCGATTGTCAATTGCCTGTTGCCTATTGTCAATTATTTTTTCAACCTCTTCTACCATTTTCTTCATCTTGGGTCCAAAAAAATCAAGTCCAATTTTTATGGCTGCTTCGCGGCTTTGCTGTTTATAAGCAGTACCAACAATTTTTCTTTCTTCATCGGAAAATAAAGGAAGATTATACGCTCCGGGGATATGAGCATGCTTGTATTCTGCTGGTGAACGCACATCGATTACAACATGCTTTTGGGAAAGCTCAAGAAATTTTTCAATATTTATTTTCTCTATAGCCAAATTAAAATAATAAAGGCCGATGTTTTATATCAGCCTTCTAATTTCCTTATAATATTTTAATACTAAAAATCCTGATCCAGACTATCCATTCATGCTTGCAAGAAACTCGAAATTATCCTTTGTACCCTTCATTCGTCTCAATAATTCGTTCATTGCTTCTTCAGTGTTCATATCAGTTAAATAAACACGAAGCAAGTTCATGCGCTGCAATACGTCCCGCTCAAGTAACAAATCATCACGACGAGTGGAAGAAGCAGTAAGATCAATAGCAGGGTAAATGCGTTTGTTCGAAAGCCTTCTATCCAGTTGCAACTCCATATTACCCGTTCCTTTAAACTCTTCAAAGATCACTTCGTCCATTTTTGAACCGGTATCTATCAGTGCAGTGGCAAGAATGGTAAGTGAGCCCCCATTTTCAATTTTTCTTGCTGCACCAAAAAACTGTTTGGGCTTTTGCATAGCGTTTGCCTCAACACCACCCGATAAAACCTTACCCGATGCCGGAGCTACAGTATTATGAGCACGAGCTAACCTTGTAATGGAATCAAGCAATATCACAACATCGTGGCCACATTCTACTAAACGCTTTGCTTTTTGCAAAGCAATAGTTGAAACCTTTACATGTTTTTCAGCAGGTTCATCAAACGTTGAAGCAATTACTTCAGCCTTCACGCTACGTTCCATATCGGTAACCTCTTCGGGTCGTTCATCTACCAATACTACCATCAAGTAACATTCAGGATGATTTTTTGCAATTGAATTAGCCACAGCTTTCAACAACATTGTTTTACCCGTCTTTGGCTGAGCGACTATTAACCCCCGTTGACCTTTTCCTATAGGAGTAAACAAGTCCATGATTCTTGTTGAATAATTATCCGGACTATCAAACAAATTCATCTTTTCATAAGGAAACAACGGTGTTAAATAATCAAAAGGCACGCGGTCGCGAACTTCTTCGGGTCTTTTATTATTGATCGTGTCAACCTTTAATAAAGCAAAATATTTTTCCCCCTCTTTTGGTGGCCGAACAGCACCAAATACAGTATCGCCAGTTTTTAAACCAAACAATTTTATCTGTGAAGGAGACACATATACATCATCAGGGGAGGAGAGGTAATTATAATCGGAGGAACGAAGAAAGCCATAGCCATCAGGCATCATTTCCAATACGCCTTCACTCATAATTACACCGTCAAATTCAATATTAAAGATCTGGTCACGGCGCTGCGGGTAAATTTTAGGAGATTGTGAAGGAGTGGTTTCAGTACCCACATCGTTGCCATCGTTATCTGATGAAACGATTTCCGGAGTTTCAGTTACTTCGGGCAGTTCAATATCTTCATTGGGGGCAAGCTCTTCCTCCTCCTCTTCCACAGAATCCACCAGTTCTTCTTTTTTACGACCTTTTTTAGGTATATGTTTTTCTTCCTTTTTTATATGAAGTTTTTTTGCTGGTTTTTTGTCGTTTGATTCCACTATAGCTTCCTCAGTCGTATTGCCTGTAGTGGCTTTTACAATGCGTTTACGTTGTCTGGCTTTTCCATCACCACTAGTTTTAGCGCCAGCAATAGCCTGGCTGTCAAGGATCTTATAGACAAGTTCCTGCTTATCTAATTTTTTTGCGTTTGGGATTTTAAGCT
The DNA here is from genome assembly GCA_036005185.1 of Chitinophagaceae bacterium. GTDB lineage: Bacteria > Bacteroidota > Bacteroidia > Chitinophagales > Chitinophagaceae > VBAU01. The sequence continues at coordinate 188,531 of DASYQS010000039.1, read as the reverse complement.
GTTCGGCAATATCTAACAGCTCGGGAACGATCATGTCGTTCAATTGAAGAATATCGTACATAAAAAATGTTGAGGTTAATCACAAATCTCTCGTCACCAATCTTAAAAAACTGAAATTTTAGGGTTTAATTGAATGGGAACTTTTAAAAAAACTGACCAGCTAACTAAGGAGTAATGAGCTTATCAGGCTATTTTCTTTTGCAATTATACGTCGAAATCCGGGAAATGAAAAATTTTTATCCACAGGATTTTGTTAATCAGATCAGTTCTATAGCTCCATTCAGTATCCTTTCAATAGTGAAATCAGTGGTTATCTTTGCCCCTCTTAATTTCAATTATGTTCAACAAAAGAGTAAAGATCAAAGAACTTTTGAGTTTGGAGCCAAATAACCAAGAAGTAACGGTGATGGGGTGGGTGCGCACATTTCGCAATAATCAATTTATAGCGTTAAATGATGGTTCGACCAATACCAATCTGCAGGTCGTAGTTGAATTGGGGAAATATGATGATGAATTCCTAAAAAAGATAACCATTTCGGCGGCTTTAAAGGTTACTGGAACTGTAATTCCTTCTTTAGGCAGAGGACAAAAGCTAGAAATAAAAGCTGGCAGCATAGAAATACTAGGAGAAAGTGACCCCGAAAAATACCCGCTTCAACCCAAAAAACATAGTCTTGAATTTTTAAGAGAGATTGCACATCTGCGTTTCCGGACAAACACTTTTGGTGCTGTGTTTCGTGTCCGTCACGCTTTAGCATTTGCTGTCCATAAATTTTTTAATGAAAAGGGTTTTGTTTACATGCATACCCCCATCATTACGGCAAGTGACGCGGAAGGTGCTGGCGAAATGTTTCGGGTAACTACACTTCCCTTTAGCAATCCACCGTTGAATGACGATAGCACTGTGAATTTTAAAGAAGATTTTTTTGGTCGCAGTACTAACCTTACAGTCAGCGGGCAATTAGAAGGGGAGTTAGCCGCAACAGCTTTTGGTGAAGTTTATACTTTCGGCCCTACTTTTCGTGCCGAAAATTCTAACACCCCTCGACATCTTGCAGAGTTTTGGATGATAGAGCCTGAAATGGCCTTTTATGATTTGGAAGATAATGCAAACCTTGCTGAAGAATTCATTAAATATATTATCAAGTATGCGATTGATAATAATAAGGAAGATCTCGAATTCCTTACACAACGTTTAGCAGATGAAGAAAAACAAATGCCACAGGACAAGCGAAGTGAAATGGGATTAATGGAAAAGCTAGAGTTTGTTTTAACCAACCAATTTGAAAGATTGACTTATACAGAAGCGATTGATATTTTAAAAGAAAGCAATCACAACAAGAAAAAGAAGTTTCAATATCCAATTACAGGCTGGGGAATGGATCTGCAAAGTGAACATGAAAGGTATCTGGTAGAAAAACATTTTAAAAAACCTGTGATCCTAACCAATTATCCCAAAGAAATCAAAGCATTTTACATGCGTCAAAATGATGATGGTAAAACGGTTGCTGCTATGGATATTCTTGCTCCCGGCATTGGTGAAATTGTCGGTGGCTCCCAGCGTGAAGAAAGATTGGAAAAACTGGAGCAAAGAATGAAAGAAATGAATGTGCCTATTGATCAACTATGGTGGTATTTAGACACAAGGAGATTTGGTACTGTGCCTCATGCTGGTTTCGGACTAGGTTTTGAAAGAATGGTTCAATTTGTAACAGGTATGAGCAATATAAGGGATGTTATCGCGTTTCCGAGAACTCCGAAGAATGCGGAGTTTTAGAAAAGCTTCGAATATGAGCTTACGCAATGAGATTCCTTACTCGAACAAACCGTTAATTTAAAATCATCAAGAAACGTATTAAGGTCTTGAAGCTCGTAGCTAAAGGTTAAAGGCTTATTCATGTACACACATAATGGGCAAATGGGAATGAAAAATCAAATCCTTTGTATGGCTTTTCTTAAACAGTCCTTCAAGCAGTTTATGTTTTTTGGGAATAGTGATCACTAAATCAAGGTTGTTTTTTTCTGCAAATTTTTCAATACCTGCTTCAATGTTTTCTTCCTCAATAAAATCATATTTTGGATTTAAATCCTCCAGCATAGTATGTAATAAAAGCGATTCTTCCGGCGTTTCCGGCTTAAAATGCGAATTTTTAAAGTCTACATTAAGAACATGCAATTCCGCATTAAATTCCTTTACAAAATCACGGATAAAATGAGTAGGTGTTGTTTTTACAACTTCTCTAAAATCGCAGGCGAAACCAATCTTTTTTATTGCTGAATATTTTTTGTTAGGTGGCACGACAATCACAGGCCAGCTCAAATGTTTTATAGTTGTCAAAGTAGTGCTTCCAAAAAAAACTCTTTCAAGCCCTGTTGCTCCCTTGGTTCCCATTACTACAGCAAAAGGTTTTATCCGGTTACAAAGCTCTTCCAACTCGTCAACTGTATCGCCCAATTTGGTTTCAGCATAAATTTTAACTGAATCGCGAGTAGTTTGCTCCAGCGATTTTCTTACCTCGGCCATTTTCATTTCCGCATTTTTTTGCAGCTCTTCTACTGATACCAATACAATCGGAACATCGGTCATGCTTACAGGAACCTGATACGCATGAAATAACAAAATGCTACTACCTGTATTTTTTGCAAGGCCAACAGCATAGTCCATGGCATTATTTGAAATCGCTGAGAAATCCGTAGGAACAATGATCGTTTTCATTGTAATTTTTTTATAAAGCTAAATACAAATAATCTGAAACTAAATGACCAAAGTCAATGCCATAAATGCCGTGATCAACATAACATACCAAATATGGAAACTTTTATTGACTGCGTCTTATAAGAAACTGAGTTATGACTGAATTAAATATTGGAGAACCAACCCGCAATAAAGGTGGTGTTCAAAGAATGAAAAAAGCAAACTTGAAAATTGATATGACCCCCATGGTTGATCTCGGCTTTTTGCTTATTGCTTTTTTTATTTTTACTACAGAAGTTTCAAAACCAGCCGTTACCAATTTATACATGCCGCATGAAGGCGATTCAACAAAAATACAAGAGTCAAAATCATTAACTATTTTATTGGGGAGTGATGACAAGGTATTCTATTATTTCGGATTAGAAGAGACTGCCATAATGAATCATCAGATTTATCAAACATCTTATAGTGAAATAAACGGCTTAGGCAATGTCATTCGAGGAAAGCAAAATGATCTTGAAGAAAGAAACATTGCTCAGAGAGAATTAATCGTGCTTATAAAGCCCGGCAAAAAATCTTCTTATAAAAATGTGGTTGATGTTTTGGATGAAATGTTGATCAATAATGTAAAGAAGTATATGATTGCAGATCCTGGCAATTATGATTCCCAATATCTGGGGTCGCATTAAAATCTTCTCTCAATTCAATTCTACCGCTTACTTCCATTTTATTACCATTCATAAAATGGGATAACCTTATTTCTATTTAAGCTGATTTTCCTGAAATAGGCCACAGGCTTGTTTTTCAATCTAATTATTGCTTCATTTTATTAACCATTACTTAAAAAAACTTGGTACTATGTGTTGCATAGTACCAAATATCGCCCTATCTTTATGCCGTTAAGTTGATTTGAGGAAATATTCAAACCTGATTATGAACATAGAGAATACACAAAGCCAGATGAGGAAGGGAATACTCGAATTCTGCATTCTCTCTATTATTCGCCGAGGAGAGGCTTATCCCAGCGACATAGTAGAGGAGATGAAAACTGCGGGTCTTCACATTCTGGAAGGTACCTTATACCCTTTGCTCACAAGATTGAAAAATGCAGAGATGCTCACCTATCGCTGGGTAGAAAGTAACTCAGGACCCCCTAGAAAGTACTTTTCGCTGACTCCAAAAGGTGAGTCCTTTTACAAAGAGCTTGAACAAACCTGGCAGGAGTTGGCAAATGGCGTAAATGCTTTAGCAAACAAAAAATCAAACGAACCACTCAACCAATAACATTTTTCTCTGCATCAGCGGAGAGCTTCAACCAAAAAATTTTATGACAATGAAAAAGATCATCAACATAAACCTGAGCGGCAGAGTAATACCGATTGAAGATTCTGCTTACGAAAAACTCCAGGCATATATTGAAAGTCTTCGCAGGTATTTTGTAAATGAAGAAGGTCGCGACGAGATCATTAATGATATTGAAAGCCGTATTGCTGAATTAATGAATGAGAAAATAAGAAGGGGGGCTGATTCAGTTACAGACGCAGATATAGATGAAATTATTTCATCCATGGGAAGGCCTGAAGATTTTGATGCAGCAGAAGCCGAAACAATTTCTGCCGGGGCACAAAAACAACAAACTTCTTCAAAAGAAGAAGCATATCCAGGTAAAAAAAGAGGGAGGTTATATCGTAATTCAAGTGATAAAATTCTGGGTGGCGTGGCTTCCGGCATTGCAAACTACCTTGATATAGATCCTGCGGTTATGAGAATTTTAATGTTGCTTTTTGTTTTTACCGCAGGCTTCGGAATTCTGCTTTACATTATTCTTTGGATAGTATTACCATCTAAGGATTTGGATAATTACAGAGGGAAAAGATTATTCCGCAATCCAGATGATAAAATCATTGCCGGCGTTGCAGGCGGTTTGGGGGCTTATTTCAAGATACAGGCATGGATCATCCGGCTAATATTGCTGTCTCCGCTATTACTGAACATAATTTTTGGAACCTTTAATGGTATTTTCTTCGCATGGCATCGTGATATTTTTCCAAACCTATTCATTGCTCCATTTACCGGCACATTTATACTTGCTTACATTATTCTTTGGATGGTATTACCTGAAGCAAGAAGCCCATTTGAGAAAATGGAAATGCGGGGAGAAAGAGTGGACGTAAATACCATCCGGCAAAATGTGCAAGAAGGAATGAGCGATGTTAAGACCCGCATGCAAAATTGGGGTGAGGAAGTAAAAACATCTGCACAACAGATTGGCGACAGAGCGAAAGAATTTGCTAACACAAGAGGAAAAGTGTGGGCTAGCGAGGTGGCGGATACTACCCGACCTGCTGTAAGAGGAATTGCGCATATCATAGGCGTTCTTTTCAAAGCATTCTTCATTTTTATTGCCGGATGCATTGCATTGTTTCTGTTTGCAGCGTTAATGATCCTGATCTTTGGCGGAATCACTTCATGGCCTGTAAACAATTTTTTATGGACAAGTAATCTTCAAAAGCTTTCTGCCTGGGGAACGTTATTATTTTTTATCACGATACCTGTTGTAGCTTTTATGACATGGTTAATCAGAAGAATAGTAAGGGTACGATCAAAAAGTCCTCACCTCGGCTGGATCTTCGGAGGTTTGTGGCTGGTTGGCTGGATTTGCGCAATCACATTCGCTGCAAGCATTGCAAAAGATCTAAGAGTTTATGATAGAACGGATGCAATTGAAGTTCCAATAACTCAGCCTGCAAAAGGAAAAATGATTGTAAAAGTAAATGAACCTGAAATCCGTTATAATGGAACTGTTTGGTGGATACATGATGATAACGCGGGGTGGGATATTACAGACGATAGCTTGAAGTACAACAATGTTAAAATAAGATATGATAAAAGTGACGATACCTTATATCATGTTAGAATGTATAAGTACAGTGCTGGCAGTAATTTAACCGACGTTAAAAATAGAGCTTCACAAACGATCTTCAACTTAAGCTCTCAGGACAGCATTTTAAATATGGGTAGCGGATTAGCTATTCATAAGAATAGTAAGTTTCGCGGACAAGGCGTGATCGTCGAAATTGAAATACCTGTAGGAAAGAAAATCAGTTTTGATGAATCGGTGCTGCATGCCTTCAATCCTTGGGCTGTGCGAAGAACATGGAAAGAAAGACGCTATTGGGGACGCCGTTGGCAAAGCGATTGGGACTATGATGATTATTCCAATTTGAAACCAGGGATTGATTACACAATGCAAAGCGATGGTAAATTGATAAATCCCGAGGAAGAAGAAGAAAAAAAACAAAAGGATGATGAATATCGATATAATGAAAAAAAGGACTTGAAAAAAAGCATCCAAGAAAGAGAAAAAAAATTAGAAGAAGATCGCAGGCAACTTGATGAGGATAAAAAGAGATTACAGGATACTATTCCGAATAAAAATATAAAAAAAGAGAGGCAAGTTAGTAACCCTGATCACAATGTTGAATCAGTAGCTTATTCCCCGATTTTTTCGTTCACAAATTTGCTCAACTAAAACTCGGTTGAAGTTGGAGTCCCGACTTGTCGGGATCGAAGGCTCTGTTTTTTAACGGGGCCTTTCTTTTTAAGGCTAAAAAACAAATTGCTTTTACATTTGCACACAAATTTCTGTAATGAAAAATACTCCTTTCACCAATAAACATATTGCGTTGGGGGCCAAGATGGCTGAGTTTGCAGGCTACAACATGCCCATTAGTTATACTGGCATCAATGAGGAACATTCCACAGTTAGGAATAACGCAGGTGTGTTTGATGTAAGCCACATGGGCGAATTTATTTTAAAGGGAGAAAATGCTTTAGATCTTATACAAAGAGTAACAACGAACGATGCATCAAAACTTACTGCAGGCAAAGCGCAATATAGTTGCATGACAAATGAAAGTGGAGGAATTATTGACGATCTCCTGATTTATTGCATTGAAGAAAATAAAGTTTATATGATTGTGGTCAATGCATCCAATATTGAAAAAGATTGGAACTGGATAAGCTCATTTAATCACAACAATGCGGAGATGCATAATATTTCAGATAAAACTTGCTTATTGGCGGTTCAGGGTCCTAATGCTACAAAAATTTTGCAGCCCCTTACAGAAATGGACATCTTAAATCTAAAGTATTACACATTTGCAAAAGGAAAATTTGCCGGAGTAGATAATGTGCTTATAAGCGCAACAGGTTATACGGGTGCAGGAGGGGTTGAAATTTATTTTGAAGACAAGGATGGCGCTGCCGGTAAAATCTGGGACACTATTTTTGAAACAGGAAAACCACAAGGCCTAAAACCGATTGGCTTGGGTGCCAGAGATACCCTGCGTTTGGAAATGGGATACTGCCTTTATGGTAATGATATTGACGACTCAACTTCTCCGCTGGAAGCGGGACTTGGGTGGATAACAAAATTCAATAAAGATTTTATAGCAAAGAAAATCTTAGAAAAGCAAAAGGCAGAAGGAGTGGAGCGAAAACTAGTGGGATTCGAAATGACCGAAAAAGGGATTCCTCGACACGGATATGAGATAAAAGATTTTGCTGGTTCAGTGATTGGAGTAGTAACCTCGGGAACTCAATCACCAAGCTTGGGTAAAGCCATCGGAATGGGTTATGTAAGAAAAGCTTTTTCGGCTCTTGATACCTCCATTTATATAAAAGTTCGTGATAAACTTTTACAAGCGAAAGTGGCAAAAATCCCATTTTCATAAAATTGATTTTACAATCGCTTGCTTCTTCACGAAAAAAATAATATTTTACCAACGATACTAATCCATATCCCATGCCTTTAATTCATCTTACCACTTTTATCGAAGCGCCTGTAGAAAGGGTGTTCGACCTCAGCCGTAACATTGAACTGCACAAAGAGTCCATGAAGCAACATAAGGAAGAAGCCGTAGCGGGCACAAGATTTGGCCTGATCAATAAAGACGAAACTGTTACCTGGAAAGCAAAACATTTTTTTAAAACAAGAATACTGCGTATTAAAATAATAGAAATGCAGAAGCCTATGCGGTTTGTTGATGAACAGGCGCAGGGTTCATTTAAAGAAATGAAACACGAACATTTTTTTAAACCATGTGAAAATGGAACTATTATGATTGATTTGTTTCATTACGAAATCCCCTATGGCAGCATTGGAAAATTGCTCAACTCCTTTTATCTCACTCGCTATTTAAAAAATTTACTGCAGCAGCGTAATCAGGTCATTAAAGAATACGCAGAAACAAATAAATGGAGAAGGCTGCTGGAAAAGTAAATTCTCTTTCCGTTACTTTTGCTTGAATGAGTAACAAGCCTTCGCTACACACATCACTTTCACCGGCTCTTGTGCACTTATATGATGTAAACAACAGTATCGTTGTGATTATTGATGTGCTGAGAGCAACTTCTACCATTGCTGCTGCATTGTATAATGGAGCCAAATGCGTTATCCCCGTTGATAGTGTAAGCCGGTGCATTGAATTAGGGCGACAAATAGAAGGGATCACCGCGGGTGAGAGAGATGGAAAAATTGCCGAAGGGCTGGTAAATGGCAACTCACCCTTTGAATATCCAAGAAAGTTTATTGAAGGAAAAACGTTAGTGCTTACAACGACAAACGGAACAAGGCTTCTTCACATGGCGTTAGAAAAAGGGGCAACAGAGATCGTTACTGGTTCATTCACTAACCTTTCTGCTGTATGTGACCATTTAGTCGAAATGAAAAAAAATGTAATTCTTGGTTGCGCTGCATGGAAGGATAAAGTGAATATGGAAGATGCTTTATTTGCAGGTGCCGTTATCTTAAAAATTAAAGATCACTTTGATATCAATTGTGATTCATCGCACATGGCTGAAGCAATGTATGAAAAAGCGAAAAAAGACCTTTTTGGATTTATAAAAAAGAATAATGCCTCGCATTATCATCGGCTCATGAATTTTGGATTGGAAAAAGACATTAGGTATTGCTTAACTGCTGATGAGGCAAATGTTCTTCCTATTTATCGCGAAGGGAAATTAATAGTGAAATCATGAAAGGGTAGATGGACTGATTTACTCCGCTTAGTGAATTAAAAAATCTAGCAAGATACTTCATTTTTTTGCTTCACGATGCTAACAACAATTATTTCTTAATTCTTTGTTTTTTACAAGGAAATGAGGGTCACATTCCTTTATTTTTGCAGATTGCCCAATAGAGATTTTAGATTTGTGAGTTGCGATTTCAGATTCAATAAAAAGCAAATTCGTCAATCTAAGATCTGAAAACCTAAATTTGAAATAGTTTGGCCCTCCCGCACCTAATTAAGTATGTTTATACACATGGAACCGATGAAGTAATTCGCCGTGGAAAAAAAATTCACGCTATCGGTTTTGTTGAGCTGGTTGAATATGATAATCTTTTTGGCTCAGCCGTATTTAGAGTAAAAGATGATATCTACTCTACCTTTTATAAAGTATATATCCAAAAAATAAAAGACCCGAAATCTCTGTCAGTAAGATGTACTTGCCCGTACAATTTAGGCGATATATGCCGCCACGAAGCTGCTTCGCTTTTTCAACTGCAGGAAATGATCGATAAAAACATGCTTGATGCAGATGAAGTGGAGTATGATCAAAGGCATACAGTGGCAAAGATGAAATTCATTGACCTGAAATCATTGCGATTGCTTTCTTCACCAGCTGTATTTACTGAGGCTGAAAAATTTCTTCGCACCAATAAGGCAAATATTGAGTTTGCTAAAAATGAAACAGTAAAAGCTACCGTTCCTCTTGAGGGCAATACTTACAAGGTTATCATCAGTAAAAATGAGGAAAGGAATTTTGATACCAGCTGTGATTACGTTGATCACGAGCATCCGCTTTGTTTGCCAAAAGTGATCGTTTTTTTGCAATTGCTGAATTCGTATGGTCCTCATTATTTTGATAGCATTCGCAACTGGGATAAAGAAAAAAATAAATTACTTGAAGCCTACGGTTATTCGTTGAATGACGACCTCGCCGGAAAATTTGAGTTTACTTATAAGGATGGTAAGCCTTTTTTGAGGGTCTTGGATATAGGCATCAAAAAAATTGCTTCGGTCGTTACTGTGCCGGCCAAACAAACTGCAGTCATCGAAGAACGACCTATACCCGTTGAAGAAAAAGAAGTAGTAGTTCCATCATCGCATAGGCTGGGTGTTGTTTTTAATTTTCATAAAAAAACATTCCCTTACTTCACGATCGATGTTGTACATGGGGAAAGTAATGACTCGGACAATGGATATACGGGCAAGGTGGAAAAAATGGATCTAACTAAATATATCGATACGGCTAAATATAGTGAGCAGGATAAACAATCGCTTGGTTTGTTGAGAAAATTACAAGAAAATGAGATCAATAAATATATCAGCCGTAATTCTCCATTCTCAGGCATTTGGGAAAATATTATTCACCATGAGCAAGAAGACTTAGCAGATGAAACAAAAAACTTAATGGCTGAGTATTTGCTTCCTAAATTAAAAAAACTATTTAACGATTTTGAGACGGCACCTCTTGCCTTTCAATTGCCAGCAGGAAAATCTTTTAAAACAAATAATCTTCAAGAGTTAAAACTATCTCCAGAAGAGGCAAAACCTCATTTTTCCATCAGCAAGAATGCAAAATATACTATTCACTGTCATGTAAAAGCAGATGGATTGGATCATGAATTAGAAGATAATGAAAGCCCCAGCCCGCTTTTATTTTTATTTAACCACCAGGCCTACTTATGGAAGAACACGGAAGTAATTGATGTTATCGATAAATTTTTACCGAAAGGAAAAATGGAAATCAGTGCAGATGAATGGAATAAAACTTTGCACCAATTCGTACTGCCACTCACAAAAGAATTTAAGGTTGATTTTGATCAGTCGCTTGTTCAAGAAGTAAAAGCTGGTGATCCGGAGGTAAAATTATTTTTGCTGGAAAAAGGTGATTATCTCGTTTTTCAGCCATCCTTTTCTTATAAAGGTTATGAAACAAAAGCAAGAGATAGAGATGAGATCATCGTACCACAAGGTGATAAAGTGCTGATCGTACACCGAAATCGTGAAGCAGAACAAATATTTATACAAAAACTGCAAAATCTTCACTCCAATTTTATTTACCAGGAAGATTCACATGCATTGGCATTAAAAGGAACCGATGTGTTGAGAAATAATTGGTTCTTCTTATTTGTAGATGCTATAAATGAAATGAAGGTTCCCGTATTTGGCTTTGAGGCGTTGAAAAATTTCCGTTTTAATACGGCGAAGCCACAAACAAGAATCTTTATCAGCAGCAATACTGATTGGTTTGATGCAAAAGTGAATATCGCTTTTGGGGATCAGCAAGTAACTGTAGCAGAAGTAAAAAGAGCATTGGCCAATAAACAGCAATTTGTTCAGCTTAACGATGGAACGCTTGGAATTTTACCTGAGGAATGGATTAAAAAATATTCATTGCTTTTTCGTGTGGGCGAGGGAAAAACAAATTCATTGAAATTATCCCGCTATCATCTAAGTGTAATTGACGAATTATATGCGAACCGTGATGAAAATGAACTTGTCGTTCAACTAGAAGAAAAATATCAGCGGCTTCGTGAATTTGATAAAATAAATAATATTGAACCTCCCGATCATTTGCAAAACATACTTCGCCCTTATCAGGTGGCTGGCTATCAGTGGTTGAATTATTTACATGAAATAAGTTGGGGTGGCATTCTGGCCGATGACATGGGTTTGGGAAAAACTGTGCAGGCCCTTTCGTTTCTTGAACATTTTAAGGCAGAACATGGAAAAATTAAGGCCTTGGTGGTTTGTCCTACTACACTTATTTACAATTGGGAAAATGAGATCAAAAAATTTACGCCTTCATTGACCTATCATATTCATCATGGCGGTCAGCGATCAAGAATAAAAGATGAGTTGATGAACTATGATATAAGCATTACAACATACGGAACTCTGAGAAGTGATATAAAATTATTTATGAGTGTGGAATTTGATTACGTGATCCTTGATGAATCTCAGGCTATCAAAAATCCATCGAGTAAAGTTACCAGAGCTGCCTCGCTCCTTAGTGCAAAACACCGGTTGTGTATGAGCGGAACGCCTCTTCAGAATAACACCTTTGACATTTTTGCTCAGATGAATTTTTTGAATCCGGGAATGCTGGGCACTATGGAATTCTTCCGACAGGAGTTTTCCATTCCAATCGATAAGTTTGGTGAAGAAGACAGAAAGGACCATCTCAAAAAAATTCTTTACCCCTTTATTCTTCGTCGTACAAAAGAACAGGTTGCAAAAGATCTTCCCGAAAAACAGGAAATGGTCTTGTTTTGCGAAATGGAAGATGATCAACGGAGGATCTATGATGCTTACCGTAATGACTTCCGTAACCAGATATTGGGCACAATTGAAATGCAGGGTATTCAACGATCACAGCTCACAATATTACAAGGGTTGATGAAGCTTCGCCAAATCTGCGATTCACCGGCGATATTGAATGAAGATGAGAAGTTCGAGAATCATTCTATTAAGCTGGATGAATTGACGAGAGAGATCACTGAGAATATAGGAAATCACAAAGCACTGATCTTCTCACAATTCCTCGGCATGCTTGCTTTGATCAAACAAAAACTAACCGAATTAGATGTAAAGTTTGAATATTTCGATGGCAGTACTTCTGCACCCGACAGAGAAAAAGCCATTCAAAGTTTCCAGAATGATGAAACCGTAAGAGTTTTCCTGATCTCGCTTAAAGCCGGTGGTGTAGGTTTGAATTTAACAGCTGCCGATTACGTTTATATTGTTGACCCTTGGTGGAACCCTGCCGTTGAACAACAAGCTATTGATCGAACCCACCGCATAGGACAAACAAAAAATATTTTTGCCTATCGCATGATCTGCAAGGATACTATTGAAGATAAAATTCTCCAGCTACAAGAAAAGAAACGAATGTTGGCCAAAGAATTGATTGCTGACGACGCCACTTTTGTGAAGAGTCTTTCAAGAGAAGATGTAGAATACCTGTTTAGTTAATGAGCGGCCACGTATATTTCAAAGGACAGCGAAGGAAGACAGAATTCACCGTTTATCTTATATTATCTTTCAAAAACGGATTAGTCGTTTCAGGCAACACTAATTCTTTCATAGAATCATAGAATACCTGTTTAGCCAACCATAACTATCGGTAATACATACCTTTTAGCCGATTTTTCCGTTATTATTTATCGTAAACCGCAGGTAAGTTCTGCCATTTACGCCTGAATTCGTAGAGATTCAAGTCTTATGAAAAAAACCTTACCATTACTTATTGGCTTAATGGCCTTTGCGGGCATTGCCATATCACAAACTCCTTTTGGCTCAATAAAAGGAAAATTAGTTGATACTTCTGCCAAACAACCTTTAACCGAAGCTACCGTTTCTGTTATCAGCATTAAAGATTCATCGCTATTCTCTTATACCTTATCTAATAAACTGGGCTTTTTTGAGATAAAAGATCTTGATTCCGGTGATTACCGGGTTATTATTTCATTTCAAGGTTATCAATCGTTCAATAAAAACTTCTCTATTACCAGCGCAACAAAAGTTATTGATTTAGGTGAAATAAGAATGGAAAAAGAATATAAACTCCTGGGCGAAGTGGTTGTGAAAGATGACGCTCCGATCAAAATAAAAAAGGACACCATTGAATTTAAAGGCGATGCTTTTAAAACAAAACCAAACGCTTCGGTAGAAGATCTGTTGAAAAAGGTTCCAGGTATGCAAGTAGATAAGGATGGCTCAGTGAAAACGCAAGGCGAACAGGTACAAAAAGTATATGTTGACGGAAAGGAGTTTTTTGGCAATGATCCCAAGCTGGCTACAAAAAACCTTACTGCGGATATGGTAGAAAGTGTGCAAGTTTTTGATGATATGAGTGACCAGGCAAAGTTTACCAAGATTGACGATGGCAGCCGGCAAAAAGCGATCAATATAAAATTGAAAAAAGATAAGCGAAAGGGATATTTTGGAAAAGCTCTGGTTGGAGCAGGATCTGACAGCCGATATGAGACCAATTTAAGCTTTAATCATTTTAATGGAGACCAACAGTTATCACTCCTTGCCAACTTAAACAACATTAATAAACAAGGATTTTCTTTTTCTGATATTATTACAGCCATGGGTGGTCTTCAAAATACGGGAACAGGTAATAGTAGCTTAGGAAGTGGTTTGGGGGGAGGAAATGGCATGCAAGTGATGGGTACAAGAGGAGGGTTTGGAGGAGTCTTTGGCAATAGTTTTTCTTCGGGCGGCATTAGCCGTTCTATCTCTACTGGTGTCAATTATAATAATTATGTAGCCGCAAAACTCAAAGTTGGAGCTAACTATTTCTTTTCAAATACAAAAACGGAGATGGAGAAGGATATCTTCAGGCAATCATTTTACCCGAATGATTCTACTACAGAGTTAAGTGAAAAATATTTTTCTAATAGCACTAACCAAAACCATCGTTTTAACATCAGGCTGGAATATCAGATCGATTCAATGAACTCTCTTCTTTATACGCCAAGCTTTACTTTCCAGCATTCAGATAATTCAAGCGTCGACTCGTCATTCACAAATTCTATTACTCCTGTTCAGAAATATTTATCTGTAATAAGCCTTACAAATAACACAAATAAAAGAGATGGCGTGAATATGAATACTAATTTCTTGTACCGCCACCGTTTCCATAAAATTGGGCGAACACTGACTGCCGGATGGTCAAATTCATATAGTAACAGCGACGGAGAAAGCTTCACTTTCTCGTCAAATGTTTTTTACAAGCCCGACAGCAGTGTGGATCGTTTGTTTAACCAAAACAGAAATACGGTTCAGGAAACTTTTACTCACAACAACGTGATCAGTGCATCATATACTGAACCTCTGGGAAAAGACAAGCTACTTGAATTGAATTATGCTTATACAAATAACAGGAATACATCGGATAAAAAAACCTATGACTATGATGCGTTATCAGAAAAGTATAATGTTTTAAACCTTCCACTAACAAATTATTTCAAAAATCGGTTTGAGGCCAACCGTGCAGGTATCAATTTCCGCGTACAAAAAAAACAATATAATTATCAGTTGGGTACGGCCGTGCAATTTTCAACTCTTGAAAGTAGAAGTCATCTCGTAACAACAGGCAAAGATTCTATAAGCAGGAACAAATACAAAAACTTTTTTCCTGTTGCCAACTTTAATTACCAGGTTAACCGTAGCAAAAGTTTCCGGTTTAGGTATAATGGAAGAGCCAATCAACCCAGCCTTTCCCAATTACAGAATGTACTGGATCAATCCAATTCGCTGCAATGGCGAATTGGCAATCCTGATCTAAAACAGGAGTTTAATCATAATCTAAATTTGGGATATAATACTTTCGATATCCTCACGTTCAAATTTTTTGCTGCAAATATTAATTTCAATACTACTGCCAATAAAATTGTAAATAGTACTGATTCTATCAGACAAGGCTCTTTTCCTAATCTTAACTCAGATTCGGCCCGCGGAGTTTTACTGATTAAGCCTGTAAATCTTAGCGGTGCTTACAATACAAGCGGTTTCATTACCATAGGCGTGCCATTTAAAAATAAAAAATTACGCGGTTCCAATGTCAATTTCACAACTAATGTTAACTACTACAATGATGTTAGCATGCTATACCAGCAAAAAAATATTACTAAGACGCTGACCCTTAGTCAAGGCGCCGGGATAAACTTCAATCTGTTAAACCAAAATCTTGATCTGGGTTTGAACGGAAATATTTCTTATACCAACGTAAAATATGTGCCGAATACAGTACAGAATTACCACTATCTTACCCAAACTCTTTCTGCTGATATGTCTTATACCTTTTTAGAAAGTTTTATTGTAGCAACAGATTTTGATTACTATGTTAATTCAGGGCGATCAGATGGATTTAATCAGAATATTCCTTTGTGGAATGCTAGCCTTGCAAAGCAATTCTCGAAAAAAAGGAATGCCGAGTTAAAGTTTTCAGTATATGATATTATGAATCAAAACCAGAGCATTACTCGTACTGCTACAGAATATTACATTGAAGACGCCAGAAGCAATGTGCTTCGTCGTTATTTCATGGTTAGCTTTCTTTTCAATCTCAATAAAATGGGTGGAAGAAATGGAAACCCTACTCAGAATATATCCTTACCAAAACCGATAGAGCGTGCCTTAAGAACTCTTCGTTTCATCAACTAAATTTAAATGCCCTCAAAAATTTGAGGGCATTTGTTTAATGGGTTAGTAAGTAAAAAATTAATGGGCTCTTTTACGATTATGGTCATAACCCTGCGCAGCAGGCGAAGATCCTGATATAATCACACTCAATACTGACCTTAAAAAACGGAAAATATTTAGCGAAGGTTTATAATAATGCCTGTAAATCCTTGCCTCCTCGTGGGTATGAACGATGGATTTGTTTTTCATTTTTGGATTATTTAGAAGTGGTTAACGAATATTTTCTAGGAATAGTATATACAAAACTACAATTTTATCTATAGGATTGTTACTCTTACTCGTTTTAATTCCCAAAGATTGGTGATAGAAGTAAAATTCCTTGCGCTGATTACGATGAATATGCTCTAGTTTTTGAACGATCTATTTTATCAAATCATCAGCTCGCTTGGCATCTAAATATTCAAGAATATTTTTTCGAGGAAGACGCAAGGTTAGCTAATGTGCCTAAAATAATTTTTTGTAGTCACCTTGCAATGCCTTTACTTATTAACTGGCAATTTCTTAACCTTCATTAACATTAAAACAAGAATAGTTAACCCGCCTTTGCTGTTTCTAGGAATATTTTCGTAGCAGAATTAAACAGCTATGAGACAGTTTTATCTTACTCTTTTTTTCTCTTGTTTTTATTTTATAACATCAGCACAAAAAACAGGAACAATAAAAGGCATTGCTTTCGATACTTTAATCAAGCAGCCAGTAAGTAATGCCACCATTACATTGATGCAGAAAAAAGATTCCTCACTAGTTAGCTTTACCCTGACCGACAATAGTGGAAGATTTGAGCTAACGGGAATACAAAATGGAGAGTATCGATTGCTCATTACTCATGTAAACTATTATAATACAAATCAGCCTTTCAAGATCGATGATGAACACAAGAGCATTGATCTTGGAAATATTGTAATGAAGGATCGCAGTAAAGTGTTAAGCGAAGTAGTAATTACCGCCGAAGCCCCACCCGTAACATTGGTAGGCGATACCATACAATATAATGCAGGTTCTTTTAAGACACAGCCCAATGCAAATGTGGAAGACCTTCTAAAAAAATTACCTGGCGTAAAAGTAGAAAAAGATGGAACAGTGAAGGCTCAGGGGGAAAAAGTGCAGAAAGTACTTGTTGATGGAAAAGAATTTTTTGGGAATGATCCCAAGATCGCCACAAAAAATTTGCCGGCCGACGCGATAGACAAAGTTCAGGTATATGATAAGCTCAGTGATCAGGCCCAGTTGACTGGCTTTGATGATGGTAACAGCGAAAAAACTATCAATCTCAAATTGAAAAAGGATAAGAAAAAAGGGATGTTTGGAAAAATAAATGCCGGAGCAGGAACTGATGAGCGTTACCAAGAAAGGTTCAACCTGAATTCGTTTAAAGGTGCGAGGCAAATGTCGGCTATTGGCATGGGTAACAATACCAATGCAGAAGGGTTTTCCTTCATGGATATTCTGAATTTTAGCGGGGCTTTGAATCAGTTAAAAACTGGAGGGAATATTAATCTTAGCATTGGCTCCGATGATCCTCTTGCGGGTTTGTTGGGCGGCAATAATAACGGCATTACAACTGCGTTTGGCGGTGGGATAAATTATAATAACATTATCGGCACTAAAACGGATTTCAGAAGCAATTATTTTTATAACCGCTATAACCCCAATAAGACAACCAATATTCAGCGGCAATATTTTTCACCAGAAAATATTTATAAGCAAAATTCATATTCTGATAATCTAAATAATAGTCACCGTTTAAATTTTAGTGCAGATTACCAGATCGATTCATTTCATTCCATAAAGATTTCTCCATCACTCAGCTACCAGAAAACAAGAAATAAAACCCTATCAGATTACGCTACACGGTCGCCACAAGACACAAAAATCAACGATGGGGCTAGTGATAATTTATCAAACAATGAAGGTTACAATCTGAATACAAATATTCTTTTCAGAAAACGATTTCACAAAAGAGGAAGAACTTTTTCACTAAATCTGTTGTCAAGTTTAAATGATAATGAAGGCAATGGCAAGCTTCAGTCCATTACAAATTTTTATGATCAAGCTGGCTCGCTTCTTCGAAGAGATTCAATCAATCAAAAAAGCAATACAGAGAGCAACCTGAGGGGTTATAATGCAAGAGCTGTTTATACCGAGCCCATCTTTAAAAGATCATTACTAGAATTCAGTGCAGGAAAAAGCAATACAAAAAATACTTCCTCAAAAACAACATATGATTATAATCATAACAATGGAAAATTTGATCTGGTTAATAGCTCACTGACCAATGATTATAAAAATGACTATGGATACACCAACGCAGGTATTCGCCTTCGCAAACAAACCAAGACCTATAATTACGCAGCAGGTCTTTCTTGGCAGCAATCTGAGCTAGAGGGAAAGGTCATTGGGACTAATAAAGATTCTATTATCAGCAAAAGCTTTACGAATTTTTTGCCTAATGCAAGGTTTCAATATTACTTTTCCAGATTTAAAAATATCCTGATCAATTATAGCACAAGCACAAACCAACCATCCGTATCGCAATTACAACCAGTGCTTGACAATACCAATCCACTATACGTAAAACTCGGCAATCCAAATTTGAAGCAAGAATTTATACATACTGTTCGATTGAACACCTCCTTGGTCAACCCCTACAAGAATAGAAACTTCTTTATCTTCTTTACTTTACAGCAAACGCAAAATAAAATTGTAAACTATGATAAGATAAACAGCCTAGGTATAGATTCCGTAATACCCGTAAATGTAAACGGAGTTTATAATGCCAACGGATCAGTAAGTTGGGGCTTTCCCGTCCATTTTTTAAAGGGATCTGTAGAGATCAGTTCGGACATCAGATATTATAAAGGAAAACAACTGATCAGCAATGCAACAAACACTATTGAAACAAACAAGATAAAGACCATTACATTAGGGCCGACCTTAAGGTTGAACACAAGCCCCACTAAAAAAATAAATCTATCATTAAGCGCAGGCATTAATCACTCTAATTCGAAATATTCCATTCAATCTACAAGAAATTCAAAATATTTTAATCAGGAGTATTCTGCAGAAATGGATTGGCAATTGCCAAAACGATTTTTCTTTGCAACCGATTTTAATTACAGCATCATGAATCAATATAGCCAAGGCTTTAATGAAAAAGTGCCTTTATGGAATGCAGGCATCAGCAAGCAAATGCTGCATTACAATCGAGGGGAATTGAAGCTTTCCGTGAATGATATTTTAAATCAAAATGTAAGAATAAGCCGGAGTACAAATCAAAACTACATTGAGGATAGCCGTGTAAACAGTTTACGCCGGTTCTTTTTGCTGAGCTTTACCTATAGTTTATCAAAGACAGGGTTAAGTAACGATGGCTCTGGCGGTGGAAAAATGATAATGCATTAATTCAAAACAACGGCATTAAATCAAAGCATCGATTTTTTTAGCGAGTTGCCTATCCTTATCAGTTATTATATCGCCGGCACTATGTGTTGACAACCATATTTCAACTGTATTATACACATTGGTCCATAAAGGATGGTGATCCATTTTCTCTGCTTCTATCGCTACTCTGGTCATAAAAGCAAACGCTTCACTAAAATTTTTGAATTGGAATTTGTTATAAAGATTGTTGTCTTTTTCTGTCCACATAAAAAATAATTTGCGAGTTATAGAAGGTCCAGATCAAAAAACCAAATGTTCTTTATTTCTGATCTTTTCATTTGTTAATTCCACCACAAGTTGTACGCCATTTATTGCCTTTATATTATTGATAGTTTGCTGCAGGCTATCTTCAGTTACAGTGTCTCCCTTCATAAGCCACAAAAAATCAAGGTGCTTGAACTCAGGAAGAAGATACTCACCATCAAAGCGATTGTTATACACATAATGCGAAAGAGAACCCGTTTGCTCACAAAACTCATACACCGCAAAAAAATAATTTCTTTTCTTTTTAGTAAGCTGTATTTCGATATCGTTGTTTATCCGAAAATCCATTCCCATCACCTTATTTAGGTGCCAGCAAAGCTGATAATCCTTAATAGGAGCCATGACTCCAAGCAGTCTTGTGTCTTCAAAAAAATCATCGGTTAGGTTCTTATTGTCTAAAATTAATTTCATTGCAATCAGAATTGCACCTGTTTTTGCATGGTCTCGCTTCCTCTTTTAAATTTTACCATTGCTGAATCACCCTTTTTAAATTTTTCCAGCGCCTCCATGTAATTTTCAAGCGAAGTGACATTGTAATCCCCCAGTTGCAGAATGATGTCTCCTGTTTGCAAGCCCGCTTTTTGAGCAGGTCTGCCATCACTTACGCCATCTACTCTCACGCCGGTGCCTGCAAATGTATAATCAGGCATAATACCCATCGTTACACTGAACCTTGAAGAAGTAGTTGTTTGAGTTTCACGCGTTTTTGTAAACGCCAGTTTATGATTCTCCTTATTTTCCTTTTCAATGAGAGAATAGATATAATTTACGATAAGCAGTTCGCCGGTATAATTGATCTTATCAAAATCATCAGTTGGTTTATGATAATCCGAATGAAGGCCTGTAAAGAAAAATAAAACGGGAATATCTTTTCTGTAAAACGAGGTATGATCACTTGGGCCTGTTCCGCTTGAATCAATTTTTATTACGAAAGGGCTTTTTTTATTTTTTGTCGAGATCAATTCAGACCATTCCGGCGAAGTACCATAACCACCTACCGTTAAAACTTTTGTGCTATCATTTAGTCTTCCTACCATATCCATGTTGATCATGTAATTAATATTACTCAAACTAATGGTTGGATTCTCTACAAAATATTTTGAGCCAAATAAACCCAGCTCTTCGCCTGAAAAAGCAATAAATAAATAATTATTCTTAGTGAGCTTTGAATTTTTTAATAATCTCGCCAGCTCAATTAGCGCTGCAGTACCACTTGCATTGTCATCAGCCCCATTATGAATAGAGTGTTCTCCTGTTCGAAGCATTGAGTTGCCATCTTCACCATAACCCAAGTGATCAAAATGTGCTCCTAGCACAACAGTTGTGGAAGCACCATTGTCAATATATCCAATAACATTATGGCCAACTCTTTTCTTTCCACCAATATCAACCTTTAATTTCATATCAATGGAAGCAGACGAATCACTAAAGTATTTTTTTGCTGCTGCTTTTGTTACATACAACACTGGTATCTTAACCGTTTCTGCCTTATCTTTTCCTTCAAACTTTAATTCGTCATCCTTGGCAGATGTATTATAAAAAATTAAAGCGGTAGCACCTTTTTTATTTAGCTCTTTGGTTTGTTGGTAAATGTAATCTTTCAGATCAAAATGGGGATTGCTGCTATTTTCTTCAATTACATCTTTAAGGTCAATAAACCATGGCATTCCCGTTTCCTGCATTGAAATTGCCGGTAACGCTTCAATACTTGCATTGGGGCTAAATACAAAAGGAAAATATTCATCGTTGGGCTTTAATTCTTTATCATTGATAATAAAATGTGTTCCTGAATTAATTTGTTTTCCTTCATTTATATTAAAAGCTTGATAATATCCCTCCGTTCCTTTAGGACGTAGGCCAATTTGTTTAAACTGATCGCTGATATAATTCATCGCTAACTCTTCTCCCGGTGTTCCTGCTCGTCGTCCCTCTAATTTGTCATCTGCTAAATAATGAATATGGCTTTGAAGATTGGTATAAATAGGTTGATCGGATTTTTTTATTTTTTGTGATATACCCGCCTGACTTAAAAAAAATAATATTAGCACAAACTGCCAACGGAGAAAGGTCATATAGTTCGTTAAGATTAAGACACAAAGTTATTGATACAAACCTTATTCCTGGTCTTAGCATAAAATTATCCGGTTAAAGTTTTGCAATGATGGGGCTTCATAACGGAGAACTGATTGTTTTGCTAAGATTAAGGTTAAGTACCCAATACCGTAATAGCCTTGGTCCTTTAATGATGTGTTATAAAAATCGCAATTCGTAACCCTGCTTAGCCGGTTCAAATTATTTTTGCAGATTAGATAGGTCGTGAAAAATAAAAGGCTACATATTGCATTAGTTGGTAATCCTAATAGTGGTAAAACGTCTTTGTTCAATTGTTTGACAGGGTTAAACCAGAAAGTAGGGAATTTTCCGGGAGTGACAGTAGACAAAAAAACTGGATCAACGGCTGTTTCCGGAACTATGGAAGCAAGAGTAATTGATCTGCCGGGCACCTACAGCCTGTATCCCAGGCGGCTGGATGAATGGATCAGCTATCGCGTTTTATTAAATCAGGATAAGGAAATTAAGGCTGATGTAATTGTAGTTGTAGCTGATGCCAGCAACTTGAAACGCAATTTACTTTTTTGCACACAAATCATCGATCTGAAGATACCGATGGTTATCGCTCTGACCATGATGGATCTTGCAAAAAGAAAAGGAATTAAAATAGATATTACTGAACTGGAAAGGGAATTGGGTGTGCCGGTAATTTCAGTAAATCCAAGAAAAGAAAAAGGAATTCCACAATTAAAAAAAGCCATCGAGCAAACTGCACTACAATTATACCAGGCGCCTGCGCGTGATTTTATCGAAAACAAGCAGCTTGCTGTTGAGCCTATTGAAGATGTGCAAAAAATTTTCCCCGCATTGAGCGATTATACTGCCATTCATTATCTCATGAATCACGAATCATTTGATTTTGATGATGAGATGCAGGAAACTATTGAAAATATTGAGAGAAAATATCATTTTAACCCTACTAAAACACAAGCCGAAGAAATATTACAACGGTATAATCGCATCAAACGCATTATGCAGGTAACGGTTTCCGAACCAGACCCCTTGCAAAAGACCTTATTTACAGAGAAGTTGGATAATTTGCTGCTTCATCGCCGATGGGGTTATATTATTTTGCTTGTCGTACTGTTTTTACTTTTTCAAATGGTGTTTTGGCTCGCGCAATACCCAATGGATTGGATCGATTCAGGCTTTGCAAAGTTGAACTCATCGCTTTCTTCTATTTTACCTGAAACATGGTGGAGTGATTTATTTACGCACGGCGTGCTGGCAGGGTTAAGTGGTATTCTTGTGTTTGTTCCTCAAATTATGATCTTGTTTGGATTGATCACGTTGCTTGAGGATACGGGTTATATGGCAAGGATCAGTTTTCTTACCGATCGCTTGATGCGAAGCGTTGGATTGAATGGAAAAAGCGTAATGCCCATGATCAGTGGCTTTGCATGCGCTGTACCCGCCATCATGAGCGCAAGAAATATTGAAAATCGTAAAGAACGGTTGTTGACAATTCTCATCACTCCGCTCATGAGCTGTTCAGCAAGATTGCCCGTATATACAATTTTAATTGGCCTCGTTATTCCAAGAACATACTTGTTCGGGTTTTTGGGTGTACAAGCGCTTGTAATGATGGGATTGTATTTACTTGGTCTTGCTATGGCTTTGATCGTTTCTTACGTGGCTAAGCATTTTATTAAATTAAAAGAAAAAAGCTTTTTTATTCTTGAATTGCCAATGTATCGCTCACCGCGATGGAAGAATGTTGTACACACCATGCTCAATAAAGCAAAAGTTTTTGTTTTTGATGCCGGCAAGGTAATTATGGTGATTAGTTTAATTCTTTGGGCTCTGAGCTCATTTGGACCATCAAAAAGAATGGAAAGGGTTAATGCGCAATATGAACAATTAAGATCTCAATCCGGCGCGAATGTTAACGAATTAAATAAAGAATTGCATGCAGCAAGGTTAGAAAATTCTTATGCGGGTATTTTGGGAAAATCCATTGAGCCGGCCATTTCTCCACTGGGTTATGATTGGAAGATCGGGATTGCATTGATTACATCGTTTGCCGCCAGAGAAGTTTTTGTAGGAACAATGGCAACGCTTTACAGCGTAGGTGAAGATGATCAAAATAGTCTTAAACTACAGGATAAAATGAAGGCAGCCAAAAAACCTGATGGATCTAAATTATATACTTTGGCAACAGGCATCTCCTTAATGATCTTTTATTTATTCGCTATGCAGTGCATGAGCACATTGGCAGTTGTGCGCCGTGAAACAAGAAGCTGGAAGTGGCCGCTGATACAACTGGCTTATATGACAGGCTTAGCGTATATAATGAGTCTGGCCGCTTATCAATTACTCAAATGACTATTCCGGGGTTAAAGCAGAATTCCATTTTTCCTTGGGTTCAAAATAATTCCATAAAAGTTTTGAGATTTTTCTTGCCACGACCCATGCCTCATTATCATGCACCCAACTAATGTCTTTATTATCCTTCGTAAAAATGCAAAAAATGTAGGGATTATGTGGTGCATTTACCAATAACACTTCACTTCTTGAGGCATTTACACATCCATTTTTGCTAAATACTTCAATATTAGGTGGCACTTGAGAAATGGCCTCATTTTCATCCCAATAATTTCGGCTAAGGCACCGCATCATTCGTTCACACATAGCCGGCGAAAATATTTGGTTGCGATAAATCATTTCAAATATTGTCCCCATTTCTGATGGAGTAGTTTGACCCCAACCATAAATACTTCTGCTATTTTCTCTCCCAGGTGTTCTGGAATTTATTCTTGTATATCTCAAACCCAGGCTATCCAATATTTCATTGATCCTTGTTCCTTTACCGGCAAGACTTTGCAACCATAGGCTTGCTGTATTATCACTCGTGGTTAACATCAGCATGATGATTTTTTTCAACAAAATTTTTTCATCGTTTTTGAACGACCCGAGTATGTCCTCACCTTCATACAAAAGGGAGTCCTTGTAAGTGAAAGCGGAATCATAAAAAAGCTCTTTACGATTTATTTTATCCATGACTCCAATTAATATGGGAACCTTTACGATGCTTGCTGTTGGAAAAATAGTATCGGCATGAATTAAAACCGTTTTTCCATTTTTTAAACATTTTATGTAAATGCCAATATCTCCATGATAATCCTTGATCAAATCATTAATCTTTACCTCTAATTTTTTATCTGTCTTTTGAGTATAGCACTGGCTGCTAAAGAGGATTAAGATGAAACAGGATAAATATTTCATTTAAAAAATTTGGATCAATATAATCAATAAGCGCCTTTGAAAGATTATCACCTTGTTCTATTCTGAAATTTTTTATATTTAATTATGGTGATGCTCCGCCACCTCCATTTTTTAAAAACAGTTTTTTTTCATAGCCTTACTGCCTTTGGCGGTCCCCAAGCGCATATTGCCATGATGATGAAAAGTTTTGTACATCAGCGGCCTTATGTAACGAAAGAGGAATTACTGGAGTATAATGGGTTTTGTCAACTTTTGCCGGGAGCCTCCTCCACCCAAACTATTACTTTAATTGGCTATAAAAGAGGTGGGATATTGCTTGCCATTCTAACCCTAATTATTTGGATTTTACCGGCATCTATTTTAATGGGAGCCTTTTCTTTTCTGCTTCACTATTTTGATCAAAGAGCTCTTCATCATGATATTTTTAAATTCATCGCTCCAATGGCTGCAGGCTTTTTAGTATATGCTGCTGTTATATCATTTGGCGCCTCCATTCGAAATACGATAACATGGGTTATCATGCTGGTAAGTGCAACAGCTACTTATCTTTTATTTAAACAACCTTGGATATTTCCTCTATTGATCATATTGGGGGGAATAACCACTAACCTCAGCAGAAAGCGTATTCCACAAATAGAACAAAAGCCAAGAAAAATTAAATGGTGGAACATTTGGATGTTCGCAATCATTTTTATTGCAGCAGGTTTTATAAGTTCAACAGCTAAAAAGCATAATTGGCCAAACAGAAAACCCATCAATTTATTTGAAAATACTTATCGCATGGGAAGCCTTGTGTTTGGTGGAGGTCAAGTGTTAATGCCAATGATGTATGAACAGTTTTGCATCCGGTCGGCAGAAGTAAAAGAAAAAAAGAACGATCAAAATGTTATTACAATAGATAAAGAAGATATGTATAATGGAATGGGGATCGTTCGTGCTATACCAGGGCCTGTATTTTCTATTGCGTCTTTCGCGGGCGGAATGGCATTGAAAGATATGGGAAAAACACCCGAAGAAAGGAGCGCCATGCAATTGTTGGGTTGCTTAATTGGAACTATAGCTATTTTTTTACCGAGCGCCCTGCTGGTGCTGTTTTTCTTCCCTATTTGGAATAACTTAAAAAAATACGCAGCGGTTTATAGATCAATTGAAGGTATTAATGCAGCAGTAGTCGGAATTCTTATAGCCGCAACCCTTTTCATCATGAAGGATATTTCAATAGTAGAAGCAAAAACAGTAAGCTTTATAAACGTAGGAGTTATTTTGGGGACTTTTTTATTACTGCAATACACAAGACTTCCTTCACCTATTATTGTTCTTTTTTGTTTACTTCTTGGCTATTTTTTATAATAGCCTTTTTTTTCAATTTCTTTTCTTGCTTTATCTGGTACTAAATAACGAATAGATTTTTCCTTTGTAATTAGTTCACGGATCTCTGTTGATGAAATATCCAACAAAGGAGCATTCAAAACTTCAATTTGTGCTTGCAATTTGTTTTCTGTTTCAAAACCCGGCCTTTGATAAATCAAGATTTTATACTCCTTAATTATTGTTTCAGCATTTTTCCATTTATATAAACCTTGAAAGCTGTCACTTCCCATAACTATAAAAAATTCTTCGTCTGGGTAATTTTCTTGCAAATAAGTGAGGGTATTAATCGTATAGGATGGTTTAGAGAGGTTAAATTCTATATCCGAGGCCATCATTCTTTCATCGTCAGCAATTGATTTTTTCACAAGATCCAGTCTTTTGTTCTCATGCAACAGACTTTCGTTTGTTTTGAAAGGATTTTGAGGAGAAACGACAAACCATATTTTCTGTAAATCGGTTTCGTTTAGTATATGATTTGCGATGATAAGATGCCCAGTATGGATAGGGTTGAAAGAGCCAAAGTATAAGCCTATTTTCATTTAATTTAATGATAATCAATCAATTATTTCAACTTCAATGTGTTCTGCCTCATTTATTCGAAGACTTAATAGATATCCTGAAACCTTTACAGAAATCGGATCACCAAAAGGAGCGATTTGCTCTAACAGAACGCTTTCACCAGGCACACAACCCATCTCCATTAGCTTTAAGTGTGTTTCAGGATTGGTGAAATTTCTGATTATCGCTCTTTGGCCCTGTTTCAATTCAGATAATTTTGTCATTATATTATACTTATTACAAAGCTAGCCTTGTATGTTCTTTTTTGTTTACGAATTTTGAAAAATGGCCAAAGAACAGAAGCCGCCTATATATTTCGTTTTTAACGATGTAACTCCCATATTAAGGAATAGGAAGAAACTTAAGGGTTTTATTAATCGTCTTTTTCAAAAAGAAGGAAAGAGAATCAATCATTTGAATTATATATTTTGTTCGGATCAGGCCCTTCTTCAAATTAACTGGAAATATTTAAATCACGATTTTTATACAGATGTAATTAGTTTTAACCTATCGCACATGCAAAGCCAAATAATAGCCGAGGTCTATATCAGTCTTGATCGTGTAAAGGAAAATGCCAAAATTTTTAAAACTACAATTCAAGATGAGCTTCACCGGGTAATTTTTCATGGAACTCTTCATCTTTGTGGATACAAGGACAAAACACAAAAAGAAATAAAAATAATGCGTGACAAGGAAAATGAACTGTTACAGAATTATTTTATTACCTGATAACAAAATGTTCCTATAAGAAACTGTGTTCCGTGAAACATAACCCTAAGATTATAACCTAAAATCTAAATTAACCTTGTTATAATACATTAAAAATGTTTCTGAGTGAAACTGTGTTCCGTGAAACATTTATCTTTGAATTAAAAATTCTATGTCAACTAGAAAAAAATGGGTTTTTAAATCAGAAACCACCCCTTCGCTTTTAAAGTTCAGGGAAAAAAGAAAATGGCAAATTGCCTTAAGGAGATATATACTTGAGAAAAACCCATGTTCATTTTATGCCCCTTATTTTGGGCTTGATATCGAAAACATTAGAAAATGGATTGAAATACAATTTGATAAAGATCTTAATTGGGAAAATTTTGGAAAGGAATGGCAATTTGATCATATAATCCCAGTTACTTATTTTGATTTCGGCAACGATGAGGAATTAAGACTTTGCTGGAATTTTATCAATGTAAGAGTAGAGAAATTTGACGGAAACAAAAATCGAGGCAATCGCTTAGATATTATTGCCGCTAAAAGTTTCTTTATTGATCTTTATGAAAAAACACAGTACCTCCCGAGCTTAAAATTGGTTGAGAAAATTACAAGAATTGAACTATCAGAATTAACAAGCACCAAAAGTCAAAAAGACTTTATCAGTGAAAAAAAAGATTATTTAGATATAATTTCCTCTTATTCATCTTTTGAATTTGATCTTCTAAACAATGGCCGCTCTCTTTCTGAGGTTCAGAAGGAAATTTCTTTTTTTAAAACATTTGAATAAGGGCAAAAAGAATAAAATACCTTTGCAGGCTTATGTTTCCCGAATATGATGTTATTGTGGTTGGAGCCGGACATGCAGGTTGTGAGGCTGCTGCTGCTGCTGCGAATCTCGGCTCTAAGGTGCTATTGATCACCATGAATATGCAGACTATAGCTCAAATGAGCTGCAATCCTGCTATGGGTGGAATTGCAAAAGGGCAAATAGTCAGAGAAATAGATGCTTTAGGAGGTTACTCGGGTATTGTTTCGGATCGATCCATGATACAATTCAGAATGCTGAATAAATCAAAGGGGCCAGCAATGTGGAGCCCCAGGTCTCAAAATGACAGAATGTTATTTTCAGCTAAATGGAGAGAGATGTTGGAACAAACAGCAAACCTTGATTTTTACCAAGATATGGTAAAAGGACTTTTAATTAAAGATCAAGTGGTTTACGGTGTGATCACCGGGCTTGGACACGAAATAAAAGGAAAAGCGATTGTGCTTACAAACGGAACTTTCTTAAACGGAGTGATTCATATTGGGGAAAAAAACTTTGGAGGGGGCCGTGTTGCTGAAAAAGCGTCAACTGGAATTACTGAACAACTTGTAGATATTGGTTTTCAAAGTGATAGGCTAAAAACTGGAACTCCGCCTCGGGTTGATGGCAGAAGCCTGGATTACAGTAAAATGGAAGAACAGCCAGGAGATAGCGAAATAATAGGCTTTTCATTTCTAAATACATCAAAACCAAAAAGTCAAAGAAGCTGCTGGATAACTTATACAAATTCAATCGTTCACGAAATTCTAAAAACAGGATTTGATAAAAGCCCAATGTTCACAGGGCGGATAGATGGTGTTGGCCCAAGATACTGCCCAAGCATTGAAGACAAAATCAATCGCTTTGCCGAAAGAGAAAGACATCAGTTATTTATTGAGCCAGAAGGATGGAATACCGTTGAAGTGTATGTAAACGGTTTTTCAACCTCCTTACCCGAGCAAACTCAATACGAAGCAATTCGTAGAATTCCGGGGTTTGAAAAGGTAAAAATGTTTAGACCTGGCTATGCCATTGAATATGATTATTTTCCTCCAACTCAACTTACATATTCACTTGAAACTAAATTGATTAAGAATCTTTTTTTTGCTGGTCAAATCAACGGAACCACAGGATATGAAGAAGCCGCCTGCCAAGGCTTAATAGCTGGAATAAATGCTCATCAAAAAATCAAAAGCCTACCACAAGTAATTTTAAAAAGAAGCGAAGCATATATTGGCGTTCTCATTGACGATCTCATCAGTAAGGGCACTCAGGAACCTTATCGAATGTTTACCTCAAGAGCGGAATTCAGGACTTTGCTGCGTCAAGACAATGCTGATTTGCGTTTGACCGAAACAAGTTACCGGTTAGGCCTGGCATCACAGGAAAGAATGGAATCCGTTATTCAAAAAAAACAAGCGGTTGAAAACATAAAAAAGATCTTAAAAGATCTGATGATTGAACCAGAAGAAATTAATCCGTATCTATCTTCCATAAATTCATCTTTAATTTCTGAAAAACAAAAAGCAGAAAGGTTATTGCTGCGTCCAGATGTTGAATTAAAGGATTTGACAACTCATCTTCCGAAGATCAAAGAGATGCCATTCTCTTTTTCAGCTGAGTCTCTTGAGCAAGCTTCAATCCAAATCAAATATGATGTTTACATCGAAAAAGAAAAAGAGCTTGTAGAAAAAATGTATCAGTTAGAAAACTTAGAGATCCCAGAAAATTTTGATTTCAAAAAAATTCAGGCTCTCGGAAATGAAGCAAGAGAAAAACTTACTAAAATAAAACCTCGTACACTTGGACAGGCGAGCCGTATTTCCGGCATTAATCCCAGTGATGTACAAATTTTAATGGTGTATATGGGAAGATGAATCTTTCTGGAATTCATGCCAGGCAAGTATAATTCTAATTTCGCCGTAGCTAAAAGTTTCGCCAAATTTTTTTAATTGGGGTTAAATATCTTACCCACACTTTCACCAACAAAAAAGACAATACTTATTTTTTTGTCACGAATATGGATATCTTATCATTAGAAAACGATTGCTTCCTGGTCGTAAAAAGAAAAGAGAAGTGGATTAAAATTACTCCAATGGTTGCTCAATGTATTTTTCATCTCTTGGCTTCAATTGATGTCGCATGATCAAACGGGCACAGGTATTCCAACGCAGAATAGCATCATCCTTACCGGGCGGACGTATCGCTTCCGCTTTTTCATAAAGCTCCATCGCGTCACTCAGCCATTCATACGCAACAAATCCACTATCGGGCATGTGTTTGTTAAGTACGGCTTTGCCTTGCCGTTCACAGATGAGACCTGCATAATACTGCCGGTCATACTCATCCGGAAGCTTTGCTAAAAGTTGTTTTGCCTGGTTTATGTCAACCAGAGAAGAAGAGCCGAACTGATCGGTCATTGCCAAAAGCATTGTGACAATAGCTTGAGTGTTTTGAGCGTCAGCATCGAGAATATCCAGGCAAATACTTTCTGCAAGCATGGGTTCATTAAGCAAGCGGTACCGTTCCGCTTTTTCAAGTGCCGAAGGGATGCTTTCCCTGGAAATCGGTTTTATCTGAAACATGGTATGCTATTTTGAATGATTTAGAAATTCAATTCTTACCATTAAATCTCAGGAAGTCTTTTTATTTCGGAACAATCTAAAAAGTTTTTTTAGCGGATCATAATACTTATCTGCAACTCTTTCTTTCAGCGGAATGATGGCATTGTCAGTTATTGTTATATTTTCAGGGCAAACATTAGTGCAACATTTTGTAATGTTACAGTAGCCAATACCATTTGCCTTTTTTAAATCTTCTCTACGATCTTCAACATCAAGCGGGTGCATTTCCAACGCGGCTATATGTACAAAAAACCTCGGACCACTAAATTCATCATAGAGTTGATGTTCCCGCAGCACATGACAAACATCCTGGCATAAAAAACATTCTATGCATTTCCGGAATTCCTGTACCCTGTCAATGTCTTCCTGCGCCATACGCCAAGTGCCATCTTCGACATCGGGTGGCCGGGGTTTGAATTTTTTAATTTTTTTCTTTACCCTGAAATTCCATGATACGTCTGTAACAAGATCTTTAATGCATGGAAATGCTTTTATTGGTTGGATCAATACCGGCTTATCCAGCGGCAGATCACTCAGGCGGGTCA
The DNA here is from genome assembly GCA_036005185.1 of Chitinophagaceae bacterium. GTDB lineage: Bacteria > Bacteroidota > Bacteroidia > Chitinophagales > Chitinophagaceae > VBAU01. The sequence continues at coordinate 156,894 of DASYQS010000039.1, read as the reverse complement.
TGCACATCAGTTTGGGCAATCCGTTTACTTCAGCGGAACATGATCCGCATTTACCGGCCTTGCAGTTCCACCTCACAGCAAGATCATTGGCTTGTGTGGCCTGTATCTTATGCACCGCATCCAGCACTACCATGCCTTCAGCTATTTCGGTGGTATAATCCACAAACTTTCCATTTTTTGCATCACCCCGCCATATTTTAAATGTTGCTACCGGCATGATTGAAAATTATTTTTGGTTTGTGGCCCTGGCCGCTTGTTTGGATATGTGGTAAATAGTTATTAGCCTTCTTTCAATAACTAAAACTTTTAACCAACCCCACAGCCGTCAACCAACAACTCTGGCCATTACTTCATTTCTTCAATTATTTTTTTAAGGTCTTCCCGCACTTCCGGCAAAGATTCTTTCCTGATCTGCATTTGACCATCTCCACCCTTAAAAATTACTAAGTTGAATTTACCATTTTTCTCATCTTTTTGAGGATAGTCTTCCCGGAAATGTGCGCCACGACTTTCTTTTCTTTCAAGAGCTGCAATAGTAACGGCTTCTGAAACAGTAAGCAGGTTCTTCAGATCCATAGCAGTGTGCCATCCTGCATTATATTCTCGGTTGCCTGTTACCCGAACATTGACAGCTCGTTTCCGCATCATTTGCAAATATTCAACAGCACGTAGCATTTCCGTTTCATTCCGAACAATTCCTACAAGCTGTTGCATCATATCCTGCAAAGCAAATTGCACATCAAAAGGACTATCTCCTTTATCTCTTTCGAAAAATCCCAAAGCCCAATTTGCAGCTTCATGAATTTGTTTTTCATCAATAGAGCCGGCGTGGTTTTCCTTTGCAAATTTTGCTGCATATTCGCCTGCTCTTTTTCCAAAAACTAATAAATCAGAAAGTGAATTGCCACCAAGCCTGTTTGCCCCATGTAAGCCTGCTCCGCATTCACCAGCAGCAAAAAGACCCGGGACTGTTGACATCTGCGTGTCGGCATCTACTTTTACACCTCCCATCATATAATGCGTAGTAGGGCCTATTTCCATCGGTTCTTTTGTAATATCAATATCAGCAAGCTTTTTAAATTGATGATACATGCTTGGAAGTTTTTTCTTAATATGGTCTTCGGCGTTGCTCATTCTTTTTTTGATCCACGAAATATCAAGATACACACCTTTGTGAGGGCTGCCTCTTCCTGCTTTTACTTCCCGCATGATGCAGCGGGCAACATGGTCGCGGGTGAGAAGCTCAGGCGGTCGTCTTGCATTTTTATCACCTTGTGTATATTGCCAGCCTTCTTCTTCATTGTCGGCAGTTTGTGCTTTGTATAAATCCGGAATATCATTGAACATAAACCGTTCACCATTCTTATTCAGCAAAATTCCTCCCTCGCCCCTAACAGCTTCTGTTACCAAAATACCTTGGACACTCAGAGGCCAGATCATGCCTGTAGGATGGAATTGAAGAAACTCCATATCAATTAATTCGGCACCCGCATGGTAGGCGAGTGCATGGCCATCCCCTGTATATTCCCAACTGTTACTGGTAATTTTATATGCCCGGCCAATACCACCGGTTGCAAGAATAACTGCCTTGGAGTTAAAAACTTTAAATTGGCCTCTTTCCCTTTCATATCCAAAGGCACCCACAATTCGTTCACCATCTTTAAGCAAAGTAACAATGGTGCATTCCATATGCACTTCCATTCCCTGGTAAATACCATGATCCTGCAAAGTGCGGATCATTTCTAATCCTGTGCGGTCTCCGACATGTGCAAGCCGCGGATATTTATGTCCGCCGAAATTGCGCTGCAAAATTTTCCCATCTTTGGTTCGGTCAAATAATGCTCCCCATGCTTCTAGCTCTCTTACTCTGTCAGGGGCTTCTTTAGCATGCAATTCCGCCATTCGCCAATTGTTGACGTACTGTCCCCCACGCATGGTATCGGTGAAATGTACTTTCCAGTTATCACGGTCGTCAACATTACTCAGCGCCGCGGCAATTCCTCCTTCAGCCATTACAGTGTGAGCTTTCCCAAGAAGTGATTTGCAGATCAGTCCTACAGAAACTCCGTGTGCCGATGCTTCAATTGCAGCACGAAGTCCCGCACCACCAGCACCGATGACAAGTACATCGTAGTTGTATGTATCGTATGAGGGCATTATTTTTCAGTAAATATTTTTACGTTCTTAGCTGTTGTGCTACTATTAAACTTTTGTTGCGACGCTCCCTTCATCTTTCTATTCTTTATTCGGCAATTGCGCCGCAGTTTATCCAGAGCGAAGCAAAGGGTCACACTCCTGTGCATTCTGTCCTCTATTCAATAACGGAAGATGACCAAAGAACAAAATAGGTTCGAAAATAATTTTTAAATGAATCAGATAATTCTCCAGTCATGCCAAGCACCTGTTGCACAAAGGCGAACATAGATATCAGCAAAAGCAACCCAGAACAAACTCATCCATGCCCAGAGCATATGACGCCGGTTCAAACAACTTACACATTGAAACATAGTTCGCCGAACAGGCCGGCCGGAAAAACGATCCATGAATCCTCCAACAAAATGACGAAGTGAATGGCATCCGAAAGTATATCCACCAAGCAAAACAACATTCACAGCTAATACCAATGTGCCTATACCAATGCCAAAGGATTTATGCCCCGTTGCAGGATTAGTAAACCAAAGGGCTTTCCATACATCAATGGAAAGAAAAATGATAAAGAACAAAGCAACATACATAAAATACCGGTGAATATTCTGCATGATCAGTGGAAATGAATTTTCGCCCCAATATTTTTTGCGTGGTTCTGTAACTGTGCAGGATGGGGGATCGGCCCAAAATGCTTTATAATATGCTCCGCGATAATAGTAGCAGGTCAAACGGAATAAACCCGGCGCCCATAATACAAGTATAGCAGGCGACCAAGGTAAGAATGTTGGCCACCAGCCCGGCTTGGGCCCAAACCAGCTATGTAGGGAATCGCCAAATAATTCTGGCGAATAAAGAGGCGAGAGATATGATCCGTATGAATAATTTTTGCCCTGAAATGCAGCCCATGTAACATAAATAACAAAAGCAGAAAGACAAATAAATACGACAAGTGGCTTCACCCACCATGCATCTTTGCGTTGGGTGTAACCAAAACGATAGAGCGTTCTCCTTAAATTTATTTCAGCCATAAAACCGGCTTATGATTAAGGATAAAATCTCAAAATCAAATCTTTTATCTAAACATGAAAAGTATAAATCCTGCAACCGAAGATAAATTCAAAAGATGATAAATCAAAAAGAGTTGAAATTTTCAAAACGAAATAAAATTTTTTCATCAACCTTGTCAAAAAATTTTTCTCGTGAATATTCATTGGTTTGCATTTTCAGGGTCTGGTTTTTGTAATAACTATAAGGTCAAACAAATTGATCAATTTTTAAAAATATAATGTTATGTCTAAGCTAAGTGGAAAGACTGTAGCCATTCTTACAGAAAATGGTTTTGAAGAAGTTGAATTAACAAGCCCGAAGAAGGCTTTGGAAGAATCGGGTGCCAAAGTACAAATCATATCGCCTCAAAAAGAAAAAGTAAAGGGATGGAATCATGATCACTGGAGCATCGAGCTTCCTGTTGATAAAAATATTTCTGAAGCAAGAGCGGAAGACTATGATGCATTAATGCTTCCGGGTGGTGTTTTAAATCCTGATAAATTAAGAACAAATAAAGAAGCTGTAGAGTTTGCAAAAGATTTTTTAGAAACAGGAAAGCCCGTCGCTGCCATATGTCACGGACCTCAGCTTTTAATTGAGACAGGGTTACTTGAAGGCAGGGATATGACCTCTTATCCATCTGTGCAAACGGATTTAAAAAATGCGGGCGCCAACTGGCATGATCGAGAAGTAATTGTTGACAATGGTTTAGTGACAAGCAGGAGCCCAAAAGATCTTGAAGCATTTAATGAAAAGATGATCGAAGAAATTGCAGAAGGAATTCATACCCCTGCACCGACGCATTAATAAAAAAGACCTCACCATTTGTGTGAGGTCTTTTTGTGGTGTGGGGCGGAATCGAACCGCCGACACAAGGATTTTCAGTCCTTTGCTCTACCAACTGAGCTACCGCACCCTATTTATGGTTCAAGAGTTGGCAAACAATTTCCGGCACTCTTGGCTTGGGGGCAGCAAAAATAAGGCTTGATTGTGGAATGTTGAAACTTTTTTGATTCTTATGTCTTGTTCTCTTCGCTTACATGCCGTATTGAGCCAAGAATTTTATTCGCATAATCTTGAGTTGTTCCCAGGTAAACTCAAATTCAGCCAGCTCATCCTGCGCAACTTGTAAAGAAGAGGTTTCACAGCTTTTAAAGTAGTCTAGCACTTCTTGCTGTTCATCTTCATCAATCATTTGACCAATAGCATAATCCAAATTCAGCTTAGTGCCGCTAGCTGTAATAGTTTCCATTTCTTCTAACAGATCATCCAACCTCATATCCTTATTCTTTGCAATGGTATCTAGCGGAATTTTCTTATCTGTTTGTTGAATAATATAAACCTTTAACCCGCTTTTATTTACCACGCTCTTCATCACAAAATCATCCGGACGTTCAATTCCATTCTCCTCAACATATTTTGCAATTAATTCAACAAAAGGCTTTCCATAACGTAAAGCTTTGCCCTTGCTTACTCCCTGGCACTTCTCCAATTCAGTAGTATTTGTGGGATATAGTGTAGCCATATCCTGTAAGGAAGATTCAAGAAAGATTACAAAAGGCGGCAATCCTTTTTTCTTCGCTTCTTTTTGACGAATATCTTTCAACATTTCAAATAATTTCTCATCGGCCGCGGCTCCAGTTGCTGTCTCGCCATTCTCCTCATCATCTTCATTTGCCTCTTCAAAAAGATTATTAAGAACGATCTTGAATGATTTCGGCTTCTTTAAAAACTCCTCACCTTTTTTGGTTATCTTAAGAACTCCGTACTCTTCAATATCCTTACTTAATAAATTTTCGAGCAACATTTGACGAATAAGTGAATTCCAGAAATAAGCGGGCTGATCATTGCCGCTTGCAAAAATTCCTAATCCATCATGCCGAAACATTTGTATTTGCGGTGTCAGCTTTCCAATAATAATATTAACCACATACTCCGTAGCAAAACGCTCGTCCAGTGCCTTTATCGCTTTTAAAGCCAGCACCGCCTGTTCTTTTGCTTCTACCTTTTCCTTGGGGTGCTTGCAGTTATCGCAGTTTCCGCAGTTTTGAGTTTCGTATTCCTCCCCAAAATATCCGAGCAAAACTTTTCTGCGACAAACACCGCTTTCAGCAAAAGCAACCGTTTCATTGATGAGTTGTGCGCCAACTTCCCTTTCACTTAATGGCTTATCTCGCATTAAATGTTCAAGCTTTGAAACATCCTTATGAGAGTAATAAAGAATACACTTGCCTTCCATTCCATCACGACCGGCACGACCAGTTTCCTGATAATAATTTTCTATACTTTTAGGAATATTATAATGAATTACAAAGCGGATGTCGGGTTTATCTATTCCCATTCCAAAAGCAATGGTTGCAACCATTACCTGCACATCTTCGTTTAAAAACTGATCTTGTCTCTCAGTTCTTATCTTACTGTCGATCCCTGCATGATACGCTACCGCCTTGATATCGTTTTTTTGCAGCAGTTCGGCCAACTCTTCCGTTGTTTTTCTATTCGTAGTATAAATAATTCCGCTTTTCCCTTTATTCTGGCTAATAAATCTTACAAGACTTTTTAACGTTTGATCTTTTTTGATCTTAGGCTGCACTTCATAATAAAGATTAGGCCTGTTAAAAGAAGTAGTATAAATTTTAGGGCCGCGCAGATCGAGATTCTTAATAATATCGCTTTGCACTTTTGGGGTTGCGGTTGCCGTTAAAGCAATTACAGGAGCATCAGGATTTATTTGAATCATCATTTCTCTTAACCTTCTGTATTCTGGCCTGAAATCATGTCCCCATTCAGAAATACAGTGTGCTTCGTCAACTGCAAAAAATGAAATTTTGAGATCGCTGAATATTTCGAGGTTTTCTTGTTTAGTTAATGTTTCGGGGGCAACATATAGCATTTTTGTTTTGCCCGTTTGCAAATCATCGTGTATTTCTCTGATCTCCTTTTTTGTCAAGGTTGAATTAAGAAAATGTGCTACGTCATCCTTGCTGCTGTAGCTGCGAATCAGATCAACCTGGTTCTTCATTAATGCGATCAATGGGCTTACAATAATTGCGAGCCCTTCGCTAACTAATGCCGGTAATTGATAACACAAGCTTTTTCCTCCTCCCGTGGGCATTATTACAAATGTGTCGTGCCCGGCTAATACAGATTCAATAACTCTTTCTTGATTTCCCTTGAATTTATCAAAACCAAAATGTTCTTGAAGTGCTTTATGAAGGTCTGATTTGCCTTTTGATGGAATTACTTGAGTGTTTTTTGGAAGTTTTTTTCCGGATGGTTTTTTTGCAGTAGTTGTCGCCATTTTAAATTTTTTGCTCCTAGCCACAAGGGCTTTTAATTAAGGTACTGATTTTTAGCCAACCCTATTAATAGTAAAATTGATTTTTTTGCACACGAATTAAATCTTAATCAAATTAGCTACTTATTAGACCATTAACGTGAGAAGGTTGTTTGATGCCATTACCGGGGTTATTCGCACAACATTTCAAAGCCTTGGTCAATCCTATCTTCATTGGCAAGATTGCGAATTTACAAAGCAATACGCTATTTATCAATCGATAAAGGTTAAAATTAACAGTCCATCGTTTGTGTAAGGGTAAATCCTGTTAAATCATCTAAATTTGCGCCTCCATTGATGCAAGTCAATAGATTAATAAGAAATGAATGCAGCTTTCTATTAAACAAACAGCCCTTCGCACCATACAAATGGAAGCCCAATCCGTTGAGGGTCTGTCTGCTTACATTAATCAGGATTTCGAAAAAGCTATTAATGTCATTGCTAATTGCAAAGGCCGCCTAGTAATAAGCGGCATTGGCAAAAGCGCTGTGATTGCACAAAAAATTGTTGCTACTTTAAATTCCACTGGCACTCCTTCCATATTCATGCATGCCGCTGATGCCATTCATGGAGATCTTGGTATTGTACAACAGGAAGATGTGGTAATGATCATCAGTAAAAGCGGAAGCAGCCCAGAAATAAAAGTGTTAGTTCCTTTGATCAAAAATTTCGGGAATATTTTGATCGCGATGGTTGGCAATACTGATTCTTATCTGGCTAAACAATCAAATATTATTCTTAATACTACAGTAAACCAGGAAGCTTGTCCCAATAATCTTGCACCTACCACCAGCACGACAGCACAACTAGTGATGGGTGATGCTATTGCGGTTTGCTTAATGGAATTAAAAGGATTTAGTTCAGACGATTTTGCAAAATTTCACCCTGGTGGAATGCTTGGAAAAAAGCTATACTTGCGCATATCGGATATTTATACAAACAACGAAAAACCTGCGGTGTTTTTAAATCAATTATTGAAAGAAGTAATTGTTGAGATCACGAAAAAAAGATTAGGCGCTACTGCGGTCACTGATGCCAATGAAAACTTACATGGTATTATTACCGATGGAGACCTGAGAAGAATGCTGGAAAAAAATCAAGTATCTGAAAATATCGAGGCAAAAAACATTATGACTGCTAACCCAAAAATCATTGATCCGGACGAACTGGCTGTAAATGCGCTAGACATGATGCGCAAGCATGAGATAACGCAAATACTTGTGGTAAAAGATGGAAAATATTTAGGAATGATACATCTTCACGATCTTTTGAAAGAAGGGTTTATTTAATGCTGTTAACAAGCTGATATGTTAATGGGTTGACATAATTTTTTGTTAGCTTTTTACTATCAGCTATCAACTTAGCTCAATGAACAAACATCATTATGTAGCCATTATGGCTGGTGGAATTGGAAGTCGCTTTTGGCCAATGAGCCGTACAAATTATCCAAAACAATTTCTGGATGTTCTTGGAACTGGTAAAACGCTTATTCAACAAACATTTGAACGCTACAGCAAGGTTGTTCCGGTTGAGAATATTTATGTTGTTACATCAAACGAATATACCTCCTTGGTAAAAAAACAGTTACCTGAAATGGCAGAGGAGAATATTTTGAGTGAGCCTTACCGTAAGAATACTGCTCCATGCATTGCCTATGTTTCTTTTAAATTAATTAACAAGGATCCAAAAGCTTGCTTAATTGCTGCCCCCTCAGATAATCTGATCTTAGATGCAGATGAATTTGTAAAAACTACTCATCAAGCATTAAATTTTGTTGGTCATTTAAATGCTTTTGTAACTCTTGGAATCAAGCCTATTTATCCGAATACCGGTTATGGCTATATTCAGCATGATACAATTGAAGCAGCTCCCGGTATTTTTAAGGTAAAAACATTTACCGAAAAACCTAATCTTGAACTGGCAAAAACTTTTATTGCGAGTGGTGATTTTTTATGGAATGCCGGAATTTTTTTCTGGAAAGTGAAAAATATTTTGACGGCTTTTGAAAAACATTTGCCGGAGATGTATGAAGTGTTTGCTGCTGAACAGGATAAATTTAATACCGAAGAAGAGTCTTCTATCCTTAATGAAATTTATCCGCAGTGCTCAAATATTTCTATCGATTTTGGAATTATGGAAAAGGCCGATAATGTATATGTAATTCCGGCCTCTTTTGGCTGGAGCGATTTGGGAACGTGGAACAGCGCTTGGGAAAATATGGACAAAGACAGTTTTGATAATGCGATAGCCGGAAAAAAAGTGGTGGTGATAGACGCCGCAAAAAGCATGATACATGTGCCCGACACGAAATTAGTAGTATTACAGGGCCTTGAAGGTTTTATTGTAGTTGATACAAAAGATGTATTGCTTATTTGCAAAAAAGAAAAAGAACAAGAGATAAAAGATTATATAGCTGAAGTAAAGAAAACCGTAGGAGATAAATATCTTTAAGGATGTGCAGGTGTTCTGATTTGCGAATTATAGGTTTTGTTTACCTTGTAGATATAAACTAGCATTTCTATTCTATGTCAATTCAATTAAGCAACATTCTTTTTTTAGATATTGAAACTGTGCCTCAGCATGATGGGCATGAAAACCTTCCCGAAGAATGGAAATCTTTGTGGGATACAAAAGCGTCTTATCTCATCCGCAATAAAGAAAATGAAACAACACAAAGCATTTATTCCCGTGCTGGTATTTATGCTGAGTTCGGAAAAATCATTTGTATTAGCTGTGGAGTAATTCAGGGTACAGGTGAAGAAAAAAAAATTTTGATCAAATCTTTTTGCGGGCATGATGAGAAATTGATTTTACATCAGTTTTCTGAAATGTTGAATAAATGGTGTGCCGATGGAAACAAATGCCTCTGTGCACATAATGGAAAAGAATTCGACTTTCCCTATTTATGCCGCAGACTAATTGTAAATCATCTCCCCATCCCTGAAATTTTAAGGCTCCAAGGCAAAAAACCCTGGGATGTTCCTCATTTAGATACTCTTGAGCTATGGAAGTTCGGAGATTATAAAAGTTATACTTCTTTGAACTTGCTTGCTTATACCCTAGGTATTGATACGCCTAAAGATGATATTGATGGCAGCAAAGTGCATGAGGTGTATTGGAAAGAAAAAAACCTTGATCGCATTGTTACTTATTGTCAAAAGGATGTGGTTACTGTTGCTCAAATATTCTTGAGAATGAATGGCGAATCATTGATCAACCCGCAGAGCATAGAAATTAAAAGCTAAAAAATATTTACCTCTACTGATTTTAAACTCTTTTATGGAAAGGATAAATTATTCTTCCGGCTCAAAATGGGAAGATATTGTTGGATACAGCCGTGCTGTGAAAGTTGGAAACATAATTGAAGTAACAGGTACGGTCGCCAGTGGCGAAGATGGCAAGGTTGTAGGTAACAATGATGCATACGCACAAACCAAATATATCTATCAGAAAATTGAAGCAGTGCTGAAGCGTGCCGGCGCCACGATGAAAGATGTAATAAGAGTGCGAATGTTTGTAACCGATATATCAAGATGGCAGGAATATGGAAAAGCGCACAGTGAATATTTTAAAGAAATTAAACCCTGTAATACAATGATAGAAGTAAAGGCGCTGATAGAACCCGAGTATTTAATAGAGATCGAGGCTACGGCCATTATTATAACCCTGCCCCATAATGAGGAGTGATAAAAAAGCAAAGTGGATATTGAAAGTCTAAGAGAATACTGTTTATCAAAGCCGGGTGCTGAAGAAACGCTTCCTTTTGGTCCGGATACATTGGTTTATAAAGTAAATGGCAAAATATTTCTGATAACAGGGCTTAACGAAGAGCGGCTAAGTTTCAATGTAAAATGTGATCCTGATCTAGCCATCGAATTAAGAGAGCAATATGCTTGCGTGCTGCCCGGCTATCACATGAACAAAAAACACTGGAATACGGTTATTGTTGATGGTTCTGTTTCTGTGAAACAATTGAGAGAATGGATCGATCATTCGTACAAATTGGTAAGCCCGAAATTGTCTAAATGAAAATGACAAGTGTGCTTTAATTTATTTTTTTTCTAAAAACTCATGGTAAATAATTGAGTCCGGCGTTTCTCTTAAAATAATGAGACGGCCGGTGTAAATAGTAGCACATGTGTCCCCACAATATTGCTGAGTTTTTATTGGCTGATAAGAATACTGACCCGTTGATTTTAATACGTCTTTTTCTCTTGTGTACCAAGTTTGACAATAGCCGCAAACAACTTTTTCTAAATTAGTTGCACTGCTGAGCCAGTAAGAGGCCATTTTTTCAGTTAAGTTCTCTACATAGCCTGTCGTTCCGTTTGTATTTAAAAATTTCCAACAAAACTTAGTCACATCGGCTTTGTCATAAAAAGGCCCGTAAGCATCCTTGATCTCAGATTCCGTTTTTTCACATACTACTCCCATGCTATTTCCTAACATATCATATACCTGCCAGCAATATTCTTTTTCTTTCTTACAGGCAATTAAAAGTATCAAAATGATAATGGTAAAAAGTTTTTTCAATTTCAACAAATGGTTACGTAAAAATATAAATTCTTTTAGAAGGGAATAGCCGGCTTAAATAAATGGTTACACGGAGTATTTATCTTTAATTTTATTGTTTTAAAAAATTCAAATTGCATATTCATTCAAAACTTCCTGATGTAGGCACTACGATTTTTACTGTAATGAGTGCTTTAGCAACACAACATAATGCTGTCAATCTTGGCCAGGGTTTTCCAGATTATCCTATGAGTGAAGATTTGGTTTCACTTGTAACTGAGGCCATGAAAACGGGTTTTAATCAATATGTTCCTATGCAGGGTTATATGCCTTTGCGCGAGGCATTGGCTGAAAAGATTGAGGGTCTATATAAGACTTCGGTTCGAGCTGATACACAAATAACCATTACACCCGGCGGTACTTATGCCATTTATACCGCCCTTACAACCGTATTGCAACCTGGTGACGAAGTGATCATCTTTGAACCAGCGTATGACAGTTATATTCCTAATGTAGAGGTAAATGGGGCCATCCCGGTTTTAATCGATCTCAAATTTCCTGAGTATAAAATTGATTGGACCGAAGTGAAGCAAAAAATTTCTCCAAAAACAAAAATGATCATGCTCAACTCGCCGCATAATCCTACCGGCTCCGTTTTGTTAGAAGAAGACATAAATGAACTTCGCTCAATTGTGAAAGGGACAAATATTTTTATCTGTAGCGATGAAGTATATGAGCATCTCATTTTTGATAACATTCCTCATCAATCCATTTTACGCTACCTCGATCTGTTGGAGCGAAGCTTTGTTTGTTTTTCTTTTGGAAAGGTCTATCATTGCACCGGCTGGAAATTGGGCTATTGTGTTTCGTCGTCGGATCTAATGAAAGAATTCAGAAAAGTTCATCAATTCAATTGCTTTTCTTGCCATACACCCTCACAGGTAGCGTTGTCAAAGTTTTTATTGAATAAAGACTCCTATTTGTCTCTGCCTTCGTTTATGCAGCAAAAAAGAGATTATTTTATTACCCTGATGCGGAATACCAAATTCAATTTGCTGGACAGCAAAGGCAGTTATTTTATATGTGCCAGCTACGACCGCATCAGTGATGAAAGCGATAAAGATTTTTCAATTCGCATTACAAAAGAATATGGGGTAACCACTATTCCTGTTTCTGTCTTTTATCAAGCAGAAACGGATAATAAAGTCGTTCGCTTTTGTTTTGCCAAAAAAAATGAAACACTGGAGGCTGCAGTGGAAAAACTCGCTCTTATTATATGAATCAGGATTCAGCAGCCACACTTTTGGAGATAATTGCATGCAAGCCCGAAGACGAAAAAAGACTTTCGGATATAGCCATTCGCTCCTACAAGGATTTCTACTTATATCTCTGGCACGATGGCGGAGATTGGTATATCAATCATTCATTCAGTCCCTCGGTCTTCAAAAAACAATTGAAAAATCGAAACCATGCTTTTTTTCTTTTGAATGAGAAAGAAAAGCCTGTTGGTTTCTTGAAACTAAACATTGATCAGCCTCTGAATGGTTATAGTCAGTATAATTGTATTGAGCTAGAACGCATTTATTTAATAAAAGCTGCAACGGGTAAGGGATATGGTCGCCAGGCGATGAAATTTTGTTTTGATTATGCAAGAAGGTTAAAAAAAGAAATTATCTGGCTAAAGGCAATGGATAGCAGTGATGCTGTTTCCTTCTATAAAAAATTAAATTTCGAATCCTGCGGCAGTTTTCATCTCGATTTTCAACAAATGAAAACAGAGTTTCGCGGCATGATCATATTAATGAAATGGCTGTAATCACAAAAAATGTCAATCAACCCACGCTATAAAGGAATTTTTTACATGCTTCTGGCCGCACTTGGCTTTTCGCTCATGGGTGGCTCGGCAAAACTATTAAAAGGAAGTTTTAATGCCGGCCAGCTTGTGTTCTTTCGCAATTTAGTTGGGGTAGCAGGTTTAACTGCCGCATTTATTATCAAACCACCTATTAATAAAGGGGGAAAATTTCATTGGCTTATTTTCAGAGGGGTTATGGGCACTGTTGCCCTATACACGTTATTGTACTGCATTTTACATCTGCCGCTAAGCACAGCAATGACATACAATCTTACTTCGGCCATTTTTATTGCCTTGTTTTCTTTTTTGCTTTTTAAAGAATATCATGGACGTATTGTTCTGATTGCTGTGATTCTTGGCTTCGCCGGAATGTTGCTGGTTTATAAACCTAGCATGCATTATCCGTGGTATTATCATGCTGTTGGTTTGCTCTCTGGAATTGTTTCTGCCATTGCTTATATCACGCTAGGCAAACTAGCTCCGTATTACGATTCACGGGTAATTGTTTCTTCTTTCATCTTTACCGGTGTATTGATCCCTTCGATATTTATGATCACAGGGCAGCTAGGCCGTATTCCATATGATGATTTCTTCTTTATACAATGGAAGTGGCCTCAAGGTGTTGAATGGATCTATATTTTATGGCTTGGTCTTGCCGCTTTATTTGGACAGTATTTCGTAACAAAAGCTTATGGTGCCGATAAGGCGGGTATTGTTTCTGCATTTGGCTATTCCAACATTATATTTTCTGTTTTTATAGGCATGATCTTAGGCGATGCCTTCCCGGATATCATTTCGTGGGCTGGCATTTGCTGTATCATTCTTAGTGGCATTATTATCTCTCTCGTAAAGCGGAAAACATCGGCTGCATGACAATTTTATTTTTTCTATAAAATTATTTGGCAAAGCAAATCTTATCATCGTATATTTGCGATAATAGATGAATAAATTGTAAGACCATATCACAAATTTCAATTTGCTCCTTTTGGTTTTTAATTTATTTGGTCTTGTGATTATTAGTTGAATTTTTAAACAGATGGCATTTCATAAAAAAGAAGAGTTTGGTATAAAAGAGCAATCGCTAGCCGCATTCGCCAAAGCGATCAGCCATCCGGCACGCATTGCCATTTTACAGGTGCTGGCAAAAAAGAATGAATGTATTTGTAATGAAATAGTGGAGGTGCTGCCATTGGCACAAAGTACGGTGAGCCAGCATTTAAAGGAATTAAAAAATGCAGGCCTTATTACTGGTGAAACAGATGGGCCAAAGAGCTGTTATTGTATTAATTGGAAAGCATTCGAAAAATTCAATGGTGATTTTAATTCACTATTCGAAAAGCTAAAAGAAGTAAATGCTAAATGTTGTTGAGCACATAAAAAATATTAAGAATAATATTAAACGAGGTATATTAATTTTTAATCTCTTCGACTTCGCCAAAGGCAGTTGGAGGCAAATAGTAAAGCCATGAACACAAATCAAAACGATCCTGGCTGTTGCGGTGGCGACAGCGGATGTTGCGGCGGCATAACCGATTGGGGCTGCTGCTAAAAAAATCAAGAGGTTTGTCTGAACAATCAGCACAAACCTCTTTTTAAATTTGTACAATGAACACTAGTTCAGAATATAAACTTATCTCTGCAAACAATAGCCTAAGGCAGGCTATAATCGATTTATTGCAAGAAAATGACCTGCCCGTAAGTGATCTTGATGAAAGCAAAGAGCTTTTTGCGATTTTTCAGAACGATGAAATTGTGGGAACTGGTGGTCTTGAATTTTTCGGCAATTGTGCTTTATTGCGCAGTGTGAGTGTAAGAAAAGATTTACAAAGAAAGGGGTTGGGCAAAATTATAAGCCGTGAGCTGGAGAAAATTTCGAAACAGCGAGGAGTTGATTGTTTGTATCTGCTCACAACCACAGCAAAAACTTTTTTTATTAATGAAGGATATGAAGTGATTAATCGTGAAGAGGCTCCTTTATCCATAAAACACACATCTGAATTTACCTCTCTTTGCCCATCCTCGGCAACCGTGATGAGAAAAATCTTAACATGAAAAAGGCTTTTGACGATAATGTCTCTTCGGGGAATAGCCAAAAAAAGAAAATCCTCTTTGTTTGTATTGAGAATAGCAACCGGTCCCAAATGGCCGAGGCTTTTGCAAAAATACTTGGAGAGGGAGTTGATGCATATAGTGCCGGCTCAAACCCCTCAGGTAAAATAAATCCAAAAGCTATTGCTGCAATGAAGGAGTTGGGATATGATTTGAATACCCATCATTCCAAATCATTGGAAGATATAAAACAGTTTGCCCCCCTTCGATGTGGTAACAACAATGGGATACGGGGATGCCTGCCCATGGATGCCAGCTAAAAAATTTATTGATTGGGATATCCCAGATCCGAAGGAAATGAATGAAAGTGATTTTAGGGAAGTGAGAGATTTAATAAAAACCAAAGTTAAAACCCTACTTTCATCATTTTAAACTCTCTTTAGAAATTTGGATTTTATTATCTGCCAAAATCTTATCATGTTTGTGAATTCTTTTTTCTGACAGAATAAATACGTTTGTTTTGAAGATCTCCATTTTAGAAAAAATCACGCTTTTGCTTGTATCAATCATATTGCTGATAGGGTATATTTTGTTTTATACCAATGTTCAAAATTTTGAGATTTATGTAAGAGAAGATGGCATAGTTGAATGGTTAACCGTTGTTGGCTTGCTTGCGGGCTGTCTTGTTTGCCTTTCCCGCTTTGTGAAATTGTTTAAGCATAAAAACTGGTGGTTCTTGACAGTTATTCTCTTACTAGCCATTCTATTATTTTTTGTTGCAGGTGAAGAAATATCCTGGGGGCAAAGAATCTTGGGAATCAAAAGTCCTGAGTTTTTTGTAGAAGAAAATTCTCAGCATGAAATGAATTTTCACAACCTTGTAATAAACGGCATCAAAATCAATAAACTTGTTTTTTCATTTGGGCTTATTGTGATGCTTGCCATCTATTTGGGCGTAATGCCAATTTTGTATTACAAGAACAACAAAATAAAAAACTTTTTAAACGCAAGCGGAGTTCCTATACCGCGGCTTTATCAAACTATAAGTTTCGTGTTATTGTTTATTATTACTTCGTTATTGCATCATGAAAAAAATTCAGAGCTGTTGGAATGTGGAGCTGCTTTGTTATTTTTTCTCATTGTCTTTGCTCCTAAAAACAAATCAATTTTTCAACACCAGGTATAATTATTTTATCACAACATTAAAATAAGGACTGGCTATAGTACCTTCAATTGGTTTTTGAATAACAGAATATAGTAAGCGAAATTTTCCCGGAGTAGATGGTGCTTTGATCTGGATTTTAATTAACTGCTTACCCCCTGGCAGTAATTCCTCTGCTGATAAGGCCACTCTATTTTCCGAGCTCTTAAAATTTTTTCTCGTTTTAAAAAAAGTATAATTTATATATAGCCCCGAGAGATTGATTCGTTCATTACCAATATTTGAAAGCGTGAGCAAAGCCTCCGTGCTATCGCCTGGTCGCATTTGTTTTTCTTGATTTTTCCATTGGATTTTTAAATTATTTACAGCTCGAAAAGAATCGAGTATTTGCAGACAAGTTGGAATCATTTTTGTCTCGGCGACATCACGCTGTTCGATTTTTGACCGATCATATAGATAAACCCTTTTATTGTTGAGTAACGTTTCATCGTTTGAATAATTAAAATAAGTTTTACGATACTCAACTGTGTTGTAATCGGATATCAACGCATTTCTGTGATAATAGCTGTATATAGAGGGGCGACCGTAAGAATCAATGAAAACAATCGGCTCGCCTCCTGTATATTTATAAACTTCGTCTGCCCAACTTCTCCCATAAAACATATATCTGAGTTTGCCGAACTGAGCAAGTGGAGTGTTGGGTATAAAAAGAAAAACCCTAACAACAATAGCTATTGCGATATTCGCCCAGGCCAAAGCAACAAATATTTTTTTCGTCTTTGCGCTTGAATGAGTTATTAAATCTTGCAGTAAAACAATAAATGATATTCCGGCCACAAGCACCCAATGCGGCTCAATAGTGCTTCGAAATGAAAAAAGAAAAAAGAAAATAAATATTCCCCAGAAACAATAATAATGAGCCCTCATATACAAATCCCGACTTCGCAGTCGTAAAAAGCCAATAAGGGCCGGAATGGTTGTAAGCGGCCCCCAAATCAATACATGGCTTATTAAATAGTTTGTAGTTTTTGAAATTTTGTACCCGCTTGCCATACGCTCAAAAAAATGAAAGTGCAAGGATGGCCAGTCATGTTTATATTGCCACCAAAGATGCGGGCTAAAACAAATAAGTACAGTTAGAACTACCGCCCAAGCAGATTTTTTAAAAATGAGTCTTGGATTTGATAGAAATGTAAACAAAACAGGCAATACCCCCTGGTACTTGCTATAAAAAAGTCCAATTATAGCCAATGCCAGAAAAAAAACATTTGAGGGTTTTTCATTTTCTAAATAAAGCCGGTAAGCGTAAAAAAATAACGCCGTAAAAAATAAAAGAAAACTGTCGGGCGTAATCACAAAGCTATAGGGGTGAAAAATAATGACGGAGGAAAAAAGAAGTATAAACAATTTTCTGTTGCGGAGATTTGATGGCAACGCTTTAAAAGTTAAAAAAATGGTACCTCCTGAAAATAGAATGGCCATCAATCGTGTTGTCAACGGATTGTGCCCAAACAGTTCTCCAATCTTGATAGCCAACGCTACCATTGGAGGATGGTCGAAATAGCCCCATTGCAAATGGCGGGAATATATCCAATAATAAGCCTCGTCCTCATCAACTCCAATAAAAGATGCCTGTAAAAGATTTATAATCACCCAGGCAACTATAAACCACAATAGCAGAGTATGATCATTTCTTAAAACAATTCGTTTGGATCTCATTGTAGAATGAGTTTCTAACTAATCCATAGAAAGGGTTATTGTCTATAAATGCGGGCAAGCATTAAGGTATCGCATTGGCTTATGCGTTTTGCTGGATTTAAGAACTTCAATTTCACGGTGTTCACATTGTAATCAACATGCTCAACAACTGGGTTAATTTGAAACCCCTTTGCCTCCAACTCTCTTTTATTCCCTGAATTCAGCAAAAAATATTTATCCTTTATAACAGGATAATCTACTAAAAAGTTCTCTACAACATCATGATTATGTTTCCGGCAAAAATCAAAGCTATGAGCATTTAATTCTATTAGCATAATTTCCTTGTCGGGGATTCTCATCCCACTTTTTTTCATGAGTTCCACCAATTCATTTCCTGCCTGGTATTTCAACAGGTTGGGGAAAAAGTTATAGTTCAGAAAAAAATTAAAACAGATGGAAAGAAAGATGCTCACGCTCAGTATTTTCATTGCTTTGCTGTTAAATCGCCTGATCACTAAAAAAGCAAGCAACAACAGCATCATTGAACCGAAAACCCATATAAAAATATTGACAGGTTTAAAAAAATAGTAATTAAGCAAAATGATGGCAACAAATATAAATCCACCAAAAAAAGTTTGTATTGGTAAATATAATCGTCTTCCCCAAACATAGCTAAGCGCAAGCCGCAAATAAGGAGCTGTAAATATGGCTGCTAATGGAAGCAACATAATTATGTAATGCGGCATTTTAAATTTTGAAAAGGAAATGGTAACGAGCATGAAGGTGAACGAGAGTGCGGCAAAACTTAATGGATGTGTCCATTTTCTTCGGTAAACTATTCTTCTTAACCAGAAAAAAATACCAACATAGGCGGCAATGGACCAAGGAAAAAAAGCCCAAAGAAAAGTGTGGTATAAAAAGAAATAGCTGCTATACCGGCCGCCCTCATCAAATCCTTTATAACGCTCGAAAAGCTGTTGCCACAAAATAAATTTAACCCCCGAGATATGATTTTGCCCACGAACGACTATTTCAGGATGAAGATCATACTGTAAATAATAAGCATAAAGTACAGGAGAAATAAAAAGAAAGAAGATTGGCAGAAATAGCCAGGTTTTTATGCTAAGAAAAATATTCCATTTCTTATCCAAAAGAATTTTGAAAAAAATAGAGATAAAAATTACCAAGGGCCCTAGCCAACCTTTTGTAGAAAATGCAACTGCCATTCCCAATGCAGCAAGAAAAAGATTACTTAATCTTTTTTTGTCAACATACACAATCATTTGCCACAGGCTGAAGATAACAGCCGCAGTAAGCGGCGTTTCCATTCTTGCATCCGTAATGGAAAGAACAAATGCTTGCGATGTGCCAAGCATGATAGCGGCAATTTTTGCCGTTGTTCTATTTGTTAAGTGCTTCGTGAGTTTATACGTGCTGTAAACAGACAGCAACGCAAAAATGAATGCCGGAAAACGATGGGCAAAATGGTTTACTCCAAATATTTTGAAACTGATAAGTGAAACCCAAAACAAAAAATGCGGTTTATCAAGATAAGGCTTTCCGCGGTCCACAAGGCTTGCGTAGTCGCCCGTTTCATACATGTGCAAGGCTATATTTGCATGATGTGCGGCATCCTTATCGGTTAATGGAAAAAAAAGCGACCCCAAATAAACTATTACTAATAAAAAGCCAGTCAGGTATTGAATAGAACTGTGTTGCTCCAGATCAATCGAATATTTTTTCAGCATCCATTATTTATTATAAAGGCCAAAACTAACAATGAATATTTTACGATATAAATGCAGTTAATAAGCTTTTGAACAGATTTAACGAACGATCTTCTCTTGCAATTCTTCAAGCAAAGGATTCAACACCGGAAGAATTTTTTGTTTTGCTATTTCAATGATAAACCATTCTCCTTTATCCACTTCGGGCACATCAATGTATTTTCCTGATTTTGGCGGCCACTCAAGCGGAAATAAATTGCTTTGCACGGAATTCACATCAACATCTCCTTCAACAGCCCAAGCATGAACTATTTTTCCATTCTTATATTTTATCGGTTTTAATGGAACAAATTCTCCATTTATTTCCTGTCCAGTTTCCTCCTTAAATTCTCTTCTTGCAGCAGCAAGAGGGTTCTCTTGATTATCAAGCTCCCCTTTTGGAATTGACCATACACCTGTATCCTTGTTTTTATAAAACGGCCCCCCGGGATGACAAAGAAAAATTTCAAGTCCATTGTTTCTTGTTCTATAAACTAATATTCCTGCACTTTGCTTGGGCATGTTTTACGAGATAAGAATAAATCAAGCTTGTTGAATTTTTTCGGAGGCAAGCCATGCTACTTTTTGTTCTGGGTGATGAGGCTGGCCAATAATATCTCTATAAAGATCGGGTCTCCTTGCCATTTTATATCGATAACCGCCTGCCTGAGTAAGTTTATCTGGTGTTAAAACTGCTGATTGAATATCATTATCAAGCTTTCGGCATTCGGCAATAATGTCGCCAAAAGGATCAATGATCATCGAACAGCCATTTTTAAGTTGGTCGTCATCCATTCCGATTGCATTTGAAAAAATTACATACACAGCATTATCATAGGCCCTTGATGGCAGCCATTTCATTAACCAATCGCGTCCTTTCATGCCATCAAATTCTAATCGCAGTGAAGTAGGGTCATTTTCTCTATTTTCCCATAATTTGGGGTCAACAAATCCGGCTCCGGGCCGTGTTGATGGTGTGCACATCGTAACATGGGGCATGAAGATTATGTCGGCGCCCAATAGACTGGTAGCTCTAACATTCTCGAGAATATTATTATCATAGCAAATTAATATTCCGCATTTCCAGCCGTGTAATTCAAATACGCAATACTGATCACCCGGCGTAATGTATGGATTGATGAAGGGGTGGAGTTTTCGATATTTAGCAATCACTCCATTGCTGTCAACGCAGATGTATACTTTATACAACTTATCCTCTTTGTCCTTTTCAAAAAGCCCCGACAAAACAACTATCTTGTATTTTCTGGCGATTTCAATTAACCTTTTTACACTTTTTCCCTCCGGGATGAACTCGGCTAAATCCAGCATTTGTTCTTTTGTAAGATGGCGGGCAAATGCATATCCGCTAATTGAGCATTCATGAAAAGCAACAATTTTAGCTCCCTCCTTTGCTGCACGATAACTTAAACTCTCAATAATATCCAGGTTATAATCTTTATCTCCATTTCTGTGTTCAAACTGCGCAGTTGCAATTTTTAAATTTTTCATGAAATACAGTTTTGTTTTCAGATTGCGAAGAGCAATAATAGATTTTACAATCCTGCTTTAGCACTAATCTCCAACATTCGGTCGATTGGTTTTTTCGCAGCCAACCTTAATTCTTCTTCCATCATTATTTCAGGAGTTTCATATTCCATGCAGAGATAAAGTTTTTCAAGCGTATTGCGTTTCATATGAGGACAATCATTGCAGGCACAGCTATTGTCAGGAGGAGCAGGAATAAAGGTTTTATGGGGGTTAGCTTTCATCATCTGATGCAGAATGCCGGTTTCTGTGGCTACAATGTACTCCTGTGATGGATCCGATTTGGTGAATTTTAATAACCCTGTTGTTGAACCAATATAATCGGCCATTCTTAAAACGGGGTCTTCACACTCAGGGTGTGCAATGAGTTTTGCGTTAGGATGACGAACTTTTAGGCGGGTAATTTTTTCCAGGCTAAAAATTTCATGAACCATGCAGGCCCCATTCCAAAGCAACATATTTCTGCCCGTTGTTTTGTTGATGTAGGCCCCCAAGTTTTTATCGGGAGCAAAAATAATTGGCTGATCTTTAGGAAAGCTTTCTACGATAATTTTTGCATTGCTGCTGGTGCAAATCACGTCACTTAAGGCTTTTATGCCGGCGCTGCAGTTGATGTAGCTTACTACAACATGATCGGGATGTTGTTCTTTAAATTTCTTGAACAATGGGGGCGGGCAACTATCGCTCAATGAGCAACCGGCTTTGAGATCAGGAATAACTACTTTTTTTGTTGGATTTAAAATCTTTGCCGTTTCCGCCATGAAATGCACCCCTGCAAACACGATCATGTCTGCATTCGTTTTTTCTGCCTGTTGAGCTAAGCCTAAGCTGTCCCCAATGTAATCAGCCACATCCTGAATATCAGGCTCCTGATAGTAGTGAGCCAAAAGAATCGCATTTTTTTCTTTTTTCAATCTTTCGATCTCTGCAAACAAATCCAAAGCAGGATCCAGCTCTATATCAAGAAAACCATTTTTCTCAACATCCTGTTTTGCGGTGATCAACATTTCGGTTTCCATTTCAAAAAATTTTCGAGACAGCAATATTCCAACAACTCACACAGCTTTTCAAAAACAATTTTTTTCAAATCCGCTATTAGAACTAATAGTATTAATACAATTATTTTAAAAAAAAGCTTATTATTATTATCACTGTGAATTAGTGGAAAATAATTTTAAGTTAACAATTGCAAAGTTACCAACTCGCCGTTATACACATTCATAGCAACGTAATTCACAGAAAGATCCATTAACCATACCGGGATATAAGAGAAAATTCACAACTATGTGGAAACCCATGATAGAAAAACTTTTGATGGCGAATCAACAATTGTTAGTGTTAACGTAGATCGAGTAATTCGTTAATTAGTGATAGTGTTGGGCCTGAATTTAAAATTGAATGTGTTTTCTTTCCAATAATCCCGTTTCATATCAACGTTTCACGATGGATTATCCACAGAAATATAGTTGCATTAACATGACGGTGGGGAGAAAAACATTTACCGAGTTAACTGAGATCAAACGAACTCAAGGCTTGGTGTAAAATTATGAGCAGAAATTGAGGCTGAAACCTTTTATTTACAATGTTTCCAGCCGATTTGGCTATCATATTTTTCAGCAATTCATATTCATAATTACCCTATTTTTGCCATCCTTCAAATAATTTATTTGGGGGATTTTTAATTCTATACATTCTATGTCAATTATTCAAACGATCAGGGAAAAATATGCACGGTTTGCTGTAATAGCGATTGCTTTAGCCCTAATAGGATTTATTTTGATTGATTATATATCAGGCCGCGGAAGCAGCCTTTTTAGCTCGGGCAATTCAACAACCCTTGGCCGGATAAATGGAAAGACCATTGATCAAAACGACTTCGAGAAAAAAGTATTAGCACAGGAGAGAAGCATGGAGCAGCAAAGAGGCACCTCCATTGGGGAGGCTGAACGTCAACAAATAATAGAGGAATTATGGAAGCAAGAAGTAGATGAAACACTTTTGAAGGATGAGTTTAATAAGCTAGGGTTATCTATCGGCAAAAAAGAGCGCACCGATATGTTGATGGGATCTGAACCTCAACAATTGGCAAGACAATATTTAGGTGATCCGCAAACAGGTGAATACGATCCGACCAGAGCTCAGCAAATCATAAACTCAATAAAAAGAGGAAAGGATAAGGCTCAGAAAGATAATTTGAATCTTTTATTAGACGCCATTGATAATGCCCGTCTTGGTGAAAAATATGTTAGTCTGGTAGCAGGCACTGTTCATTATCCAAAGTGGTTGTTGGAAAAACAGAACGCCGACAACAGCCTCATGGCAAAAATTTCTTATGTCAGTGTCCCCCTTTCTCAAGTTCCCGACAATGAAAAAGAAGTAGCTGTAAGCGATAAAGAAATTGCCGATTATATCGATAAGCGCAAGGATATTTATAAATCGGATGATGAAACAAGAAGCATTGAATACGTTTTATTCAGCGCGGCGCCAAGTTCAGCGGATAGCAGCGCGGCATTGAAAAAAATCGAATTATTAAAGGAAAAATTTCCTTCAACGAATGATTCTGCAGAATTGAGAACTCTTTTAGCAAACGAATCTGATCTTGCATTTAGCGATAAATATTTTCCCAAATCCGCAATCCAAATTCCTGTAAAGGACAGCATTTTCAAATTAGAAAAGAACGCAGTTTACGGTCCTTATCTTGACGGCAGCGATTATGTATTGGCGAAGTTACTTGATACCAAAACCTTACCAGATAGTGTTTATTGCCGCCATATATTGATGCGTATAGGAGAAGGTGGGTTGCCAGACAGCATTGCTGAGAAAAGAATCGACAGTGTAATAGCTGCAATAAATCAGGGAGCCAGCTTTGTTGCATTAATGAAACAAGTAAGCATGGACCAAGCAGCAAATAGTCAAGACAGCGCAGGCATTATGAAATTTAGCTCGCAGCAAATTCAGGAAGCAGACCGGTTTGATCAGGATTTTGGAAAATATATTTTATTTGAAGGAACCAAAGGCCAGCGGAAAAAAGTAAAAACGAAATTTGGCTATCATTATATAGAAATAGTTGATCAGAAAAATCCTGAGCCACATTATAAGATTGCTTATTTAGCAAAAAAAATTGAAACGAGCGATGAGACAGAAAGAAATGCTGAGAATTCTGCCTTACGGTTTGCCGGCGATAGCAGGGATCTAAAATCTTTCGAAGCTAATTTTGAAAAAACCCTAAAACCAAAGGGGTATCAAAAACTATTTGCGTCTGATATTAGCTCTCATGCCTATGAGATACAGGGGATAGGCGTTTCAAGAACATTTATTAGAGATAACATATTTAAAGCCGACAGAGGAGATGTGTTACAACCGCAAAGGGTCGGCGATAATTATGTTGTTGCTGTAGTGACCGAAATAAATAAACCCGGAACAATTAGTGTTGCTGTGGGCAGAAGGTATATTGAGCCGCTTTTACGCAATCAAAAAAAGGCGGAGGTATTAAAAAAGAGAATAGGAAATATAACAACCCTTGATGCGGTATCTGCAGCTATGAAGCAGCCCGTTCAAACCGCAGACAGCATAAGGTTTGACGGCCGAGGCAATAACTCAATTTCATACGAGCAAAAAGTGGTTGGTGCGACGTTTAACCCCGCGAACAATGGAAAAATTGTGAAAGAAGCCTTAACCGGAAGAGGTGGCGTATACGTAATACAAGTTGATAATGTCACCGCAACAGTTGTTGAAAACGCCGATGTCAATGCACAAAGGAGAAACATTGAAATGCAGGGCCGTATGGGAATTATGATGAATAATCCATATGGATATGGCCAGCAATATGACCCAGCCCTCGTTTTGCGCAAGGCAGCAAAAATTAAAGACAACAGGAGTAAATTTTATTGATAATGCCTTGAAAAGATTTAAAAAGCTGCTTCAATATACGGAGCAGCTTTTTGTTTAACACTCATGTAAACTTTAAGGCAGGTATAAATGTTATTTTTGTGAAAATTTATCCTAAGTAGAGATTAATTTATATGAGCGAGCCTATCATTAACAAGGTAGCAGAAAGCGGTTTAATTACACTTGACCTTGAACAATATTATCCTAAAGGCGAAGTAAAGTTGTTTGACCTAAAGGATCATTTATACATGGGGTTAATATTAAAAGAAAAAGATTTTCGCGAGACCTTGAAAAATTTAGATTGGGAAGTTTATAAAAATAAATATGTTGGGATCGTTTGTACCACTGATGCCATCATTCCTCCCTGGGCCTATATGCTTGTGGCTTCTTACCTTCAGCCGGTTGCAAAAGACATCGTAATGGGAGATGAAAAAGAAATTCATAAAACCGTTTTTCTTAAAAATATTCAAAGAATTGATCTGAATGAGTTTGCTGGTCAAAAGATCGTAATAAAAGGTTGTGGCGAAACACTAATCGAAGATTTTGCATACATGGAAATCACAAAACGGCTAAGGCCTGTTGCAAAAACGATTATGTATGGTGAACCATGCAGCACGGTGCCGATCTTCAAAAACAGACAATAGCTAAAACCACCCTCTCTTCCGGAATATCCAAAGCATCCAGACCGGGATAATCAACATAATGGCCACAGCAGTAAAAAATCCCCAGGGCTGATGGAAAAAATTTACATTCTCATCAAAGTTCATCCCGAAAATCCCTCCGATAACTGTGGCTGGCGCCAATAAGCAGGTTACAATGGCCATCACCTTCATCACTTCATTCATGCGAAGGTTTACATTGTTGATGTAAAGATCTTGCATGCTCACTATGATATCCCGATAGTTTTCACTGAGATCGTAGGCTTGTATGATGTGATCATATACATCATTAAAATATTTTGTGGTGCGATCATCAAGAAGATCACTTTCACTTCTCATGATACTGCTTAAAATATCCCTAACGGGAGCAATGTTCCTTTTTAAAACGATGAGCTCTTTTCGCAACTGTGTGATCTTTGCGAGAGATTGAGTATTGCTGTGCCGGATCACTTCTTCTTCCAGCAATTCAATCCGTTCTCCCAGTTTTTCCATTACCAGAAAATAGTTGTCAACGATTAGGTCAAGCATTGAATAACATAGATAATCAGCGCTGCTTTGCCGTATTTTGCTGTTGGGCATTCGCAGCTTATGCCGGAGCTGGTCAAATACATCACGGGCGGCATCTTCCTGAAAACTGATCACAAAATCTTTTCCCAAAGCAATGCTTATCTGTTCTTGCTCTACAGTTTGGTTTTCATCATTATAATAAAGCATGTTCAGCAGGCAAAATAAAATGCCTTCTACTTCATCCATTTTTGGCCTCTGGTTGATGCTCAAAATATCTTCCATTAGCAGTGGATGAATGCCAAAATGATTACATACCGTTTCAACATCAGCCTTTCGTAAACCATCTATATTGATCCAGCTTATATGGTTATTTTGTTTATAAGCTAATATTTCATCTACATTATCAAATTCCTTTTCTTCAAGGGACTCGCCATTGTAATCGAATACAAAGGCAGATACAGCTTGGGCTTCTTCTCTCTGGGGAACAACAGTAGGATTTACACTCAGGATTTCCTTAGTGCGTTGGGTTCCGAATAATGAAGGCAAAACCAGGTAGCGCAGATATCTGCTACGCCTTATGTCGGGCATATTCATAACAGAAAGTTAGGAAAAGATCGGGCTGCGAAAAAAAGAGAGTTATTTCAGGCCATTAAAATAATTGATTACCATTTCAAAATCATCATCCGTTTTACCAGAAAGACTTTTGCTTTTTATATATTGAGCGATGTCTTGTTTTTTGTCGGAAAAAATTTCCGGGAGCTCTTTGATCTTTTTTATTTCAGTAAAACGTCCATTATATAACACATAGTAATGGAATACAGTAATAATCGATTGTTCAATGGTGGCTGAGCCATAAGGTTTGGTCTCGTGCATTTGTTTATCTATTTGCTTGAATAATGAAACCTTGCCCTCGGACAAGATTTGGTACCATCCATTTACGCGGTTATTTGTTTGTAAATAAGCGCTGTTTATAAAATTAAAGACTTGCTGCGTTACAGAGTCAAACAAAACAACTTTTTGAATAGGCGCAGTGGCGATCATTTCATTGCCTTTTTGATCCTGGTAATGAACTTCATTATCGAACAAATCAAGCTTTAAATTAACTCCCGCATATTGTCTTTCGCCATTTAATATCACATTTCCTTTCATCCATTCTTCCCTAAAATAAGGACTGCCTTCAACCAACCTTGCAAATTTTGCAAACACAAACGGCTCACCACCCACTACATTAAAAAAAGCTGGAGACATAGCACTCGTATTACCGGTTGTTACATCAACGGTTTTTTGTGCGTACGAAATAGTGCTAATGATAAAAAGCAGAATGAGAAAGAAGAATTTCATATTCATTTATTGCGTATTGTAAGGTAGAAAAAATTGACGGCATTGGTTTTGTAAATCTAAACCCTGGAGTAATATTTAGGTCAAATTGAAAAATAAGCTATATGAAAAGGATATTCATTGTAGTTAGCATCATGCTCGGTTTTTCATTATTGAAAGCCGACGCTCAATACGTTAGAAGAAAACCCAGTTTTAGTGTGAACGTTTCAATTGGAGCGCCTGGGCCAGCTCCATTCAGGGGTGCTATTTGGATTGGACCAGAATGGACATGGAGGGATGGCCGGTATGTTGAAGTTCCGGGTTATTGGGAGAAACCAGGCCGCCATCATGGCTGGGTCCCTGGCCATTGGAAGCGCGGCCGCTGGGGATATCGCTGGGTCCCCGGACATTGGAGGTAAAAAATTGCCATAATCTTTTCTTGATTTAAATGTAAGCCGCTGTCAAATGATTTTTAAGTCAATGCCACAAAGTAACCAGGCCACAAAAGTTTAGGTTCTTAATTTTCTTTGTGTCTTTGCTCCTTCGTGGCAATAATTAACTTTTTGAGACAGCCCGCTTACATTTTCCCAACACTCAAGCGCAGACGATAATTCGGATTAGCTTTTCAAGAATATGTTGTACAAATTGTGAACGATTTTTACTTGACTATTAAAATTGAAATTTCATTGTCGAGTTGGTTACACACTACAATGTCGCCTTTTCCGTCCTTGTTTAAGTCGGTAATTGCAACACCCTTGGGGTGATTACCAACAATGATAGCCTTGCTTGATGAAACATTTCCATTCTTATCCATTAAGAAAAGATAAATTTTATTACTGTCATTGTCTGAGGTTACAATGTCATAAACACCGTCACCATTTACATCACCTATTGCTATACGATTAGGAATTTTTCCTGCTTCAAACGGAGAACCTTTCATTGTTTTGAACTTTCCTGTCCCATCGCCCATTAAAACAGTCAATCCATTTTTGCCTTTCCCTTCGGCCATGCTTCCGGGCGAATTAATAATGGCGAGGTCGGGTTTGCCGTCTGCATTGATGTCGCCTATTGCAACGCCAAAAGGAGCATCGCCGCAAGGAAATGGTGAACCGGCCGCCTCATTAAAGCCACCGCTACCGTTAGCTAAAAGGATGGTGACATTGTTACCTTCCGAGTTTGTTGTTACAATATCTGTTATACCGTCACTATTTAAGTCGGCAGCACGAAGTCTTTGATAGGGGCGTTTGCCAACTTTAAAAAATACACTATGTGCTTTAAAAAGATTTACACTATCAGCAAACAAAACCTCTACCTGATCATTACCCCAGCTGTCGGTAACCATGTCTGCTCTTCCGTCATTATCAAAATCTCCTATTGCAATGCCGTGCGTATGAGGCATGCCTTCAACTGGGAAAGGCGATTTGGGTGCGGGGGAAAAATTTCCATTTCCATCTCCTAATAACACAGTTAAATATTTTTCTTCGTGATTGGCAAAAGCTAAATCCAGATTACCATTCCTGTTAAAATCATAAATGGAAATGTCGTTAGGAATAGGACCGGCATAAAAAGGGGAATTTTTTGCTTCTTTGAATCCACCCTTGCCATCGCCAAGAAGAACAGTAACGCTGCTGTCTGTTTCACTTGCTATGGCAAGGTCGGGGAAATTGTCATTATTGAGATCTGCTGATTCCACGCTGCCTGGAGATTTGCCAACTTTTATTTTTATTATATTAAATGAAGCCGCGGTTGTTCCTGAAGATTGACTATTGGTTTGTCGGCAGCTGCTGAATAAAGCAGTCAAAATGAAAAATGCTGATGGAAATAAAATTGTCATTGATATTCGGCTTTCTTGTTGTTCATTCTAAAAGTAAAGAAGAATGGTTATTTGATTTTAGTTTTTACACCTCGGGAAGTCTTTCCTTGATAACCCGTTGAAGTCATTAGAGGCATTATGTCGGCTGCTGTCGTTATTTCTTTATTGCATACCCTGCATAAAGAATATTCATATCCTTGCTTTTAACAAGCCAAAAATTTTTACCAAGGTCGGCATAGGTCCATTCACCTTTTGCTCTTTTTCTTAAGTAGCCCAACATCTTTGGAATAGAGACATTTGGCGATGATCCTGTATGTTCTTTCCAATCAAAACCATTTTTTAGCAAAAGTTCTTTTATCTCACTTGGTTTAATGAACATTTCCCATACATGAAGATTGGGAGGCATGAATGCCCAGCGCTTCCATTCTTGCCATATTTTGATAGCTACCAGTTTGCTGATAAATGTCCTGTTCAGCGTATCGTAGAAAAAAATACCATTTGGTTTCAATACTCTTGAAATTTCAGATATTACTTTAGGCAGATCCTGCACATGTTCTAAAACATCGCAGCAAAAAACACAATCAAATGAATTGTCGGCATAAGGAAGATTCTCACCGGTGCCTTTATCATACTTAATGTTCAGCCCGTTTGCTTTTGCATGATTGGACGCAGTTTGAATTGATTGATCAGCCGGGTCAATGCCAGTAGTGATGAATCCCATTTTACAAATTTCTTCTGTTAGTATTCCCCCTCCGCAGCCAACCTCAAGGGCAGTTTTACCTTTTGGTTCTATGTCATGCTTTTTAATTATGCTACTCGAATAGCCCACTCTCCATGGATTAACTGAAGTTTTCAGCAGATGTAAAATGGTATCTGGTTTCCACCAAATATCGCCATCGGCATTGTAAAGGCCGTTATCTATTTGGTTATAGACCCGCAGCGCTACTTTTTCCATGTTTTGGTTTTTAGAAATTCTAAACTATCATTTTACCTTTTTATTTGCCCAGCCCAATTTGATTCAGATAAGTTTGGTTGTCCCAGAACAAATGTTCTTCGCTCATGGTGCCGTCTGGCTTCCAAATTCCAATAGTACACATAGGCATCTTAAATGCTTTTCCTGTTGGTTGAATAAATTTTCCATTGCCAATTGGCATTGGTTTGGTAAAAGTACCTTCAAAAATTCCTGTTACTGCCGTAATGTTGCCTGAACCAAACCGAATGGGATGTTGCTTAATTCTTGTATCGGGTGCATATACAAACAGTGCTTTCAAATCTTCAATGTGTTTCTCAATTCCTTCGGTTACATGCCCATCAGGCCAATATACTTTTATATCCTGTGCATGACTTTCATGTAAGCGGGTCCATTCCTGGTTACTAAATACGGTGTAATCCAATGTGTCGAAGGTTGCAAGATTTTTGGCGATCGTTGCATCGCTTGCCGTCAATTGTTTGATCTGGTTACGAAGCGAATCAATTTCTGATTGACTTATATTGCCGCTGCTGCCGCTGTTACAACTGATGAAAGGTACTGCTGTTGCAATTACCATGAACAGCGTAAGGGCTTTGATCGAAAGTGTTTGTTTTTTCATACTCATTTTTTTAGATTGTTAACAGATGACATAAAGCTACATTCGACTTTGGACGAAAACCATTCGCCTATGCTAAGAAATTCATTTTTTATTCCTGATCCTGCTGAGGGAAGATGGCAGAATGCCCAGGTAGGAAGCGATCAGGTATTGAGGCACCCGTTGAAGCAGGTCAGGTTGCTGGGCTCTGAGTCTGTTGTATTTCTCCTGTGCATCCTGCGAATAAACATCTGACAATCGAACCAACGTGTGTGCATAAGCGGCCTGAACAAGCAATCTGAAGTAGGTTTCAAATACGGGATATTGGCTCATCATAATTTCCAGATCTGCCTTTGTAATACACCATAATTCACATGGCTCTATGGTCTCAAGAGTAAACAGGGCTTTCGAGCCGGAAAAAACACTGTAAAAATCTCCGATCCAGTAATTCTCTTTGGCGAACTGAAGTACTTGTATGTCGCCATTATCAAGCGGTTTATATAAAAACAAAAGGCCTTTTTCTACGATGTATGCCCTATCGGAATATTGCCCTGCTGAAACGAGTTTGTGTTTTTTACCAACCGCTAAATATTTAAAGTAATGTGATAATGATTCAAACTCCTTTTCGGTAAGCGCTACTTTAGAAGCAAAGATTTTAAAAAGAGTTTTTGGTGGCATGTTTTCATTACTCTTTAAGCTTTGGTGATTTTTGAGGCCAATGGCTACACATTGTCGACTGCGTCCGCCTGAGACGGAAGTGCCGGAAACCTACCAGCGGGCAGATAGGTAGAATTCTTCAGCTCAATGCATTACTAAAATACAATAGAATTCCAAAATAGAGATGATGTTCTCTCATATACTCTAGTTGGTTGTTAGCGATTAATTCTTTTAGCTTTGTTATGCTCTTGCTTTACTAAAACAGAATCTACCAACTTCGTAAATAAATTATGAAAGACAAAGAGAAGTTGATCAATGAAGCGTTTGAAATATCCGAGCACATCAGATACATAGCCGTGTACGATAATGATGGCCTTTCCATGAAACAGCGTAGTGTTATCAATAATGTTAGCTCCAATGAATCAGACAAATATGAAGAGCTCCTAGTCAACCCCACATTAATTAAACTTGCTTCACAACGGGGTAATATAGATTGCGGGGGGCTTGAATATTTTATTATCCGCTATGGTAATTTTTTTGTTTTACTGATCCCATGTAAGAATGGACATGTGAATGTTGGGATAGAGCTTGACGAGAACCCTTTTTTGTTTATTGAACCTCTTAATGCATTATTAAGAAAATACAATCTGAATTAAAAAAAATATTGATCTGAGATCAGGGTTCATGTCTCCTAAAGTATAATAGAATTCTAAAAGTTGAGAGGATGAACGTGCGGAGTGTCAATTAAATTAAATTCTACAAAGCCGCTTGTTGTGTGAACTCGTTATTGCAGGTAGGCAGTTCTGTTGCGAATTATGTCACGCTGGGACAAAAAGCTGAATATCGTTACAGTAGTTGAACAATGCTTTGTGTCGCAGCTCAACACAAATGTGGTTGTTGGCGACAGGCCTTTACTATGATAGTAATTCAGATTTTGAAAGTGTCCCATTTAAATATTGAATAAGTTGAGCGCAAGCTATCTGAGCAAACTCTTCAAAAACTTCTTCTACTGTCCAACCGATGTGTGGTGTTATAATAACATTGTCAAGTGTTCGCAAAGGTGAATCTATTGCCAACGGTTCTTGAGTAAATACATCAAGACCAGCTCCAGCTAAAGTTCCTTTTGTCAACGCTTCCACTAAAGCATTTTCATCAACAATAGCCCCTCGGGATGTGTTAATTAATATTGCACCTGCTTTCATTTTTTCCAATCTTTCTTTATTCATCAAGCCTGTAGATTCTTCTGAAAGCCGCAGATGAATGCTCACAATATCACTCGTTTCCAAGAGTTCGTCTAATGATAATCTTTTAACGCCATTGCTTGTGTCATAAGTGTTTCCGCCTCTATTCCAAGCCACAACTTCCATATTAAAAGCAGTACTTGCAATGTGTGCTACACGAGAGCCGTGTCTTCCCAAACCAAGAATTCCTAATCTTCGTTTTGATAATGTTCGACCTGTAAACAGTTGCCACTGTCCACTGTGCATTGTATTATTTCCCTGATGCACTTTATGCATAAGGCTAAGTGCAAAGGCAAAGGTTAATTCAGGTACTGAAACTAAAGGGGCTTTACCTCGTCTGCCCAAAGCAATAATAATGTTTTGTTTTTGCGCAGCGGATGTGTCGATATGGTAAGCATGTCCGCCTGTTTGAAGCACTAACTTCAAATTAGGCATTCTTTTAAATACTGCTTTGTCAAGAGCTGTCCGCTCTCTTATTGCCATTAAAAACTGAGCCTGTTCTATTTCAGTATTGTCAACATATTGAATTGACTTTTTTAAAAATTTGATTTCAACTAAATCTTTTAATTGGGTCCAACATGTCGAAGCTTGAATGCGACCTTCCCAATCGTCAAGAATTATTAATAAAGGGTTCATCTAAAATGAATACTTAACTGTCGAATACCATAGTTTTTGCTTGCTGCCAACGGAAACGCATTGGCGATGGTGAGGCATTTGAAACTCATCAGCCCAACATTTTTATTCTGTCCATAAGTTTCCAATTGAATAAGTTTTTGCTTGTCCACTTATGATTACTCTATCACCTTTGTCTTGACATTGTAATTTACCAACTCTGTCCGAAACTTGCATTGCAGATAATTTTTTCTTTCCAAGTCTTGCCGCCCAAAATGGAATTAGAGAACAATGTGCAGAGCCTGTTACTGGGTCTTCCAAAATTGATGCTTGTGGTGTAAAAAATCTTGATACAAAATCACAATTATCACCTTTTGCTGTTACTATTACTCCTCCTGGGTCAAGGTTTATTTGGTCAAAAACTTGTCTGTTGATTTTGATATTCTTTATTTCTTTTTCTGTGTCATAAACCAATACATAATCTCTTGATTTGAAAACTTCTTTTGGTTGAATATTCAATGACCCTTCAATTATGTTTGGTAAAGTTGAAATTATTGGCATTCGTGAAGGAAAGTCTAAAAAATAAAAATCATTCATTACAAAAACTGTCAAGTCTCCGCTCAATGTTTCAAATATTATTTGGTCATTTGGATAGTTGAGAATTGTTTTTAAACAATGAGCTGTTGCAAGAGTGGCGTGTCCACACAAGTCCATTTCAAATTTTGGTGTAAACCATCGTAAATGTATCTTATCGCCTTTAACGAAAAAAGCTGTTTCGGCAACTGCATTCTCTTTTGCTATTTTCAAAAGAATGTCGTCAGACAACCAATTGTCCAAAGGAATAACGCAGGCAGGATTTCCGCCAAACAATTTGTCTGTAAATGCGTCTATTTGATATAATTTAAGTTTCATGTTGCCGTCTATAAAATTACCGCTAATGCTCTTGTTTATGGTATAAGACACAATGAACAAAAATTAATGAACCTGGTACTAATGTTTTAGTGTTAAACATTCTGTACCCGACTACTCAAATTGCCAGATTACACTTTCCAAGTAATTCCCGCTACAACATTTATCTTTTATAGTAAAACATCAATGATGCCTTTTCAATTAAGTTTTGTTGCAAATAGAATCCAACTAATGCCGGATTCGCATTACCGTCTAAACCCAATTTTTCAGTTTTAAGTGCATACACCGTTATGGTATATTTATGAAATCCGTGCCCCTCTGGCGGACACGGTCCGCCATAACCTTGAACACCAAAATCCGTTTTACTTTGGATCGAATTTTTGGGAGCAATTTCTTTTTTGATATTACCTGCATCAGATTTCAGCTCCTTACAATTTTTTTCAATATCAAAAATCAACCAATGCCACCATCCGCTTCCCGTTGGTGCTGATTCGTCATAAATGGTTACGGCAAAACTTTTTGCATCCGTTGGTGCATTCTCCCAAAACAATTGAGGTGATATATTTTGGCCCGTGCAACCAAAGCCATTTAATACTTGTTTCATGGTACCCTGACCACCTAGTTCATTGCTTTTAAGTGTGAAAGTTTGAGCATTTCCTGTAATGCTAACAAACAACAGAATTGTTAATAATAGTTTCATCTTTGTTTTAAATTAATTTTACCAGGCAAAAATGAAGTTTATTTCTTGCAGCATTATTACGCTATTTGTTCAAAATATTATGCTATTGGTTCAATTTTGAAGGATATATGTACTTGGTGATACGCCAAAGCATTTTTTAAACTCATTGCTAAACGCAGATAAATTTTCATACCCTAATTCATAATAGATTTCAGAAGGTCTTTTATTTTGGCGAAGCCAATAGACTGCTTGTTTCATCTTTTGTTCTATGAAATATTTCTTTGGTGAGGTATTATAAATTTCCGCAAACTTTCTCTTAAATGTAGAAATACTCATACTGCATAAAAAAGCCAATTCTTCAACCGTCAAATTAATATTCGCAGGGTTCTTTATGACTTCTATGATTTCGGGACTAGGAACACTTTGAAGTGCCGTATGAATAAAATCAGTTAATACCGGCCTCTCTCTTTCAATTAGATAAAGTAGTATTTCTTCAAGTTTTGTGGCAATGAAATGTTCGCTGATTAAAGGCTTGTTTTCAAAGAACAAAAGTGAATCCTCAAAGTTGGATATATAATTATCCTTCATCAATAGGGAAAAATTGAAATTGTTTTTTGGCTTTTTTTCTAATAATAGTTTTTTATTCTCAACAAAACGGGAAAGAAAGTCATTTGAAAAGAACATTAAAATCATTTTATAAGCATTATTAACCGTTGTCTTTTCAGTCATAAGTACATTACTTGCCTGAAGTAATAGTACTTTATCATTACCGAAAGATTTGGTTCGTTTTCCATTAGAAACTACTTTGTTCCCTTCCAATAAAAAACAAATTACATTTTGTTTAAAATGGACTTTGTTGTTGTTTGAAGATTTGTTCGTTCGATAAAAATAAATCCCTGTGTCAGTAAAAGAACTGAACTTAAAATCATCAGGCATTATGAAAATTGGGTCAGTCACTGTTATGTTATGCTAAAATTGCCACTAACGTCCAGACATTTGTGATGTTAGGAAATTCATTTAGTTCGGCGCCCCAGGCTACGGCTGTCCATAAAGTTATAAAGTTGATGTTATATTCTAATCCAAATTTATAATGTCGAGTGGGGACAAAAGCTTTTATTTCATCGTCAGTTGTAGGAATATTATGTCCGTTTGTGATGCTTACTTCTAATTCTGATATAGTTTTTTTATTCTTTGTGATTTCCTTGCCATCAAGATTAATATTTTCAGAACTAACAAGACTTGTTAATTCTTTTTCAACCTTAACCATGTCACATTGAAAACGGGATTTTTAGTTTAACGTGAAGGTATTATCTGGATTTAGTCGCCCGGTGATATTTTCAGAAAAATCGTACCATTTTCTATCTGTTATTTTCCCCAAAATCCCTCAAGGATGTCATCAATTGTCCTCGCGGCGAAGTATTTATATTTTCGAGTAAAAAGAAAGTTCATCTTTGTGCTGTTAGGGAGGTCGTTACTAAAGATAAAAGATGTTACAGTATAAATAAAAACAGGAGTATTATTAAAATATTGAGTTATGAATATAGGAATTATCGGTTCAGGCGGCATGGGGCGCTGTCTGGCATCTAAATTTGTTAAACTGGGACATACTGTTTCGATTGCTAACTCCCGGGGCCCGGCGTCCTTAAAACAACTTGCTGGAGATATTGGAGCTGAGGCAGCCACTGTAGAAGAAGCTACAAAAAATAAACAAGTAATCATTGTTTCAATCCCTCAAAAAAATGTACCGGATCTTCCAAAAAACCTGTTTAAACAACTTCCAAAGGATGTGGTTGTCATTGACACGGGGAATTATTACCCAACCCTCCGCGATGGAGCCATACCGGCACTTGACCAAAGTGGCATAGATAGCTTGTGGGTTCAGGAGCAATTAGGCATTCCTGTGATTAAGGTATTTAACTCCATCCTTGCGACAAGCCTACAAGATTTGGGCAAACCAAAAGGCGAAAAAAACCGTATCGCTTTAGCAGTTTCAGGTGATGATACAAAAGCAAAGGAAGTTGTGTTTAAACTGGTAGAAGAATTAGGTTTCGATCCTTTTGACGTGGGTACTATTGCTCAATCATGGAAGCAGCAGCCAGGTTCTCCTATTTATTGCAGGGACATCAATCTGGAAGAATTAAAAAAAAGAGTTGATACCATGGGAACAGATTGGTCTGATATGCGTGGCGTGATCATAGCAAAACGGAAAGCCGACGAAGCACTTATGAAGGTAGACTATCCGGCCTATCTGAAAGGCTTGCAGGACTAAAAAACATATCTCTTTTTTTCCATTTTGTCTAATACAAATAGCTTTAAAATATTCCAAAGATCATTTCTCAAATCATCACTATTGCTTTCTAGTTGCAATTTTTTAAATGAAGGTTTTATTAATGTCAAGCGCGAACTGTAGCTGATTAAAAATTTGCTGCTGATTGCTTCAACGTCCGGCCATGCTATTGCAAATGCACGTGTTGGCAGCAGCATATTCTCACTATAAATGTCAAGTCAGATTTTTTTGTCAAGTCGGACAGAATGATGAAAAATAAGGTTTACGCTTCTTCTAAAAACGCAATAATATAATAGTCAGGATCGGTAATATAGAATTCCTTGCCGTAGGGCATATTCCGTAACGGTTGGATTATTTCCGCAGATTTGCTTAAAAGTTCTTCGTACAAATATTCAATGTCCACGACTGAAAAAATGATATCGAGATGCTCGTTGTACATTTTATTTTGCCTTTCAGCAATTGGGGGTTTGCCTGTTTTAAGATGAATGGAAAACCCATCTTTGATAAGACCTGTATAAAAGTCTTCATAACGAAAGTCTATTTCAAAACCGAGTTTTTTTGTGTAAAATTCAATGGAACGTTCAATGTCAGCCACAAGAAGTTGTGGGCTCATCTTTTTTATTTTAGAAAATGTGTTTATGTTCATAATATTTGTTTGTCAGATGATGAAAATTATTTACCCCATTTATGTTTTGTTTGAGCGCAACAGTTTAATTTTTTTGAGGTATCAGAGCATATTGCTGCCAACGATTTTGGTATTTGCGAAGAAGGGGCAATCGAAGCTCAAACGTTCAGTTTTACACAAATGCACAATAGAATTCAAAATGTTGAGAATTGTACGTCAAGCCCTTTTTTTGCAATACTTTGTTAGCGGCTAGGTAGTCGTTGTCAGTTTGCCCGTTGAATAAACTTAATCCAGTTTCCATAGTTAATTGTTTGAGTCGTATCGTCATTGTCAAAAAATGAAGCAAGCTCTTGGTCTAACCAATTTTCAACTTGCTCGTAAGTTGTTTGGTTTTTCTCAACCGCTGCAATGATGTTACTCTGTGTTGTAAAATATAAAGCAAGTTGCTTTTTGTTGAAGGTAATGGAGTTCCTAAATCTTTCCTCAGTTACAAAATTGAAATTCTTTGGGATTAGATTTTCATTTGTCCAAGAGTAGGCGTTGTTACGAGGTGGAGAAGGATATTTTTTCAAATAAACATTCGGAAACCAATTGGTGAAGTTCTCATTGCCGACCATTTCAGAAATAAAGGAATTCTCGTAAAGTACAAGCCACGATTTACTTTTTAAAAGCCGGTTCGCTTCAATTAGGAACTTATCAATGTCAAACCAATGGACACCTGAACTAACTGTAATTAAGTCAAAGTTATTGTCTGTAAACGGTTGTTGCTCTGCCGAAGCAATTGAATAATGAATTTTGTCGGACTGCGATGCAAAATTCAACATCTCTTGCGAAGTATCTGTTCCGTAAACATTTGTCGCAATTTCTAAAAGCGCTTTGGTTGAAAGGCCTGTCCCGCAAGCAATGTCTAATGCGTTATTGAGTTTTTTGTCAAGATGCAAATAATCTTTGATATGCTTTATAGTGTTGCTGTGGAAGTCAGGTCGCCCTTTTGAATAACGTTCTGCTGCTGTCTTTGGATTAAAGTAGTTCATTGCCTAGTGGTGTCGTGTTTTGCCTTGCCGCTAACGTTCCGGTATTGTTGCAGGTGGGGAATTTTATAATGTTCAGCCCGGAACTGCAGCTTGGCTTTGTTTCGTTGAGGAAGTTAAGAACTTTTGTTTGGCTTTGTTCGTCGAGCCCGAACTACTGCTAGTAGTAGCATATAGCTGATGTTTCAATGTCCAGCCCCGCTTGCAGCAATACTTTTGTTGGCGGTTCGTTGTTTTATTTATGAAACCGCTTCGTATAACAACACAATGACTCCATTGTTTAATGTCTTATGCTCAATTAAACTTAGATTTACCTTTTCTTTCAGATTGTTAAACAAAGGTTTACCATTGCCAATGGCAAGTGGAAAAATCATTAAATAATATTTGTCAATCAGGTTGAGGTTAGCAAGAGCTTGCACAATGCTGGCACTCCCACTTACAGTTATGTCCTTACCGGGCTTTTGTTTTAGCTTTTTAATTTCCCCTGCGTCAATGTCTCTAACAAGCTTAGAGTTATTCCATTGCACATCTTTTATGGTTTTTGAAAACACAATCTTTTGAGAATTGTTCATATGGTTAAACATTATAGGGTCTGTTTTTTTTGCTGCCTCACTGGGCCAATAAGAACTAAATATTTCGTAAGTTTTTCGTCCTATTAATATCGTATCAGTATTATCAGCCCATTCCGCTATTTCCTTTGCTATTTCTTCATTGAAATGACTTGTAACCCATTTCATTTCTTGGTCTTTTGGGTCTTCAATGAAGCCATCTATAGTGACGTATTCTTGTACAATTATTTTTCTCATGTTTCACTTATTCATTGGGTTTTAATTTTTACAAAGCTATTTCGAATTTGTTTTTTGAGCGTGTGTGAATACGACAATTATAGAGAGTATTTGCGACAGTTGTTTCATTATTTTTTGTGTCGTAAAAGTCAGCGTTACAATGATCGCTAACGTCCAGGCATTTGTGCTGTTGGGGCTTCATCCATTCGTAGCCTCCGAAGACGGCAGCCGAATCTTGTTACTAAAGATAAAAATTTATTCCGTTGTTGAATTGTAAATGTCAATAGGGTTACAGAAGTTGAATGATGCTTTATATCCTGCTCCAATAATACAAATGTGTTGTTGCCTGTCTTAGCTCTTTAATCAGGTTTTGCATTGTACATATTTTCAATTGGTAGTCGTTCGGCAAATTCTTCCAGTTTGAGCTCTGACTTTATAGAATTAAACTTATCTTTTACTTTCATTGCATTTTGTGGGTGAATAATTTTACAGTCTTTAAAATTAAAGTCGTCCAAATAAGAACCAAACTCTTTCAATAAGCTTAGTCTGTCAATTAGAACATTGTCTTTAACTATTCGAAACAATTTTTTGTATTCTCTTGATAACAAAAAATAGTCTGCTGGCGGAAAAACGTTTGGAATGTGTTGAGTCCAAGTTGATATTGTAACAACGTTATTGTCTGATTTTGTTTTAAAGAAAAAAACCTTTGGAACAAAATAACCGTCACCTAAATCCGTTTGAAATATTTTTCTTTGGAAATTATATTCCCACGCTTCATCTGACTTGTCTATAGGCAAATAAGCGGAATGCAGCTTTTCAAAATGATCAATACTTGCCCATAAATTGGTATTATTCCAATTCTCAAACAGTTCATTTTTTGTTGGTTTGTAAGGATTGTCAGATGCTGATTGGGGGTTGAATACAAATAAATTTAAGTCGTTTGTAAATTGCTCAACAAATTGAAATGCTTCTAAGCCGAAAAAGCTTGGACGCATGAAATTTAAATTGAAGGAAAAATGAGTATTGTCAAAGTCAGGAAAGCTTTCATAGAGTTCAATACTTTCAAGGTCATCTTCTTGTTGGTTTTGGTCAAATGAGTAATACACTTCTGTGTCTTGATTCTCAAAAAACCATTGATTCCCGTTTTCGTTTACTGAGACTAAATTATCGGTCAAATAGTCTGCTATTTGAACTTCTGAAAGACCTGTCCCTTTTTGTTTGTAGAAATATAGGTCGTAGCTCATAATTTTAGATTCTGTTACTATTGCTGCCAACGTCCAAGCATTTCTGCTGTTGGCGCTTTTTCAATCATAAGCTACAATTTTTCATATAATTTTCGCAGCCTCTCTCTCGTCATTATTTTTTCCCAATCTTTTCCCAATGCATTTTCCCAAAGCGGTTTCATGCCCAGCGATACATTGATCATCGTATCAAATTGTTCATCGGTTAAGCCCTTTGTAATATTTTGCGGGATATCGATCTTATTTTTCTCAACCATGTATTTGAATTCTTTTACTCCTTCCGGATAAAATTCTTCCAGCTTATCAAATACAATGCAATTGCCAATGCCATGTTTTGTTCCCAACAAATAACTTAGTCCATAGCTTACTGCATGCGCCACTCCTACCTGGCTGTATGCTATGCTCATGCCGCCCGCATACGAAGCCATCATTAATTGGTCATCGCTTTCATCATTCCATTCATTTTTTTCTACAAAAACTTTGCGGCACAACTGCAATGCTTTTTCTCCATAGCTTTTGCTGAACTCGTTGAGGTATGTTCCATTCAAACTCTCAATGCAATGAATATAACAATCCATGCCGGTGTAAAATCGCTGATTAACCGGAGCATTTACAGTTAATTCAGGATCGAGAACGATCTGATCAAAGGGTGTAAAATCAGAATTCATTCCCAATTTTTTTGTGAGACCAGTGAGCACACAGGTTCGACTAACCTCGGCGCCCGTACCACTAAGAGTAGGAATGCCTGCTTTATAAACACCGGGAGATTTTACAAGATCCCAACCCTGGTAATCGGCAGACGAGCCCGGATTATTCATCATCAGTGAAACGGCTTTTGCCAGATCCATGGTTGATCCACCACCAATGCCAATGATGCCGCTGATGTTTCCAAATTCATCTTTTAACCCCTGAGCTAGCTTATCGACCTGAGAAGTTTTAGGTTCATAGCTCACATCAGCAAAAACAATTTTATCATTTCCACTTAAAGGAATGCGATTGATCAAAGGTTTGTTTTCAAAAAAATGATCAACCAAAAAAATCATCGGTCTTCCTTGCTTACGGTGCGGCGCAATGATCTCATTCAGTTGATTAAAACTTCCGCGGCCATAGATCACATAACCTACCATTTTAAAATTCCGGAATTTCATTTCAAACAATTAAAAATTGTCAATTCTAAGTTAACTAAGCCCCCTTTAGGGGGTTTGGGGTAAACGCTGCGAAGGTAAGTAATTGAAAAAATTGTAACTTAAGGGAGAGGTTGTACCATGACGAGGCGATTATCAGTTGCATTATTACTTTGTTTCAGCACAAGCTTTCTGTGTGCTCAGAAAGTTTTGTATTCCCCATTTATTAATAATCAAGTCGGCTCAAATTTCCAAGTAATTGGGAAAGCGGGCAATTATTATTGGATTCAAAAAGACAAAAAACAGTTTAAGGCAAAACGATCAAAAGATACCGGCGAAAGAAATGAAGATTTCAGCTTTGAAATTTATGACGAGCGCATGAATGCGATAGAAACGATTCCATTTTCTGTTTCAAATGATGTGATAAAAGAGTATTTCGTTCCCAGTGATGAATCGCTTGACCAGCTTCTTTTTTTAAAAAACGACCAACAAATTACGGTGTTGCTGAATCGCTTTTCACCAGAAGGCAATATAATTTCTGAGAGGGACACGTTGTGTTATTTTCCGTCAAAAATGAAATACAGCAATTTTTTATTGGTTCGATCGCAGGATAAAGACAAAATACTATTGTTGGGTTTTGAAATAGTTGCCGATTCATTAACTAAGCTGCATTCTTTTTTGTATAACAAAAACTGGCAACCGCTTTATCAGGCTAAGTATAAAAACATTAACATAAGTCAGCCTTGTGTTCAGTATGATTTTATTGATTATCCGCTTGAACATTTTAGTAACTATGCTATAAAAATTGCAAACAATGGCGAATGGCTGATGGCAGTTCCTTCGTCGATGAACCGTAATTTTTTACTGTTTCATTTCAATGGAATGAATGAAGAATTTGTTTATAAGGAGATCAAGCTTTCCCCTTCTACAACAGTCGAGGAAGTAATATTATCATTGGATAATTCGAAAAATGAAGCGTTTGCCGGAATACTATCAAGGGTGCGCTATCAGTCTTTAAAGAATGTAAGGATCGGTCATTATTTACTTGCAGAGCACCGCTTTGATTTTGACACATCCTTCCGGTTCAACACACTGGCCGCTAATAAAACGAGAAATGAAAATATTTTTGAAGAATATTTTATGACAGTGCCTGGTAAAGGTTTTATGTTGCTAAAAGAATATGGCAAGGCATTTTCTTCTCCTATACACAGAGAGATAGATAAAGACGATAATGAATTGAAAGAAATAAATAGTTCTGCTACTGACGTTCCAGCGTATATGAATAAAAACGAATATACTCGTTATAGTAATCTTGTTGGTAGCCGGAACATATTTGATCGCGGTGATCTAAGCATGTATTATTTTCCGGCAACGCCTCATGATAGTTGCTGGAGCGGGATCATTAATAAACAACAAATAACAGAGATCAGCACCTCCTATCTTTCTTATGTTTTTTTACCCCGTGAGGATAAGCTCTTTTTTCTGTATAACAATCTTTTTAGAAACAGTGATCAATACAGCAATACTACCGTCCTCGATCAAAAAGGCAACGTGTTAGACGATGGCATCGTGTATTGGAAAATAAACAATACGCTTAATTTTCAAAAAGCCAGGCAGATCTCAGAAAATGAGCTGGCAATTCCTTATCAAAAAAATTACAGAACCGGGTTTGTGATTATTCGGCTGTAGTAAAAATTATTGAACCAATTTTTTTTCCAGCTCCTCAAGCGAAATACCCTTTGTTTCCGGCACCTTGGTTAACACCCAAATCAGTTGCAGCACCATCATAAAGGCAAAGAAGGCAAAAATGGGCCAGGGGTTTTTTCCATATATCCCCGCGCCCTTGTCAAGGAACACAGGCGTTATTAAAGTAATGATGGCTGCAAATATCCAATGAGTGCTGGCCCCAAAAGATTGTCCAAAGGCACGCATCTTATTTGGAAATATTTCTGCAATAAATACCCAGATCACGGCGCCCTGGCCTATTGCATGTGACGCAATAAATATGAGCAAGAATGTCATAAGGAAGCTGGAACCGGCTTCTGTTTTGAAAGCAAGTGCAACCATTAACAGGCTAATTATATAACCGAGTGAGCCAATGATCAATAACGTTCTTCTTCCCAACCTGTCAATCAGGTATAATCCAACAAAAGTGAAAATTAGGTTCGTGCCGCCAATAGCTATCGAGTTGGCTAAAGATTCCTTTGCACCCAACCCTATGCGCGAAAGTATTTCAGGTGCATAATACAAAATGAAATTGATGCCGGATAGTTGATTAAAGAAAGCAACCAAAAAAGCCAGCCAAAGAATTTTTTTGTATTTGCTGTTGAATATTGTTTCACCGGCAGCATGATTCTCTACCGCAGCATTCGCTGCAATAATATTATTCACTTCTTCATCCGGATTATTGCTACCGATCTTGGAAAAAACTTTTTTTGCCTCTGTTAAGTTATTCTTTACTGATACCAGCCAGCGCGGACTTTCAGGAACAGACAGCACCATTACTGTGTAAATAAGCGAGGGAATAGCAAGCACTCCAAGCATCCAGCGCCAGTCAGCGGAACCGCCAACACCTTGTAACAAATAGTTTGAGATAAAAGCGATCAATATTCCAAATACAATGTTGAACTGGTACATGGCTGTTAACCGGCCCCTTGTAGCAGGCGTTGAGATCTCAGAAATATAAGTTGGCGCCACCACCGATGAAATGCCAATGCCAAGCCCGCCGATAAAACGAAAAAAAGAAAAAATATAGGGACTAGGAGCTAAAGCAGTTCCAAATGCAGAGATGGCGAATAAAATACCTATCCAAAACAGAGTTTTTTTTCTGCCAAATTTTTCAGCTGGTATTCCGCCAATGAGGGCGCCGACAA
Organism: Chitinophagaceae bacterium; assembly: GCA_036005185.1. Lineage (GTDB taxonomy): Bacteria > Bacteroidota > Bacteroidia > Chitinophagales > Chitinophagaceae > VBAU01. Next base: position 111,962 of record DASYQS010000039.1, on the reverse strand, counting down.
CCGTACCCCATAGCGCCATCGACATAATGAATGTTCCATGAAATAAAGGAGTGGTATTCCATAATTTTTTTATCGGCTCATTAGCCCCTGAAATAACAACCGTATCAAATCCGAAAATAAAACCGGCAAGTGCCGCTACAATTGAATAGCGGAAGAGATTTGTTTTTTTCATAAGCAAACAATGATTTGATAAGGGAAGATAGTAAATACCTAAATCAAACAAGAGTTATAATAACCTCGCCGCTTTTTCCAGATCCTGAGGGGTGTCAATTTCAATGCCCATGTAATCAACAACTACCATTCTAAGGGGAATGCCATGCTCAAGATATCGAAGGCATTCAATTTTTTCTGCGGCTTCAAGGGGAGTTACAGCCCAGTTTGTAAAATCAATTAATGCTTGTTTGCGAAAGGCATAAACACCAATGTGCTCGTAATATGTTATGGGTGCATCTTTATCACGCGGATAAGGAATTACACTGCGGCTAAAAAAAAGAGAATTCATTTTTTCATCAACCGCAACTTTTACAAAGTTTGGATCTTCAATTTCCTTTTTATCTTTTAATACTTGCATTAGCGAAGCTACTTGTACCGAAGGGTCATCAAATTGTTTTAATAATTTTTCAAGTGGCGCTTTTTTTATAAAGGGAGTATCGCCCTGTACATTTACAATAACATCTACATCTATCTCTGCGGCTGCTTCGGCAATTCTATCGCTTCCGCTTTCATGTGTTTTTTTGCTTTTTACAGCCTTGCCACTATGGGATGTAATTTCTTTGAAAATTATTTCACTGTCGGTCACCACGATCACTTCATCAAATAAAGAAGTTGCAATAGTGGCATCATAAGTTTGCCGAATAACAGTTTTATTTCCCAGCATTTGCATCAACTTGCCCGGAAATCGCGTAGCATCATAACGTGCCGGTATCATGGCAACTTTCTTCATCTTGTAAAAATAGGAGTAGTTATTGAATGACGAAGCTGCAGGATATTCTAAAGGGTGATGGAAACTATTCTAATTTCTTCAATGCTTCACCTAGCTTGTCAATCATTTCTCCAATTTCTTCTTTTTTGCACGTGCCCACACTAAGCCGATACCAGGGTGAATTACGGCTGGCGCCGAAAGCGTAAAACGGAACTACAGCAAGGCTGGCTTCGTTGAGAAGATAAGCTGTGACATCGCTTTGATCGGCAAGCAATTTTCCATCCTCAGTTTTTTTCCCGGCAAGATCAATTTTTATAGTAAGATAGATCGCTGCTTCGGGAGTAATTGCGTCAACGGCCAAACCCTGATCTTTTAATTTCATGAAGCCTTTGTAAATCTCACGAAGCCGTTGCTCAATTTCATTTTTGAAATTGGAGAGATAATTTTTAATAGCCTCACGTTGCGGAAGAAATTTCGCCACAGCCTTTTGTTCAGCCATGGGAGCCCAAGCTCCGATATGTGTGAGGATGGCTTTCATTTTTGTGATCACCGTTGAAGGGCCCATGCTCCACCCCACACGAACACCGGTAGAAGCAAAGACTTTACTAATGGCATCAATATAAATGGTGTAATCACGCATGCCTGGCCGCAGGTTCACCGGATCATAATGTTTGATATCGCCGTAGGTTAAATGCCAGTACATTTGATCGTACATAACATATAACTTCTTCTCATTGTCGCCGCGGCGAATATTTTCTTCCAGAACCATGTCACAAATTGCTTCAAGCTCATGCTTTTGAAACGTAGTGCCGGTAGGATTTTGCGGAGAGCACAAAGCAATAAGTGTTGCATCTTTTATATAAGGAAGGATATCTTTAGCAACGGGCATAAAATTATATTCCGCTCGTGCTTCGACGACAACGTGCTCGCCTCCTACAAAATGTGTATAGTGATTATTATTCCATGATGGTACGGCATAAATGATCTTGTCGCCTTTATCACAAATAGCGCGAAACACGGCATAGATCAAGGGACGACCGCCTGAAGCAACTAAAATTTCGTTGGGTCCATAATCCAAGCCTTCCATTTCTTTTATAAAAGATGTGATGGCTTCTCTTAAATCAAGATTGCCTTCGGCAGCGGGATAGTTGGTAAAATGTTTTCTGTATGCATCAACAATCTCATCTTCCAATTCTTTTGGGATCGGAAAAATTGAAGGGTCAAAATCTCCAACCGTGAAATTATAAATGCGCTGCCCCTGCCGGATTTTTTCGCGGATCTCACCGCCAAGTTTTACGATCTCAGAACCGATCAATGTTTCGGAAAGATTTGACAACTTCATGTCATCCATGCTTTAGAATTTGATTTTAAAAACGGATCATCGCTACAAAAGTAAGAGTCTGGATATAAATAATCTTTTTACAAGGCATGAAAAAAGGCCACACGCAGTGACCTTTAAAAATATGACAAGAATTAAAAATTAATGTTTGCCCTTTCCCTTTCCGCCGCCTCTACCGTTTCCGCCACCGTTCCCATTGCCACCGCTATTTCCGTTACCACCACCATTTCCATTTTTAAATGCGCCATTGTGGTTCCCATTATCATGACCATATTTTGGATGGCCTTTCACTACATAATATTTTGGGTCGTTGCTGTTGCGAATGATCACCTGAGAATTTTTTCTTCCCTTATATGGTGCATACTTTACACGATATACATCAGCATGCAGGTATGGCCTTGGCTCATTGATCACTACCTTGTAGCCCGTATATATATTATAATAGCGATACCGCACTGGCAATGCTAAAGAAAAAATCCAGCGGCCGTTTGACAAATAAACATATTGATGGCGTGGTACATAATAATATACGTCGATGTCAGGCATATAATAATATTCTACGTAGTCATAACCAACCGGTCCCCATACGGGCTGCGATCCTATATTTATATTGACCCCGACGCTGATTTGTGCCTGCATATTTTTTGCGGGAACAAAAAATGCAAAGAGAAGGGCTGCAAAAAGAATGGATTTTTTCATAGTATGTTATTTGATAGTAAAAGGTTTTCAAACAAGGTGCCAATAAAACAGGAAAATTCTTAAAAACCAAAATGGCAGCCTGATTTTCAATAAAGAAAGTATTTAAATCAAGGTTTATCTAAGGAAAAATACGACGAGTAAAGAATACATAATAAAAAAACCTACTAGAATTGGGAGCCATCTTGGGGACTCGAACCCCAGACCTGTTGTTTGCGAAATCCCGCAGATCATCAGTTGATAGAGCCATCTATGGGACTCGAACCCACGGCCTGCTATTTACGAAACAGCTGCTCTACCAACTGAGCTAAGATGGCAAAAAATTACTGATGATCTTGCGGGACTCTAACCATCTGAGCAAAGGTGGCGCATAACAAATATAAAAAAGCAGATGATAACAACATTGGTCACCTCGACTGTTCTGTAGAAATAATTGCTTCTATCGTTGCATTTTATAAAACCATGTTAAACCATTTTTCTTCATCTTACCAAATACATGGAAAAAGCGTTATGAACTTAAATTTTTATCATGCACCTAAGGAAAACTATCCTTCCTATTTTAGCCGGCATTTTTTTGTTCGCTTGTAAAAAAGAAAATAATAATTCAACTGCCGGCAAATCCGATGAATGCGTTTCACAAAGAAGCTATAAGGATGGAGATATTATACAAGGGGAGTATATCGTAGCATATAAATCTTCTTCTTCTTTGGATACTCGTGCCATGTCAACACAAGGTATATCGAAAACAAGTGAGGATGTTCTTCAAAGAAATAAAATAAATTCTGCTAGCATTAGGAAAACGTTTCAAGGTGAGCCGGGAGGTTTTGTTGCACATCTTTCCGTAAAGGAAGCGGCAAATCTTAAAAATGATCCGGCAATTGAAGCAATTGAGCCTGATAGATTCGTAGCGCTTAGCACTTGCTTTACGGTTGTTGAACCACGACTTATAACATGGAACATCAAACGCGTTGGATACGGAGATGGCACGGGCAAAACCGCCTGGGTTATTGATACAGGAATTGATTTTAACCATCCCGATTTAACAGTTGATCAAACAAGGAGTAAATCTTTTATCAGTGGTATTACCTCTGCAGATGACGAAAATGGTCATGGCACACATGTAGCAGGCATTATTGGAGCCAAGAATAATACATTTGGTGTATTGGGTGTAGCATCAGGAGCAACACTAGTATCGTTAAAGGTTTTGGATAAAGATGGAAATGGAACGTTGTCTTCAATTATACAGGCACTGGGCTACGTAAATGCCAATGCCCGTGCAGGTGATGTTGTAAATATGAGCTTAGGCGAAGACAGTGTTTCAAGTATCTTGGATCAGCAAGTTCAAAATACAGCAGCACGAGGTGTTTATATTGCTATTGCCGCCGGAAATGATAAAGAGCCAGCCAGAAATTTTTCGCCCGGGCGAGTGAATGGCATTAATATTTTCACCGTGTCAGCGATTGACAGTCTTGACAATTTTGCAAGTTTTTCAAATTTTGGAAATGATGTGGTAGATTACGCAGTGCCAGGCGTTCGCATTTTGTCAACATATATCGGAGGAAAATATGCCTATATGACCGGAACATCAATGGCGGCTCCTCACATGGCGGGATTATTATTGCTGAAAGGACGAAATATTATAACATCCGGAACGGCAAAAAATGATCCCGATGGAACAGCAGACCCGATTGCACACTATTAATTATTAATCTTTACCCTTCTTTCTTTTCTTATTTTCATTCTTTTCATGAATGGGCTTATCAACTGTTTTGTTTGCCAGCGGACCTGTTGAAGGCTCTTCTGCAGGATCTATTTCTCCTCTTTCTTCCGCAACAAAATTAATATGCTTGTCGCGATTGGCTTCAGAAGGCACATCAAGATGTCGATCTTTTTGTTTTTTGTTCATAATTATTTTTTAGGAACTGTGTCACGAATAATAGTATCATTCATACGATTGTAACTGTTTGTATCGCCAAGTCCATTATTAGGTCCTCCGTCACCTTCTGACATATTTCCTGTGCTCATATTGATAGATGTCGTATCCTCTGTTTTGCTCGTGCTTCCATGATTATTACAAGCGTTGATCAACAATACGAGCAATATGATTGAAATTGCTTTCATGATTTTATTTTTTCATACCAGTATCCTGCATTTTATTTGGCAACAATGACGTGTCCATCCGACGGCTTGTATCCGTCATGCTGCTACCAACACCTGTGTCATATACGTTAGTATTGTCCTTAATTGCAGCGCTGTCTTTCGTATTCGTTTCATTTGCAGAGTTATTGCAGGCCGCTACAAACAAGATGGCAAATAATAATCCAATCGACCTCATATACTGTTTTTTTAAATTATCAAAGTCTCACAGTATTGAAGTATCAATTTTATTGCCAGTAATAGGTGGTCAGTAATGAAAAATGAGTGATGAGTGGTCCGTTAAATATTCCCACTCGTTTATGATTTAAAATTTCCTTTAAACTCTTTTTTAAATTTTTCAAAATCCGGAATAGAAACGTGTTGTACATAAGGATTTTCAGGATGGTGAAGAATATACTCTTGATGATAATCTTCAGCAGGGTAAAATTTTGTGTAAGGTTTTATTTCAGTTACAATCTTTCCTGAAAATTTTTTTTCATCGGTTAATCTTTTGATCTCTGCCTCGATAATCTGTTTTTCTTTTTCATTTCTGTAAAATGCAATAGAGCGATACTGCGTGCCAACATCATTTCCCTGCCTGTTTACCTGTGTAGCATCATGGCTGGCAAAAAATGCTTTTACTAAAGTTTCAAATGAAATTTTTGAGGGATCATAGTATACTTGCACCGATTCTGCATGACCTGTTTCTCCACTGCTAACTTTTTCATAATCAGGATGTGCATCGCTGCCACCCGCGTATCCGGATACAGCATCACGAATGCCAACCAGACTTTGGAAAACAATTTCGGTGTGCCAGAAACAGCCTTCAGCAAAAGTGGCAACAGCTTCATTAGCTGCAGCTTTCTCTTTGCTGCCGGCAAAAATCTTTTCTTGACTATTTTGAGGCTGCGCACAACCTATAAAAATTATAATAGAAAATAACGTTGCAAGAATTGCTTTCATAATAAGAATGTTTTACTGTTTTGAGCTGGTTGGTGGTTTGCCTCCTTCGGGTACAAAGATCAAGGCTGCGGAATTCATACAGTACCGCTTGCCTGTGGGCGCTGGCCCATCATCAAAAACGTGGCCTAGGTGTGAGCCGCTTTTGCTATCTACAACAGCCCAGCGAGTCATTCCATCACTCTCATCTAATACCAAACGAACTGCATCAGGATTGATAGGGGCATAAAAACTCGGCCATCCGGTACCGGAATTAAATTTAGCTTCAGAGCTAAATACTGGTTGTAAAGAGGCAGCAGAATAATAAGTTCCCTTTTCATAAAAATGATCGTACTTGCCTGTAAAAGCCCGTTCTGTTCCTTCCTGCCTGAGAATATAATATTGTTCTGGTGTCAGCCTTTCCTTCCATTGTGCTTCGGTAAGTTGCATTGGATAAGCAGTCTTATTGTTAGCAACAGGCGGATCAGGATAATTTCCCTTTTTATTTTTTGACTGGCCTAGACTGCAGTTCCAATTGAATAACGCGAAAATTGCGAGAAATAGGATTTGCGAGCGTTTCATCTTACTCATTTTACTGTAAATAAACGAAATTTAGTACTCTAAGGTTTGCAATACAGCCGACAAATCCGAATGTGTTAACAAGAGTTTTTGAAATACATCGTATCGGGTCAACTTCCGAGCTTAGGATAGGCCTTCCATATTAATTTAAGGTCTTGAACAGGCTCATAATCCTTAGCATACCAATAGTCAACCATCTGCAAACTTTCTGCCGGTAATTGTTGTGCACTGGCAAGGGGAACTCCGTTACAACCAATTATTCCCTTGCGCAATGGAGGCAAACGTTTTTCGTTGACTGTGTAGCCGATCCACGTTTGTTTTGCCAAAAGAACTTTAAAACATCTTGAAAAAAAAATCAATGGGTTTTTTATAAAAATGAAGTGAAAAGGAAAACTAAGAATAAAAAATAACGCGGTTGAAAAATCAATCAATCTTTTGATACGGCGATTGTAAGGATCATTGATATTGTATCCATTTTCTTTTGATACGGCTTCGCCCGTTGTATCCTTTGAATCACTGCCAATAATGCTCTGACTTTTTGCAGCATGAAATTTTACACGGATATTTTTTGGAAGAGTTTGTACGGACTCTATTATATTTTTAAATGATAAGCTGCCCTCGCAAAAAATAATTTCTTTAAAGCTGACTGCTGGCTGCAAACTATTTAATGTTTTCCAATAACCGATTGTTTCATGTTCATTTTCATTCACAGCTATTCGACCTAAAATTTTTTCATGAAGGCCCACGTGCTGCATTAGTTGTTTTGCCGTTTGATATTCATTTTCAGATCCTACAATCAGCGTATATGGATTCTCTTCCTCGTCATCGTTTGTGTATAAAACTCCGTTTCGTATAAGTAACCATCGTACAGCGCTGATAAGAACAAAGGCAACCAACGCGCCAAACAATACAACACCTCTGGAAAAACGAAACCGCTCAGGTAATAATGCATAGGCCGCCAACAATACGAGAGTGGCAATAAGAGTGGAACGAATTAAATCAGATTTTCGATACCATTTATCATACAATCCTGCATAGTATGCAACAATGAGATAAATAATAGTAAATGCAGGAAACGAAATAGCCAACAGTTCATTCGGAAATTGAATGTCTGGGCGAACATAGGTTGACCACGCGTTTTTCATAATCCAGAAAGAAAAAAGTATAAGCAAAGCATCAACAAATGGAAGTCCGATCCATTGTATAAACTTTCCAATGGCCGACATGACTGCGCGAAACCAGATGGCAACGTGAATAAAAAAATTGAAAACATTTGCTTTGCTTCCTCCATAATGCTTGCGTACAAAAATGCTCATCGCATTGTAAAACATCCTTATATAGTTTAGGCTCCCTTTTCGTGTGCTTTCACCTTTAAAGTGCAATATGCTGGTTTCAGCCAGATAGTAATTTTTATATCCTGACTTTTGGATACGATAGCTGAGATCAACGTCTTCTCCATACATAAAAAAGATTTCGTCAAATCCGCCTAATTCATCTAATACTTTTCTATGTATCATCATAAAAGCACCTGCCAGAACATCTACTTCATGGTTTTCATGTTCGTCTAAATAGCCAAGATGATATTTCGAAAATGTTTTTGACCTGGGAAATAATCTTGCAAATCCGAATAATTTAAATAACGAAGTAATCGGTGAAGGAAAAGCACGTTTCGATTCTTTTAAGAGTTTGCCACGGCCATCGAGCATTTTTACGCCGATCGCACCCGTATCAGCATGGGCTTCGAAAAAACAAGTGCATTTTGAAAAGCAATCTTCAGGTACAATGGTATCTGGATTTAAAAAAAGAACATATTTACCAGTCGATAATTTATAGCCTTGATTGCATGCTTTTGCGAATCCAAAATTTTGACTATTAGCAATAAAACGAACACAAGGAAAAAAAGGTTTTAAGTAGGCAATACTTTCATCGTGTGAGTGATTATCGATAACGATTATTTCGGTTTCAATTTTTGAATGAGCAATAGCCTTTTGCACCGAATAAAGGCATTGCTCCAGAAAATGCTTTACGTTATAATTTACGATGATGATTGACAACTCCATGCCCTTCGCCTAAGGTGTGTTTAAATGAATTTCTCAAAAATAGTTGTTCTCTCATAGCATTTAAGAATTTATTATCCTCTATCAGAGGTAGATTAGGGCGTTCGTTATCTTTGCCCATGCTTAAAACTACCCTTATCAAAGCTGTAAAAGCGGGTGCAGCAGAATTATCCCGGTTCTTCAATAAAAGTTTTACAGTAAGCAATAAGCAAGGAATTAATAATCTTGTTACAGAAGCGGATCATGCCGCCGAAAAGGCGATCCTTGATATTGTAAAACAGGAATTTCCCGATCATTATATTTTAAGCGAGGAGGCGGGAGAGATTTTTCAGGATTCAAACTATAAATGGATCGTTGACCCCATTGATGGAACGGTGAACTTTGCACACGGAATTCCTCTTTGCTGTGTATCAATAGCCATTGAGCATAACAGTGAGATAATTATGGCGGCAGTATATAATCCGAATCTAAATGAATTGTTTTTTGCCGAAAAAGGAAAAGGCGCCACGCTGAATGAAAATAAGATTAAGGTTAGTGAAAAAACAAATGTGATCAGCGCTTTTCTTGTTACAGGGTTTCCTTATACTTATTTGGATGTTCCAAATGGTCCGTTAGCAACATTTGAAAAATTGATCAGAAAGGGAATTCCTGTTCGTCGTTTAGGTTCTGCGGCCATTGATCTTTGTTGGGTTGCCGCTGGAAGATTCGATGGATTTTATGAGCATAAGTTAGAAGCTTGGGATAGCGCAGCCGGATATTTGATCGTTGAAGAAGCCGGAGGAAGAGTGACCGATTTTAAAGGAAATAAATTTTCGCCGTATCAACCACATGTGTTAGCTACAAATGGCAAGATTCATGAAGAGCTGCTTGCGGTAATAAATAATAAAAAAGAATTGTAATTTATACAAATAGTCCTTGGTTTAATCGTAGAAAAAATTGTTTTAATGAGTGAGAGAACAGAGATATCATCGTTGGGAGAATTTGGTTTAATAGAACATCTTACCAAAAATATTGAATTACAAAATGCGTCTTCGATTGTGGGTGTTGGCGACGATGCTGCAGTGATTGATCATTTTGGGAAGCAAACGGTTATCAGCTCTGATATGCTTTTAGAAGGAGTGCATTTTGACCTGATGTACACTCCTCTAAAACACCTTGGGTACAAGAGTGTAGTGGTGAACTTGAGTGATGTTTATGCCATGAACGCTACGCCAACACAAATTATTTTAAACATTGCTATCAGCAATCGCTTTAGCGTGGAGGCTTTGGATGAATTTTATAATGGTGTTTATGCAGCCTGTGAAAGATATAATGTTGATTTGGTTGGAGGAGATACTTCCTCTTCTCAAAAAGGTTTTATTATTTCTGTTACGGCAGTTGGGGAAATAACTCCTGATAAATATATAAAAAGAAGCACGGCCCAAAAAGGCGATCTCATTTGTGTAAGTGGTGATTTGGGTGGGGCATATATCGGCTTGCTGTTTTTAGAAAGAGAAAAAAAAATTTACCTGGAAAATCCTAACATACAACCTGACCTTGAAAGTGAATCTTATGTTATTGGAAGATTATTAAAGCCTGAAGCAAGGAAAGACATCATTGAATTTTTTGACAAAGAAAATCTTATGCCTACTTCGATGATGGATATTAGCGATGGCCTGAGCTCGGAAATTTTGCATATCAGTAAAGAAAGTAATTTGGGTTGCGTGATTTATGAAGACAAGTTGCCTATTGCAGAAGAGATGAGAAATGCGGCATACAAATTCCAGATTGACCCCACGGCCTGCGCATTAAGCGGAGGTGAGGATTATGAACTATTATTTACCATTAAGCAAAATGATTACGATAAAATCACGTTAAACGAGGATATCAGCGTAGTAGGTTACATGACAGAGCTTGAAAAAGGAACTCACATTGTCACAAAGGGCGGCAGCACTTATCCTATAACAGCTCAGGGGTGGAACGCATTTAAAGAGAAAATTAATTAAGGATCTTGAGAACTATGAGAATTTTGACTGGATTAATTTTAATCGCGATCCTTGCGACAGGATGCGGCAGCCTTAGATCATCTTTCAACCCCAACAAAAAATACTCTCCGCAGCAGCTTGAAAAAGATTATAGCACCTTTCAAAATGTTTTACAAGAATCACATCCTGGTTTATATTGGTACACCTCCAAGGACAGCATGGATTATTATTTTAATTGGGGAAAAGAGCAAATAAAAGATTCGCTTACCGAACCTGAGTTTAAAAAAGTTTTAAGCTATGTTTTAGCAAAGATGGATTGTGGGCATACGACAGTACGTTCTTCAAAAAAATATTCAAAATATCTTGATACATTAAGGAACGAGAGATTTTTTCCGCTTAGTCTTAAGTTGTGGGATGACACTACGGTAGTTGCTGCTAATTTGAACCGAAGGGATACTATTTTAAAAAGAGGAGCGGTTATTCAGTCAATCAATCACAAAGCCATGAAGGAAATTGCTGATACCCTTTTTAATTTTATTTCTTCAGATGGTTATAACGTTACGCATAAGTTTCAAAGCCTTAGCAACCGCGGGGTTTTTGGATCGCTTTATAGCAGCGTGTACGGATTAACAAACAGATATACGATCAATTATTTAGATAGTACAGGAAAAACCAACTCTACAGTTATTCCTGTGTACGATCCTGCAAGAGATACCGCCAATCGTGCGTCCATTAGGCGTTTCATCCGACCTACAAGAAAAGAACGAAAGTTCATGAACTTGAGAAATATGCGTTCATTGCGAGTTGACTCTTCCGGCAGCATTGCTTTTCTTGATGTAAACTCGTTTGGCAGAGGATACCGGTTAAAGAGATTTTTCAGGCAATCATTTCGCTTCATTCGTAAACATCAGATTCAAAACCTTGTTATTGATGTGCGAGGGAACGGCGGAGGCAGTGTAACCAATTCTACATTGCTGTCAAAATACCTGGCCGAACAAAAATTTAAGGTATGTGATTCTTTATATGCCATCAATCGTAATAGCCGCTACAAAGCATACATCGGTAAATATTTTTTTAACCGGCTTTTTATGCTTGCGTTTACTCACAAAAAAAACGATGGTTACTTTCATTTTACCTGGTTTGAAAATCATTATTTCACACCTAAGCAGAAAAACCATTTTGATGGCAAAAGCTATGTGCTCATCGGTGGCAATTCCTTTTCTGCCACAACGTTATTTGTCAATTCAATCATCAAACAAAACAATGTGGTTGTAGTTGGCGAAGAAACCGGTGGCGGTTCTTATGGCAACACGGCCTGGTTAATTCCCGATGTAAAATTGCCGGAAACAAAATTGCAGTTTCGCCTCCCACTGTTTCGTTTGGTCATGGATAAAGACCTTCCTAAAACAGGCCATGGCATTTTACCTGAGATAGAAGTAAAACCTTCGGTGGGCGCGATACGAAGAAATGAAGATTATAAATTGGATAAGGTGATGGAGTTAATAAAAAAGGATAAGGACTCTAGAAATCATTAAACTTTTCACGAGTAATAAAAAAAGCCACCTATACAGGCGGCCTTACTTGAACCATCGACCCTCTACGTAGGTTAATTAGAAAGTTTGACAAGTTTCATTTCGCTATGCTGACTGCCTTGCTGGATACGGACATAGTAAATTCCTGGTCTGTACGTTTCACCCAATTGTATCACTGACCCTGCCGGCAGATTATCTTTTTTCTCTATCAATCTTCCCTGCTGATCAAATATTTGCAGCAATAGTTTTGTGGCAACATCATTCGTTTTTGCTTGCACTGTAAAATGGTTGCCGGTTGGATTTGGATAAACAACAAGCTGAAGCTTGTTATCGACATTTTCATTTACTGCTTCTTCTTTAATAGTCGCTTCATTTGTCGTCGTGTTCACTGATTGCGATCCTTGAATTATAATTGAACTGTTTGCGCCAACAAAGGTTGCTGGGTCATCGGCATCGCTGGCGCCGGGTTGATTGTCATAATAAACATAACCGGTGTTCCTGTTGTATATCTTCATTCTTATTTTGTCAATGCCAGTGCTATCAAGATCTCCATCTTTTACAGTCATAATAAACCCGATGCCGCTTTGCCCACCAATGATCTTACCCGTGCCTTTGAATTGCGCCTTAGCACCATTGATGGAGAGATAATCAAAATTCAACGCGTTGAATTCAAAAGAACCAACCTTAAATTCAAACTGTGTTTCCCCCTTTGGTTTAGCTGCATTTGCATAGTTCACTGCAAATCCATAACTGGCTTTACCAGTTGCAGAGGGGCTGGCCGTAAGAGCTCCGGCAGGTGATTCGTACCAACCACCGCCATACGCATTGCCGCCATTAGGATCATAGATCACCACAATAGCATCAAGATCGTTATTGGTATTGGCCCATGAGGTGACACCTGTTTGATCTGTCACATTCATTTGTAATTTGTAAACGCCCGCTGTATTGAATTTATAATTGCCACTTACTTTTCCATTTTGATTTCCCGAAGGCTCAGCAACAGCTCCATTGGTTATTGCGCTTCCATCTAATAACCATTTTGCGGAATGGGTATTACCAGGTTTATCCCAGAATGAACCATTTAATGAAACGGTAGAACCAATTTTGTATGAATTACCTGTTTGCGGGCTGGTAATGTTGTGTGCAACTACCACTGTAACAGTAGAGTCAACTGGCGGGTTACATCCATCTGTAACATGAATGGTGATTGTATAATAACGGGCTTGTCCATTATTTGATTTTTCAGCTCTAAGTCTTACATGATGAGCATCTATTACTTCCCAGTCTGGCGCCTTATCGCCATCGCTGCCGCCGTTTACAGGTTCGCTACTACTTATACTCAGGGTGCTTGCTGCTTCACAATTGTCCAACACTGTGTAATTTATTGTTACATCTCTCATTTTGTGATTTGGCGGCCACAGCACAATCGGGTCGGCGCTTATACTGCTGATCGACGGGCCCTTGGTATCATTAACGTTAATCGTTTGTGTTCGTGAAGAAGTGTTGCCGCATTCATCGGTAGCTATCCATGTTCTGGTCAATGTAAATCGATTGGCACATTGAATATTGGATTTTACTTCTGTAAAAGAAATAGTTGGTTTGCCATTACAATTATCTGTAGCTGTTTGACTGGGAGCGGCAGGGATATCCTTTTCACATGATACCAGGATAGACGAAGTTGGAGGCACCCCGTCAAAAACTGGCGCTTGGTTATCATTTACAATAATTGTTTGCGTACAGGATGATGTATTACCACAAGCATCAGCTGTCGTCCAAGTACGTGTAAGTTTAAATTTATTGACGCATTGTTCGTCAGATTTTACTTCTTTAAAAGTTACAGTTGCTGCGTCTCCGGTGCAGTTGTCAACTGCATTAACTGTCGGGGCAGCAGGAATATCTGAAGCACAAGAAACAGTAACGGGTGTAGACGAAGGTGGATTGCTAAAACTAGGAGCTTCTTTATCATTCACATAAATAATTTGTTTGTACACAACTTGATTGCCACAAGCATCGGCTGCGGTCCATGTTCTTGTAAGCGTATATTTATTCGGGCAAGTGCTATCTGATTTTACTTGTTTGAACCGTACCAGAATATCGTCAATTTCATCGATGGGGGTACACTCGTCATATGCCGTATAGCCATCCGGAAATACCGGTGGCACGTTAGCTGAACAAGATACATATAGCGGCGAGATGGGCGGGGGCTGCATGAAATGAGGAGGCACCGTATCATTCACAGTAACTGTTTGTGAACAAGTACTGAAATTGCCGAATTCGTCGGTGGCTTTATAAGTGCGAGTAAGCACATATCGGTTAATACACTGAAAATTGGATTGTACTTCGCCTACAAACTTCACATCGATTGCGCTTGATTGAGTGCACCCGTCAGTCGCAGTTACTCCGCCAGGCAGAGGAATGTCTTGGGCGCATGCTACTGTTATATTTTGCGGACAAATGATAACCGGAGGAGTATGATCTTCTACCGTAACGGTAAAGCTGCATGACACTCCAGAGTAATCATATAATTTATACGTAACCAGGTTCACTCCCCTAAAAAAGGTCTTGCCGCTTGCACTGCCTACCCCAATCACCGTTCCGCCAATACCGTCTATAGAATAATTCACCAACGCATTCGATGGCGAAAACGTGGGATCAATATTATTTACAATGGCATCGCAGGTTGTTGGACTAGTTGACACAATCTTATTTGAGGGGCAAGTAATAGAAGCCGTTTGTGCAGCAAGATGAGAATTTAAAATCTGCAAAAAAATCATTGCAGAAAGGATCGAGGATATTTTTTTCATAGCAAAAAGCTTTTAGTAATGTGGTTTATAATTCAGAAAATGTTTTCGAAAATCATGTAGAAAATTTGCCGGCTCCATTTTGGGTTGGGAACCGGCAATTAAGGACCCGTGAGAGTTTATTCTGAAAGTTTGAAAAGTTTTACTTCACTGTGCTGAACAAGTAGCTTAATAAATAAGTTGGTTGAGAAAAATTTTTTCATAAAACAGGTTTAAGAGTTAATGATAATTGCCAGGAATCAGAGTACGAGCTCATCGGGCAGGAAGTCGATCTATTCGAATAGAAATCAATGGAAAAATTTTGGCTAGATCTCAAGGACATTTCCGTTCAATCAAAAAATTGTCTAATAAAAACAGGTTGGTCGTAATTCCTTTTTCCGAAACGAAACTAAGGACTAGACTAAGCCTTTAAATCCGTGATTTTCCAAATGACAGATTCAGTTTTTCTTTCGGCGAAAAGATTTTTTATTGATTTTATTTAATTCATCCACCTATCGGTAGGAGATAAAAAATGAAAGGCAAATTTTGTTTTTGCAATGGTTATTGATGCAATGTGAGGCTTTTGTTCTGTAATAAATGGACACAAGATGCAAAAAGCCGGCGAATGGCCGGCTTGCTCCCCCTGCTGGACTTGAACCAGCGACCCTCTGATTAACAGTCAGATGCTCTAACCAACTGAGCTAAGGAGGAATTTGTTTGGGGCAGCAAAAATAAGAATTTTCTTTTTGGGGAATAACTGTTACGTAAAATAAATTCCAAAAGCTTCCTTACTCCAAACCTAAATACACCCCATCCTCCCTTATTTCTACTGGCCAATTTTTTAAATAATATTCTTCACCGCTTACATTTCTACCATTTCTGATGTCGTACTTGTAGCCATGTACCGGACAAATTACACTACCAAGTGCATCTATAGAGCCATCAATAAAAAATCCGCTTGCATGGGGACATTTATGAGCGAAAGCAAACACGCGATCTTGATATTTTGCGAGACAAATCATCTTTCCCGCGACTTCAACAATTCCAATATTGTTTTCAGCAAACCGAATTTCATTGATGTGTTCAGCAATCTTATGCCAGACAAGCTTTTTTTCTTCCACAAGCAATAATTAGAAATGGACGGTTTTATATGGGTATCTTATTTTGTACAAAGCTCTTACTTTATCGAGAATTTTTTTTCGCAGATTATCCAGATTTCTCCTTTCAATAGCCGAGATAAAAACGGCGTTGCCATGGGTTTCTCTTTGCCATCTTTCTTCAAGATCGTCTAATATTTCCTTTTTTGTACTTGTCTCAAGCCATTTATCAAAGGTCTTTTCTTCATACAGATCCATCTTATTGAAAATAGTAAGAATGGGTTTCTCAAAAGCATTTAACTCTTGCAAGGTTTTATTCACTACGCCGATCTGTTCCTCATAAGCGGGGTGTGATATATCAACCACATGCAAAAGAATGTCGGCTTCTCTTAGTTCATCAAGTGTGCTTTTAAAGCTTTCTACTAGATGATGCGGAAGTTTTCGGATAAATCCCACTGTATCGCTTAGTAAAAATGGAGTGTTTTCAAAAACTACTTTGCTTGTTGTGGTATCAAGAGTAGCAAACAGCTTGTTTTCTGCAAATACATTTCTCTTGCTCAATAAATTCATCAAGGTTGATTTGCCGACATTCGTATAACCAACAAGAGCGACACGAATAAACTCTCCCCTTTCTTTTCTTTGTGTTGCAGATTGCTTGTCAATTACCGAAAGTTTTTTTCGCAGCAATGAAATTTTATCTCGTACAATACGACGGTCGGTTTCAATTTCTGTTTCCCCTGGTCCTCTGGTGCCAATACCGCCACCTAACCGCTCAAGGTGTTTCCACATGCCTCTCAGCCGTGGAAGTAAATACTGATATTGTGCTAATTCAACTTGAGCTTTGGCCTGCGCTGTTTTTGCTCGGCGTGCAAAAATGTCGAGAATGAGATCAGAGCGATCAATCGTTTTTACATCTAGTGCCTTTTCAATATTAGTGATCTGCGAACCATTTAACTCGTCGTCAAAAATGATGATATTAATATTTCTTCCCTGAGCATAATTTCTGATTTCTTCTAATTTTCCTTTACCGACAAATGTTCTGCTATCAGGGTGAGGGAGTTTTTGCGTAAACCGTTTCACTGCTATTGCCCCTGCTGTCTCAGCAAGAAAAGCAAGTTCATCAAGATATTCCTGCAGTTGTTCTTCGGTTTGATCTTTATGTACTAGGCCTACCAGTATTGCTTTTTCTTCTTTATGAACAATTTTTTTCTTATCTAACACAAATTGATAGGATTGATTATAGCTAATAATTAAACGAATGTAAATTAGATTTCACGGATTATTTTTATCTGCTCAAACAAAAAGTTTTGAGAAATAATCCTTGAATCTTTAATGAAAAGGGCTATATAATTTGGGATCAAAGACCACTTATGGTAAGCCCTATTGTGTAAGGGCGTATTTCCGGAGCAACCCCTTCTTTAAATAAGGTATTTAATTGATAAGCCCCAAATACGCTAAACACGCCATAGCCAAATCGTCCAGTAGCTACGAACCTGTTTGAGTTGAAGAATCGTTTGCTGTTTTGTTTTTCAATGTACGACATCAATGTGTTGCCCGAAGCATTTTGCAAGTTTTTTCCTTTTGTATGGGCATTTACCAAAACTCCAATCTTAAGCCCTAAAGCGGCCTTATAACTTTTATTAGGTGTGGCAGGGTTTGAACTAAAACGTAATTCAATAGGCGCTTCGAGAACAGCAGTTGCCAGTTTATATTTTTTAAAATGATTGGTATCTGAAAGGTCCTGAAACCGCAAGGTAGAAGTAAGGTCTTTTATGCCCACATAGGTTTTGCTAAAATAAATATTGTCTGTTCCAACGCCGGCGCCAATAGCAAAACTCAAATGAGGATTTGATTTAAAAGGAAAATCGAACATAAAATACATGTTGAAGCTTCTTGATAACCCCTTAGTATGAATTGAATCAGGTTTGCCAGCCCAATTTGTAACTCCTATCTGCAAAAGAAAATGATCATTGGCGCGGCTCGCTAAATTTGGTTTGTTCTTTGAATCTGGCTTTGGTTCTTCTTGTGCAACAATTGATATGGTTATTAAGCTGGCGAGGGCAATACAAGAAATTTTCTTCATAAGTTTTTATCTGATGGACAAATGTATTTTCATCCCGGTTAATAAAAGGTTAAAGAACCTGTTACAAAAAATGCGGAAACTCATTCCGCATCGTTTCATTCGTGGACCCTGTTGGGATCGAACCAACGACCCCCTGATTATGAGTCAGGTGCTCTAACCGTCTGAGCTAAGGGTCCTGCTTCACTTGAAGCAAAATATAAAAATAGTTTTTGTTCTCTCACTCATCGACCCTCCCGATGAATCGGGATGCTCTAACCGTCTGAGCTAAGGGTCCTGCTTCCATTGAAGCAAAATAGCTTACGCCCAATAAGCGGCAAAAATAGAAAATTTAGTAAGATAGAATTGAATTATTTGATCTCCTCAAAATCGATATACTCACCAACAGGTTTTTTGGCGGAATTGTCTGATGATGGTGTTTGTTGTGAAGCTGATTGTTGCTGTCCGTTTGCAAAATCATTCATGTGATCGTGCATTTCGCGGAATCCCTTTTTTACTCGCTGTGTGGTCTTATATACCGGTATCAAAAAATTAAAGATAAATTGATAGGCTAGGTAAATCAGAAAAATATATAATAAAATGCGGAACATGACTTGCAAGTTACAAACTATGTGCCTCGAAATTCAATTGGCCGGTTTCTTTATCGAAACCTTAACCAGCTGAAAACGCTTTCGGATTTGGATTATAAAAGGTATTTCCCTTAACTTTGCACTGGCAAAAGACGATAGAAGGGAACGACACCGTTCCCTTCTTCATTTCTGTAATGAATACTGATTCCCTGATACAGACTATAGAGCAAAAAGTAAACGAATTGATTAGCCCGGACCCTGAAAGTTTTCTGGTAGAGGTTAAGATCAGACCCGGAAATAATATAAAAGTTTTTATAGATGCTGATCATGGTGTAAGCATCGATAAACTGACACAATATAATCGCAGCCTGTATAAGCAAATAGAAGGAAGCGGGTTTTTCCCGAACGATGATTTCTCTTTGGAGATTTCGTCGCCCGGCTTAGATGAACCACTTAAGCTTCATCGTCAATATGTTAAAAACATCGGCCGCTTAGTAGAAGTAATATTAAAAAGTGGAATAAAAAAAGAAGGCAGATTGGTAAATGCAACAAATGATGAAATTATTGTGGAGGAAGAAAAGGGAAATAAAAAAAGGAAGGAAATAGTGCAGCACATTATTTCTTACAATGATATCAAAACAACAAAAATTCAAATAAAATGGTGAGTGGTGAGCAATATTAAACAGCTTGCAACTCACAAAAATGGCAATTTGTATGGCAAGTATAAATCTGATAGAGGCATTCCAAGAATTTAAGGATGCAGAAAATATTGATCGTCCCACTATGATGAAAGTGGTTGAAGATGTATTCAAAACACTACTTCGAAAGAAATTTGGCAGTGATGAAAATTTTGATGTTATTGTTAATGCGGAAAAAGGCGACCTTGAAATTATTCGCCGTCGCATGATTGTTGAAGACGGTCAGGTTGAAGATCCTTTGGCACAAGTGGCTTACAGTGAGGCTGTAAAAATTGAACCTGACTTCGAAGTGGGCGAGGAAGTTTATGAAGAAATTGATCTCTACGATTTTGGACGCCGCGCCATTTTAGCTGCCAAGCAAACGCTGGCAAGCCGTATTAGCGACCTGAAGAAGAACGTGTTGGCCAAAAAATATTCGGAAAGAGTAGGCGAGATCACGAATGCAGAAGTATATCAAGTGTGGAAAAAAGAGATTTTATTGCTTGATGAAGAAGGCAATGAATTGATTCTGCCCAAAAGCGAACAAATTCCACAGGATTATTTCAAAAAAGGAGAAACGATAAGGGCAGTTGTGAAAAAGGTTGACATGAAAAATAACACACCCGTCATTATTCTTTCACGCACATCACCTGATTTTCTTGCTAAATTGCTCGAGATAGAAGTTCCTGAAATATTTGATGGTCTTATCGTTATTAAAAGAATTGTTCGTGATCCGGGAGAAAGAGCTAAAGTAGCTGTTGAATCCTATGATGATCGCATTGATCCAGTTGGTGCCTGTGTTGGTATGAAAGGCAGCCGTATTCATGGTATAGTCCGTGAGTTAAAGAATGAAAATATTGATGTGATCAACTGGACAAATAATACACAATTATTAATTCAAAGATCATTGACACCCGCAAAGATCACATCCATGGAACTCGATACGGAAAACAAGCATGCTGATGTGTATTTAAAGCCTGATCAGGTGTCACTGGCCATCGGCCGCCGGGGTGTAAACATAAAACTGGCCTGTGAATTGACAGGATATGACCTTGATGTTTACCGCGATAACGAGGGCGAAGTTGAAGAGTTTGATATTGATCTTGATGAATTCAGCGACGAAATTGAAGGGTGGGTGATTGATGAATTAAAACGTATTGGTTGTGATACCGCCCGTAGCGTACTTGATCTTACAACAGAAGAATTAGAGCGCAGGACCGATCTCGAAAAAGAAACAATTGACGAAGTAAGAAAAGTACTTGAAGAAGAATTTCAGAAAGGATAAACCCCCATCCCCTAAAGGGGGGGTCTTTGATAACGTATAAAAAATAGAACAGAAGGAAAAATTAAAAAGTCCCTTTAGGGATTTAGGGTAAATATTATTATGGCAGAATTAAAATTACCGCGCCTGTTAGGTGCAGCCAAGGAGTTCAATGTTGGGCAGGATACTCTTATTAGCTTTTTAGAGAACAAAGGCTTTGGCAAAGATGATTTGAAGCCAACCTCTAAATTGACTGAAGAGATGTACCGTGCCTTGCAGCTGGAATTTCAAGGAGATAAGGCGGCTAAATTAAAAAGCGATCTTGTTGACCTTCCTAAAGGAGGCGTAGCTGAAGCAAAGAAGAAAAGAGATGAGGAAGAAGTTATTTTCAAAAAAGAAGAGAAAAAGCCGTCCAAAAAAGAAGAGCCAAAAGAAGAAGTTCAGCAACCTGTAAAACAAGAGGCGCCAGTAGCAGTAGAAGAAAAAGAAATTGTCAAAGTTGAGGCCCCTGAAATTGAAGGGCCCAAGGTGCTTGATAAAATTGATCTCTCATCAATAGATTCATCTACACGGCCCAAAAAAGGCTCTAAGAAAAAAACTGAAAAAGAACAGCCTGCCGAAGAAGTAAAACCTGCAGCAAAAAAGAAAACAAAGAAAGAAGAAAAAGAAGAAAAGATAGAGGAGCCTGTAGCAAAAGCTTCAGAAGTTGAAGAGGTTGCCGTGATCCAAGAAGAAGAGGATGAGCTACCCCCGGTTATCGAAAACATTAAAGTAGAAAAAATAGAAGGCCCTAAGGTTCTTGGAAAAATCGATCTTCCTGTTGACAATGATACAAGACCAAAGAAGGAAGAAAAACGCAAGCGCAAACGAATACCGATTGAAAAGAAAGAGGTTAAAAAAGAGGATCTATTCAAAGATAGAGGAGGAAATGCTGCAAGAGGCGGCGGCGGCGGTCACTTTAACAGAGATAGCCGACCGATAGATAGAAGAGGTGGTGGCGGCAGAAGAGATATCAGGAGAAGGGAAGACAAAGAAATTGATCAGAAAGAAATACAAGAAAAGATAAGAGAAACCCAGGCAAAATTGACAGGAGGTGCTAGTCGTGGTAAAGGGCTAAAGGCAAGGCTTCGTCGTGAAAAGAGGCAAGAGATGGCGGAAGCAATGGGCGAAGCTACAGACGACAACAAATTGCAAGTAACGGAGTTCATCAGCGTAAGCGAACTGGCTAATTTGATGGATGTGAATTTTGCTGATGTTATCAGCAAGTGTATGAGTTTGGGGATCATGGTTTCCATTAACCAGCGACTTGATGCGGAGGTAATTGAATTAGTGGCAAGTGAGTTTGGGTTTGATGTAGAGTTCATTGATATGGAAAAACAGATGGAGATGGAGGAGGTAGAAGAAGACGAAGATATGGAAGATGAATTACAGCCACGCTCTCCTATTGTTACCATCATGGGTCACGTTGACCATGGAAAAACTTCATTACTTGATTATATACGCAGTGCAAACGTAGTGGCCGGTGAAGCAGGCGGTATTACTCAGCACATCGGTGCTTACCAAGTAACGCTGCCAAACGAAAAAGAGATCACATTTCTTGATACACCAGGCCACGAGGCATTTACAGCTATGCGTGCCCGGGGCGCTAAGGTTACTGATATCGCAGTAATTGTAATTGCGGCAGATGATGCAGTGATGCCACAAACCCGCGAGGCCATAAGCCATGCTCAAGCAGCAGGCGTACCTATGATCTTTGCGATTAATAAGATCGATAAAGATGGAGCCAATCCTCAAAAAATTTATGAACAGCTTTCACAGATGAATTTACTGGTTGAAGAATGGGGTGGTAAATATCAGAGCCAAGAGATTTCTGCTAAAAAAGGGTTGAATGTTGACCAGTTGCTTGAAAAAATATTGCTTGAAGCTGAGCTACTCGAATTAAAAGCAAACCCTAATCGTGAAGCCAACGGAACCATTATTGAAGCTTCACTGGATAAAGGCCGGGGATATGTGGCAACATTACTCGTACAAAATGGAACATTAAAAATAGGGGATATTGTTGTTTCAGGCCAGCATTTCGGAAGAGTAAAAGCAATGTTCAATGAAAGGAATAAGAAAATGGATGAAGCGGGCCCTTCAGCACCGGCATTAATATTAGGATTGAATGGTGCTCCACAAGCCGGTGAAAAATTCAAAGTATATGACGATGAGGCCGAGGCGAAGGAAGTTGCCTATCGCCGTGCACAAATACTTCGTGAACAAGGCATACGAACCAAGAAACATATTACCCTTGATGAAATTGGACGCCGTCTTGCATTGGGCAACTTTAAAGAATTAAATGTGATCATAAAAGGTGATGTGGATGGTTCTGTAGAAGCGTTAAGTGATTCTTTGCAAAAATTGTCAACTGAAGAAATTGTTGTAAAAGTAATTCACAAGGCAGTAGGCCAAATTACAGAAAGCGATGTAACACTTGCGCACGCATCTGATGCCATTATTATCGGTTTTAATGTGCGGCCATCATTGCAGGCATCAAAACTTGCTGAGCAAGAGGCCATTCAGATCAGGCACTACTCCATTATTTATAATGCCATTGATGAGATCAAGAGTGCGATGGAAGGCATGCTTGAGCCTAAGACACAGGAGAAAATCGTTGCTAATGTAGAAGTAAGAGAAGTATATAAATTCGATAAAGCTACTGTAGCCGGTTGCTACGTAAGAGATGGAAAAATTAAACGTGATTCAAAGATCCGGTTAATTCGTGATGGTATTGTGATCTATCCAACGGCTGAAGGCGCCAGCGCTGAATTAGCTTCACTAAAACGATTCAAAGATGATGTAAAAGAAGTTCAGTCAGGCATGGAATGTGGTTTAACAATCAAGAACTACAATGACATCAAAGTAGCAGATGTAATCGAAGCGTACGAAATAGAAGAAATAAAAAGAACATTATAAGGCACGAGGATCAAGGCACACACGCCTAAACTTGTACCTTGATCCTTGAATCTTGTGCCTTCACCGAGAAACTTTTGTTAATAAATTAAAGAACTATCCACCTGAGGCGGATGGTTTTTATTTTTGAATAGACATATTTGTTTATGAAAAAATATTTTTTGCTTTCTGCCGGTATTTTCTTGGTAGCCATTTTATCAGCGCAGCCAGGAACCCAAGCCAAAAAAATCGTAGCCGATAAAATTACAGCGGTTGTCGGCGACCGCATTATCATGTATTCGGATATTAAGAATACAATTGCTGATTACGTCCGTCAGGGAGCAGAAATACCAAATAATGCAGAATGCCTTATTCTTGACCAGGCTATTCTCTCCAAGGTCTTGATGCAGCAAGCAGAAAAAGATTCTTTGCCGATAACCGACGAAGAAGTGGATGCTGATCTTGATTTAAGAGTACGTGAATTTATCCGCGTTTATGGTTCAGAGCAAGCGGTAGTGGAACTCGCTGGCAAAAGTATTTATCAAATCAAGGAAGATGCAAAAGAGTCGGTAAGGGAAAAGAAGCTTGCTGAAGCCATGCAAAGAAAAATTGTGGAAAATGTAAAGATCACTCCTGCTGAAGTAAAGGCTTTTTTCGAGCGTATTCCAAAAGATAGTTTGCCATTTTATGAATCAGAGCTTGAAGTAGGGCAAATCGTTATTTATCCTCAGGCATCAAGAGATTTGGAGAAATACATAATTGATGAATTAAATCACTACAAACAACGAGTTGAATCAAAATCGGCTAAGTTTGAAGACTTAGCAAAGCTTAATTCAGAAGATCCGGGTAGTAAAGAAAGAGGTGGCCAATATCAAATAAACCGCAAAGATAAAAGTTGGGATCCTTCTTTTATCGCTGCAGCCTTCCGCTTAAAGGAAGGTGAAATTTCCCAGGTTGTAAAAACAAAATTTGGATATCATATCATTCAAATGGTACAGCGAAATGGTGATGAAGCAATCATTCGTCATATTCTTCGTACGCCTCCAATTACCGAGGAAGAAACAAATGCTTCCATTTCAAAACTTGATTCTGTTAGAGCAAAAATAATTGCTGGTACCCTAAATTTCAATCAGGCTGCTCTAAAATATAGCGAGGATGAGCAGCAAAAGTTTGCAGGTCCGTTTTTTACGGGCAGAGATGGTTCAACTTATGTAACTATTGATGAATTGGATAAAGATGTTGTAGCCATGTTAGGCAAGCTGAAGGTTGGAGATATTTCGCAACCCACGCCCTTCACCGATCAACAACGAGGGAAAAAAGGCGTAAGAATCGTTTATTTGAAATCGAGATCACAGCCTCACCGAATGAACTTAAAAGATGATTATAATAAGATTGCTCAATTTGCATTGGAAGAAAAAAAGGCAAAGGCAATGGACAAATGGCTAGCTTCAAAATTACCGACCTATTATATAATGGTTGCAGATGATTTCAATGCAGACTGTCCTAATGTACAGAAGTATGCATCGAAAAAGGCATTTTAAATAAAGAGAAAAAAAGATATAACTCTCCCTTTTTTGTTTTAAATCAATACTATTTCTTACTGGAAGCCCGTTTATACCCTTATTAATTCCTTTTTGTTGCGGCAAATAGATTTGAAAGAACTTATGTTTTAATTAAACCATTTACAACCACCAAATAAATGGCTTAATTGAAACAAAAAATTAAACCGAACCATGATATCCTATGCTCAAAATCTGGTGGAATATTTTCGCCATTCACGGCAATTTTATTATTTAATTCTTGATTTACAAGGAAATTGTTCCTATGTAAATCCACTATTCCAGGAAACATGCAGTGAGTTAAACAATGGTTTTACAACTGGGTTGACTATTTTAAGTATTTCTGATCGGAATAAATTGCTTGCGACTGCTAAAAAATGTCTTGAAAATCCTTCTTTAATTATACCTCTTGAGACGACTTTAAAATCTGCCGATGGAAATTGTTTTTTAATTCAATGGGAAATTTCTGCAATAATAGATAGGGAAGGAAAACCAGAAAATATTCATGCTATTGGTGTTGACAAAAACACAACGAATGGTGGCCAATCTGAAAATATAGTACAAAAAAATAAAGAAGGATTTCGTCATGTTGTTAGTAATCTCAAATTTGGTGTTGTAATAAGAGATTCAAATGGCAAGGCATTGTTATGTAACAAAACAGCATTAAATCTTACAGGACTGTCAGAAGAAGAGTTTTTAAAAACAACTTTACCCATTAAAAATGTCGGATTTGTAAAAGAAGATGGCATAGCATTACCCCACCACCAACATCCAACCAATATAGCTGCTCAAACAAAAACGCCAGTGAGAGACGTAGTGCTTGGTGTTTATAAAAAAAAGAGAAAGGATTGCAGGTGGATGCTGGTAAATGCTGAACCGATAGTAAATAATAAAGGCGAGTTATTGCATGTAATCACCACTTTTGTTGATATAACCGAGAGAAAAAAGCTTGAACAAAAACTGATTGGAGGTGAAATAAATAAACAAAAAATAATTACGAGGGCCACCATTGAAGGACAGGAAAAAGAGCGAAAAGAAATTGGGCGGGAGTTACACGATAATATAAATCAGATTTTAACGACTACCCAACTTTATCTTGAAATTGCCAAAGGAACGGCAGATGTTAAGACGCTTGAGATGATTCAGTTATCGTCAAAATCAATTGCTCATGTTATTGAAGAAATAAGAAAACTATCCAGATCTTTAACTCCTCCTGCCTTAGGTGATTTAGGTCTGGTAGAATCAGTAAAAGATCTTTGTGAATCGATAAAAACCACCCAGGTATTTACGATTCGCTTTTATCATAAGAATTTCGATGAAAGTATTTTACATGAAAATGTAAAACTTATGCTGTTCCGCATTGTACAGGAACAAATCAATAATATTATTAGATATGCCAATGCGACCACCATCCTTATCCGCTTTATAACAGATAGAGATCAGGTAATGCTCGTTATTTCAGACAACGGTAAAGGCTTTGATCCATTGACCACAAAAAAGGGTCTTGGGCTTAATAATATTATAAACAGGGCTGAGCTGTTCAATGGCAAGGTTGAAATAAAATCGGGGCCTGAACAAGGATGCTCAATTATAGTTATCGTGCCAATTTAGAAATAGATCATTCGCTGCAATTGCAAAGTTTTTTGAACCATGGCAATCACATAACTTTGCGGCTTCGTTACAAGAAAATGATTCATGAGCGACCCGATCAAACACGAATGTGGTCTTGCATTTATCCGTTTACGTAAGCCGTTCTCTTATTATCAGCAACAGTATGGTACCGTGATGTGGGGCTTGAACAAGCTATATCTTCTCATGGAAAAACAGCATAACCGTGGGCAAGATGGGGCTGGCGTGGCGGCAGTTAAATTAAATGTAGAGCCTGGCTATCCTTTTTTACATCGAATACGCAGTGCAGCGGCGCAAGCCATTGCAGATGTTTTTCGGCAAATTGGTGAAGAAATAAATGACTTAGAAAAATTTAACCCTGATATAAAAAAACACCCGGGCCTTATGAAGGGCCATATCAAATTCATGGGTGAGTTATTACTAGGCCATCTTCGTTATGGTACTCAGGGAAAAAATAATGCTGAGTTTTGCCATCCGTTTATCAAACGGCATATAATTCCCGCATGCAATCTCGCTCTGGCGGGAAATTTCAACCTTGTAAATACAGATGAGCTGTTTGCATTAGTAAATATTAATCCCGGTGAATTTCAAAAACAGAGTGATCTGGCGGCAATGATGGAAGTGATCTATCATTTTCTGGTAAAGGAGGACGAGGCCCAGCCAGAACAAACGAATATTAAAACGATCCTAAAAAAAGCTTTACCCTTATTCGATGGAGGTTTTCATGTAGGCGGCGTTACAGGCAATGGTATCGGCTTTGTTTTTCGTGATGCTCATGGCATTCGCCCTTCTTATTATTATTATAATGATGAGGTTATTGTAGCTGCATCCGAAAGGGCTGCTATTCGCACCACATTCAATGTGGGCGAAAACGAAGTAAGGGAATTAATGCCTGGACAGGCCTTGATCGTTAACCAAGAGGGTGAAATTGAAATTGCACAGATACTTGAACCAAAAGAAAGAAAAGCCTGCAGCTTTGAACGTATTTACTTTTCAAGAGGAAGCGATGAAAAAATTTATCGTGAAAGGGTGGCGTTAGGATATAACCTAAGTGAGCAAGTGTTGAATGCAATTAACTATGATCTAAAGAATACTATTTTCTCCTTTATTCCAAATACAGCAGAAACTGCTTTTTATGGGATGCTAAAAGGCATGGAGGATTATTTGAGTAAGATCAAGATCGAAAAAATTCTATCATGGGGAAAAGATTATGATGAAGAAAAGCTGTCTGAAATGATCAATCGTCGCATTCGCATTGAAAAGATTGCAATCAAAGATGTAAAAATGCGGACGTTTATTACTGAAGATGCTGGCCGCAGTGAAATGGTACAACACGTTTATGATATTACTTACGGCACCGTTAGAAAAGGGGAAGATACTTTGGTGGTGATTGATGATTCAATAGTTCGCGGCACAACTTTGAAGGAAAGCATTATTCGCATGTTGGCCAGGTTGGAGCCCAAGAAAATTATCATTGTTTCTTCATCTCCTCAAATTCGTTATCCCGATTGTTATGGAATTGACATGAGTAAAATGGGTGAGTTCATTGCTTTCAATGCGGCTGTTGAATTAATGAAAGAAAGGGGAAAAAATAATTGTTTAAAGGAATTATGGGATAGGTGCAAAGAGCTTCAACGAAATAATCAGCTTCATACGGAAAACTTAGTAAAGCAGGTATATAAACAATTTACTACAGAAGAAATATCAGCTAAAATTGCACAGCTCATTACTCCAAAAGGTCTTCAAGTTCCCGTTGAAGTTATTTTTCAAAGCATCGAAACGCTTCACAAATCTTGTCCCAATAATTTAGGCGATTGGTATTTTACAGGTAACTATCCTACTCCGGGAGGGAACAGAGTGGTAAACAAGGCTTTCATGAATTATATGGAAGGCAAAAATGTAAGAGGGTATTAGAATAAAATCACAGATCCAAATTACAAATCCCACTGCTTAATTTTTTGTTTTTTTAATTGAAATTTATTTGAGATTTGCTATTTGATATTTGGAATTTATGAAACACATTCTTCTAGTCCGCCATGCTAAAAGCAGTTGGGATGATCCTTCACTCAGCGATTTTGACCGGCCATTAAATGAGCGAGGTAAAAAGGATGCCCCTTCGATGGCAAAAAAATTAAAGAATAGAAAAATAAAGGTCGATGCTTTTGTTACAAGTCCGGCAAAAAGAGCAAAACAAACAAGTAAGCACTTTGCAAACGAATTTGACTTTAAAAAAAAGAATATTGTTCCTGAACCTAAGCTTTACGAAGCGGGCGAAGAAAACTTTTATGAAGTAATTGAAAATTTAAAAAACAAATGGGATAGTGTTGTAATAGTTTCTCATAATCCGGGTATTACTTCTTTTGCCAATTCGCTTACCGAAATAAAGATCGACGATATGCCTACGAGTAGCATATTTGCGATAAAAATTGATACAGAGAAATGGGCCAATTTTAGAACTGCAAAAAAAACATTTTGGTTTTTTGACTATCCCAAAATTGAAGCAAATTAATTATTGCGTTTTGATTCGAAAAAAAATGTTGGCAGTTCCGTCTGTTTCAACAAACTGCATTGAGCTGGTTGAGCGATGTGTTAATTTCCATGATTTGTTTAGCATACTGACATTTGCATCGCTGGTATTAAACTGAAGTGTAATCATCTCGTTATTAGTAACATCAGTATTAATGCTCCACTTACCAGGAATAGTTTGTCCATCTTTTTGATAGCCAACAGCACCGGTACTGCTGAATAATATCCTAGAACTGCTAAAACTGTTTGTCATGTCTTGATTATTATAATAATAGTCAACAGACCATGCGCTTCTAATTAGTATTTGCTCAGTAGCAGAAACAAAATCAGTTGTATCGCGTTTGCAGCTGGTGAAGACAAAAGAAAAAGATAATAATATAAAAGCAGCGGAAAAAACGTTTACGTTTTTCATAAATAATGGATTTTGGTATGTCAAATTAAAAATTCCCGTTTAAAAAGAAGTGAATTTGACTTGATTATTAACGCTGAAAGCCTTGATTTAGTATTATTATATTAGGTGTAAGTAATTTTTCTAATCCGACAAAGAGTTAAGCCTTAGCTGGTTGTTTTAGCCCCATTAGAAATTCTTGAGTTGCTATTTTTAAATCTTGTTCTGATTCTAAGGATGGAATTTGGTAATTAAATTTCATTGCCTCAGTTAAGATAGTGTCTAAGGCAAACCTTTCCTGAGTAATGCTAAATGCTATTTGTTTTTTGTGTAGATACCCGGCAATATATTTCTGCTCGGTTTGGCCAGGAGTTGGGATCAAAATGGCTTTTTTCTGCAATTTTACCAGATCCATGACGGTACTGTAACCACAACGGCTGATCACCCAATCTGCTTTTTCTATCTCTTCATTTAATTCTTTTGCAGTAAGGTGATTGTAAAATTTAATCATACCTGTTGATGGGATGATGGATAAAGAGGAGGGTAAACCTCGAACAATGGTAGCAGTGCCTGGATAGTGACTCACTTCACTAATAATTTTATTTTCCAGGATGCTTCGTTGAGGCTCTGGTCCGGATAAAATAAAAAGAAGGTGATCATTCTTTTTTTCATCAATGGAAATGTATGTTTTTTCAACAGTTTTTTTAAGGCGGGAAAGCAATCCGATATATTTAATAGGGAGATTTGGCTTTGTATCAGGATGCGATAATTCTCCGGCTAAGTTATTTTTATCAGCAGTATCAGGAACCCAACATTCTGTAAATCGGTTGATGTATCTATAATTCCATTTTTGCAGGAGGTCTTCACTTTTTTTCCCAAAATTGCTTTTTATTCTTAATTGATGAGTAATAAAAATTGTTGGAATGCTAGCATGATATAAGCCGAAACGATTATCAGAGATCACGGCGTCAAAATTGTAAGCATTAACCATTTTTTTTAACCAACTATGCTCCTTCCTGATGGCAGAAATGATTTTGGGTATTTGCAAAGTTATTTTCCAAAACAAGCCTTTCCCTGATCTTGAATATCGAATTTGATAACCCTTAAGC
This sequence comes from Chitinophagaceae bacterium, assembly GCA_036005185.1. Lineage (GTDB taxonomy): Bacteria > Bacteroidota > Bacteroidia > Chitinophagales > Chitinophagaceae > VBAU01. The sequence continues at coordinate 81,192 of DASYQS010000039.1, read as the reverse complement.
GGTAAAAATGGAAGGTCTGGAAATTCAGATCGAAGCAAAGCTTCCTGCAATCCGTTACTGGCAAGCCATACTTCACAGTTATGAGCCAATAGCTCTTTTATAATAGGAATACACCGGGCAGCATGACCAAGACCCCAATCTAACGGAGCTATAAGTATGCGGATTTTACGCAGCAATTTTTCATCACCCGCCTTAGTCATATTATTTTTAAATTTTTGACAACCGGAATACTAATTTGTTTGTAAAATAGTTTTAATTTAGAAATCCATTTTATGAAGCAAAAAAATAAAATATTGGCGCTGTTGCTGTTATTAGGAACAATCCTTGCTTTTAGTTGTAATAAGAACTATTATTCCGGTACGGGTAAAGGCAGCAATTGCGGTTGTCCCAGTCACAAAGGAATGACAGGTTATTAAAGAGCTATTGAAATGAAAACCTCTCCGGATCGTGATTTGTTAGTGCTGATAAAAAACGAGTTCATGAGTCAGCAGGCTATTGAACAAGAGGTGGAATATTTGAACGAAATTTTACGCCAAACCGAGCTTCCCCATCAATTTTGTAGAGCCCACGAATTGGTTCACAGAAACCGAATCACACAAAAAACTCACAAGCTTTTAGTTGCGTTTCGTAAGCCTATCTTAAAACCATTCTGGTTTTTAATCGCAAAGAATTAGCTTATCATTTTGGTAATACAAGCGTTGTTTAATTTAATCTCTATTTGACTCTACCAATAGCAATCGGGATGACTTCTCTACCTTTGCTTCTCTTAAATTTTTCAAACAATGAAATTGGTTTCTTATCTGGAAGAAGAACGTGACCGGCTAGGTGTTCTGATCAATAATATGATTTATGATATGGAAGTGTTGCATCCCGATTTACCAACCAGCATGAGCATGTTTTTAAATTATTGGGAAGATGCATTTCCTGTGGCGCAGGCCGGCGAATTAATGTTACGTGAAGGAACAAGGGTAAGCAGTAAAGGAATTCCTGTAAATGATGTTCAATTATTAGCGCCAATTCCTTTTCCAACCTCTTGCAGAGATGGGTATGCATTTCGTCAACACGTAGAAGCAGCAAGAAGAAACAGGCGAGTGGAAATAATCCCTGAATTTGATCAATATCCCGTTTTTTATTTTACCAATCCGCATAGCATTCAAGGCCCCGGTGAGGTGAGATGTATGCCCGATCATCTTGAAAAATTAGACTTTGAGCTGGAAGCAGCGATCTTGATCTGTAAACATGGAAAGAATATTCCAGCCGAAGAAGCTGATGAATATATTGGCGGTCTAATGATCATGAATGATTTAAGCGCAAGGCGTTTACAGATGGAAGAAATGTTATTGAATTTGGGACCTGCAAAAGGAAAAGACTTTTCTACTGCTATAGGTCCGTGGTTGGTAACATTAGATGAGCTTGAACAGCATGCTGTACCTCCTAAAGAAAACCACACAGGCAAAAGATGGAACTTGGGGATGAGATGTTATGTGAATGAAAGACAAGTAAGCGAAGGAAATCTTGCAGATATGGACTGGACATTTGCGGAGATCATTGAAAGGGCTTCTTACGGCGTTAATCTTTATCCTGGTGATGTAATTGGAAGCGGAACGGTAGGAACAGGATGTTTTCTGGAATTAAATGGAACAGCCAAACTTGAAGATCCTAATTATCCCGAGCAGTGGTTGCTAGCTGGTGATGTTGTAGAAATGGAAATTGAAGGGCTAGGAAAATTAACCAATACAATTGTTGCAGAGGAATCCGATTGGAGTATTTTAAAAAGAAAAAAGCAATGACCGATATAAAACACATCAATCATTGCCTTCTAAATAAATAATTAAAGTTGTTTGCTCCTCAAGCACAACTCGGGCTTCAAAACTATATTACTACCTTATTGATTCTTTTTACAGGTGCACTCCCCACATTCTTCACTTTACCAAGAAAAGATTCTTTTACTTTCAATTCTTTTGCAGCATTCACCTCAGCCCCGCCTACGCCATCATTATCAATATCCATTGTTTGGACCACCAAATCGGATGCTTTAATGGAACCAACGCTACTACTTTTGATCACAGCATTATCTGCTTTGCCGCTTAATTTTAAATTGCCAACACTTTTATTGTTGATATCTAGTTTTTTTGCATTCAGCGCTAAGTCAACTGAGCCAACACTTTTATTATCAAGGGAAAGATCACCAAAGCTTAAATTGCCTTCAGAAGATACATTGCCCACCATTTTTAAATCCATGGTCTTTAAATTTTTGAAAGCGATGTAAACGATCATTTTTTTCTTGCTATTAAAATGTGAGTCTTTCTTCATGCTGACAATGAGCTTGCTTCCTTCATTTTTTACTTCAAAAAGTTGCTGAAGATTATCTTCTGCCTCTATTTTTACTGATTCTTTACTTCCCTGAGTTAGCACAACATTAAAAACTCCGCGGGCTTCCAGCTGGTCAAATGACTGAATAGCAACCTCTTTGGTAATTACATTTCCGCTTCCTTCAATTTTTTTTTCGTCTTTATCCTTTTCTTTTTCCTGGGCAAAGCAAGGGATAAAAGTAACTGTCAATAAGAGAATACTAACAGTGATTACGATTGTCTTTCTCATATAAATGATTTTAGTTTACAATATAAAAATACACGAAATTGTTCGTAGAACGAAGATGCTGGCTTTTTGTTACAACAATCAATAAAAAATTATGAAAGGCGGATAGTTTATTTGAATGAGGTTGTTTTTGCGATATTTGAAGAAAGAACGTTAGGGGTTGTTTACAAGCTGCGAAGATTCCTTATAACCCTATAACTCATAATCATAATGATACTGGATCTTAAAGATCTGAGCCCAGCTGAAAGGCAAAACTATTTGCAACATGCTATTGCGCCGAGACCGATTTGTTTCGCCTCCACCATTGATAAAGAAGGAAATATTAATTTGAGCCCTTTCAGTTTTTTCAATTTGTTTTCAACAAACCCCCCGATTATCATTTTTTCACCCGGCAGAAGAATAAGAAATAATACAACCAAACATACCTGGCAAAATGTGCAAGAAGTGCCGGAAGTAGCCGTGAATATTGTGGATTACAATATGGTACAACAAACGAGCGTTGCAAGTTGCGAATATCCAAAAAAGGTGAATGAATTTGTGAAAGCAGGTTTTACGGCCGAGCCTGCAACGATTATAAAGCCACCGCTTGTGAAAGAAAGTAAGGTAAAGTTGGAATGTAGAGTTATTGAGACAAAAGCCCTTGGAAACGAAGGGGGCGCCGGAAATTTAGTGATTTGCGAAGTGCTGCGAATGCATATCGATGAATCGATCCTGGATGAAAATAAAAAAATTGATCAGCGTAAGCTTCATCATGTAGCCAGGTTGGGTGGTGACTGGTATTGTAGGGTGAATGAATCCAATCTCTTCATTGTTGAAAAACCAAATACTCGGCTCGGCATTGGGATAGACAATCTTCCTCCTTCCATCCGAAGCAGCAAAATTTTAACGGGTAATCATCTAGGCCAGTTGGCTAATGTAAACGAATATCCAACGATCGATCCCTATTTCGAAGATGCGCATCTAAAACAGATCATTCAATATTATAGTGTTAACCCCGATGAAATGGAAAGAGAGTTACAGTTATACGCCAAGAAATTATTAGATAAAGGAAAACTAAAAGAAGCCTGGCAGGTATTATTAGCAGGTAACTAACTGTATCAACTTTAGTGTTGTTGTCCAAATACCTTTTTTAAGATTTCTGTTGTTCTTGCAACCGGATTTTCCCGAATATTGGCTTCTTCTTTAGCGATCTGGTCAAATAAGGCACCTACCGCTTTACCAACTACATAAGAAGGAAGATCCGGATTGATCTTATTGAAAGTAGTAGGAAAATTGTTGTAGGTATTAACCACATCAGCATAATATTTTGTTGCATTTAGCTTGTCTAAAGAATTTTTTATTGAAGGAGTAAAAGCAACGATCAATTTATCAGTTGTCTTTTGCCTGAAATAATTTGTTGCTGCATCATTAGGTCCACGAATGATATTGATGGCATCTGAGATGGTCATTTCCTTAATGGCGTCAACAAAAATGGGCTTGGCATAGCCGACTGCATCCTCAGCAGCACGATTAATTTGCAGAATGGCCTTATCAACCATATTTCCCATGCCGATAGTCCGCAGGGCATTCTCTATTTTCTTTGCATCTGGCGGAAGGAATAATTTATACGCTTCATTGCCAAAAAATCCGTCTGTCCGGTTTAAAAATCCAATTCCTTTTGATGTTCCTTGATTTAAGGCTTCACGAATTCCTTGTGCAGCTTCCGCTTCGGTTATACCGCCGACTGAAGGCAATTTGCTTAACGTATCACAAGAATGAAATAGGATGCAAATGAATAATAGTGATAGACAGGCTTTTTTCATGAGGATGTTTTTTATTTTAAAACCAAACTTTCTGCCAAAAGGCGATTAAAAGAAAAAATACTAAGTTTTTCAGCGCTTTTACGGAAACTCAAAAAATAATAATGTGTCAATCTTTTTTCAACCCAAGCCTTTCCATTACGGCCTCTTTTTTTGATTTAGAAACAATAAGGCTTTCCCCGGTTTGCAGTTTTACATATCCGCCATCAGCACGAACAAAATGGGTTACATAATCAAGATTTACTACGGTAGAATGATGAATACGTTGAAAAAGATCAGGCGGCAATAGTTCTTCAATATCGCCCAGTGTTTTTGATACCACTATATATTTTTTGTTGTCGAGAAAAACTTTGGTGTACGCTCCTTCTGCCTGGCAATAAATAATATGGGCTACTTCTACAAATTCATAGCCGTCTCGGTAGGGCAAAGCAATTTTTTGTTGTGAGGATGGTTGTTTTATATTTCTCAATAAATTTTCAATATTTGCATGGCCTTGTTGCTGTTCAATTTTCTCCTGGGCTTTTTTTACCGCTTCCTTCAGATCATCCGCATCTATTGGTTTTAGCAGGTAATCAACGGCGCTTATACGAAAAGCTTTTGCTGCAAACTGGTCATGTGCCGTGGTGAAGATGATGCTGAACTGGATCTCATCCAGCATCTCAAGCATCTCAAAGCCATTCATCCATGGCATTTCGATATCCAGAAAAACGAGGTCAGGCTTTTCTTTTTTTATTGCCATAATCCCTTCCTTAGCTGAATGGCATACCGATACAATTTGTACAGAGGGGCAGTTAGCATCAATATCATTTTTTAGTATTGTTGCATTTTGCGGCTCGTCATCTATAATTACAGAGCGTAGCATATTAATTTAAATTAAACTTTAGAATTACTTTGGTTCCGGTTGCGATATTGTTGTCGTACTTATCAATGATCTCAAAATCAGCAATGTTATCGTTCAGGATTTTTTCAAGATTCAGTCTTTGTTGGGATAAATGCACTCCTTTTGATTCATGAATTATTGGTGTAATGGGTTTATTCAATTTCGACGTCTCTCTGCCAATACCGTCATCATCCACTTCACAAATAATAGTCTCTTCGTTCCCTTTTATAGAAATATTTATTGTTCCTCCGTCATTCGGAACAATGCCATGCCAGACCGCATTTTCAATAAAAGGTTGAACAATCAAGGCGGGTACCATTAATGACTTAAGATCGAGGTTGTGATCAATGCAAAAATTATACTTAAGTTTACCATTTAGCCTCATAGATTCTAATTGCGTATAAAGTTTGCAGGTTTCTATCTCATCATGCAAAGAGATTTGTCGTTTATCGGAATTATGAAATATTGTGCGTATCAGTTTTGAAAAGGTGGTAAGATATTCAATAGAACGCAGCTTCTCATCATTTTGTATCAGTGCCTTTATCGAATTCATACAATTGTAAATAAAGTGAGGATTCATTTGGGCCCGCAGCGCCTTGGCTTCCAGTTCTAATAGTTCTTTTTCATATTTTGCTTTTAGTTTTTCCGCTTCCTTTTGTTTCAGTATCATTTTATATCTCAATCTTAATTGTCGTAGGCGGCTCCATATTAGAAAACTTGTTATGGAAATGAGGATAGCAGCAATAACAATGATCATCCTCGTTTTCACAGCCTCCTTAAGTTCTGCCAGCTTCTTTTCTTTTTCTCGGATTTGTTGATTAAAAGATAACACACCTTCCTGCCTGATTTTGTCAATGCTCATTAAGCTGTCTCTTGCTTCTGAAGCAATCTTATAATATAAAAATGCCTGGTGTTCATTGCTGGATTTATATAAATCATATAAAAAAATTGCTGCTTTATATAAATTCTCTTGATCCTGGTATGTCTTAGCCGCTTCAAGGGCTTTTTCAGCATAGTATATTGTTGAATCAATTGCCGTCAATTTTTTGAAGACCCTGGCAATGTTGTAATAAACATGTCCAATTTCACGATTGTTCAGGTTGTATTTATGAAAATTTAAAATAAATTGATGGTAATAATTTAAGGCCATTTGATTATTTCCTTTTGCGAAGTATATATTTCCGAAAATTCTGAACGAATAAGCTTCATAGTAATGTGCACCTCCAGGATCTAAACTTGTAATTGCTATTGCCATTTCGTAGGCCTCCTTCGTAAATAAAAAAGCAGAATCCATCTTATTCATCTGAAAATATACCTCTCCAATGGATTGAATAGCACCAATAGGGAGCTCATAACCATTAGCAGGGTGTTCTATGGTTTCAAAATATCTTTTAGCTTCAAAAAAATGAATGAGAGACTGCCTGTAATTTCCCATGGCCAAATAGTTGTAGCCAAATACTATGTGTGCATGCCCCAGTTGTTCGGCATTATTAATTGTCTTACTTAATTCCAACACCTTAGTTGCATATTCTAAAGACTTTGCATAATTCCCAGTCACATACAACAAATAATCTATTGTTGCCATATTATAGCATTGTCTTAATACTGAATAGTTGATATTTTGATTGATTTCTAGTGCTAGCTGATAACTTAGAATGCTGGAGTCAATTTTCTTTTCATCACGATAGCTTTGCCCTAATTGTTCTAATAAATTTATCTTAACTGTATCTTCTCTTGATGAGACTATCAGCCTCTGTAAGCTATCTATTCTAGCTTGTTGTGCATTGGAACAAATTACTTTGCTGAGTAAAAGAACAAGTATGAAAAATCTACAAAACATTTTTTAGTTATGTTTAAAAATAATCAGCAGCACTTAACAAAAGATTCTAAAATTGATATTCGACCTGTATGGTTTGGCAGATCGAACAGAAAGCCAATCATTACCTCAATTAAGATAAAAAGTCAAAATCACCTTAGTTCCTGCTGGCAAATCATTTTCATATTTATCAATGATCTCAATAGAAGCATTGGTATCATTAAGTATTTTTTCAACATTCAGTCTTTGCTGTGACAAATGCACTCCTTTTGATTCATGAATAACAGGTGTGATTGGCCTATTCAGTTTTGACCTTTCTCTTCCGATACCATTATCATTGACTTCGCAAATAATCAAATCTTCATTTCCCGTTACAGATATATTTATTGTTCCTTCATTTTTTGGAACAATGCCATGCCATATTGCATTTTCAATAAAAGGCTGGATAATCAATGCGGGAACCATGACCGATTTTAAGTCGAGGTTTGGATCAATATTGAAGTTATAGCTAAGTTTTCCATTCAATCTCATTGCTTCCAGCTGAGTATATAATTTGCAAGTTTCAATTTCATCGTGCAGACTAATTTGCCGTTTATCAGAGTTATGAAATAAAGTACGGATGAGTTTTGAAAAAGTTGTAAGATAAGTTACACCTCTTTCAGTTTCTTGTTGTTGCATTAATGCCTTTATAGAGTTGAGACAATTAAAAATAAAATGAGGGTTCATCTGAGCCCGAAGAGCACGGGCCTCCATTTCAAGCAATTCTTTTTCATAAGCTAACTTTTTCTGCTCATTTCTTCGAACCACATCAATTCTCCATTTGATAACAAAAAATAATAGAGCAACAAATCCTGTTATATAAATCAACTTGAACCACCAGCTTCTCCAGTAGGGCGGCAATACGGTAAATGAAAATGATACAGGCTTGCTCCAAACACCTTCAGGACTCATCGCTTTAACTTTGAAATGGTATTTCCCTTCGTAAATATTTCCAAAATCTGCAAATGGTTTTTCGGTTACGGGACTCCATTCTCTATCATAACCTTCCAACTTATATTGATAGCGAACCATGTAAGGGCGGGCTGTTTCATTAGCTCCAAATTCAATGGTTATATTGTTATATCGGTGTGGTATTGTTAAATTCAGAGGCACAGGAAAAAACCGAGCTATGCTGTCAAATATGATGCATTCGTATTTTTTACGCATGCTATCAAGTAATGTTTCTGATCTTGGCGGGCCGTAAAATAAGTTTTCCTCTGTTTCGATTGCTGACAGCATATAACTGCGCGAGCTCTTCGCCAGGGGTTTGCGTGCAAATAATAAATTATACCAACCCGGTTCTTCATTATTTATTTTTATTCCTTGGATGGCTACATGTGGTGGATCGGGGCTTTTACGAACAGCAGCATAATTAAACCTGATCAGGTCATGACCAGTTCCTCCCCAGATCATTCCTTTGCTATCAGCAAACATTGCTTGCCCATTCATATCCGGTATTGCAAAGCCAGTTTTCTGATTATAATATTCAATATCAGCTGTTGCTATCTCTTTACCAGTAGTCAACCCTTTTTTAATAACCGTAAGCCCAAAATTGGTTCCAATGAAAATATTTTGATCCTTATCCTCTACTATGTCATAAACAACATTATTTGCAAGCCCTTCCTGTGTTGTAAACTTTTCAAATAATTTTTTGGGTAATACAGAACTCTGCTTGCCTATTTTGTCCATGATCTCTTTTCGCAAAATACTTACACCGTTATAACTGCTTCCGATCCAGAGGTTACCCTTGCTGTCTTTCTTCATGCTTAAAACACGATTCTCTGCCATACCCTGAGCCGTGTCAAAATTGATGAATGATTTTCCATCAAAACGGCTTAGTCCCCCTCCAAAAGTGCCAATCCAAAAGTTGCCCGCTGAATCATTTATAATCGCTCTTACATTATTATTTGGTAAACCCTGGGCAGTAGTGTAGCTGGTCATTGTTCTTCCATCAAATTTTGCTATACCTCCATTCTCGATACCAAACCACAGATTCCCTACAGAGTCTTCCATTACACATCTGACCTCATCATTCCGGATGCCGTGAAATTTATTATAATTCGTAAAGCCGATCCCATCAAAACGACTGAATCCACTACTGGTGCAAAACCAGATATTCTCGTTTTTGTCCTGATAAATGGCATTAACCCGGTTTTGAGAAAAACCTTGATACCATGTAAAATTTGTAAAGCTTTTGCCATCGTATCGACAAACCCCACCTGAGTTCGGTCCAAACCAGAGATTCCCCTTTTTATCTTCTGTAATGCTTACAATATAATGGTTGAGCAATCCTTGCTCCGTAGAAAAGTTGGTAACGGCCGCTCCTTCATAACAGGTTACACCACCTCCTTCTGCGCCAAACCAAAGGTTACCATTCTTGTCGTTAGTGATCGTCATTATGTAGTCGCTTGCAAGCCCTTGCTTTTTTGTAAAATTTTCAAAACTATGTCCGTCATATCTGCTGACTCCTCCTCCGTAAGAGCCCATCCAGATATTTCCATTCCCATCTTCTTTTATAAAACTTATATTATTACTCACCAATCCGTCGGACATCGTAAAGTTGATAAAAGAATTACCATCATACCTGGTTACTCCATTACCTGTTCCAAACCAGATATTTCCTTTTTTGTCGCAGGCAATACTTCTGACAAAATTATTTATCAGCCCATCAGCCATTGTAACGGAACGGAAAGTTTTTCCGTCATAACAACTAGCGCCGCCACCATTTGTTCCAAACCAGATATTTCCTTTTTTGTCAAGAGCAATGCTCCTGATCCAATTATTCGCCAAACCCGAAGTGGTGCTAAAATTGGTAAATGATTTTCCATCAAAACAACTGACACCTTTGCCATCTGTTCCTATCCAAATATTGCCTTTTTGATCTATCGCAAGTGCCCTTATTTCATCATGTATTAACCCCTGTGTCGTGGTATAACTTATCATGGCTCTGCCATCGTATTTAATCAAACCGCAGCCTCCCATGCCCAGCCATATATTTCCTTCTGTATCTTCAGCGAAAGCCCTCACATCATTACATTTCAGATCGGTGAATGTAACGGCAGATTTGCCATTGTACCGAGTAACGCCTCCTCCATGTGTTCCAAACCATAAATTGCCGTTTTTATCTTCAAGGCTGCTAAAAACACTATGTGCTTCCAATCCTTGTTCATTACTGAATTTCGGCATCGTTACAAAAAAATCTGCAGGCTGGATTACCGGCGGGACCATTTTTAATCTTCGCTCCCAATAAGCTGTTTTAAAATTTAAAAAACTACTGTCTTTTGTTGGTATTGTAATGATTTGTGGAGCAGGGCAAGTATCCAATCTTACTACAAAAGGGTTGCCTGCGGGAACAATTAATGGTGGAGTTATGTTTTCAATTTTCTGAAAAAAGCCTGTTGGTTTTTTATGATTTTCGGAACAGGATATTGAGGAAAATAATAATAAAAATAATGGAAATGCTATGATAAAAATTCTCTGCACGTGCAAAAGGTGGTTTTATTCTTAAAGATACAATCCTACCATTTCATTTCTAAGCATCTTTAACCATTTGTCATTTCTGATTTATATCTGACTATTTCTATCAATTAACATATAAAATACTCCGCTAAAACTCTTCCAATAAGGGTGTCTATATTTATATTTCTGTTGAGTAATAGTAAAATCGCTGGTGGTCAGGTAGGATACCAGGACGGACTGAGAAAATGTAGCTCACTTCAGCCATCGCTCTGGACTGGCGGCGGATTCAGACGGCATAATTTTTTTCTCAGATCTTTTGAATCATAGATCTGAAAAATCCAGAAGCGTAAGCTATCATATTTTTCTTGAGGGAATAAAAATTAAAGTAGAGTAGAGTGATTTACCAAGTATTGTCTTATTCGATGTTAGACTTTTAAAGCATCCTTCCTCCTCGCGATTCTTTCACGCAGAATGCGGAAAAATTTTGATCTCTCTTTTTCACTCACCTTGCTGATCAGGGTTGAACGCTTCATAAGGCTTTGCACATAATCAAACATATTCTCACAAAAATTCAAATCTCTTGTCGACATGTAATTGATTACCGTATAAGGCATAAAAGCCATTTTTGTTCCTTCAAGCAAAACGATAAAACTGTTATCGCCTAAAATCACTTCATTAAAATAAACTCTGTAGCTACCAATCGGTTTCATTTCCGGGTCGCCATAACTAAATTTATATCCTCGCTCGGCTTGCATTTCCACATGATCAATCACTTTCTCCCAAGCCTCATACAGCCTAAGCGCATCATTATCCGTTTCAAACATCTGGCTGTCGCGATAAAATTCAATTTGCCGGATGGCGATGTTGATATTTTCTACATTCCACAGTTCAGTGCTGGGTAATTGATTGTAAAGAGCAAGAGCTTTTTCTCCCAGCTCATTTAGTTCGTCAGAATATAAATCAAATCTGAAAGGCTTCTGTTCGAACTCAGGAAAATGAAAAATTGTTTTCATCCAGAAAAAATATTTGAATGCAGCAATCTCTCTAAAATGAAAATGATTAAATATAGGCACATCTTTACACAGGTTAAAGACTTCCTTATTTTTAAAGCTATTCATATAAGTAAGGTCCCGAACAATACCCTTCAGGTAATCACTAAAGCGAAAGGTCTGACTGTTCAAAAAATTTCCCTTGAATAGAAAAGCTCCTGTATGAAGATCCATTAGTTGGTCCAAAGAAATTTTATAATGAGAGCAGAGTTTGTAAAGCTCGTCCAGCGAAATGGTTTTTTCACCTCGGGTGCGCCTATATACACTATCTACACTTACATCGAGAACCTTAGCGATCTCCTCTATCGCCGATAAATGATCGGGTATATTGCTTTTAATTATTTGAAAAAGTTCCTGTTGTAGTTCGGCAGCGTTCATATTAGTCTTATAATTTTTGTTGTCGGTCTTCAATTTTTGCCAACAGAATACCAAAGAATATATTGCGGTGCTTTTCGCTAGTTTGGCTAATAACAGTTGCCCTTCTCATCAAATTATGAAGATCCTCATCACACTGGTTGCAAAAATTTTTATCACGGGTGACCATGTAATTTAATACATCATAATTTAAATAAACTGTTTTTACCTCATCTGTTTTTACTAGAACGGTAGTGTCACCAAGTATTACCCGGTTGTAAAAAAAGTTGAAGTTGCTCTTTTTTGTTTGCGGATTTTCGCCAGGCAGGAATTTGCAACCATATTCAACTTGTACTTTCAGGTGTAATATTGTTTCCTTAACTGCTTCATAAACCGCTTTTATATCTGCTGAAGAAGAAAAAACTCCTGTTTCCCTAAAAAATTCAATTTGAGAAATAACACTGTTAATGCATTCTGTATTCAAGATTTCTGTGGAAGGTACCCTTGTATAACACTGTATAAGCTCCTTGCTCATGGATTCAATTTCTGGTGGAACATCATTAAGATCAATTGTTTTAGTTACATAATCTGGGTGTAGTAAAATGGTTTTCATCCAAAAGAAATAACGGAAGGCGATCAATGGTTGAAAATAAAAGTTATGAAAAATGGGTATATCCTTGGTGAGATAAATGATCTCTTTTTCATTGAAGCTATTTATATGTTGCACCGATTTTGTAAGATCAGATAGATACTGTTTGTAGGAGTACTGCTGATTATTGATGCGAATATTTTCAAAAAGAACAGAATTGTTTTTTGTGTTAAGTATTTGATCAAGTGAAAGATGAAAATGGTCGCAAAGCAGTTTGGCTTCTTCCAACACAAGAGGCGTTTCATTTCTTATACGGCGATAAGCGCTGTCGTTGCTTACATGTAAAATCTCAGATATGACATCAGTAAGAGAGGCTGATGGTGGCAATATTTCCTTTATTCGCTGAAATAAAAACTCCTGGGCCTGATTCGAAGGCATTAATATGTGCTTATGGCTTGAAAAAAATGAGTTTTGCAAAAAATGCAATTCCCCTGCTTGCACCGATCAAATTAGTGCAATTTTTTTAAAACACCATATCGGTTAAGCTTCAATTGGTAAAAATTACCAATTCGGAAAGATCAACCGCAAAATTCAGTTATAAAACAGGCTGATCAAAAACTAGCTTGGTATCATCATTCAAAAATTAAAACTAACAGCTATGATACCGGAAGCCATCCATTACGAAGTGTTGTTTTTTACATGCAACCAATTTTCAAAAAGACAGTTTTGTGAAAAAAATGATTGCCATTCTGATCATTCAACAGAAGGTCAGCTGCAGCGGGCCTGTTGGGATGGGTTGGTTTTCGAAATTCTCCCAGACATTATTGAAAATCCTTTGCAAAAGGGCTCTGAATATATATGGGAAGTAGAGCCAGCTGAAAATTTTATTGAAATAAAAATCGGAGCCGCCCCTGGCCCTGTTGAATTGGCGACCTCGGTTAATCCTTATTTGTTCCTTTTCAAAAAAAATTTCAATTAACGGATCCATCTAAATTTTATGATACCTGCATTAATTATTTGGCTTATTCGCTGGCATCGACAAAACCGGGGTTCGTACAAAAATTCTACAGCCGAGTTTAAAAGATCTACAAGACAATTACTGCTTGTTAAAATGCTTTTATTAATGGCTATTGTTTTGTTATGGGCGTCGGGCATCCATGAACCAGTTGAAATACACCACAGTTTGTATTCTGCAAACATCATTTTAACCAACAATTAAAGCATGAAAAATATTTTCGAAATACTAATTCTTTTGACCTCGTGTGCAATTATGTTATTTATGATCGGGAAGATAAATAAAATGCGACCAGACATTGCTTCATATTATGATCTGAAACATGAGAATTTGAAACTGTTAAATTACTTCCATGGAATCAGCGCGACAGCCATGTTATTGCCTGCCTGGCTAATAAATCCACTACAAAACTTTCTTTTGCCATTTCCTGATAAAATAAATATTAGTCAGGCAATTGCGTTTCTTGTAAGTTTTGGTGCTATAGGATTCTTTCCGTGGAAAAGAGTTGGCCGTGATGTTAATGAGTTTGAAAAGGGTTCACTACTGCCGCCGGCTTATATTGGTATGTATGCTTTTTTGAGAATTGCATTTCTTATAATCTATGAATGGTTCTTCCGCGGCTTGTTGCTATTAACTTTCATTGCATGGTTTGGAATGGGTTGGGGTATCGTCATTAATATTTTGCTGTACACCATCATGCATGCTCATAAGAGTAAAAAGGAAATGATCGGCTGCATCCCCTTTGGGTTCTTTTTATGTGTGTTTACGCTTTGGTGGCAATCCGTTTGGCCTGCAATTATTTTTCATCTGCAATTAGCCATCGTTAATGAGTGGCCGCCTTTGCAAAAATTTTTTCAACCACAAAAACAAACTGCACTATGAAAATATTAGTTACAGGATCCTCCGGATATATTGGTAACCTCTTGGCGCATAAGCTTGCTGATGCAGGCCATTGTGTTCATGCCTTGATTCGAAATAGAAAAATGGCCTCTTCACTTAATCATGATAACATCAGGATTTTTTTTGGAGATATCAATAACCGCGACGAGGTCAAGGATGCCATCAAGGGTTGCAAACAAGTTTTTCATGTTGCAGGACAGGTGAAACCGTGGATAAAGGATCCTTCCATTATGTATAGAGTGAATGTGGAGGGAACATCGAATGTTCTTGAAGAGGCCTTGAATGCTGGTGTGGATAAGCTAGTGTTTACAAGCACCTGTGGTGTCATAGGCCCCAGTTTAAATGAGCCTATGAGTGAAAAACACCCAAGGATAATCGGATACACACTGGATTATGAATTATCAAAAAAAATGGCAGAAGACATCGTTGAACAATACATTGCCAGAGGCATGAACATAGTTATTGTTAGCCCCTCAAAGGTTTATGGGCCTGGTAGTATTTCTCACTCGCTCACCTATAATGCAATTATCAGTAGGTTTTTACGCACAGGCATTGCTTTAATTCTTTATCCAGGGCATTATCAGGGATGTTTCGGGTACCTCGATGATGTTGTAAATGGACATATTCTAGCCATGGAAAAAGGGATACCAGGCGAGAAATATATTTTGGGCGGGGTAAATATCTCTTATTATAATTTCTTTCAACAGATAAAAGAAATATATGGTAAGGGTAAGATCATTCAGGTTCCAAAATTTATTATCAGGGGATGGGCATATTGGCAATGGCTACTAAATAAATTATTTGATAAAGAACCTCTTTTTACTCCAGCGGCCATCAATCACTTTTATCGCAACTATATTTTTTCCAGTGAAAAAGCAATTTCCGATTTGGGATATCAGATCACGCCCTTTGACGAGGCTATTAATAAAACTATTCAATTTTTAAAACCATCCGATCATGCCTAATACAGTCTATACACTTATTACAGGAGCCAGCGAAGGTTTGGGTAAAGCTCTCGCCTTTGAATGTGCAAGCCGTAAAATGAATTTGATTTTAGTATCGCTGCCAGATAGCAGCCTGTTTGAATTGGCGGATTTTATCCGCTGGAATTTTAAAGTATCAGTATTTGCATTTGAAAAAGATCTGTCTCATTCATGTGGCTGTTATGATCTTTTTCATGAAATCGAAAAGCAAAAATTGCAAATAAATATTCTTATTAATAATGCGGGCATGGGAGGCACTGTTCTGTTTGACGAGGGAAACCCGGCGTTTTACGAAAAACAAATCGGTTTGAACGTACTCGCAACAACTATAATTACTCATCTTTTTATCAAAAACTTACAAAATAAGCCGCCTGCTTATATTCTGAATGTCGGCAGCATGGCTTCATTTTTTTGCCTCCCTAAAAAGCAGGTATATGGCGGCACCAAATCCTACATCTATTATTTCAGTAAAAGCCTGAAACGAGAATTAAAAAATAAAGGAGTCAGTGTAAGTGTTCTTTGTCCCGGAGGCATTAATACTAATCTCTCCGTTACATTATTAAATAAAAGTGTTCCATGGGCTTCAAAAATGTCCATTATGAATCCTGAGGACGTAGCCCCAATCGCCATAGATGGATTACTAAGAAAGAAAGAGGTTATTATTCCAGGGAGATGGAACAAACTTTTCCTTGTACTTTATAAAATCCTTCCTGCGTCAGCGAAGAAACTTATGACTAATTACACTATGAAAAAAATAAATCACCCGCAATGGTACGCACATTATTTACTGATGCCTGTTTCACAAGCGAATCCTGCAGCCTAATAACAAAAAGTTTTTTATGAAAATAATTTTAAACAAATTCAGTCGGATAGAATGCTTACGAACAATAAAATATTTTGCAATGTTTGCTCTGCTGTTACTTCCTCTGATAATCTGTTGCTTTCTTAATACTCCGGTCTCTGTGGGCAAAAACCTGGCAGTAAGTCATTCAACTATGTTGCACACCAACATTGTGGGGACCTCATTGTTGTTCTCTGCTTTCTTTCTAGAATTTTTATTGATTCTGCTGCATAAGCCTGATAAAACTGTGGTAAAGGATATTATGGCAAACTTTTCAATCGGCGTAAGCATCATACTGGTTGGCTTGTTTGAGAAAGGATCGGCCTTTGGTCTTTTCTCTTTGATGTATTCCCTTGCTATATTTAAACCTGATCCTCACTGGTGGCTTTGGGTTGCAGGCATTTTAAGTTGTGATTTTATTCATTATACCTATCACTGGCTTGGGCATAAAACCCGCCTGTTCTGGGGAGCACACGTAACACATCATTCATCCAAACATTTTAATCTATCAACGGGTCTGCGCACAAATAGTATTCATCTTTTTTACCGTTTCATTTTTTGGTCGCCTTTATGCGTTCTTGGCATTCCGCCCGAAATGATCCTGTTCATCGAATCCATTACTGCGAGTCAGAATTTTATGGTCCATACTGAAAAGATCGGAAAGCTCGGAGTATTGGATTGGATATTCAATACACCATCCAACCATCGAGTGCACCACGGCAGTAACTCTGAATATATCGATAAAAACCTAGGAGGCATATTTATGATCTATGATCATTTATTCGGAACTTATGCCAAAGAAAAGGCTGCACCGGTATATGGTATTACTCATAATATAAACACCCACAACCCATTTAAAATTTTGTTGCATCAATATGTTGACATGGCTAAAGAGCTTTCAGGAATTAAAGGCATCATGGCGAAATTGAACTATTTATTTTCCAGGCCCCAATAATATTAAAATGAAAAAACTTGTTTTACCTTTTTGTCTGTGTATATCATCCACTTTATACGCACAACCTTTCCTTGATATTGCCAAGATGAATTATAGTTATTCCCCCGAAAAAGGATTGGGAAAAAAACAAGATTCATTGCGATCAAATTTTTTTAACATAAATCTTACCCTTCCTATTGAGTTAAAAAAAGGTGGAGACGCTTTTATCATCAACCCATTTTTTGATCATAACCAGGGAACTGTTTCCGAAAGAGACTTCCATGTAATAAGTCATGGACTTTTTATTGGGTTTTTGAAAAAAAATATTTTCACAAACTGGAACCTTTTATCAAGCTTTATTTTACGACGTAATAAACAAGCAGGAAAAAAATTAGAGAACTTGTGGCAGTACGGAGGAGTTATTTTAACCACATGGCAACGAAACCAATTTGCGGCCTTGAAGTTTGGTGTTTACTATAATAAAGAATTCTTTGGCAATTATTTTATGCCCTTAGTCGGCATTGATTGGAAGATAAATGCAAAGAGCAATTTATTTGGAGTATTACCTGGCAGCATGGTACTCGAGCATAAGGTGAATGAACGATTTTATTATGGATCAGCATTTAGGGCATTGATAAATTCTTACCGGCTCCAAACGATCGATCCTTGTTTTAGCGGTGATTGTTCAGCAAGAAATTATTTAAGGGTTGATGATAACCAGTTAGGCATTTTTGCTGATAGGTATTTGACGAAAAAAATTGTAGTTACAGGAGAAGTTGGCTATACTATTCTTCGCAGGTATCGCTTTGGTTCTGAAGGTCAGGACACTCACAGGCATACCGATTATAAAAATGACAATTTTTATTTTAGAACGTCATTGGCTTATAGGCTTCGATTCAGATAATCATTCGATTTTAATTTACACTAAAAAATATTTTATGAGACGAATTTCTTTATGGGCTAAGAATCACAAATGGCTTGCACGTGCTACAATTATTGGCACTTTTATTCTGCTGAATTGTCTTGGTATCGTAACTGGTATTTTATTCGATGAACTGAAAATTTCTATACCATACTTCGCGTTTGTAGTAACAGTGTGTTTTTATTTTTTGGCATTCATCCTTTACCCTCAAAAGAAACAACGAAAAAACATGGGTTCAAATGCTTTTTATGTAAAACAAAAATCCTGTGACCTTATTCTCTCCACCTCTACCTTTTTTATCGCCATCTGTATCGGCAATCGGCCCGATCTTTTATTTTTTAAAGAGCCGGCTGTGAACGCTACTGTCATCAGTAGCACTTCATTGTCCAGTGACAGCACGGCGAAAAATTACAAGTCTATCAGCAGTTTTTCATCATCGATGAAAGATGAAAATGGGAAATCCGTTAAATGGAAAGAAAGAAAAAAGTTATTGAGGCATCAGATCAAGGGCATAAAAAGATCAAATGATCTTTCGGATGGAGAAAAAGTAATACTTATTATCCTTTCCGTCCTTGCAGCGATCGGACTGCTTTATTTAGTAGCTGCGGCTGCCTGCAGCCTCGCCTGTGCTGGGTCTGATGGAGCAGCTTTATTAGTTGCAATTGGTGGAACAGGATTCGTAATTTTTTTGCTCGTTATTACAATTCGTGCCATTATGGGAAAAAAGAAAAGGGCAAAGCAACAAATAACGACTGCGAATTAGCTTGTTTTCACCATCTGCATCTGTAATTTTGCCACTCTCCAAAAATTAAATTTTTATTGATGCAGTTACCCCATTTATCTGAGCAGGAAGAAATAAGAAGGGAAAAATTAGCGGAATTGATCATGATGGGCATTGACCCCTATCCGGCGCCATTATATCCAGTAAATAATTATTCCGCAGTTATAAAAGACAATTTTACCGAGGAAAAAAAAGATGAGTTTGCCGACGTATGTGTAGCGGGGCGTATTATGAGCATACGTGACATGGGTAAGGCGAATTTTGCAGTGCTACAGGATTCCGCAGGAAGAATTCAGTTATATATCAGAAGAGATGATATTTGCCCAGGTGAAGACAAAAGCTTGTATGATGTTGTTTGGAAAAAACTAATTGATATTGGAGATATTATTGGTGTAAAAGGATTTGTATTCAAAACAAAAACGGGTGAAACTTCTGTTCATGTTAGAGAGTTAGTTGTATTAACGAAATCGCTAAAACCTTTGCCTATTGTAAAAGAGGCAGAAGGCCAAACCTTTGACGCAGTTACAGATCCGGAATTTAAATACCGCCAGCGATACGCGGATCTTATCATTAACCCACAAGTCAAGGAAACTTTTATTAAGCGAACAAAGCTGATCAATGCCATGCGTGATTTTTTAAATGAGCATGGTGCATTAGAAGTCGACACACCTGTTTTGCAAAGTATTCCTGGCGGGGCAGCGGCAAAACCATTTATTACACATCATAATGCGCTGGATATCCCCATGTACTTGCGTATTGCCAATGAACTTTATTTGAAACGTTTAGTAGTCGGGGGATTTGATTGGGTATATGAATTCAGCCGCAATTTCCGTAACGAGGGAATGGATCGCACACACAATCCTGAATTTACAGTGCTCGAGTTTTATGTAGCCTATAAAGACTATTTGTGGATGATGGAAATTACAGAGCAGTTAATGGAGAAAACAGCCTTGACTGTAAATGGCACCACGAAAGTGATGGTAGAAGGAAAGGAAATTGATTTCAAAGCTCCTTACCGTCGCATTACCATGTACGATGCTATTAAAGAACATACCGGTTTTGATATATCTACAATGAATGAAGAGCAGGTTCGAGATGTATGCAAAAAATTGCATGTTCATGTTGATAATACCATGGGCAAAGGAAAAATGATAGATGAAATTTTTGGCGATAAATGTGAAGAGTATTTTGTGCAGCCGACATTTATCATTGATTATCCTGTTGAGATGAGTCCCCTTACCAAAAAACATCGTACAAAGCCGGCTCTTGTTGAGAGATTTGAATTGCTGGTAAATGGAAAAGAAATTGCAAATGCTTATAGCGAGCTAAATGATCCTATCGATCAGCGAGAGCGCTTTGAAGAGCAAGTAAAATTAATGGAGAGGGGGGATGAAGAGGCAATGTATATTGATCATGATTTTTTACGTGCATTGGAATACGGAATGCCTCCCACATCAGGCATTGGTTTTGGTATTGACCGTATTTGCATGTTGTTACTAGATCAACCATCTATTCAGGATGTTTTATTATTTCCTATGATGAGACTGGAAAAAAGAGAGGAAGAATAGATTGCGGATTGTTTGATTGTTGAATTGTTAGATGGCTGGCTGAAAAGAAATGATTTCAATTGTTTTTGAACTAAACAATTTAGCCATTAAGCCATCAAACAATCAACTACAGTTTAGACAAACAAATCATTAAGCAACTTCCCGCCCTGGATAACTGCATATTTATCAAAATCAATAATTCCTTCTTTAGTTAATACTTCCTCATCAATAAATAAATTGCCGGTACATTCTGTGGATGGCTGCCTTAAAATGTGATAAGCAGCATCCGCAAGGATCTCTGGCGTTCGGCTCATCCTCATAACGGCTTCACCACCCAATAAATTTTTTACGGCCGCGGTAGCGATCGTTGTTTTAGGCCATAATGAATTGGCAGCAATCCTATCTTTTTTAAATTCAGCGGCCCAGCCGATCGTCATCATGCTCATGCCGTATTTTGTAATAGTATAGGCAATATGATTGGCAAACCACTTCGGATCTAAATTTAGCGGTGGAGACAAAGTGAGAATATGAGGATTTGAAGATTTTTTTAAAAATGGAACACAGGCTTTTGTTACAAGAAAAGTTCCTCTTACATTAATGCTATGCATAAGATCGAAACGCTTCGATTCTGTTTGTTCAGTAGAAGTTAAAGATATCGCTGATGCATTGTTAATAAGAATATCAATTGCTCCGAATTTTTCAATGGTCTTTTGCATTACTGATTCTATTTGATCTTCAAACCGGATATCACATTGTAACGGCAAAGCTTTGCCACCAGTTTCTTCAATTTCCTTTGCTGCAGAAAAAATGGTTCCACCCAGCTTTGGGTTCTCTTCAATGCTTTTTGCAACAACGATAATATTCGCATTTTCCTTTGCTAATTTCAATGCAATGGCTTTGCCAATACCTCGACTCGCACCGGTTATAAATACGGTCTTATTTTTAAACGACATTGAAGTACATTTTTTAGTTAGTTGGTTTGAAGGTAATTAATGATGGCCTAATTGATCAGGATTAATAATTATTTAGGTGTATTTACTAGTGCAACAGTAAATTCATCAATAGTCAGAATAAGCAGTTATTCTCTTGTGCTAAAAAAATGTGAAGACTATTTTTGATTCGAAGTTGATTGGTACGATAATCCAATATCAGTTGAAAAAACCATCTAACGTCCGTAAAAAAATTTCCGATTCCTTGAAAAACCAATAGCTCGCATCAGTCAACTTTCCTTGAAAAACCAAGTCCCGTTTGAGTCCAAATATCCAACTGAAAACACAAAGTGAGGCCTTAGGCACACTTTAACTTTGAAGAATGAATCTCTAACCTTGAAAACACCAACAGTGTTAAGGTTTTGCCTGAAATGGTATTTAAAAAGTCCCACATAATTTATGAGGGACTTTTTCATTAAGTGATATCTATGACTATTGAGTAAAATACTTATCAGAGTAATTCACTATGCCGGTTGGAGATTTAAAAGTGATATGGCCCAGATCCTGAGTTGCTTCAATGCCCTTGCTAGGAAAAATTTGTTTGTCTTTAGTGCGGTATTCAGCATATTTATCCGTGTAAAATAGTTTTGTATTTTGATCCCACCAAAGATCAGAACTTTTTAAGGTATCGCCTTTTACATTGATCACAACTACACTATCCCACAAATAAACTTTATTTAAATTCTCGAAGTATTTACCATGCTTACTATCCAACCATGTTTCTATTTTGGTACTATCATCATAAAAATCTACATGCAGCGTTTTCGGAAACTCTACACGAACTGTATCGGTTTGGTAACGGAGCATCAGCGGAGCTGTAAGCTTTGCTTTTACCTTACTTTGCTGGCTTAAATAGCTTTCAATATTTTTTCCTTCCTCAACCATTACTTTATTTTCGGTTAATTCCTTTATTGTAGTTTCATTGTTTTCACAGCCCCAAATAAAAAAACAGCCGATGAAAAAAACGGCTGCTGTAATTAGATTTATTTTAATACCGGCTACATATTCTTGATTTACCTTCCGCGGAGCCTGCCTTGAGCTTGTTCGAAGGGTTGTAATCCCTGCCTGGCCGGCAGGAAGACTATCATCGTCCTTATCGCTATTCATCTTATTTAAAAAGAAATTCATAGCTAAATATTCCTGAAATACGAAAGTCTATTCATATTTCCTCTTCGAAAACCAAAGATCGCTTAACGAAAGGCCGACTGAAATACGAAAAACATTTTCTTTTAGCAAATTATCGTTATTGCCCCTTTTCAAATATTCAAATGATAAATTAATAATAGAAGCCTGGCCAAGCGCCAAGCGGTTATAGTTAGGCAATGGAAGACCCATGCCAAAACTTATTCCCCATAAAGGCAGCTTGTTTACAACGTTTACATAATCTTGCCCAACAACAAAACCTCCGCGAAAAGCTACATTACTGAAATAATTCTTTTTAGGTTCGGGTTTTATTTGAGCGCCAAGTCTTAACTCCCAACTATCATCAACAAGATCAGAATTGCCATAAAACCTGTACTGGCTCCAATTGTTCTGAACAAAATCAACTCCTATCAACCATGTGGCATATTTATTATTTTGGATATCCGGTTTTTTTTCAAAAATAAAACCAAGGCCATAGGCGGAGGGATAGATAATTTTGCCCTTTATATTTTTTTCTTCAAATACACTATCCAATCGCACATCGCCATTAACGGTTCTAATAAAAGTTTCTCTCAATACATCTTGTTCAGCATTCATCGTTTGCTTTAAATTTCCGTATGCACCCAGGCGAAGCAAATAATTCTTATTTAAATCAATTTTATATTGTATTCCGGCACTCAGAAATATATTTCCAAACGAGGTTTTTGTGGTATGGTTGGAGCTATTGTATTCAACTGTATCATTGATGAAAGCTCTTTTTGCTGCATATTCTTTTTTCCCAAACAAGTAACCAAAGTTGACTCCTACGCTTAAATTCTTTATAGCAAAGCCTGTTCCTGCTGAGGCCAGGAAGGTACCGCCATCACCAGTAAATTCTGTTAGAGCGCTGTCAATCGGAAAACCTGTAACGGGATCATTCAAGCGTTCAAAACTATTAATCTTGTAACTGATCCTCGAAATTTGCCTCAATCCAAAACTTAATCCCCAATTTCTTTTGAGTGGCACCCCAACTTGCATGTAAGAAAATAATGCATTACTGCTGGTAAATTTTTCCGAATTGTTGCTTTCACGCAAACTATGATTGTCGAAGTTTATACCTACATCAAATAATGCTCTTCCAGAGGCTGATTTCTTTGATCTTTGTTCTTGATAAGATAAAAATGCAGAATAGGATGCAGGGTTGCTGAAGTTAATAGAAAGTGGATCAGCATAAGCGGCCGAAAAACTGCCCATTCCCCGGTTTAAAATATTTGTATTGGGAGTAAGATCACCCAAACCATAACGTGAATAAGGTGAATTATCCTGAGCTAAAGCTGCCATGCAAAAAAAACAAAGAAAGGCGCAAGCAGCCAGCATTTTTAAATATGAGGCAATAATTTTCTCAAGCATTGTTGACTTCACTGATCGCATATAAACCTTTAAAAATTAGTTCGGGGTCTGCAAATATCTTCTTTTTTATATGGGAAGCAAAAATGCCTGTATCACCCCCGGTTAAAAGCACGTTAAAGTTCCCGAACTTTTCAGCATAAGCATTGATAAATCCATCAATTTCATTTGCGATCCCAATTACAACTCCCGAAAGAATATTTGTATTTGTATCATAGCCGATCAAGGGAACGTTCCAATCTGCTTTTACCAATGGTAGTTTTGCTGTAAACTGATTCAACGATCTTAATCTCATTTCAAGACCTGGTGATATAGCTCCACCAAGAAATTCATGCGATTTATTAATGAAATTGTAGGTTACGCATGTTCCCAGGCCGATAACGAGATTGTTTTTTTCAGGATAAAAATGAACTGCAGCGGCCGCTAGAGCCAATCGATCTGTACCAATCGTTTCAGGCTTGCTGACCGGTGCTGTAAATGGCAGTTTTGAATGATAACCAAGCCTATGAAATCTGGATCTTGAAGTAAGCAGGGTGTCAATTTGAGGATCGTGATCAATAACAGAAGATAAAATTGTTTTTTGCGGCTGGAACTGATCAAGCAACAATTTCACAGTTTCAACGGATTCATCTTTCAGCACAATCAGTTCCTCCATGGCACCGTCAACGAAAAGAGCGGCCTTTAGTCTCGTATTACCAAAATCAAAACAAAGCGTTGAAGACGTCAAGAAAATCTGATTTAGGCCGCAAAAGTAGGGAAATCAAACATGCCTGCCTGTATCTGTACGTGTGAAGTAATAAATGGTGAGTATTAAACCAGCGAATTGTAGTGGCTATTCAGCATTACTCATTATTCATGAATCAAATCCCAAACCCGACAGATTTTTGAAATGTCCGTTCAGCTTGATCTTTTCTTTTAGCTGCTCCATTTCAGCTACAAGAGGAATTACTTTAGTGAGGTGACGTTTTAAATATTCCTGTCTTTGCCTTTCATCCAAAAGGTGAAGCATTTCATATTCTTCTTCCAATGAAAGACCCACATGGTGTGCTACATCATATGCCTTTAGATCTTCGTCATTCTTTTTAAAATCCTTATCAATTTTAAGCAGCTTATGCAACTCCCGAATACTGTTTACAACTTTTTTCATTAATTCCCGGTTGCCCTCTTCTCTCGTTTCAGGATAATTTACAATAGCTCCGCTGTATAATTTATCTGGTACCTCTTTGATCACTTCTAAAATGCGAAAAATTTTTGAACCTTTTGTTTTGATATCTAATTCCCCGTTTTCATGCACCTGCGTTAATTCAGTTACTTCTACCAATGATCCATAATCTTGCAAGCGATTTTCTATAACAGTGGGGATGCCAAATTGTTTTTTTTGATTATGGCATTCATTGATCAGTTGCTTATATCGTGGTTCGAATATGTGAAGGTTTAAATTTTCACCAGGATAAACTACTATACCAAGAGGGAATATTGGAATAAAATTGGTCATAGTTCAAATGCAATTCAAAATTAAAAAAGGATTGCTGTTATCGGCGGGCGCATTTTGCATTTTTATTTTTTACTTTTTACTTTCTCTGTTTAATTCCAACAATCGTGCATATTTAATAAACGTATAATACGAGCCCATTCTTGCGCAAATAAATCCGGCCCATCCATCTAAAAAACCTAACTTAAAAATGTAATATTTAAGGAACGAAAATATGGGCGCCCCATATATGTTTATCCAGGAAGATTTTTTTCCTTGCTCACTATATTTTTCTGCATTTAGTAAAGCATATTTCAGCATTTTGTCGGCAAACTCGGCTACAGTTTTTACGGTGCGATGTAGAACATACCCCTTTACATTTTTTACTTTAATGTTATTGGGCATCATTAAAGCTTCGTGAACGATGGCCTCGTTCCAGTTTACTTTGGTACGATTAAATAATCGTATGTGTTTATCATCTCCCCATTCTCCAAAACGCAAATATTTATTACCGAAAAAATTTTTAAACTTTATTTCAAATACTTCATTTTCGTCGTTCAGCGCAAGGTTAAGCAATGAGCTTTTTAATTCCTTATCAATGGCTTCATCAGCATCAAGATTTAATATCCAATCATATTTTGCAAACTTGGTGGCTTTATTTTTTGTTTTTCCAAAACCTTCCCAACTTTCTTCAACTAAGCGAGCACCTGCATCGCGAACAATATTCTTTGTTTCATCAGTACTTCCATTATCAAGCACAACAATATCATCAGTAAAACCATGCAAGCTTTGAAGGCAGTGACCAATCTCTTCTTCTTCATTTTTACAAACAATGACAACAGAAATTTTTTGCATTCTAATCTTGTTTCAAATAATTCAAAAAGGTAACTGCAAAGGTTCTTAAACTTATTAAACTTTTCAACCGGTTGAACTTTTTGGAAATGTGTTTAACCAATTATACCACCACAGTAAAATAAAAGCATGGGTAAAAACGCCATATTGCACTTCTAATCCAATGTCGAACAAATAACTTAATACCATAGAAATGTTCAGCAGCCACCATGTTATATTATTTCTTAGATTTTTTACAAAAAAGGGTATTAGCATTACAAAGGTGAACAAACCGAAACCGGGCCAGCCATTACCAGCGCCATAAATCATCCACTCGCTGGAAGGCAAAATTTTATCTGTAGCTGCCATTTGCGGATAGTGTGCGTCGTACCACATGTTCGTTTCTTTTTCTAGGTCGCCAAATCCTGTTCCGGTTAATGGATGTTTATTTTGCAAATACCAGCCGGCTTTTATCGATAATAACCTGTTTCCATCGTTTGAGCCCTGACGATAATTGGCATTTTGTATAAAGGAAAGATCATACTTCAAATAGCTGATTCTGTTTTTAAAGGTTGGAAAAATAAACCATGAAATGACTGGCAATAACAAAAGAAGAAAGATCAGCAAGAAATATTTTATTTTATTTTGACGATTCCATGTCAGCCAAATAATGAAACCGATCACGCCTGCATAAAAACAAAGTAGCCCGGTGCGTACTGCTAATACATGCAAATAGATGATAAAAACTGAAATAATGATCAGCATCACGATAGTGAATGATTTCTTAAAGAGATTTCTTGCTGTTGCCAATAAAAAAGCAGAGGTAAGTATGGCTACCGCAACCAGTAAACTAAAACGTACATGGTCGTTGCCAAGTGGTGTTTCGATAGTATGTGCTTTCAAATATTCTGCATGAATGGCTGTGGTATCCTGCAAATACTGCCACAAGCTCCAACATACACCTCCAGTCATTAAAATGATAAATGCAAAGGAAATTTTTTGCCAATCTTTAAATGTAAAATCAGTAAGCCCTGCGAAACAAATGGGTAATAAAAAAAGGGGCAATTTAATTCGAACTACCTGTAACCATTTAGAAATATCTTCACTCCATAAACCTGAGATCAATGGGAAAAAGAATAATAAGCTCATTGCCCAAAGGAATTTTGAAGAGAAAAAACACTTTAACTGCTGCATTATATTTTTGTGAACGATGCATGTTAATGCAAATGCAATTAAGCCTAACGACAATAAAGCTCTTGAGAATAAAAGCCCTGACAGCATTATGACTGTGCTGATGAAAATGATCCATTTTTTCCATTCATGGCTCAAGTCTGTTCTTGATTCGTTCATCTTATTTTTGTAATGGGCAAGTTACGTTTACAAGATAAAAGATGTAAGTTGTAAGACAATCATTTCCTCGATTATGCAAAAGCAATTGTTGGAACAAATGCAGCGAGGCGATATAAAAGCATTGGCTCGAGCCATTTCATTGGTTGAGAATGAGCAAGAAGGATATGAAGATCTGTTGCGAGTTCTTACTGCTTCTTCATCCAATATTATTGGTGTAACCGGGCCACCTGGAGCGGGCAAAAGTACATTGGTGGATGGGATGATTGGTGAATTGATCAAAGAAGGAAAAACAGTTGCTGTGCTTTGTGTTGACCCTTCTTCACCGTTCAATCTTGGTGCTGTTTTAGGAGATCGTATTCGGATGAGTGAATGGTACACTCATCCGAATGTTTTTATCCGTTCCTTGGCAACAAGAGGATCCATGGGAGGATTAAGCCCAAAAATTATTGAGATAACTGATCTTATTAAATCAGCCGGTTTTGATCAAATAATTATCGAAACTGTAGGAGTTGGTCAAAGTGAAATAGAAATTGCCGGGCTTGCTGATACAACTATTGTAGTGGTTGTTCCTGAAAGTGGAGATGAAGTGCAAACAATGAAAGCGGGGTTAATGGAAATCGCTGATATTTTTGTTATTAATAAAAGCGACCGGCCGGATTCAGATCTTTTTGAAAAAAATCTTCGTCTTATGCTGGCACCGGCATTTCATAAACATGAATCGGAAATACCGATTATTAAAACGGTTGCAACAGAAAGGAAGGGACTTGATAGTTTAATGAAAGCAGTAAAATATGCTTTAAGCAAAGAAAGAACTGGGAAAAGGCGATTATCGTTACTGACTGACAAGGCCTGGCAATTATTGATTCACAAAAGAATGAAAGATATTAATAAAGATCAACTGCAAAGAATGCTGGAAGCTAATTATAATAATGGTGATTTCAACCTTTACTCTTTTATTGATAAAGTGTAATATGATAAAGGCTCAACTCTTTTTATGAGGAAAACCCTAATCAAATAACGGACATTCCACTGGTAAATTTTCTATTAACTGGGTACTTGGCTTACAGAACTCCCTCATACCATAAATAATCATTATTTTAACCGCATTTGAAAACCTATGAAACCAGGCTATCATATAGCTTTTCTTTTCTTATTAAATTTTCGCAGACTGCTTCTCTGTTCAACATTATTTTTTCTTTTTTCTCAATCGAATGCCCAAACAAATATTAGCGGAGTAGTAAACAGTTATTACAAAGTAATAGAAGTTATTCCTGCCAAAGCTTGTGTAAGATTAAATAGCGTTACAGGCTTAGCCCGTTTGCAAAAAACGTTGATCATACAAATGAAAGGGGCTTTGATTAAAACTGTTGACAACAATACTTTTGGCGATACTACTTCTCTCAATAATGCAGGAAATTATGAAGTTGCCATTATTTGTTCCATTAATGGTGATTCGGTTTTTATGTTTCACAATTTCTTGAACAGTTATACAGTTGCTGATAAAGTACAATTGGTGAAGTTCGCTGAATATTATTCAGCGAATGTTGTAGATACTGTAAAAGCTGCTTCATGGAATAACACAAACGGCACCGGCGGTGTAATTGCGCTAAGCGTTTTTCAGGACCTGATATTAAACGCCCCGGTGTATGCAGATGGTTTAGGTTTTAAAGGTGGAACATACATTCTCAGTGAAGGTAATTGTAGTAATCTTTTTGCTTCTACGGGATATACCTACGATGCATCTGTAACTTCTCCATTGCAACAAGGGGCATCCAAAGGCGAAGGTGTTTTTAATGTAACATTGCCTGCCCAGGCCAGTTTAACTGGTGGCAGAGGCGCTCCTGCAAATGGAGGAGGGGGTGGAAATAGTCACAATAATGCTGGCGGAGGCGGTGCCAATTTAAGCGCTGCTGGTATCGGAGGAGGGAATTCAAGCAGTGGTGGTTGCACCACAGAGCTGCATGGGCTTGGCGGAAAACCGTTAAAGAATTGGAATGGTAAAAAAATTTTTTTTGGCGGAGGAGGAGGAACTGGCCATTCAGATGGAACGCCTGCAGCTTTGATGGGAGGAGGAAATGGGGGAGGTATTGTGATTATAATTTCAGAAACATTGATTGGAAACGGCTATACAATTTCAGCAAATGGAGCTAAAGGAGGAGATGCCATTTCTGATGGTGCATCAGGGGGAGGGGCCGGAGGTACAATAATTATGAGCGTGAATAACTACACAGGCTCCTCTATTATTGAAGCGAAAGGAGGAGCGGGCGGTGATGAAAATGATTTAGGCACTCCAAAAAGATGTTATGGCGCAGGCGGCGGCGGTAGTGGCGGAGCTATTTATTTTACTGGTTCAGTTCCTGCTGTTTCAATTTCAGTTACAGGGGGTTTGGCTGGTTTAGAATATGGCGGCGATCCGCTATGCAATCCACCTGTATTGCCAACGAACGGCTCAAATGGAACTACCATTTCGCCTTATACCATACGGCAAGCAACCGACTCTGCCTCTTATTGTCTTTCTATTGCTCCTTTACCTGTAAGGTTAATCTATTTTAAAGCCATGGTTGATGAATCAAGTGTTCAATTAAAATGGCGGGTAACCAATCCCGAACTAGCCGAAAAATTTATTCTTGAAAAAATAGTTGCAAATAGCTGGTCTTCGTTTAATATAATGCAAGCTGATCCTTTAATAGAAAATTATAATTACACAGATGAGCATCCTGAGCCTGGAATTAATTTGTACAGATTGAAGATTATTCAAAAAGACAATTCTTTTTTTTATTCTCCTGTTTATCAAGTATTGCTTAGCATGAATTCTGATGATTTTGTAATTCATCCTAATCCTGCTACCAATCAAATATCTATTATAGGTCAATTTTCACCTATAGAAACTATGAGACTGTTTGATGCCTCTGGTAAACTTTTTCTGCAAAAAAAATTAATAATTTCCGGCAACAGTATTCTGATCGATTTACCGCCCCTACACAATGCCGTATACATGCTGCAAATTGGCAGCGCCATAAAAAAATTGGTTATCCGTTAATAGTGTGTAATTATACTGCGAGGTCTTTCCTTAAATTTTTTTACAAATACAACATTATAAGTTGCTATTATTCTTCCACCAACGATAGCCAACATAAGCAGCAATAGCAAATGGAGCAAAGGCTAAATAAAGAATGCCGGTGTTTAAACCTTTGGCGGGTTTTTCCCCCATTTGTTGGGCAGTTTTTGTGCAAATAGAACATTGAGAGAACGAGGGAACGGATAAAAGAAAAAGCTGCACAAGCAAAATACAAACGAAAAATAATTTTTTCATAGTTCAAAATTACTACGAAACATAATGCCAGCGTAAAAAAACTCCCGGACAAACCGAGAGTAAACTAAAACTATTGTTTATGGAGGAATGTTGGAAAAATTTATTGTTTTAATATGGAAAACAATTTTACTGGGCAGCAAAAAACGGCTCGCAATCCGCGAAGCCGTTCTTAAACCTCACCTTTCACAAATCCCTATCGTGTATCAATTTTGCTTGGCTGTGATGCAGGTTCGTCTATGCGTTGATAAATTGTTTTTCAAAAAGATTTAAAAAGAGCGGCCCTTACGGGAGCCGCCCACCTCAAACCACCGCTTATGAAAAAACTTGAATTAGTTTTGCTTGGTCATATCCATCTTTCCGCCATCAGCCGGATTGTTATCATATCCCCAAGTGCCAACCATTTTTCCAGTTGAAGGATCAAATGTGCCTTTTACAGAATACTGATTGTATGGCGACCAAAGCATGTTGTAAGTAGCTGTTATCGTATTACCATTTAACGTGTAAGTTCCCTGCCCCGTAGGGTTTCCATTGTTCACACTTAATTCCTGAAACACACCATTTGGTTTAACCGCGAACTTGAAACTTTCAGTAGGGGTATCGGTTCCGAATCCATACTTTCCTGCATACACTCCTTCAACAGATGCAGATGAAGATTTTTGATCATGGTCTTTTTTGCAGGCTACAAAAGCTGTTGAGAATAAAAGCGCAACAAGCGCAAATTTTAAAATTTTCATTTTTGAAAGGTTTAATAGTTAATGATTTCGATTATGACGTAAAACTATCGCTATATAACACTGAGAAAAAGCAGTGTTGAGTATTCAGCAATTTTTTTTATGTAATTGACAAAAAAATTCTCCCGTCATAAGCGGGAGAATTATATAACCAACTAAATAAAGATTGGATTTAGAACTTGGAGAACAATTCCATAAACTCCTGCCGTCGACTTCTCGAAATACCAATGTTCGCACCATCGTCCATAATTACGTAACCGCCTTCTCCCCGGATAAATTTTTTAATTCGATTCAGGTTAATAAGAAATGAATTATGTATGCGATAAAAATCCGGTCCCGCAAGGGCTTCATCAATTTCTTTTAGCACTTTGGAAACAAGTACTTTTCTGCCTTCCGTTAAAACAACTTTTGTATAGTTGCTTTCTGCCTCGCAATAGAGTATCTCATCTGTCGGCACGAAGATCATTCCATCATTTGTTGTTAAAGCAATTCGATGAAGAGTTGGCTTCGAAACTTGTTGTATGTTTTGTAAAAGCAATTCTATCTGTTCTTTTGAAGGAGAGGATCTTCTTTCTTCGAGCCTGCGGATGGTTTCTTTCAGATCATCGGGATCTACGGGTTTTAATAAATAATTCAATGCGCTGTATTTAAAAGCTTTTATAGCAAACTGATCGTAAGCTGTGCAAAATACCACATCAAAAAAAAGCTTATCAAAATGTTCCAGCATATCAAACCCATTCATGTGAGGCATTTCTATATCAAGAAAAATAACATCGGGCCTGTATTTATTAACAGCCTCTATGCCTTTGTCAGCAGCCGTGCACATGGCCTCGATCTTTACCTGCGGGCAATAGGTTTTTAGCAGCCATTCCATCATTTCCAAGCTATTGCTTTCATCGTCTATTAGAATACACCGTATCATAATTTTTATTTTAATTATTAAATAGGAATCTTCAGGATCACTTTTGTTCCTATTGCTTCATCATTAGTTGTCTTCAGATCAATAATATCAACGCTGGCATTTAGCTCTGCGTATTTATTTAACAAAGTGAGCCTGTTCTCTGTCAATTTCATTCCGAGCGATTTTCTTGTAATGGCCGATTTGCTTTTCAATTCCTTGGCCTTCTCTCTTCCAATACCATCATCTTCGATTATACATTGAAGAATATTTTCCTCTGGCAAGCTTATGGAAATGCAAAGGCAGCCGGTAGTTTCTTTATGCAGCAAGCCGTGCCATATTGCATTTTCAACATACGGCTGAATGATCATCGGAGGCACTTCAATATTATCAGTATTCACACTGGCATCGACAGTAATGCGGTAATCAAATTTTTTATCAAAACGCAGCGCCTCCATTTCAATATATAATTTCAATGCTTCCAGCTCGTTGGTAAGAATTATATTTTTATTGTTCGAGTTATCGAGAATAAGACGGATGAGCTTAGCAAATTTTGTAAGATAAAGCGAGGCAGTAACCTGATCGCTTTTAACAATATAACGGTTAATGGAATTAAGACAATTAAAAATAAAATGCGGATTCATTTGCGCCCTCAAAGCCTGCATTTCTATTTCAGTCATTTTACGCTGCGTATCCATAAGCTTTAGATGTGCTTGCTCTTTTTGTTGTTCAGCTAATGCACGCACAATCTTATTGGCACACAAGGAAGCGATTGTGATAAGAATTGACAAATGCTTTTGAGTGAAGAACCTTTTTCTTGAGTGTTCACAATCGATCACCCCAAGCACCTTGCCATCAGAAATAATTGGAACCGAAATTTCAGAATAACGCTGCGCATCATCTACGATATACCTGGGGTCTTTTGTCGTATCGTTTATAATCTCAGGACTTGCTTTTAACGCCACTGAGCCAACTATTCCTTTGCCAAGTGGGATTTCAATGGGCTTATCTATCTCAAACTGCCGGGGGCTTTTGGGACCATAAGCTGCTTTTTGCATGAGTACATTTCTTTTTTCATCTATTAAGTAAATAACACAGTCTTCAAATTTCAATCGACCTAT
Source organism: Chitinophagaceae bacterium (assembly GCA_036005185.1). GTDB lineage: Bacteria > Bacteroidota > Bacteroidia > Chitinophagales > Chitinophagaceae > VBAU01. The sequence goes on along the minus strand of DASYQS010000039.1, from coordinate 47,453 downwards.
GCAATTGCGGGCAACATCCCATAAAATATTGTCAACCGTTTGTTGCTCGTGCATGCTCGAAGCAAAATAGTTGATGGCCTGTTCTGTTTCTAGTTCTTCTTTTTGCCTTCGCAGTTTTTTTGTTCGATAGTAAACGGTTAAAAAAATGATAGCTGCAAGAAATACTGAACATGCAATACGAAACCACCAGCGTTGCCAAATGGGAGGAATAATACGGACAGTAATTTTGTTGCTGGAATTAATCCAATTCAATCCATCTGCACTTGCCTTTAGCTGAAAAGTATATGACCCCGGAGGCAATGATGAATAACGTGCCTCACGGATATCTTTTCCGGTTTGCCATTGTTTTTCATATCCTTCAAGCATATACTGGTATTGAATATTGTGAGAGCCTTTGAGATTAACAGCGGTAAAATGGAATATAATATCATTATCAGTGTACTTGAGCGAGATGTTATCGGAACCTCCGACAAAAAAGGTTGAGTCTTGTATATTAGCTTGATAAATATTTACTTTAAAACTGGGAGCACGGTTTTCCAATTTCTCGGGGTAAAAATAATTAAGCCCTGTTCTGCTGCCCCAGAATAATTCACCCGAACTGGTTTTTAAATAGCTGCCCACTCTAAAACCTTCTGCAGTAAGTCCGGCATTTTCATCAAAATATTGAAAAGTTTTTTGTTTCGGGTCGAATTTGATCAAGCATTTGTAGTTGGCAATCCACATTTTTCCTTCTCCATCTTCAAGTATGCCTTCACAACGATCATATTTCAGTTTATTTTTTTGATCATAAGAGGTAATTTTTCCGTTTGAAATAATGCTGAAACCGTCCTGTGTTCCGACATACAGGTCGTCCTGCTTGTTTTGCGTTAAAGTGTAACAATAATTTGATCCAAGGCCTTGCTCCGTTGTATAATGATCAAGTTTATTAGCTGATCGGTTGTAATAAAACACTCCGTTAAAACTAGCTATCCAAATATTGCCCTGTCTATCTTCTAAAAAATCATTCACACGTGTGCCTGCAATCTTTTTCAACAACGGGTGGTCCATGAATGTATTTACCTTTAAAGTAAGAGGGTCAATGGTATAAAATCCAAGCGTTGAACCCACCCATATATAACCATCTGAACCGGTATATAAGTGCACAACCAGATTAGTTTTTACAGCCGGGCCAAAAGAACTGTCAATTGAAATTTTTTTGAATTCGCCTATTTTTTCATTTAGCACTGCAATCCCATCACCAAGTGCAGCAACCCATACTCGGCCCTTTTTATCAAAGCACAATGAACGGAGCTCGATATTTTGTCCACCATTCCAAATAGGTTTTGCGTAATAATAAAAGAATTTGACCTTGTTATTTTTTTTATCCCAACGAACTAACCTATCCATTGCGCCTATCCATATTCTTCCTTCATTATCCTCACGCATGTCTGAAAAAAATCCATCATAAGCATCGCCTTTATCATCATTAAAGAGTTTTGTGTAACCAGCTTTTTTTTCATAGATATTAAAAATACTTAGGCCGGCAACACGGGTTCCTACAATCACATCTCCGTTTTTACTGCATAACACGCGCCATGTCATATTTGCCGCGATAGAGCGGGGATCAAATGGATTGTGTGAATAATTGGTAATCGTTCCCTGTTTCGTAATAATGGTAAGGCCGGCGAAACCGGTACCCACTAGCAGGTCTCCGTTCACCGCGGGTCTAACTTCTGTAATGGTTGTATTGATCTGTTTTTTATTTAGCTCACTTGTTAGCTTATATTTTCTGACGATTTTTTTTGTTAAGATATCTACAATCAGGATTTCGCCATGTTCTAAACCTATTGCTATTTCATGATCGCTATAACGGCATAAGCTAAATACAGCAGTGAAAGGTTGTTCATAAATAATTTTTTTAGTGGCGTAATCCAAAATCACAACTGCACTGTCAGTGGCATAAATAGTTTGGTTTTCGCTAAAGGGCTCGGCATCGTGAAATAATTGATATTTTAACTGGCCAGGTATCCAATCAAGAAGCTGCCATTTTTGTGTTTTTTCATTTAAAAAAAATTGCCCAAGGCTTGTGTATAAAATAGGCCCATATTTTTTTGTATCCTGTATGGTTCTGGATCCAAATTTTGAAATTGTATCATTTAATACAACCCGGTGAAATTTTCTTTTTTCATCGATCCAAGTGATTCCGTTGGGTGTTCCCAACCATATCCGGTTACGGCTATCACAAGTAAGATGAATGATATTATCCGAAGCCATTTCGGGGTAATCTCCTTTTTTAAAGCTGGTAATGAAATATCCATCAAAAACATTCAATCCTTCAGTAGTGCCTACCCATAGAAAATTGTTATGATCAATTACTATAGAACGAATATTATTATCAGTTAAACCATCTGAAGCAGTGATATGATGAAAAGAAGGCGATTGGGCTGCCGCATTGAGAAATACAATTAAAGCAATTGCTGTTGAAAGATAAAAACGCTTATGGAAGCATCTGTTCAAAATGAATGATTTTGCCTAATATAAAATTACTCTATTCAGTAACGGGGGGCAAAAGCATTGAGTAGCCTGCATTATTAATGAGCGATTGGTAAAGCCGCTAAACGGAAGTTTTAGAAAACTTATAAAGAACAACGCCTTATTGATGAATATCTAGACAAAGCTATTGCCCTTAGCATGCGAAGACTATGCGTTCACAAACAAAAACCGCCAGTTGCTCAATAGATGTTCTTAAAGAAGAGATGGAGTCATAGTTTTATCCTTCATTATTTTTTAATTATTAAACCTTATACAATGAAAAATTTAAAAACTATTTCTGCATTATTATTATTGACAAGCTCATTGTTATTTGCATGCAAAAAGGAAAAACAAGATACGACTACAGAGGAACAGACAAGCTCTGTAAACTATGGCAATGGTGTAGTAGAAACTTTCCAGAGGCAATCCAATGGCTCAACGGTGATTTTTTCAAACTGGATTACAAAAACAAGTGCAGACTGGACGGGTTTAGGTACCAGTGAAATACAGACAGGTATTAGCGCCCCAAGCCTTACAGATGCCATTAAAAATAACGGATTGGTACTGGTTTATTTTGAGTATGATGGTAATGTGCGAATATTACCGCAAACATGGAGTGGCCAGGGATTATTACAGGTAACCGATTATTCTTTTGTGAAAGAGAAAATCAACATTACTATGCGTGTTACCGGTAGTGCTATTAGTGGCGTTGTTGATATAAGATTCCGTTATGTGTTAATTCCCGGAAATAGCCTGGCTACAAACGGAAGAATGAGTGCACCAATTGATTATAAAGACTATAATGCTGTTTGTGATTATTACGGAATTCCAAAATGATAAAATTAAATAGACTTTTGGCCCGCGAAATTGCGGGCCTTTTTTATTTAGCAGCAATGCATAATAATTAATTGAATTTGCTTTGCTTCCCATTCTTATTTTTGCTTATGCAAAAGGCAAATCCAATTGGTGTATTTGATTCGGGATATGGTGGATTGACGGTACTCAAAGAGATCATTAACAAACTTCCACAATACGATTATATTTATGTAGGTGATAATGCGAGGGCACCTTATGGTGGCCGTTCCTTCGAAACTGTTTACCGTTATACACTTGAATGTGTAAAATGGTTTTTTGATCAGGGATGTCATTTAGTAATTCTTGCTTGTAATACGGCTTCAGCAAAAGCCTTGAGGTCCATTCAACAAAATGATCTTCCAAAAATTGATAAGGAAAAAAGAGTATTGGGTGTAATAAGACCAACGGCAGAAGTGATCGGTAGCTTTTCAGATTCAAAGCAAATCGGCATTTTGGCAACTGCAGGAACAGTTTCATCTGGGTCATACTTGCTGGAAATTGAAAAATTTTATCCCGATATAAAAGTATATCAACAAGCTTGCCCTATGTGGGTGCCTTTGGTTGAGAACAATGAATACGATAACCATGGAACAGATTTTTTTGTCAAGAAATATATTCTTCAGTTACTGGAACAAGATGAGGCAATTGACACGATCTTATTAGCTTGTACACATTACCCCTTGCTGCTTGAGAAAATAAAAGAGTATTCACCAGCAGACATGAAAATTTTAACACAGGGAGAAATTGTAGCGGAAAGCCTGGAGGATTATCTGCGCCGGCACCCTGAAATAGAAAATATTTGCAGTAAAAATGGGAGAAGGGAATTTTTTACCACTGATTCTACTGAGGATTTTGATAACCATGCTACTATATTTTTTGGCAGGCCTGTGCAAGCAAAACATGTAAGCTTGACTTAAAACAGTAAGGAATAAAAATTTTAAAAACACACTTAAACCTTTCACCCTTCACCCTGAAACCCTTACCTTTGCCGTCCTTTCACAAACCATAGGCGTGGTGACCTGTGGTAGAGAAATGAAACCCGGTTCGTTCTCCCGAGCCTATTCAAATCCTGCTAAACAGGACAAAACAGTGAAAAAGAGATTAATATGAAACGTACATTTCAACCGCATCGTCGCCGCAGAAAATCGGTCCATGGTTTTCGCAAACGCATGCAAACCGCTAATGGCCGCAAGGTGTTGGCAAGCCGAAGAAGAAAAGGCCGCAAAAAACTTTCAGTTTCTGATGAAAGGAAGCTGAAGTAAGGCGTGTAAAATGAGAGATAGGTTAATATTTTTATAGCTTCGATAAATATCGGAGCTTTTCTATTTCTGATGGTTTTGTGGCAAAACAATTTACACTTGGTAAAAATGAGCGGCTGAAGAGTCGCAAGCTAATTGAACAATTGTTCAACGAAGGAAAAACTATTTCTGCTTTCCCCTTCAGAGTTTATTATATGTTTTACCCACGCACTACTACCCACTCTTCATTTACTATACAATTTGGTGCAGGTGTTAGCGGAAAAAATTTCAGAAAAGCGGTTGACAGAAACCGGATAAAGCGATTAACAAGAGAGGCTTACCGGTTGCAAAAGCACGAGTTGCAAGAAGTGCTCAAGGCGAACAAAAAACAATTAAATGTGTTTTTTATATATACTGCTAAGGAACTACCAGATTTTGATATGGTCAGCAAAAAACTAGGTGTAATTTTGAATAAGTTGATCAAAATAATTAATGAAACGAATTCTTCAAATCCTTAGCCTTCCCTTTATTGCTCTTATAAAAATTTACCAATTGGTGATTTCTCCCTGGTTAGGACCAAAATGCAGGTTTACTCCTACCTGCTCTCGTTATGCTATCGAAGCATTGAAAAAGTATGGGCTATTCAAAGGCTTATGGCTTACCATTAAAAGAATTTCCCGCTGTCATCCTTGGGGTGGGCATGGGTATGATCCTGTGCCGTGAGATTGGGACGTTGATATTTTCAATCAGCTATTCCAAGCTCGCTATTATTAATAAAGTTTACCAGAGCCGCTGTATTTTTTAAGCCTAATTTTTTCATAAGATTATACCGATGGACTTCTATCGTTTTTGCAGAAAGGCTTAGCGCTTCAGCAATTTCTTTAGATGAGTCTCCTTTTTTAATGAAGGAGATGATCTCTATTTCTCTTTGAGATAAAGAATTTAAACCAGTTTTGTTTTCGTCACCATTCAGCATTTGCTCAGAAAGAATATTCTTGATCTCATCACAGATATATTTTCGGCCATTGTATGTTTCAATAATTGCAGTGAACATTTCTTCTCTTGAAGAGTTTTTCGTTACATAACCCATAGCTCCCTTCTGTATCATTTTGCGGGCATAAGCTGGCTGGGTGTGTAATGAAACGCCCAGAATTTTTGATCCTGGTGAAAATTTTCTTAACAGCGGGATAGTTTCAAAGCCATTCATACCAGGTAAATTAATATCAAGTATAATTATGTGGGGGCGTAATTCCTTTGCCAGTTCTACTGCTTCTTCACCGCTTCCGGTTCGGGCTATAACCTTAAAACGTGGATCAGATTCTAAAACAGTAGTCCATGCTTCCCTAATAAGTTTGTGGTCGTCGGTTATAAGAATGGTGATTTTGTCCATAAATCAATTTTATCGTTTCAATTCGATTTTATACCTATTGGTTGTGGCAGTTTAATAACCACTGCCGAAATAATGAATGAGACTTTGTATTAAAACTTAACCTTAGTCAATACCATGCTTACGTTTAGTTAAGGAGGCAGGGTCAAATGAACCGCAAAGAAAATATTCAAATATATAATAGTAATGATTTTTCGCCGAAACCGTTTATTCATCCGGTGAATACCGGACTCAGCATTAATCGAAATCAACTTTCAGTAGATGGATTTACTTCAATAAAAAAAAGAGCAATAAAATTGCTCTTTTAATACTCATTGGCTTGGTGTGTTATTATTTAGTAAAATGCTCTTCTACTTTCTTCCAGTTTATTACATTCCATACAGCTTTTAAATAATCAGGACGCCTGTTTTGATATTTTAAATAGTAGGCATGCTCCCAAACATCTATGCCGAAAATAGGTTTGCCCTTTACTTCCGCAACATCCATCAAGGGATTGTCTTGATTGGGAGTAGATGTTATTTCAAGTTTTCCATCCTTTACAATAAGCCAAGCCCAGCCACTGCCAAATCTGGTAATGCCTGCGTTATTGAATTTTTCCTGAAAGCCTTCAAAAGAACCAAATGTGGAATTAATTGCATCTGCAAGTTTTCCGGATGGTTTACCATCACCTTTAGATGAAAGAAGCTCCCAGAAAAAACTATGATTCCAATGCCCACCTCCATTGTTGCGAACAGCAGGAGAAATCTTTCCGGCATTGGCGATCAATTCTTCTAAGCTTTTATTTTCATGCTCAGAGCCGGCTATAGCTTTATTTAAGTTGTCAACATAGGCCTGATGATGTTTGCCATGATGTATCTGCATGGTCTGACTGTCAATATGCGGTTCCAATGCATCAAAAGCATATGGTAACGCAGGTAAGGTAAATGCCATAACAATTTGATTTAAATTTTAGATTGAATATTTCGGATTGTTCTAAAAAGGATTACAAAATTAGTTTCTTAAAGTTTATGTGCATGATGAATGTTTCTTATTTCGAAAAACTGGCATTGAACCAACAAGGTCATTTTTTCAGGGCTTTCAGAATCTTTGAAAATTCGATTCTTGTTTTGTAGTACCTTTCTTTAATGAAAAAAAAGGCCTCCCTTTCTTTAATCATTGCAGGTAGTTGTTTTATATCAATTACTTGCTGGTCGCAACAAAAAAATATGCTAACTGAACAAGAAAAAAAAGAGGGCTGGCAGTTGTTGTTTGATGGAAGGACAATGAACGGCTGGCGTACTTATAAAAACAAACCAACAAATAGCTGGGAAGTATCTAATGGTGAGCTTCATTGCAAGCGAAACGAAAAGAATAAAAGCGATAAGCGTGCTGATCTGATCACTAAAAGACAATATGAAGATTTTGAGCTTGAAGTAGAGTGGAAAATATCTAAGGCCGGTAATAGTGGCATCATGTATCATGTAACGGAAGAATACGATGTACCGTATTTAAGCGGTCCCGAATACCAACTTATTGATGACGATGGCTTTCCTGAAAAATTAGAGGATTGGCAAAAAACCGGTTCTGACTATGCTATGTATGCAACAATCTTACACCCGACCAAAGCAGTTGGAGAATATAATACAACAAAAATTGTTGTTAGTGGCAATCATAGAGAACATTGGCTGAACGGCGTAAAAGTGTTGGAATTTGAAGCATTGACACCTGATTGGAACAAGCGTAAGGCAGAAGGCAAATGGAAGGATGCTGCTGGGTATGGAATGTCAAAAACAGGCTATATATGCCTTCAGGACCATGGCAGTGAGATATGGTTTAGAAATATTAAGATCAAAAAACTTTGATCATTTTTTTAAACGGTGGAGTTTCCTTCCCTTTTCGATAAATGTTTCAATTAAGCCATTTGCTACCATATCGTGTTTTACAGTTACAGCATACCACTCAATAGATCCTTTGAAAGCTGTTTTCTTTTGCTTAAAGCATTTTTTTATACCATTTACAATGTCAGTATAAGTAATGCCTTTTTTATTTTCTTTTAGCGTGTGATAGATGGCTTTGCTGAAGAGATCGTAAATTTCCGCATCAATGTTCATTTTCTTTCCAGTGTTTGGGTTGAGGCATTCAATTTTTTTAATAGATCTTGTCAGCATGATTCAGCGTTTTTTCTCAAAAAAATCTTTCATTAACTGCCCGCATTGATCTTTTAAAATTCCATGCACTATTTCTGTTTTTGGATGAAAGGGCCAGTTGGCCGCAGTAATTCTTTTATAACCATTTTTTTCATCGTCAGCTCCCCAAATAATTTTTCTTAATTTACTCCAATACATAGCCCCAGCACACATCAGGCAAGGTTCAACAGTAACGTATAAAAAAGCTTGAGGTAAGTATTTACTGCCCACGTAATTAAATGCCGATGTTAGGGCAATCATTTCTGCATGGGCAGTAGGGTCATTTAACTTTTCTGTCATATTATGACCGCGTGCAATAACGCGATCATTCAATACAACTACGGCTCCAATTGGAACTTCATCTTGTTCATAAGCAATTTTGGCTTCCTTAAGGGCCAGCATCATAAAATATTCGTCGGTCATAATTTGGCGTAAACCGAAATTACGCAGATGATCTTTATATTTTCGAAATTCCTAAGCTGCAATCAAAAAAATTAGTAAGATGGGGCAACTTTATGTTAATCTGAAACGAATAGTAAATAGGCCCGTCACTTTCCTACCCTGGGAATTTACTTACCTCAAATAATCCTGGCACTAAAATATCTGAATCAAAATTCTGAATGAGATCTTATTTTTTTAACCTTAAATCAATGTGTATGAAATCAAATTCTCGCAAGGCCAATTATTTAAGTATGGCGATTGCTTGCATATCAATATGTTTACTAGTAATTAGTTGCCAAAAATCCATCGAACCCAAAGCAACCGATAGTGAAGCAAACGTGGCCGGTAAGGAACCAAAATCATTGAAAGACTTTGAGCAAGTAAATCTTGTTGGCAACAATGATGAATATGAGCCGGCACATATAGATGCCAATCTTATAAATGGGTGGGGCATCGCTTTCAGTTCCGGCGGCACAGCCTGGGTTAGTGCCGAAGGGACTGGTAAAGCCGTAGTATATAACCGCGATGGCGTAGTGCAAGGCATTTCGCCGGTATCTATCCCCTCACCCGGCGCAACTACAGGTGGCCATCCTTCTGGCCAGGTGTTCAATAGCACGGCTTCTGATTTTAAACTCCTAAACGGAAACAAAGCATCATTCATTTTTGCGGGTCTTGATGGAGTGATCTCAGGATGGAATGGTGGTACTGCGGCTGTAAAGATGATTGATTCTTCTTCGAAAGGCGCTGTGTATGCAGGAATTGCTCTTGCTGCTGACGGTGGTGCTAATTTTTTATATGCAGCTAATTTCAGTGCAGGCAGAATTGATGTATTTGATAAGGATTTTAAATCTGTAACAACAAAACCTTTCTGGGATCCTAATATTCCTGCAGGATATGCTCCATTTAATATTCAGAATATTGGTGGCCAGTTGTACGTAATGTATGCAAAGGTAGATCCTGAAGAACATGAAGAAGAAGCCGGTCCCGGACTCGGTTACGTTGATATTTACAATGCTAATGGTAGTTTGGTAAAACGCTTTGTTTCCAGAGGTCAATTAAATGCACCATGGGGAGTAGCTAAAGCCCCAGCAGGATTCTTTGGCGATAATGGTCAGGAAGCCATTTTAGTTGGAAATTTTGGAGATGGTCACATTAATGCATACAATATGAACGGCGAATTCTTAGGCCAGTTGCGTTCACACGGAAATCCAATTGAAATAGAAGGCTTGTGGGCCATAACATTTCCTCCGGCCACATCTACCATTGATCCGAACCGCCTCTATTTTGCAGCAGGTCCTGATGATGAAGAAGAGGGATTGTTTGGGTACATAATAAGATCGACCGAATAAACAGCTGCTATTATAATATATATCCTCAAAAAAGGTCAGAATTTCTGGCCTTTTTTAATTGATACCATGGTTAACAAAAAATAAGTTATCGAGCTTTTTGTGTATGTGCAGTTGCTTGAAGTATGCTATGCATTTGGTGTAAGACTGGTTACAGGCGAAATTTGTTTACAAAACTTATTTTATGACTAATCAGGAATTTGCTGATAAAATGGAACTTACTGAAGTAAGCAATAAATTGTTCATGTATGTTGATGCTCAACAATGGGAAAAGGTATTGAATGAGGTTTTTACTGAAACAGTTTGGTTTGATATGACGAGTGCGGGCGGAGAGGCAAAAAAACTTTCTGCTAGAGAAATTTGTGAAGCATGGAGGCAAGGGTTTATTGGTCTTGATGCAGTGCATCATCAGGCGGGGCATTACCTCATCACCATTAATGGAAACGATGCTGATATTTATGGTTATGCCATGGCCGCCCATTACAAAAAAGCTGCTTCTAAAGGAAATTCAAGAATGTTTGTAGGCAGTTATGATCTTAAAGCAACAAAAACTGACAAGGGCTGGAGACTATCTCAATTCAAATACAATCTTAAATATATTGATGGAAATGCTTCATTGGAGTAATAATTTGATCCATCATTGCAATGAAGGATCATGAAAAGTATCTCCTTGAGTCATATCTCCTGTATCAAAACCTTTTTTAAACCAATACATTCGTTGTTGTGATGTACCATGTGTAAATGATTCAGGTACTACATAGCCCTGGGATTCTTTCTGCAGGCGATCATCACCAATAGCATTGGCAGCATTCAATGCTTCATCAATATCACCCGCTTCTAAAATGTTTTTCATTTGCTGCGCATGGTGTGCCCAAACGCCCGCAAAAAAATCTGCCTGTAATTCCATCATCACTGAGTATTTGTTATACTCACCTTCGCTTAATTGTTGCCGTAAATTTTCCATTTTATCCGAAATGCCTAAAAGCTTTTGAATATGATGACCCACTTCATGAGCTATTACATAAGCTTCAGCAAAATCGCCCGGCGCTCGAAAACGATCTTCAAGCTCCTGGTAAAAAGCAAGGTCAATATACACTTCCTCATCACCAGGGCAATAAAATGGCCCTGATGCAGAACTGGCAAAACCGCAGGCTGATTGAACGCTGTTACGAAACAAAACAAGGGTTGGTTTTTTATATTGCCTGCCCTGTACCGCAAACAAAGAATCCCATACATCCTCGGTGTAAGCAAGCACTACTCTTACAAATTTTGCTCGTTGATCATCGGCGGCTTTCTCTTCAGTTGTCATTTCCTGGCCCTGACCAGGCAATTGAGCCTGGTCTGTTCCATCCCCACCACCCATAAGTAGTTTTATAACGAGAAAAATGACCCCGATAATTCCTCCACCAATGGCAACGCCACCACCAGTCGAAAGACCACGACGGTCATCGATGTTTGAACTTTCCCGGCCACCTATCCAACGCATATACTATATTTTAAGTTTAATGATAAAATTTTATAGTGGCTTTATGAAGTTATGATAAAAACTTTGCCAGCTTTATTGGCTCGGCTGTTTTTTGAAAATTTATATGGAAAGATTATATGCCAACAAAAAAAAATCTCAAGAATCTCCGTTTTATTATGATGATCATAAAAGACTAAATCATCATGGAAAGTTCTCATGGCATAATTCTTTCTGCTCATTAGGTATAAAACTTTTTTTATGCCGTGGACAAAAACCGATTATCCCGTTTCAATGAAAAACTTACCAAAAGAGGTAAGAGATAAGGCCATTGAAATTGCTAATGCGTTGCTTGAAGAAGAGAATATGAATGAAGGCATCGTCATTGCCACCGCTATAAGTCGCGCCAAAGACTGGGCTGCTAACCGGGGAAAGCAAACTGAGCCGGGAGCTAAAAATCGAAGAACTGATGTAAAGCATCATGGAAAAGATAAGTATGTAATACCTGGCAAAGAAGGCGGATGGGCAGTAAAAGAAGAAGGCAAAAGAAGAATAGAAAAAGAATTTGATACCAAGAAAGAAGCAGTACGTCAAGCTACAAAAGAGGCAAAAAAGGAAAATGCTTCAGTTACCGTTCAGCGTAAAACAGGACAAGTAGAAAAGCGAACTTCTTATAATCCAAACAAGAGAGCGCCAAAGCAGAAATGAAAGTTTGATCAAGGCTTTTATTCAAGATAATTTGGTTTTATATTGCAATCAATGAAACCGAATTATTATTTTTTATTGTTTCTAAGCCTTACTATTTCGTTTAAAATATTTGCACAAAAAAAACCTACAGCTGCAAAAGAGGCAGCATGGATAACTGTGTCTCAATATGATTACAACAATAATAAGTTAGATCATGAGGCGGAAGACGGATATGTTGATCTTATTTATGAAGAACAGCTTTCGGTTGAGAAACAATCACTTTATTGTAAAAGAGCTATGAAGATTTTAACGGAAGCTGGCATACAGAATAGCTCTGAGGTCTCTATAGATTTTGATCCATCCTATCAACAATTGATTTTTCATACGATAAAAATTATCAGGGGAAATTCAGTGCTTAACCAGCTCAATCTTTCAAAGATCAAAACGATACAACGGGAAAAGGAGCTCGACAAGTTTATGTATGATGGCTCTCTTTCTTCGGTATTGTTTCTTGAGGATGTAAGAAAAGGTGATATCATTGAGTATAGCTATACGATCAATGGATTCAATCCCATTTTTAAGGGGAAATTCTCCACTATACTTCAAACTAATTTTTCGGTTCCTGTTTATAACATGTATTATAAGTTGGTAATTCCTAGTGAGAGAAAAATCATAATAAAGAACAGTAAAACGGATATTCAACCTGCAGAAAAAAATGAAGGTGACCAAATAGTTTATGAATGGAAACTGAATAATATTAAAGCATTGCATACACAGGACAACGTTCCGGCATGGTATGATCCATACTCATCCATAATGATAAGTGAATATCAGAATTGGAAGGAGGTGAACGACTGGGCTATGGAGTTATTTGCTCCCCCACAGAACATCTCGCCCTCACTTCAAAAGAAAATTAGTGAAATAAAACAAAAATCATCTTTACCAGAACAGCAAACGCTTGAGGCATTGCGATTTGTTCAGGATGATATTCGTTATATGGGAATCGAAATGGGAACAAACTCGCACAAACCAAATCATCCTAATAAAGTATTTGCTCAACGTTTTGGCGACTGCAAGGATAAATCTTATCTCTTATGCACTATATTAAACGGTTTAGGAATTGAATGTGCACCGGTTCTCATTAACACCGAATGGAAAAAAGCTATTATTGATTGGCTTCCATCGCCCAAATCATTTAATCATGCTACAGTGAGAGTTAAGCTAAAAGATGAGTATCATTGGTTCGATCCGACTATCTCATTTCAAAGAGGCAACATAAAAGACATTTCTTACCCAGATTATCAATACGGCCTGGTAATTAATGAAAATACAAATGATCTCACGGCCATCAAGTTAAAAGAACCGGGCATGGTAAGAGTAAAAGAAGTATTCGATATAAAAAATACATCAGATAGCGTAAGGTTTATTGTAACTACAAACTACAGCGGATCTTTTGCTGATAATGTTAGAAACAACTTTAATAGCATGAGTAATTACCAATTGCTCAAAGATTATCGCAGCTATTATTTAGATTATTACAAAGATATTTTGGCAGACAGCCTTAATTATAAGGACGATGAGAATACAGGAATTTTTACAACAAAAGAATATTATACGATCCCGAATATTTGGGAATTAAAAAACGGAACCAAGAAAGCTTCATTTAGCTCATATGTTATCGATGGGATTATCAAAAAACCCAAAGAAACGGCACGCACCATGCCTTTTAGCCTTCAGTATCCCGCACATTACCATGAAGAGATAGAAATAAATATTCCTGATGATTGGAATGCCGAACAAAGCCTTAACAATTTAAAGAATGACGGATTCAAAATGCTTGCAAATTTTTACTATAGCAATAAGAAATTTTTGCTTGAGTATGAGTATGAAAATTTAAAAGACCATATTTCGACTAATGAAGTAAAACAATATTTAACTGATTTAAATAAGAAAGAAGAAACGCTTAGTTATGAGTTGACACAAAATGATAAGCCTCTCGTTAAAACTTCAAAAACAAATAATTCCGGAAACGGATACTTGTACGCCAAGCTATTAGTTCTTCTTGTAATAGTGGGCATTATTATCGAATGGAGGCGAAGAAGATAAATCAGCTAAACCAAATCAGTATTCTCTTCTCCCAGTCTTGCGGTTTCTCCTTCATCCAGATCATCGTTTTTATTGTGAGCAGTAAACTCTGCATCATCAATCATATCCTTATCTGCTTGCTGATGTGCATTCAGATCTTTCTGCTTTTGTTCCGGGCTAATTTGTCCGGGGAGCGGATATTCATGATGCCCTTTTTTAATTTGGCTACGCTTCGTTTTTTTATTTCGTTTCATAGAAAACTATTTAACATAAACACTGTAAAGATTATGCCGTATTATTTCAATTTAAAATGTTGCAGTTTAAAAACTCTTCAAGACTATAGTTTATAATATGGCGTTATTAATCTTCTTCCTTGCTTTTTGATATATTTTTATGCATGTATGCTTCGAACTGCCTCTTCCTATAAGCGATTAAAAATATTACCACTCGCTGCCGTAATATTTCTTACCGTTTCAGGCGGTCCTTATGGCTTGGAATCACTATTGGCTTATGGGGGCGAAAACGGTTCGTTATTGTTGCTGATGCTAACTCCATTGTTATGGGATGTACCAACAATTTTTATTGTGATGGAACTGAATAGCATGATGCCAGTAACCGGGGGATATTATCAATGGGTAAAACGAGCATTAGGTATTCGATGGGCATGGTATGAAGGCTGGTGGACCTGGCTTTATACTTTTGTTGACTTGGCTATTTATCCAGTGCTTTTTGTTGAGTACGCTTCTTTCTTTTTTCCTGAAATAGCACAATATAAGATACCGGTTTGTCTCGCTATTATTTGGGCAGGAGCGGGACTTAATATTCTCGGCGTGGTTCCCGTTGGGCGAACTTCATTGCTGTTAAGTGCAGCTGTTGTATTGCCGTTTCTTATTCTTTTCGTGATAAATATTTCACATCACACAACATCGTTACATCTTTCTTCACTTTCATTAAAAGGCATCGGCTTTTCTTCTCTAGGCATGGGATTATATACTGTGATGTGGAATTTTATTGGGTGGGATAATACAACCACCTATGCCGAAGAAGTAAATAAGCCTGTACGAACTTATCTTATTTCAACGGCAATTGCTTTTGCTTTAACATTTGGTATCTATCTTCTTGCCATTGTTACAGCTTTGTCCTCGGGGATTGATCTTAATGTATTAAGCGAAGAAGGGTTCCCTGTATTAGGTAAAATAGTGGGTGGCGATTGGCTGGCTATCCTTATTGCAGCCGGCGGCATGGCCAGTGCCCTTGGATTATTTTCGGCTGTTTTGCTTTCTGTATCAAGAGTACCCAAAGTAATGGCAGATGATCATCTACTTCCCAAAAAACTTCATGAGCTTCATCCTAAATATCAAACTCCATACATATCTATTATTGTCTGCTCATTAGTTGTAAGTGGAATGATCTTATGGAGCTTTGGCGATCTCATAATAATCGATGTAACTCTATATGGAGCAGCTTTGTTTCTTGAATTTATTAGCCTCATCATTTTCCGTATCAAACTTCCACAAGAAAAAAGGCCCTTTAAAATCCCTTTGGGTATAATTGGATTATGTGTGCTGATCCTATTACCTGTTGGTGTGTACAGCATTGCATTGACCAGCGCTTTTTCTCTGTCGGGCAAAATGCTTATTCCCGCATTGTTCGCGTTGGCAGCACTATTTTCCGCTGAAATAATATGGAGATTTATTGTATGGAAAAAGCGGATGACAAATGACCAATCGGGATGATATACTCATTACTGATCACTCATTACTTACTACAATTTACTAATCTCAACTATCACATCATTATTTCCGCCATTGCTTGTACAGATATATACTTTGCCTGCCGGAGAAATGCAAAGGTCACGCAACCGGCCCCATTGATCTTTAAAAAAGGTTTGTGTTTGAATGATCGTGCGGCCATCGTCGCTCAACTTCATTTGCCTAACACTGCTGTTCTTTAACGTCATCATCAGCAATGAATTTTTCCATTGAGGAATAAGATCGTAATGATAATAGTCAAGACCGCAAACAGCAATGGTATTGTTGCCGCTGCTCCATATCGGCTCTTTGATATTCTTAGTGGTACAAAAATTTGCTTCTGATCCATTACAAGGGCCGTTTACTTCAGGCCATCCGTAATTACGTCCTTTTTCGATGATGTTCAGCTCATCTTCTATATCCGGACCATGTTCAGAAGCATATAAAATATTGTTTGCCATGACAAGCCCCTGCGGGTTACGATGGCCATAACTCCATACAGGATTATTTGGAAAAGGATTATCCGAAGGAATAGTTCCATCGAGATTTAATCGCAACAGCTTACCGTTTTTAGAATTTGTATTTTGGGGCAAGCTTTGATTAAGAGCATCGCCTGTGCTCATAAAAATTTTTGGATTGGTCTCATTCGTGATCCACAATCGAGAACCATCATGGTTGCTGCTGCCTTCTATGCCATCCAACAAAATAAAGGGGCTATTCAATGTATTATTTGAAAAATGATATCGTACAAGTTTCTCTTTATAATTACCATTACTGCGATAGTCATATACGACATACAAAAAACCATTTTGGGCAAAACCCGGATGCAAAGCCATCCCAAGCAACCCCCCTTCGTTATTTGATTCTGCGTCAGGAACAGTAAAGGAAAATGTAACATTTCCATTTGCAGGATCGATGCGACTTATTTTTCCGTCACGTTCTGTCATCCAAATGTGGTTATCTTTTCCCCAAATTATTTCCCATGGGTAATTAAGTCCCGACTTAACTATTCTGGCTGCACTGGTTGACAGTGTTGCAGATGGATTGTCCTTGCAGGTTATGCATAAAATAATTGTAAGAAATGGCAAAAGAATTCTTTTCATATCTGTGTCTTTCTTCTTAAAGTTACATCAACTATTGAGGACGGATGAGAACACAGGATGAGATGTTGAATTTTCTTGATGAAAGAACCTTTGCAAAATTTCTTATGCTTTATATTGTAATTTTTCTGAAATGGCTTCCTCAAGGTTAACTGGTAATGTAGATGAATCATCATCGATTGCTCTAAGCTGTCCCAGGCTTGAGTCCCATGTGAACACATGCTCAGAACTTCCGTTAAAGCTTACTTTATAGCGAGTCTCGCCATTGAATAGAAACGGAGTCGCTTTTACTACATAAGGAACATTATCAACGATAAGATTGAAGCTTCTTTCTTCTGTACGCAGGGGCCTTGCTTCATATTCAGGCTGAGAGCTTCGATTTCCATCATCAAAACTAGTTCTTGACTCTTGGGGTTCGGAGGGCTCGCCTTCCGTGTGCCTTCGATTGTGATCTGATTTTTTATGCTTAGCTCCGGTAAAAGGCTGGTCACTTTGTTTACTGCTCCTGCGGCCTGAATTACCTTGTTTGTTTTTATCTCCTCTTGCCATGTTATTACATTTTAAGTGATGAGATTGATTACTAAAATTATTGCACAGCAATTATGCCAGGGAGAACGACGAGAACAAAAGAATGTAGGGTGAAAGAAGATAGAATTGGAACACATCATTTTCATTAACTTACTTTTGGTAAATAACTTATATGTCAACCAGCGTATTGATAGATAAGCTGCTCGCCATGCGGAAATATTATGATAGTGGGGATACAAGACCCTATAAGTTCCGGCGACAGCAATTGCAGAAATTGAAATCAGCTATCCAGCAGCATGAAAACGAATTACATGATGCTTTATATACCGATCTTAAAAAAAGTCCTGAGGAAAGCTGGGTAACTGAAACCGGATTTTTGATCAGCGAAATTAATTATGCACTAAAAAATTTACGCCAATGGATGCAACCAGAAAAAGCAAAAACAAACCTGCTTAATCTTCCTTCATCAAGCTATGTTATCAGAGAGCCATTGGGTGTTGTTCTTATTATTGGTCCTTGGAATTATCCTTTGCAATTATTGTTTACTCCGTTGGTGGGAGCTATCGCAGCCGGTAACTGTGTTGTATTGAAAGCAAGCGAATTTGCACCTGCAGCATCTGAGGTCATGAAAAAAATTATTGAGGAAAATTTTTCAAAGGAATATATTTTATATACGGAAGGAGACGGTGCTGCAATCGTGCCGGCCATGATGAATCATTTTCGTTTTGATCATATTTTTTATACAGGCAGCATTGTTGTAGGTAAAATGATTTATAAAATGGCTGCAGAACAACTGGTGCCTGTTACACTTGAATTAGGTGGAAAAAGCCCGGCAGTCATTGAGGAAGATGCAAACATTAAAGTAGCTGCGCGTAGAATTGCAGTGACCGCTTTTTCAAACGCTGGTCAGATGTGCGTAACACCTGATTATATTTTGGTGAACGAAAAAGTGAAAGAACGGTTTATTACAGAGCTAAAAAATGCGATCGGAAATTTTTTTTCTAACGATCCATCCACCAGCTATAGCTACGGAAAGATCATTAACGAAAAACAATTCAACCGGCTTATAAGTTATTTGCAGCAGGGAAAAATTTTATACGGAGGAAAGTTTGATAAAACAAAACTCTACATTGAGCCGACAATAATGGAAGATATGCCTGCCGGCGCCCCAATTATGCAGGAAGAGATCTTTGGTCCAATCCTTCCGGTTATTTCATTTCAAAATTTTGAGCAAGCGAAAACTATTATTGATCAAAATCCTAATCCTTTATCCTTTTATGTTTTTACAAGCAAAAAGGAAAATCAATGGATTGAGAATATTTCATTTGGTGGCGGTTGCGTGAACAATGCAAGTTGGCATCTGACAAATCATTATTTGCCATTTGGTGGAAGAGGTAATAGCGGTATCGGCAACTATCATGGTAAAAACTCTTTTGAAACGTTTAGCCACCGAAAGGCGATCATGAAAACTCCTACTTGGTTTGATCCTGATATAAAATACCCACCATTCAAAGGAAAATTATGGTTGTTCAAGAAAGTGATCCGGTAGCGGAAGGATTTAGAATGGGAGAATCCGGAGTAAAAGAATTCAGAATGGAAGAATCAATAATAAAAGAATCTTATTCTTAACTCCTGAATCCTAAATTCTATATTCTCTGGTTCATGGCATGAAATTTTAAGTGGTCCGGAGAAGTGAATTAGGAAGTTACAGGAAGAAAAATGTGAAATACCTTTGGGGTGAATGACGTTGAGGCAAACCATACTTAAGATCATCTATCCGCTGTGGATGCTCTATAACAAATTATCGGGGCGACGGTCAAAGATTTTAAAAAATGAAAGAAATAATGCACCTCTTCAATCATTCTACAACCTGTCAGCCCAGCTAAATAATGGCATTCAATTAAGATTCGATTCACTCAAGGGAAAAAAAGTTTTGCTTGTAAATACAGCTAGCGATTGCGGTTATACCAATCAATATGGCGATTTGCAAAAATTATATGAGAAGTATAATGATAAATTAATCGTAATAGGATTTCCTGCGAATGACTTTAAAAAACAAGAAAAAGGAAGTGACGAAGAGATAGCTCAATTTTGCCAAGAAAATTTTGGAATAACATTTCCAATCGCAACAAAAGCAAGCGTAATAAAAGAAAATCAACAACAAAAAGTCTTTCAATGGCTTACCGACAAGACAAAAAATGGCTGGAACAATAAACAACCATCATGGAATTTTTCGAAATATTTAGTAGATCAGCATGGAATATTGACAAGGTATTTTGATCCCTCCGTTTCTCCACTAAGCGATGAGGTAAAAAATGCTATTGAGAAATGATCAATTGGGCATAGAATTTTCAACGATAATAGCATGGCAGCAAATTATCTTCCAACACCAGGATCAGTAACAACACTTTATATAAAATATTATCCTGAAAGCAAAAATCTAGAAATTGGTTTCAGAACGAGAAGTGTTTATAAATATTTCAAGGTTCCTTTGCGAGTGTGGAGAAATTACTATAAAGCGGCTTTGGCTGGCCTATCAGGAGAATTTTTTAATGAATTTATAAGAGATAAATATCAGTTTGAAAGAATCACTTAATTACAATTTTATTTATGACCTACAACGATATTATTGGCACTACAGGAGTAGCCTTAATTCTGATCGCATATTTTCTGAATACAGAAAGATTGATTCCTGTAAATGGCAAATTATTTTATGTAATGAACATGATCGGCGCTGCCCTTGCATGCTATGCATCTTATTTGATCAGCTACTGGCCTTTCGTGATTCTCGAAGGCACTTGGGCTCTCGTTTCGATTTACGGATTGATGCGAACGATGAGGATTAAAATGACGTAAAGGAAATCAGAATTCAACATAGAAGAATTCAGAATGAAAAGAAGAATGAGAAAATTCTGAATTCTTTAATTCTAAATTCTCTTTTACCCGCAACTATAAGCCATTACCTCCATATCAACTTTTCTTCTTTCAAACTGATAACCAGAATAAACCCTTGCAATATCATTCAATACTTCATCTATTTCATCTGTTGATCTTACAGTTACCAGCTTTAATCTATATTCTTTGATGTTGGGAAGTCCCTTCAAATAATTCGTATAATGTCTTCGCATTTCATTGATGCCAGGCGTTAATCCCTTCCACTTTACCGAATGATGAAGATGCTGGCGTATAACGTCAACTCTTTGCTTAATGGATGGAGGAGGTAAATGTTCACCTGTTTTAATAAAATGCTTGATCTCGTTAAATATCCAGGGATAACCTATCGCTGCACGGCCGATCATAATGCCATCCACACCATAACGATTTTTATATTCCATTGCTTTTTCAGGCGAATCAATGTCACCATTGCCAAAAATGGGTATCTGAATGCGCGGATTCTCTTTTACTTTTGCGATCAAACTCCAATCAGCCTCACCCTTGTAAAGCTGCGCCCTTGTTCTTCCGTGAATGGCGAGGGCTTTAATGCCAACATCCTGTAAACGCTCGGCTACCTCTTCAATATTTTTTGTGTTTTCATCCCAACCCAATCTTGTTTTCACAGTAACAGGTAGTGAAGTAGATCGAACAACAGCTTCTGTTAATCGAACCATTGCATCAATATCCTTCAGCACAGCAGCGCCGGCTCCTTTGGTAACCACTTTTTTTACAGGACAACCAAAGTTTATATCGACTAGGTTAGGATTTACCGCTTCAACAATTTTTGTGCTCATAGCCATGGCTTCGTCATCACCGCCAAAAATCTGGATACCGATGGGTCGTTCGTAGTCAAAAATGTCAAGCTTTTGCTTGCTTTTAATGGCATCGCGAATTAATCCCTCACTGGAAATAAATTCTGTGTACATTAAATCTGCACCATTGGCTTTACAAACAGACCGGAAGGGAGGATCGCTCACATCCTCCATGGGAGCAAGGAGAAGAGGAAATTCCTTTAATTGTATATCTCCTATTTGAATCATTTGTGTTCAGCATTGAATTAATAATTATTAATCAATAATTATTAATTGAAGATTACATTTGAGCCTGCAAATTTAAATCAATCCATGTACGATAGCAATTCAAAGGGCGTTTCCTATACCGCAGGATTTTTTATTACTATTGCCTTGGCTGTGGCCGGTATTTTCATCGGTAGTTTTATTAGTATTCCTGTTTGGATGGCTATGACGGGGAAAGGTCTCGAAGACATGAAGGATCAATTAAGCAATCCGGCGTATAGCAATGCATTTAAGGTGATCCAGGCCATTAGTACTTTAATCGGTTTTTTTATTCCTACAGTTATTACTGCTGCTTTATTGAATTACAAACCATATCATTTGCTGGGTTTTACAAGAAAGTTTCAATGGAAACAAGCAGGCCTTGTTATTGCCATTATGTTTCTGGCTTTATTTGTATCCACTGCATTTGGCTACTTGAATCAGCATGTACCGCTTCCGGATACACTAAGATCTTTCTTTCAAAAATTGGAAGACGAATATAACAGCCAAGTGCAGGCTATCATGCAATTAAAAAACTTTGGTGATTATTTGCTTGGGTTGGCGGTCATGGCTTTTTTACCGGCCTTATGTGAAGAAACTTTATTTCGCGGGGGGCTTCAAAATTTTTTGACGCGATCATCGAAGATGCCCTGGCTTTCTATTTTAATTGTAAGCTTTCTTTTTAGTGTTGTGCACTTTTCTTTTTACGGATTTTTGCCAAGGATGTTTTTAGGGATTATTCTTGGGTTGATCTTTTATTACACCGGAAGCCTTTGGCTATGCATTCTTGCCCACTTCTTTAACAATGCCTTTGCTGTTACGCAATATTATTTCAGCAATGACCCTTCCATTAAACAAATGGCCCAACAGGATGCACCTCTGTCATTAGTTTATCTGGGATTAATTTCCATTCCGTTCCTTATTGCTTTACTCGTCGTGCTAAAACGAACTTCACCGAGGCAACAGGAAGAAAGCCTTTCCCTCAATGATGTTCAGAATAAAGCTCCCTGGGAAATCGATAATTAGTTTTCATGGCGTTTAACTGGCAAACATTTAAAACAAGAACACTGACTGCTGCCATTTTTGTAGTAGTGATGCTTGCTGGGTTGCTCATTAATCGCTGGACTTTTTTTATTCTTTTTTCAATAATTCATTTTGGTTGCTGGTGGGAATATTTAAAACTGGTTGAAAAGATTCATAAAACAACGTTTCATAAATATTTTAAGTGGGGACTGATGTTGATAGGGTACCTTTTATTGATATGGTTTGGATTATTGATTTATCATCTTGTTGGCGAATCACTGGCATTTTTATTTTTACTTTTTCCAATTGCAGGATTTATTTTACTAATGATTGGTATTTCAAAAACAAATCTTTTGGACTCAAGGTCATTTGTCTCTGCAATCTTAGGAGTGCTGTATATTTCTTTAAGCATGGGATTAATGGAGAACCTCTACTACACCGATGCTTTTGATATATTCCGCCAAGGCAGGGGATTTATTATAGTTGAATTTTTTGGAGGACTTGGGGTGTTGCCACTTGTAATAATTTTCACTTTATGGATTAACGATACTATGGCTTATATCGTTGGTTCATTAATTGGTAAAACTCCTCTTTCAAAAATTTCCCCTAAAAAAACCTGGGAAGGAACAATTGGAGGAATTATCCTTTCTATTTTTATAATTGGACTTTTATTTTCTTCAAATGTGCCACTTTATTTGACAAGAAATTTCTTAAAACAATATCCCTATCCGATAAATAATTTGTATTGGTATTTGACAGCAGCTATAACGGCTATTGCCGGTACCTTTGGTGATCTTCTTGAATCAAAACTCAAGCGAAGGGCTGGCGTAAAGGACAGTGGTCACATCATGCCCGGCCACGGCGGTTTTTTAGACAGGTTTGATTCTTTACTCATAGCTACTCCATTTGTTTGGCTGTATGTTTATTTTTTTATGCAGTAGAAAGGCAAAATTTTGCGCCTCTACGACCAACACCTAATTTTGACGTTCAATTTCAGAGAATGACTATTCATAAGGAAGGCTATAAGATCATTGCGTGGAGTATCATTTTATTCGGAGCCATTAATATTCTTTCATTTTATATTTTTAGTTTTCCTACTCCCTGGCTAAGCTGGCTGATCTTTATTATTACTATTGTTTTACTCATATTTATTATCTCCTTTTTTCGCGTACCCAGGCGCAAGTACACCCTTGATAATAATGCAATCGTTGCTCCTGCTGATGGAAAAATTGTAGCTATTGAGGAAATTCAAGCTGATGAATATTTTAATGATCGCCGCCTTCAAGTTTCCATTTTTATGAGTCCCTTGAATGTGCATGTAAATCGCAATCCCATTGGCGGTGAGGTTACCTATTGCCGGTATCAAGCAGGCAAATATTTAGTAGCCTGGCATCCAAAATCATCAACAGACAATGAAAGGCACACTACCGTATACAAAAATAATGGAAAAGAAATTTTAGTTAAGCAGATTGCCGGTGCTTTGGCAAAACGCATTGTGAATTACTTACAAGTGGGCCAAAAAGTTGACCAAGCCGCGGAAATGGGGTTTATTAAATTCGGTTCAAGAGTAGATGTCATCATGCCTTTAAATGTAAAATTAAATGTGAGAATTGGTGATTCGTCAAAAGGAGGCATTACTGTGCTTGCAAGTTGGTAGTCATAAATGGTTTTTCTTGTCCCTCCTTCTTAAAATATTTTCTCTAATTCTTTTAACGACGTCACTGTATATGTGGGCTTAACTATTGGTTCAATACCCAGGTGGTTGACATATATCTGGTCGATACCTGCATTCATTGCGCCAATAATGTCCACTTCAACGCTATCGCCAATCATGATGCATTCATCAGGGCTGGCGGAACATTTTTGAAAAGCAAATTCAAAAATTTCTTTGTTTGGCTTTAAACTGCCGGAACCTTCAGAGGTAATTACTTCCGTAAAAAATGGACTAAGGCCTGAATACATTAACTTGTTATGCTGTGTTTTTTCAAATCCATTGGTGATCAGGTGTAATACATAATGCTTGCTGCCCAAATACTGCAATATTTCTTTTGCATAAGGAAATAGAATAGTTCTTGTGGGCAGCAAATCCAAAAAACGAAAGCTTAATTCTTTAGCTAAACCCTCATCGGTAATTTTAAAATCAAGCAAGGCCAGCCACATTCTTTTTATTCTTAGCTCTTCCTGCTTAATATAGCCATTGCGGTAGCGCTCCCACAGTTTTTCATTATGCGCAATATAATTTTTATGAAACTGCTCAAAATCATTGATGCCTTTTTCTTCCAGCCGCATGGCTACGTGTAATTCCTTTAAAGTAGCTTTTGAATTGGCTTCAAAATCCCAAAGGGTGTGATCAAGGTCGAAAAAAAGATGGCGGTATTGTTTTTGACCACCTCCCGATGAAGTGTTCCGAATATTTTTTTGAACCAGAGACATTTTTCTTTTTCAATAATAAGTTTGCAAATTACAGAACAAAATTTCATGTATGAGCACAAATAACCCACCTTTAAAGGATAGGGGTCCTAATATTGTTATCACCGGCGCCTCAAGAGGGCTTGGAAAAGCTATTGCTGAGATTTTTGCAGCAAACGGCCATAATCTCTATCTCACTGCCATGCACGAGGCCCGTTTGTATAAAGCAACAGAAGAATTGCTGAGTAAATATCCTACTGTTACCATTAAAGCAAAGCCTTTTGATTTAAGCAAAAAAGAACAGGTGCAGGCGTTTGGCGAATGGTGTTTAAAAAATTGTTCGCCGGATATTTTAGTGAACAATGCAGGAAGCTTTACAGGGGCTAACGTTCATGATGAAGAAGATGGGGCTCTGGAAGAAATGATTGAAACAAATTTATATAGCGCCTATCACCTTACTCGGGTTATTGTAAAAGCTATGATTGAAAAAAAGAGTGGGCATATCTTTAATATGTCGTCAATTGCCGGATTAAAAGCATATCCTGGCGGAGGTTCTTACAGCATAAGCAAATTTGCCTTGCGTGGTTTTTCTGTAAATCTCAGGGAGGAGTTAAAATCCTATAACATTAAAGTGACAACAGTTTTTCCGGGTGCAGCTTATACTGATTCATGGGCTTCAAGTGGAATTGAAAAAAGGAGATTTATGGAAGCCAGTGACATTGCTAAAATGGTTTATGCGGCCTCGCAGCTTTCTCCACAGGCCTGTGTAGAGGATATTATTCTACGTCCCCAATTAGGAGATATTTAATTAAAGCTATTTGAAAACAGCTTCCTTCCATCATTTTCATAAACTCAATTCCAGCAGGCTTTTTTATTTTTATGAACGATGAGATGGCGCATTTCTATACTGTCCATTTTTATATATTTATTTTTTTTACCGGCGTTTAGCCAGGTAAGTTTTAAAACTGTCGTCCCCCACAAACCTATTGCACCAGGAGAATCTTTTCAAGTACAATACGTGCTTGAAAATGCGAAAGAGATTAATGATTTTTCACCCCCCAGCTTTCCGAACTTCAAAATTGTAGCTGGTCCCAACGTTTATTCAGGCAAAAAGTTTATAGCCAATAATGAGTCGGTTGATTATAAAAACTTAGTGTTTACCCTCGCTGCTGTTGGGGAAGGAAAATTTAAAATTCATGGAGCAACGTGCGTAGTTGATGGAAAGTTTATAAAAAGCAATGATGTTATTGTAGAAGTTATCTTTCCTAAAGAATTGGATGAATCGCCTTATTTTTTAAAACCGGGTGAAGACCCATTTAAAAAGATCAGCGAGAATTTATTTTTAAAGCTAATCATCGACAAACAAACCTGTTTTATTGGTGAACCCTTGGTTGCAACTTTTAAATTGTATTCACGGCTTCAATCCAGAGCGAACGTAATAAAGAATCCCGGTTTTTACGGGTTCAGTGTGTATGATATGATAAATGTCAATGACAAGATTCGCTCTGAGGAGAAGCTTAACGGATATTGGTTTGATGTGCATACTGTCCGGAAGGTGCAGCTCTATCCTCTGCAGGCTGGCACCTTCATCATTGATGCAATGGAATTGGCCAACCAAGTTGAGCTTTCCAGAAGCGCTGTAAACAAAAAAACAGAACAGGAGGTTAGCGAGAATATGTATGGTAACAATGAAATCGAGAATGTGCGAAAGGCAAATGTGGAGGTATATGATATGAATGTTAAAACTAAGCCAGTTATTATTAAAGTAAAACCGCTACCAAGTAAAAATGAGGCCGATACTTTTGCCGGAGCGGTCGGAAATTTTACGATAAATGCTTTCCTTGAAAAAGATAGTTTGCTAAGAAACGAAGAAACTTCGCTAATTGTGGAGATTAAGGGCGCAGGGAATTTTCAACGAGTAAATGCCCCCGTCATCAACTGGCCACAAACCATTGAAGCTTTTGAGCCATCTTTAACGGACACATTTAATAAACAGCAAGTACCCTTAACAGGTCAGCGAAGCTTCAAATATGTGTTTTTAAGCGGTAGGCCCGGTCAACATACGATCCCTTCTATTTCTTTTTCGTTCTTTAATCTTAAAACTAAAACATATAAAACCGTTTCAACAAAACCTCTAAGTGTCTTTGTAAATTCTCAAGGCAAAGAACATAATTCGTTAAAAAGCCAAGTAACGGCCGGCACAGTAAAGAACAAATCGACGTGGGCATTATGGTTGTATGCTGCTGGCGCATTAGTTCTAATAGCTGGCGCGTTTGTTTGGTTACAAAACAAGCTACATATAATCAGAAAAATACAAGAGCAAAAGGAAATTGAAAATATCTCAAAACCGAGGACTTCTATTGAAGAAATATTAATGCCCGCTCAATTAGCACTGAGTAGTGAAAACAATTTTTTTTATAAAGAACTTAATCAACAAATGTGGAATTATTTTTACGACCGTTTTCAGCTTTCAGGCATTCAAATGAATAAAAATGTTTTGCAGACTGTTTTGATTACAAAGGGGATTGAATCAAATCTGGTTGAGAGGTTGATCGACATTATTCGTCAATGTGAAGCCGGTATCTATACAAAGGCCGAAATAAATTTGGACAAAATGAAGCTATTTCAAAATGCTCAACAGATTCTTACGACAATAGAAAACTCTCTTACTGGAGAAAAAGGGGTAAGTTGAAACCTTACTCAGCATATTTATATCCTACTCCTCTTACAGAATGAAAATATTTAGGATTACGGCTGTCTTCTTCAAAGTATTTCCGAAAATTGAGGATGAAATTATCTATGGTTCTTGTTGTAGGGTAAACATTGTAGCCCCAGACCGCTTGCAGAATTTTTTCTCTAGGCACTACTTCGTTTTTATTTTCAATCAATAATTTCAGCAGCATGGCCTCTTTTCTGCTCAATTGAATTTTTTCTCCATTTTTTGTTATTGCTTCCTGCGCCTTAAAATCGATTGTGTTGCTTCCAAAACTATAGGTATCGCCTACTGAGGATTTATCTTGCAGCCTTTTATTTTTTTCGATCAGTTTTTGTACTCGCAAAATCAGTTCCTCCAGGTTAAATGGTTTTGTGAGATAATCATCCGCCCCTTTTTTTAATCCTAATACTCTGTCAGCGCTGGTGTTTTTTGCGCTTAAAATTAAAATAGGTACTTCAATATGCTGCAGGCGTATTGTTTCTGTAACATTAATCCCATCTACTTCAGGCAACATTACATCAAGAATAATCAGGTCAAAATATTCTGATTGAACTGCTTTTAATGCGGCCGCTCCATTGTATGCAGAGGTAACTTCATAACCTTCTAGTTCAAGATTTAGCTTTAGCGCCTCGTGCAAATTGTCTTCATCTTCTACTAATAATATGGATCTTTTTTTTCCTTCAGCCATTTTCTTCAGTTTTGAATTCCCAGCTCTTATACTATTTAAGTATATAGCTTTCTGTTTTCCTCTATTCCCCTTCAAAAGATCGCGGCAAAATGACCGTGAACTTGCTTCCCTGGGGCTCATTATTCGTTACTAAAATTTCGGCGTTATGATCTTCAGCAATTTTTTTGCAAAGATACAGTCCAAGCCCTGTACCCTGTGTTTTGCGGGTAGCTTCATCACCGAGGCGGTAAAATTTCTTGAAAATATTTTTTTTCTCTTCTGTGGGGATACCAGGCCCTTCATCAATCACGTGAAGTTCTACTTTCCCATTCTGGCCATTCAGTAAACAGCTAACCGGTTTTTCCCTGGGTGAGTATTTAACGGCATTTTCTAATAGGTTATTGATCAGTAATTGCAGCAGCAGCGGATCGCCTTTTACATCCATGTCTGGCTCTATCAATTCAATAAATTTCCTTTCGGGGTATCGCTGAATAAAGTTCCGGATGCAATCTTTGAATAGATCACTAAGGTCAAGTTCTTCTTTTGATGTACTATAGCCGCCCCCTTCCAATTGCGACGAGATCAAAATATTATTGGTTAAGGTGTTCAACCGTTCCGTTTCTTCCAGCGTCATACGGAGCAACTTTTTCTGCTTTTCGATATCCAATTGGTATTTCTGTAAAGTTTCAAGGTTCAGTCTTGCTACGGAGATAGGTGTCTTTAACTCATGGGTTACCGCCATCATAAAATTTTGCTGTTGCTGTTGAAAAAGAAACTGTTTTCGTACAGAACGATAAACAAATGCAGCCCCGATCAAAGTTAAGAGGAGAAAAGTTGAACCTTCGCTAACGAACTTGACGAAGTTTCTTTTATGTTCCCGATTTATTTTTGAAATTGAATTATCGTAAAGCTCAGGATTGTGCGACCTGTCGATAGCAGCATTCAATTCGGCTATTTTAAAATCGGTCATTTGCCGATTTTGCTTTTCGAGAGAAATAAACCACCATACCAAGGCAGCTACAATATAAAAAAGGAGAAGCCAGTAAATAGTTGTTGCAAGCCGTATCCTTTTTTTATCGGGCATAGCAAAGCAGGAAGGTTATTGTTTTTTCTCTATTCTTAATCCTATGTTCATCACATTCTCCAACGGATCTTCTCTCATTAGCTGTTCTACTTTAAATCTGTATGTTCCCGCTTTTAGATGAAGATTTTTGAGCAGCAAATGACGGTGTTCATAAATATCATCCATTCCAGTACCCAGCCAGCCTTTATCATTTGTTGCTAATTGAACTTCAAAAGGAGTAATGTGTACTGTATCACCGGGTGGTTGTGAGTAAAGATTGATCCAGATGTTATTGTAGTTATATTTTTCATTGTGTCGAATAACAAAGAAGAGATCGTATTGAACGGAAGTATCTTTTATAATAAAACTAAACTCAGGTTTATAGCTATTTTTCCATTTAAATCCTGGAACGGTTAAGTCTTTTTCATATAGGTCAATGCTAGTACAAGATTCAAGGCACAAGAGACAAGGCACAAGAAAGAAGAAATAGGTTTTTATCAACTTCATGTTGCAAAGATATTATTCACAAGGTACAAGACACAAGGCACAAGAATGAGTTATATATTGGGAAAGTAGGAAGTAGTGAGACCAACCGCATAAACGCTTGTACCTTGATCCTTGACTCTTGTACCTTATAATACGTTCAAGATTTGCTCCTTCGCTTTTTCCAGCTCATCTTTCATGATCACAACACATTTTTGTATGATTGCGTCATAAGCCTTCGCCCCGGTTGTATTGATCTCCCTGCCAATTTCCTGTAATATGAAAGAAAGTTTTTTCCCTTTTGAATCTTCAGGTTCAAACATGGTAGTTTTAAAATAGTCACAGTGGTTTTTTAACCTCACCTGTTCCTCACTTATGTCTATCTTTTCTATATAATAAATTAATTCTTGTTCTAGCCGGTTGGCATCATAGTTTTCTTTGCCTACAGTATCTTCCAGCAGTTTTGTTAATCCGTCCCTGATTTTTTGCTGGCGTAAAGGTTCAAGCTTTGTGATTTCTTCCTGCTGCTTCAAAATATTCTCGATCCGCAATAACAGGTCTTCCTCCAATGATTTTCCTTCTTCTATCCGATGAAGATTCAGATCGTCGATAGCGGCATTTAATATTTTCTCAAAATCATCCCACTCTTCGTCTGTTAATGTATCAGCGGTGGGCGTAATTACTTCAGGAAGTTTAACCAAGGTGCTTAAAATGTTCGAAGGGTCTAAATGTAATACCTCAGATAATTCAGCAAGAGGCTTGTAATAAGCTTTTGCTAAGTTGGTATTGATATTTACTGGTTTGGCATTACCTGTTTCTTTCAAGCTTATGGTACAATCCACGCTGCCTCTCCCAAGCTTGCTTGAGAGAATATGGCGTATATCAAATTCGAGAGGTTTTAGAAAAGCAGGCAGCTTAAGCAGTAGTTCAAACTGTTTTCCGTTCAGTGATTTTATATCTACTTGGAAAGTTTTATCACCAACAGTTTGTTCGGCTCGGCCGAAGCCGGTCATGGATTTAAGCATGAAGCATTATTTAGTTCTTTGGTAAAGTTATTGGAATTGTACTGCAAATGATCCGCGTCACTGGATTGTTTTTTTTAATTGAATAGGAGTGATAGAATAGCAATAATTCAATCGATATTGTTTGAAAAGCATATAAAGAAAAATCCCGACTGATGTCGGGATAATTATAATGGATGGGTTAGTAAGTACCGGGAAATAAATTTCCCTACACAATATTAAAAATAATTTTTCCGAACTAAAAAAATTTTGTAAAGAATTTTATTAACATTTTTTCTTTGCTTGTGGATAAGGACGGAGGTTTTTTTCGTTTATTTTTTGATTTCTATTACAAAAGTGAAGAAAAACTCAATAAAACATTTGTTTTGAAAATATTTTCGATCTTCTGAAACCCTTTATTCATCAGTGTTTCATCGGATTCAATTTTTGGTTTTATTTTTTTTGATGATTGATTCAATCAATTGTTATTCAAAAAAATTAATCGCTAAATGGATTATTACACGCTGAAATCAGGAAAAAATATTTTTTCGCAATAAATGAATCAAACCCTTAAAAACTCTAAAAATCCACCTTTGAACAGAAAATGGACACAAATAGGTGATAGTTACCTTTGCCCAAAATTGTTTCTATGCATTTTGAAAAACCTGTCCCCGTATCATGGATTGCTGAATTTATCGGTGCAAGAATTATTGGTAATAAAAAAGGAGAAGCTACCGGCATCAATGAAATACATAAGGTAACAACGGGTGATATTGTATTTGTGGATCATCCCAAATATTATGAAACCTGCATTCATTCGGCCGCCACATTTATAATCATCAATAAAGAAACTGACTGTCCACAAGGCAAAGCTTTATTAATTGTGGAAGACCCTTTTGAATCTTACTTAAAACTGGTGAATCATTTTCGACCTTTTGCCCCATCAATGAAAATGATCAGTGATTCTTCTACAATTGGTGAAGGAACTGTGATTATGCCCAATACGTACATCGGTAATCATGTAAGCATAGGGAACGATTGTATTATTTATCCCAATGTAACCATATTGGATCACTGTATAATTGGAAATAATGTGATCATACAAGCAGGCAGTATTATCGGAAGTGATGCGTTCTACTATAACAAAAAAACAAACCGTGAGGTGCATTATAAAAAAATGAGCAGTTGTGGAAGAGTAGTGATCGAAGATTTTGTGGAAATAGGCGCCAGCTGTACTATCGATCGCGGAGTTAGCGGCGATACGATAATAGGCTCGGGCACAAAAATGGATAACCTTGTTCATATTGGTCATGATACGGAAATAGGAACGAATTGTTTGTTTGCGGGGCAGGTTGGAATTGCCGGAGCAACTGCTATTGAAGATGAAGTTATACTTTGGGGACAGGTTGGGGTAAGTAAAACACTTACTATTGGCAAAGGTGCGGTTCTGTTAGCACAAAGCGGTGCCCCTTCTTCTTTAGAGGGCGGCAAAACCTATTTCGGATCTCCAGCTATTGAAGCTAAAGAAAAAATGAAAGAGCTTGTTTGGATAAAACGAATACCGGAGTTGTGGAAAAAAGCGAGCGGGGGGTAGTAGCGTAATAGTTATCCGGTGATATAGTTTTGTTTCATATAAATAACAGTAGCCTACGATTTAAATAGTGGGCTACTGTAAAAAAATTGTTGAAGTGATAAATAAAATGAATACCTCTATGGTATATAATCATAAGGCAAAAGGTCAGCTAAGTTTTTCCAGCTCCAATAACCCTGGTTTACCCAATCCTTTTGATTGTAGAAATAACCGTTCTCTTTTATTGTAATTGCATCAAGCAGGTCAATATATGATATCTGTGTGCCAACATTTTTA
The DNA here is from genome assembly GCA_036005185.1 of Chitinophagaceae bacterium. Classification (GTDB taxonomy): domain Bacteria; phylum Bacteroidota; class Bacteroidia; order Chitinophagales; family Chitinophagaceae; genus VBAU01. The sequence goes on along the minus strand of DASYQS010000039.1, from coordinate 14,679 downwards.
GGGAGCTTAAATTTTTGCAGATATTCCGGCTCCGGTTTTTTCTTATAAATAACACTAATTTTTCTGGGATAAAAGATCTCTGACTCATAAGTACTATCATACACTCCAAAATAAGCGGTATCGTAAGGATTTTTAACCGCATTGAATTTTAGCTTATCGTTTTCATCCAATAATGCGATCTCAAATCCATCGTCATTTAAAGTACTGTCGTAATATGAACGCATAAATTGAAGCTTAGAACCGTAATAAACTTTCTTGCGGTTTTCACTCCAGCTTTTCTGGTCTTGAAAACTGCCTTCTATTTCACTAAACAAACAGTAACCCCTGTAAGAGCTCATCTGCGTTTTGTAATAATACACAAATGAATCAAGCTGATATCGAAGATTATATCCAAGGGCCTTGTTTGCAATCAGAATGGGTTCAGTAGCTAATACTTTAAGCTTATCGCTTTTTTTGTAATAATAAAAATGAACCGCGTCGGGGTTTTGCAATGTGCATTGGGCTGCATTCGGAGTAGCGCCAATAAAATTTTCGAGAAAAAATTTCCCATATTTATTCCATCCGTCCATTACTTCGTTGCTGCTACGTATCACCACCTCACCCATCGACTTTTCTTCTTTAGCCATCTCAATTTGTAAAGGATTGTTATCATTATTGCTGATACGGATCTCTTTGGTTTGATAACTGGTAAAGGATATGATGAGCTCATAACCTCCGGATTTCAATTGCAATGAAAATTCTCCTTCTTTATTTGTGATTGTACCTGAGGTTGTGTTCTGGCAAAAAACAGAAGCGCCAGGCAAAGGCTCCTTTGAGGCAGCATCAACAACTTTTCCTGTTATGGTGAATTGGCCAAAAACAATAGGGGAAACAAACAGGCAAAGAAGAATTAGAATAAATTGACAGCTTTTCATAGTTATGTATTGCTTTCTAAAGATACAGTTCTTAAAACTATGGTTGCACCGTTTTTATTGCATGCAGGTATTTTTTACAGGCTTTTTGAATGCTTTCCTGTAATGGTGTAAAGGAAAATCCCGGCAGCTCTTTAAGTAATTTATCGTTGTCAAAAAATGTATTGCTATGAGCCACTCTTGCACTTTCTTTTGTAAGTAAAGGCTTGCTGCCTGTGAACAAACTTTTGATTTTTTCCATACGCCAAGCAATACTTCCAAGAAACGGAGTGGCTTTTCGGTAAGGATGTTTTTTGCCGAAACCATCGGCGATCGTATTAAATAATTGTTGAAAGCTCCAGTTGTCGGCATTTACAATAAACCTTTGTTCTGTTATATTGCTTTCCATCAGCAATACAGTTGCCTTCGCTACATCTTCAATATCAACAAAACCATTAATGCCGGTACTAAACCACGGAAATTCATCATAGATCGTTTTAAAGATCCGACAGCTTGAAGTTTTCCAATCCCCATAGCCAAGAACGGTGCTTGGGTTAATGATCACCGCATTCAACCCTTCGCCGATAGCACGCCATACTTCTATTTCTGAACGATACTTGCTGATAGCATAATGCGTATTTACTTTATTTTCCTGCCATTTTTTTTCTTCATTCACATGACTGCTCGATTTAGTACGGCCCAGTGCAGCTACAGAGCTTACATGCACAAATCTTGAAATATTTTTTTCCAAAGCCATATTCACTACGTTAGCCGTGCCTTGCACATTTACATGATACATTTGTTTTCTTTCATTCGTATGAAAGGAGATCACAGCAGCTGAATGAATCACAGCTTCCACTCCTTCCATAGCTTCTTCTAATGAAACTGTATCCAGCACATCGCCTTCAATCCATTCAACTTTTTGAAAAATTTCAGCTGGAATATAAAACGGAAGCTTGCTGGTGTTTCTTCGAATGGCGCGAACGGAATACTTTTTTTCGACCAGTTCCTTAATAATGTAAGAACCCAAAAAACCTGTGCCGCCAGTAACTAAAACCATTTACCCGTAAAATTAATATTTGTGATTTTATAATAGACCTAAAAAGAAAGCTCTACAAAATGTAGAGCTTGAAAACATCTTAATTTTTTTTATTCTTAAAATCCTGATTCAGATTACTGGTTCAGCATTAGCGGCATTACCAGCATCAGCAAGTCTTCGCTCACTTCCTGTTCAGTGGGTTTAAGAATGCCGGCTTTTGTAGGTGTTGATAGTTCTATTTTTACTTCGTCACTATCGGCGGCATTCAACATTTCAATTAAGAATCTTGCATTAAACGCTATCGTGAGGTCTTCACCATCATATTGGCATTTCATTCGTTCATCTCCCTCAAAAGCAAAATCAATATCCTGAGCTTTTAGTTCCAGCTCACTTCCGGCCATTGATAGTGCAACCTGATTTGTGCTTTTGTTACTGAACACACTTACACGGCGCAATGCTCCTTGAAAATCATTCTTATTCACGGTTAACTTATAGGGATTATCAGTCGGTATCACTACTTTATAATCAGGAAATCTTGCATCAATCAACCGGCAACTCATTTGGGTAGTGCCGTGTTTTACGAAAAGATGATTGTTATTATAACTTAATGTTATTTCATCCTCATTATCGGGCAAAGCAGCTTTTAATAAGTTTAAAGGTTTGCGTGGAACAATGAACGAATCATTTTTGGGGCTATTAGCGTCGGTTCGTTTATAACGAACCAAGCGATGAGCATCAGTAGCCACAAATTGAATTCCTTTTTTATCCAATTCAAAATAAACTCCTGTCATGGCAGGGCGCAGATCATCATTGCTTACTGCAAACAATGTTTTATTGATCGCTGTTATCAATGCAGATGAGGTCATTGTAAAGGAAGTAGTATCATCCGGCGATGGCTCTTTGGGAAAGTTATCAGGATTTTCTCCCATCACTTTATATTTTCCATTATCGCTTGTGATCTCAATGCTAAAATTTTTTTCAATATTAAAAGTAAGAGGTTGGTCAGAAATATTTTTTAAAGAGTCTATCAGAATTTTTGCAGGGATGCAAATTTTGCCGCTATCCTTTGCTTCAATATCCAGCTGAACCCGCATAACCGTTTCAAGATCGGTAGCTACAACGGTCAATTTATTTTTTTCAACTTCAAACAAAAAATCTTCCAAAATGGGCAATACCGTGTTGGCATTGATCACGCCAGAAATGTGCTGCAATTGTTTTAGTAAGGCCGAAGACGATACAATAAACTTCATCTTGCAAAAGGTTTCCGGCGAAACTACTGATTTTAGAATTATAAACAATTTCTTATAAATGGCTGTGAATTTCTTTGGTAGCAAGCTGTGGATAGTAAATGACGATCGTAAAAAAGTGTTCAGCGGGTTACGATTTTATGGATTCAGCTTCCGATTGTCTATTCAGCTTCTGTTGCCCGCCTGTCCGGCAGGCAGGTGTCACTCACTTGTACGTTCAATAATTCTGCTCAGCTTGATTAAGCTTTTCGTATGAACGTTTTATTTTTTCACTGCTATCTCTGACTGCTAATAGATAAGTATTCGCTATTCTTTGCTAACTTGCCTAATTCTGAAAATAAGAATTAAAAATGCTGGATAAATTTTTTGGAAGGAGCAAAAAGAAAGCAGAACCGGAACCCGCAATATATTTTGGACGCTACTCCGACAACAATAAACCCGTTGAAAAAGTAAATCGCTGGACCGACGCCGAGAATCTTTTCAAAGAAAAAAAATATACCGAAAGCTTTGACGCTTTTTTTGAATACCTCCGCGATGATTCGATTGACAATGTAGTTCATGAGCGCAATGAAAGCAATGGACGCTTTCATTTTTATCAAGGCTCAAAAATTATTCGTGGCAATTACGACAAGGAACATTTACATGCCGAAGTTACACTGGCAAAAATGCCAAATGCAAATGTTCCAGTTATGCGCCGTCTTCTGGAAATGAATTTCAACCTTTATTACAGCCGCTATGCTTTGGATGAAGAGAGATTATGCATGCGTTTCGATAGTGATATCGAGACGGCTAATCCAAGCAAATTGTATTATGGTCTTAAGGAGCTTTCGACCAAAGGCGATAAGCAGGATGATCTGCTTGTGCAAGATTTTTCAGCGCTTCAAACAATGGATACTGAACATATCATTGAGATTCCTCCAGAGGAAAAGGAAATTAAATTCCAGTGGCTGCAAAAATGGATAAGCGAAACGATCTCATATGTAAAAACTCTTGATGCCGATAAATTCTCTGGTGGTATTGCTTATCTATTATTAGCCTTAGCTTATCGCATTGATTATTTAATTCTGCCAGAAGGAAAAATTTTGCATGACCTTGAAAAGATCGTAGAGCTATATTTCAAAAAAGATGATCGCCAAACAACAGAAAAGAACAGGGATATGATCGAAGCTTTTGAAAAATTAAAGCAACGGTCAAAGGAGGAAGTATTCGAGGCTTTATACAGGTCCAAACACACATTTGCGATTGTAACGCCACAGAACTATAAAAGAATTGCCGATGCTATTTACAATGCCAATCAAAACATCAATTGGTACAGGGATAATAATTACCCTTCTATTGCCGCGCAAATTGCTGAATACGGTATTGCCTATTGCCAGTATTCCTACAGTTTACCGAGGCCGGTCACGGAACTTTTCCATTTATTTATGATGGTGAATTATGGGGAATATTTTAAGGCATTGGGTTTTAATGCTAATTATTATAATCCGGAAACAAAACAATTTGATGCTGATAAGATCACAGACAGGATAAAACAAATAATCAACACTTGGAAAGCAAAATATCCAAACTTGAAAATGAAACTGGAAAACATCAGGTATGATAATATGGTGAACTTTAATGTCTCGTTCACTACAGAGATAGAATATCTTAACGTAGAAACAAACCGCTGATTACTCGGATTAAGTAATAAATTCGAATGATTAAAGATGAGTACAAACACTCTGCTATAACAGAGAAAATAATCGGATGTGCCATGCGGGTTCATCAAAGAATGAGAAATGGTTATCCAGAATTAATATATCACAAATGCTTAATCATTGAGTTTAAGAAAATCAATTTACCGTTTCTAAATGAAATTGAACTGCCAATCTTTTATGATGATATTGCGGTTGGAAAAAGAAGAATTGACTTTTTAATTGACAACAAAGTAATAGTTGAAATTAAAGCTTTATCTGAGCTGACAGATTCACATCTGGCGCAAGCACTAAATTATTTAGAAGTAATGAATCTTGAAATAGGGTTACTTATAAATTTTGGTTCAAAGAGCCTTGAGGTAAGAAGACTGATCAACAATAAATGCAAGCCATCCTTTAAATCAGATAAATCACGGTAATCAACGGTCATGGATGTACAGCAGATCATAGAAAGTTATCAACCCGCTATTATTCAAATAGCTACGCAATCGGCTACGGGCACTGGCTTTTATGTAAAGGAATTTGATCTTATTGTTACGAATGAACACGTGGTCGGGGACAATGCGGAAGTAACTATTGCCGGTAAGTTATTTCCAAAAAAACTTTCGCGGGTTTGGTACACAGATAGAAAACATGATTTAGCCTTTTTAGAAACACCAAAAGAAGTCATTCTTCCCGAAGTAAAATTGGGAAGTTATGAGTCTATGAAAGATGGAGACCAGGTTGTAGCTATTGGGCATCCTTACGGGTTAAATTATACGGCTACACAAGGTGTGATTTCAAAAGTTGATCGTATTCGTGATGGGTTAAAGTTTATACAGATCGATGCCGCGATCAACCCAGGCAATAGTGGAGGGCCACTGGTGAACGACGATGGAGAAGTGATAGGAGTAAATTCATTTATTATCCGTGGTGGAGATAATCTTGGTTTTGCCTTGCCTGTAAACTATTTACATGAGGCCTTGCAACTATATCTTCCAAATAAAGGACAACCTTCCACACGATGCCATAGCTGTAATTATCTTGTTACACCAGCTAATATCGACTCACAAAAATATTGTCCAAGTTGCGGCACTGAAGTAAAATTGCCGGTAATGCCAGAAAAAGAGGCAGAGCCTATTGGTGTAGCAAAAACAGTTGAAGAAATTTTAAAAGAATTAGGCAAGGATGTAAAGCTCGCTCGCGAGGGTCAAAACAACTGGAGTGTAAAGGAAGGCTCCGCAAAAATTAAGATCAATTACAACCCGGAAAATTATTTTATCACAGGCGATGCTTATCTCTGCCTATTGCCTGCCGATGCAACTAAGATCAGACCGTTATATCAATATTTATTAAAGGAAAACTATCGTATGGATGGCCTTGTATTAAGCTGCGTAAAACAAAACATCGTTCTTTCTTCTATTGTTTATGATCTTGATATGACGAAAGAAAGCGGAGTAGAAACTTTTCAAAATCTTTTTAAAAAAGCCGATGAGTATGATGATTATTTAAAAAAGGAATTTGGCTGTATAGAACGGTTGGAAGAATAAAAGTCAAATTTGTCATGTAAGTCATATAAGTCAAATAGATTCTTTATGAATAAAAGTTTACGACTTGAAGATTTAGAAGTATATAAAGTTGCGATGGAGATTGGTGAAATGATTTGAAATATTGCAACGAAGTGGGAATATTTTGAAAAGAAAACTTTAGGAGCACAACTTGTAGATGCTGCCGATTCAATTGCATTTAATATTTCAGAGGGATATGGAAGATTTCATTATAAAGAGAACAAAAATTTTTGTTATTATAGTAGAGGATCTGCAAAGGAAACCCTTACAGGGATAAGGAAAGCAAAAACCAGAAACCTTATTTCAGAAGAAGAATTTATTCTCCTTAATGAAAGACTTGATGTTTATTTTAGAATAATGTTTGGCTACATTAATTCTATCGGTTCAAAGAACGATTAATTAATGACCTTTTTGACCTATATGACTATATTCGCTTATGTTTAATTTGATCCTCTTTGGTCCACCTGGGAGCGGAAAAGGAACGCAATCAGAAAAGCTGGTTGAAAAATATGGACTTATACATTTATCTACCGGCAATTTGCTGCGTGAAGAAATTACAAACCGAACTCCGCTTGGGTTGGAAGCAAAAAATTTTCTCGACAAAGGACAATTAGTACCTGACGAGGTAGTTATTGCTATGATCGACACTTGCCTTGAACATCATCAACAAGTTCCTGGTTTCTTGTTTGATGGATTTCCGCGTACAATAGCACAGGCGCAGGCGCTTGACAAGCTGCTCTCGTTCAAAAAAACTGAAATCGGGTTAGTGCTTGCACTAGAAGTAACTGAGGAAGAATTAGTAAAAAGATTACTGAATAGAGGCAAAACCTCTGGCCGCAGTGATGATACCAACGAAACGGTCATTCATAAACGGTTTACTGTATATAAAAACGAAACGGCTCCGATAGCTGAGCATTATAAAAAATTAAAAAAATTTCAAGCTATAAAAGGTGAAGGAAGCATTGAAGAAATATTCGACTCCTTATGCCAAGCCATTGATAAGCGAATGAAAAATAGTGCATCTTAGAATTATGGTGAATGAAAACAAGCGTCTTTTTTTAGAAAAACAGCTTATTCCTTTAATGCGTCAAATTGATACAGCTGCTTCACCACGTTGGGGAAAGATGAATGCACAACAAATGGTGGAACATGTTTCATCTTTTTTTCAAATTTCTACTAATCAAATAAAGTTTCCGCTTGCAACGTCTGAAGAACTTCTTCCTAAGTTCTATGCCTTTCTAATGAGTGAAAAGGAATTTCGGGAGAATACAAAAGCTCCAATTTTGCCAGAAGAGCCATTACCTCTTCAATATGAAACAATGGATGAAGCTGTAGCAAACTTGGAGCAACAGGTGAATGAATTCTTTATTTATTTTACCGATGATCCTGAAAAGAAAACCCTGCATCCGGCTTTTGGAGAATTAAATTTTGAGGAATGGGTGCAACTGCATCATAAACATGTAAAGCATCATTTAAAACAATTCGGAATTAATATTCCTGAGCTTAAGGCTTCTGTTTAAGCAATGAATCAGCTTTTTGCAGACTGCTGAGCATTGCCTCATTGACCTTCGCAATTTTTATTTTTTCTGATTCAAGATATTTGAACCTCATTTCTTCATTATTCGATGCTGAATCCATGTTAAATTCCTCCATCCACCTGTCCATTGCATAATTAGCATATTTTAATCTATCCAATATTGAGTCGAGTTGCATTTTATACGCTGTAGAATTTTTTCGCTGCTCCATAGGTAATTTTGAAAGCGAATCAATAGCATGTTGTACTTTTTTTTGTGCTTCATTTAGTTTGCTCATTTTTGACATTCCGACATTATGACCTTCCATCACTTCATTCATAAGACTGTCTGCATTACTTTTTGCTTCATTTTCTTTAGGCGATCCGGAATTATTACAGGCAATGAATAAAAATGTACCAATTGCAAACCCAAGCAATTTTTTCATTCAATTAAATTTTTGCAAAGATAACTGCATGGTCATTTGAGTTTGACAATATGTTTAATTTCGCTGTTCTGAACAATGAGCTGCTATATGAATAAGCTGGAAAATTATATTACCGGTAAATGGATCACAGGCGATGGTCATGGACAGGTTTTGTACGATGCTGTAACAGGTGAAGAGATTGCCATCGCCTCTACTGAAGGATTAGATTTTGCATCGATACTTGACTACGGAAGAAGATTGGGAAACCCTGCTCTTCGTAAAATGACGTTTCATGAACGCGGAAGAATGTTGAGGGCATTAGCTATTTACCTGAATGAGAAAAAAGAAAAATTTTATCAGGTTAGTTATAAAACGGGTGCCACGAAAGCTGATAGCTGGATAGATATTGAAGGCGGCTTCGGGAATTTATTTAGCAATGCCTCCTTGCGAAGAAAATTTCCTGACCTGCCTTATTGCACGGATGGCGAGTCAGTGGCCTTAAGCAAGGGCGGCAGTTTTATGGGTCATCATATCTTGGTTTCTAAAGAGGGGGTTGCTATCCACATCAATGCATTTAATTTTCCTGTGTGGGGCATGTTAGAAAAATGTGCTGTGAACTGGCTTGCAGGAGTGCCGGCTGTAGTAAAACCGGCTACCATTACTTCTTATTTAACTGAGGCTGTAGTAAAAGAAATTATTGCTTCAGGAATTTTGCCTGAAGGCGCCTTGCAATTGATCTGTGGCAGTGCTGGTGATATTTTGGATCATGTAACCTCGCAAGATGTAATCACATTTACCGGCTCTAAATCCACAGGATTAAAATTGCGATCGCATCCAAAAGTTTTGGGCGAAAGCGTTCCCTTTAATATGGAAGCAGATTCATTGAATGCCATTGTGCTGGGCGAGGATGTTGAGCCAGGAATGGCTGAATGGGATATTTTCATCAAAGAAGTCCGCAAAGAAATGACAGCGAAGGCAGGACAAAAATGTACAGCTATACGAAGAATTTTTGTTCCCCAAAATAAAATGCAAGAGGTTTGGAAGGCAATTGCTACATCCTTACAACAAACTACAATCGGTAATCCATTGAATGATAAAGTAAGAATGGGCTCCTTAGCAGGGCAGAGTCAGAGATCTGAGGTAAGAAGTCAGATTCAAAAGCTCTTAGCTTCATCGCAAATTGTTTATGGTTCTTTGGATAGTGTAGAGGTAATAGATGCAGATGCTAATAAAGGTGCTTTTATTTCGCCGATCTTACTAAAGAATGATAACCCTTTTTCAGCATCTGAAGTGCATGATGTAGAAGTTTTTGGCCCCGTGAGCACCATAATGCCTTGTAAAGACTTAAGTGAAGCGATTGAATTGAGTAAAAAAGGCAAAGGTTCATTATGCAGTACGATTGTTACTGCTGATAATGACATCGCCAGGGACTATGTTGTAAATACCGGCACTTATCATGGAAGAATTTTAGTATTGAATGCTGAATGTGCTAAGGAAAGTACGGGTCATGGCTCTCCGTTACCTATGTTAGTGCATGGTGGACCAGGTCGCGCTGGTGGAGGCGAAGAGATGGGTGGTATTCGAGGTGTTAAACATTATATGCAACGAGTGGCCATACAAGGCTCGCCTGCAACCATTACATCGATCACAAAAATTTACCAGCAAAATGCAAAAGGGAATATAGAAGATATTCACCCCTTCAAAAAATATTTTGAAGAATTGCAGATCGGCGACCAGATCATTACCGATAAAAGGGTGATCACTGCCGAGGACATTGACAGGTTTGCCGATCTTAGCGGTGACCATTTTTATGCGCATTTAAAGGAAACGGATTTTACAGGAACCATGTTTGAAAAGCAAGTTGCGCATGGATACTTTATTATGAGTGCAGCGGCTGGCCTGTTTGTTGATAGTTATGAAAAAAATCCTGTGCTGTTAAATTATGGCATCGATGAATTGAGATTTACTAAACCCGTTTATCCTGGTGTAGAAATCTATATTCGTTTTACCTGCAAAGAGAAACTGCCTATTGACAAAAAGGTGGCACAGAAAGCTGAGGAGGTTAAAAGAGGAGATGATATTGATAAAGGAATTGTAAAATGGCTTGTTGAGATTTTAGATGAAACAGACGAGCCTGTTGTAGGGATTGCCACCATTCTTACGATGGTAGCTAAAAAAAATCAGTCATAAAATATTAGATATGGCAGACGGCTATGTAAAAAGTGAATTTCATAAAGGAATAACTGCGATAGAGTTTTTTCACCCGCAAAGCAATTCATTGCCTGGAAAAGTTTTACATGATCTGGCTGTTGCCATTGATCGCGCCGGTAATGATCCAAACACGATTCTGATCATTCTTCGATCATATGGAGAAAAGGTTTTTTGCGCCGGAGCCTCTTTTGATGAACTTGCTGTCATTCAGAACGCAGAGCAAGGGTTGCAGTTTTTTAGCGGGTTTGCTCATGTGATCAATACGATGCGAATTTGCCCAAAATTTATTATTGCACGAGTGCATGGCAAATGTATTGGGGGCGGAGTTGGCTTAGTAGCAGCAGCTGATTATGCCATTGCAACAGAATATGCAGAAATAAGATTAAGCGAACTTGCTATTGGTATCGGGCCTTTCGTAGTAGGCCCGGCTGTAGAAAGAAAAATTGGTACTTCAGCATTTTCTCAATTAACTATTGACGCAACAATGGGGCGCAATGCACAGTGGGCTGGCCGCAAAGGTTTATTTGCTGAAGTGCATTCAACAATAGAAGGTATGGATGAGTCCATTTCAAGATTGGCAGATTCGTTGATACATACCAACCCTCAAGCTATGGCAGAAATGAAAAAAATATTATGGAAAGGAACAGAACACTGGGATCATCTTTTGTTGGAAAGAGCTGCTATCAGCGGAAGATTAGTGTTGAGCTCTTTTACAAGAGAGGCTATTGAAAAATTTAAGATGAAGAGATAATCTTTATCATATCGACAGAAAAAGCCTATTTTGAGTTTTTCCCTTAACACATGCATCTTAGCTTTAACAAAGACAATTTTCATTCTCTCTGCAATAAACTAACAAGTAAAGACAAGCACCTTCGCTTTGTTGTTAAGCAGTATGGATATCCACCTGTTTGGACCAGGACAGCTTCCTTTCAAACCCTCATTCATATTATTCTTGAGCAACAGGTTTCACTGGCCTCTGCAAGGGCCGCGTTAAATAAATTAAAGGACAGGCTGGGGAATATCACTCCTAAAAAGCTCCTCACTTTATCTGATGAGGATTTAAAGGCCTGCTATTTCAGCCGGCAAAAAACGGTTTATGCAAAATGCCTTGCACAGGCTATGGTTTCCAAGCAAATCAATCTAAAAAAACTTTCTATTCTTGATGATGCGGAGATACGGCAGCAATTAAAGACAATAAAAGGTATTGGAGATTGGACAGTTGATGTGTATTTGTTGTTTGCTCTACAAAGAACGGATGTGTTTCCCCTTGGCGATCTGGCGATGATAAACGCATTAAAGGAAATAAAACAATTGACAAAGGAAACGAAACAAGAAGAGTTTTTAAAATTGTCAGAACCTTGGCGACCCTATCGTTCTATTGCAGCCATGTTATTGTGGCATTATTATATTCAAAAGAGGGGAATTAAGTTTTGATTTATACTGTAATTTTTTGATCTTTTAAAACTTTCTTTACCACGCTTACCACTTTCTCTCCTTTCTCTTTTATCTGTTCTTCTGTCCATAATAAGCTTATGGCTGTGGAAATGCAACGGCTCATCACAGCATCACTGGCGGAAAAATCTTGTGACTGCAATTTTTTTAATGCCGATTGTTGCGAATCATTCAATAAGTGAAGTGTGATATTGTTTTTCAAATGATCCCATTTACGGATATAGTGCCAGTTATTATCGTACCAATAAAAATTACCAGCCAATATATTTTCGATTTTCAATTCGTTTATAACTGCTCTTGTGATCTCTTCTGTAGGCAAAAACCAGCTCAAAAAGCTGCAACTATCACCTGCAGGATCAGGAATTTTTCGAAAGGAAATTTCTTGTATTTGAGATAAAATGCTTTTAAGCTGCGAATGATTACGTTTTTGAATTTCTAAAAACTCGTCCAGTCTTCTAATCTGTGCAAGGCCAACGGCTGCATGCAACTCTGAAATGCGAAAGTTGTAACCAAGAAAAGGATGCAAATCAGCTCCGCGGTCAATGCCTTTATGGTCATGGCCATGGTCAGAGTATCCGTCACATTTTAAATAAAGGTCTTCTTCATTTGTGATTACGGCTCCACCCTCTCCGCAAGTAATGATTTTTACAAAATCAAAGCTAAAAGTTCCAGCCCTGCCAATGGTTCCTGCATATTTCCCTTTATAAGAGGCTCCGAAGCTTTGGCAGGCATCTTCAAGTAATATCAAATCATGTTCCTTGCAAATTGTAATCAATGCATCCATATCTGCCATGGCGCCGCACATGTGTACTGGCATGATGCACTTTGTTTTTGAGGTGATTGCCTTGCGGACGGCACTGGGATTTAAAGTTAGCGATTCATCAACATCAACTAACACAGGCGTAGCACCCACACTTAATACCGCTTCAAAGCTTGCAACAAAAGTGAATGAAGGCATGATCACTTCATCACCTGTGCCAATGCCATGGGCAGCCATAGCTGTTGTTAATGCCGAGGTGCCGCTTGATGTTAATTGAGCATACCGGCTTCCAAATTTTTCACAGATCGCTTTTTCCAGTTCTTTAGACTTCCAGATTTCTTTGCGCGGGCCGTCAAACCCATAGCGCATAAGGATCCCAGTTTCCAAAACCTCATTTACTTCCTTACGTTCTTTATCACTCCATAATTCAAAGCCAGGCATGTTTCAAAAATTAAAAATTAAAAAAATAAGAATGACAAAGGTAGAGAAAATGATTTTTTTAGTACTGCCTCGCAATTCGAGTAACTCCTGCAGTTGTGTTGTTCTTTTGGTTGATCATTTATTTTACTTTATATAAAAAATTATTTTTAATCTGACCATTATGCCTCGTTTATTAGGAAAGGGCTTAGCTCTTTGTCCGTCCATAAAAGATATCAGCAAACTGCAACTTCTTGACTCAAGAATTTATAAAGATGGAATAATACAGTTAAAGTACCATTTTAATTAGTGGGCTTTTTGGGTAGCCAATCCATAGGAGGTATCAATGCCGGCTCTCTGTAATAATTATTTCGCAAGCTGTCATTCCATCCATTTGGGTTTCTGTCAAAAGACTTACTGCTGAAATAAATACTACCCTGAACGTTGGGATATTGTCTTAATAACTGAATTTGATTTGGCAATTCATTTGGATTTTTCCAAGCACTGCTTGATCTTTCACCTGTCCGGTAAATACCCTGTCCTATATATAAATGACGGCCATAAGTATGCTTGCTCCACCAATCAAGCAATTTTTCATAAGCAATTTTGCTATTGCCAATCTCCAAATATAATTGGGGGGCCACATAGTCTATCCAACCTTTTTGTAGCCACAATAAGATATTTGCGTACAAGTCATCATAATTGGTTTGCCCAGCTTGACTCTCACTGCCATCAGGATCCTTGTCTTTGTTGCGCCACACACTAAACGGTGAAATCCCAAATTTTACCCAGGGTTTTTCGAATTTGATCGCACTGCTTAGCGTGGCAATAATCGTATCCACATTGCTTCTTCGCCAATCATCTTTTGATAGGGTTGTTCCCGATCTTTTATAGGACGCCTCATCGGGAAATTCTTTTCCGGCAATCCGGTATGGGTAAAAATAATCGTCCATGTGAATGGCATCTACGTCATACCTCTCTACAATATCCCGGATTACATTTACCACAAATTTTTGAGCCTCTTTATTCGCTGGATCAAAATATTTTTTATCTCCATAAGTTAAAAACCATTCAGGGTGAATTTTGGTGATATGATTGGATGCAATGGAAGATTTTCCGATTTGAAAATCTGCTCTGTATGGATTGCACCATGCGTGAAACTCCATTCCTCTTTTATGAGTTTCTTCAATCATAAACTGCAATGGATCATAATATGGTGATGGCGGATGGCCTTGCACACCAGTTAGCCACTGACTCCATGGTTCGTATTGTGAAGGATAAAAGGCATCAGCGGCGGGCCGTACTTGAACGATCATGGCATTCATGCCGTTTTGTTTGTGCAGATCAAGCTGGCGGATAAATTCCGCTTTTTGACTATCTACGTTTACCATGCCTTTGGTTGGCCAATCAATATTATCAACTGTAGCAATCCATACTCCTCTAAACTCATAATTCGCCGGCTTGTCAATAGAAAGATGGGCCTG